>JANMYM010000070.1:0-34306 GCA_031382085.1 Gammaproteobacteria bacterium
GTTCGGTCATCGGCATTTATCGCAAGTAGTCGGCCGCGGGGTGGGCACGCGGGTAGTCCCGCACCATCTGCAGAAAGCGCGCGAGTTCCGCATCAGCACGCGTCAAATTGCGCGGCCGGAATCGCGCGCTGTCGATCAGCGGGTAGTCTTCCTCCACCATCGCGCCGAATCGCGCGCCAAGAATCTGCAGCATCCCTTGCGGATCCGGATCGCGGCGATCGAGCACAACCACGGTATAAATATCGCACTCCCCCGGACGTGGCAGACCGAAAGGCGCCATCAGACCGAAACGTCGCTCGCCCATCCGTCCATCGACATAGAACACACTGCTGCCGAGGATGTTAGGCGTGAATTCGAACTCACGGCCATCGACGCGCGTGCGCATGGTGTAATGCATGCCGTTCGCGTGCCAGGTGCGCGTGGCGCGCGCATGCTCGACGTCGAATTCGAAATCATGCAACAGCAGGAAATGCTGCCAGTCTGGCGTGTTCGCCAGCATGGTCCAGGGATCGCAGTGGATGCGCCGCGACGGCGCGGGAAAGAGCGCAGCCTCGTCGGCGGCGATCGCCAGGTCCGGCACCGACCAGCTGGCCGAATCGCCATTGAATGCGAGAATAACGCCGTATTTTTCACAGGTTGGAAATGCAAATAACCGGGCGCGCGGCGGCGCGGGATCGCCAATGCCGGTCGCGACGCAGCGACCGTCAAGATCGTACTCCCACCGATGGAAAGGGCAGCGCAGGCGCCCTTCGCACCAGGATGCATGCGTCAAGTCCGCGCCCAAATGCGCGCAGTAAGCGCTCAGGACCTGCGCTCGTCCGCTGGCGCTGCGCGCGACAATGACTCGGCCGTCGAGAAAGTCCCGACCAACATGCGTGTCCGGCGCAAGTTCGTGCGAATAACACACCGGAAACCAGGACTGCGTGAACAGGCCCCCATCTCCTTCGCGCGGCACGCTCTGGTCCATGTCAGGCCGCGACCGTGACCTCGCCGGTGACATTGTCGACGATGACCGGAGTATCCAGCAGCGATATTTCGGGCTCGGAGCCCGTCTGCTTGCGGATCATCTCGCGCGCGACAGCAAAAAATGCCTCGGCCTGTGCGCGGGTCTCCCACAGGTAAATGCCGCAGCCCCAACCTTCCTGTTGATTGATGCAGATGTACTTGCGGCGCAGGCCAGCCCGCCCCTGGTACATCGGAATCGAATGCTTGATGTCTTCGATCAACGCCGCGCGATCGAGGCCCACGGGCAGTTTGAACTTCGAGATTGCCGTGATCATGAGCGAACGTCTCCTGAAATAGTTTTCTGATCACCACTTGTTAGGTGGAACGATATGCGGCATGTAAGGGATTCCCAGCTTTTCAAACCCTTCCATCGTTCCATAAACTACATCGACTGCATCATTGCGCAGCACAAAGTACGCAAACGCCGCGGGCGGACCCTGCCAACCCGGAGGATTTTCTCTGCTCATCTGCGCCACCATCGCCTCGGCAGCACCGCTGCCGAGTTCGTGGAACGCCAGCCCATGCGCTGCGCGCGCTGCTGCATCCAAGGCCGCAAGAACCGGTCGATAGAAATCAACGAATGGGGGCGGCACGTCAAGGTAGCGGATCATCAACAAGGACTCGGCAGGGTCGGCGGCCAACTGGCTGTCGACAAAATGGGCGATGCCGGCCTCGCGCGCACCGGGCAGCAGTGTTTCGCCCAGAGCCTCGAGCGCCAGCACTTCCGCCGCACTGAGTACCCGCATAGCGGCCGAGGCGGCCCGCGCTGCGCGCGGAGTGACGCACTGGGCAACGCCGGCCACCTGAAACCAAAGGGCGCCCGCCGTTGCGTGGTTCAAAAAACTCCGGCGTGCCATGCTCATGGACCTAAGGATAACCATCCAACCGCTGCACAGCCAAGGCCAGCCGGTTATGGGCGATGGATTGCAGGGTATGGCGTATGCGCCTCAAGTTGTGGCACAACACACGCTATGAAAACTGCAGCCAACCGCCTGCCGCGCGCAACCGATGTGGCCATCGTGGGCGGCGGCGCCGCGGGGCTGCTATTTGCGGCGCGACTGGCCAGCGCTGGACGACGCGTCGTGGTACTCGAGGCCGGACCCGCCTGGTCACTGGGCGACCTTACGAGTTCACAAATCTGGGCGCGCCGCCTCAAGTGGGGTGGCGCCCCGGTGTTAGGTGCGGGCGCGCATCCGTTTGGCAATGGTTTTGGCGTCGGCTGGGGTCTTGGCGGCTCGGCGCTGCATCACTATGCGGGTTGGCCGCGCATGCATCCGGAAGATTTTCGCCTGCGCTCGCAATTCAGCCGTGGTTTGGACTGGCCCGTGGACTATGACACCCTGCGCCCCTGGTACGACGAGATCCAGGCTGAAATGGGTGTCAGCGGCGATGCCAGCCTTGAACCTTGGCGGCCACCTGGCGCGCCATATCCCATGCCGCCACTCAAGACTTATCGCCACGGCGAGTTTCTGGCCAACGGTTTTCGCAAGCTGGGGATGCGAGTCGGGCCTGCACCGCTGGCGATCAACTCCGTTGCCTATCGCGGCCGCGCTGCCTGCATCGACGATGGCTGGTGCGATGCAGGCTGCCCGATTGGCGCGCTTGCCAACCCGTTAATCTTGCACCTGCCAGTCGCGCAGGCGCACGCCGCGCGCATCGTCGCAAACACCGCCGTCGCGCGCATCCGCATGGCCGACCCGCGACGCGCGGCGGGCGTCGAGTACTTCGACGCGCAGCGTCGGCCGGGATTCCTGCAGGCGCGGCTCGTAATCCTCGCGGGCGGCGCGATTCAGAACGCGCGGCTGCTGCTGGAATCGGCCCACGATGGCCACGAACAGGGACTCGGCAACAATGCCGGCTTGGTTGGCCGCTTTTTTCAATGCCACGCTATTGTCACGAGCTTCGGACTCTTCGACGAACCGACCGAGCCGCACCGCGGTGTCAATGCCGGGTCGTTGATGTGCCAGGATGGCTACGTCAAGGATCGCGCCGGCAAGCCGTTCGGCAGCTACCAGTGGGGTATCGGTCAGGCCATCAAACCTAATGATCTGCTTGGCATAGCTAACACGCGACCCGATCTCTTCGGCGCGCACCTTGTTGAATTCCTGCGTCGCGCCGCGCGGCACATTGCAATGATGAGCGCGGTCTGCGAGACCTTCGCCGTCGCCGACAACCGTATCGAGCTCGACGCAGCGCGAGACCGACACGGTCTGCGCGTCGCACGCATTGTGCATTCGTTGTCGCCAGAGGCGCTTGCGCTCCGCGATCATGTGGCCCGGGAAGGCCTCGAGATCGTGCGCGCGGCCGGTGCGCGCGAAGCCTGGAACGGCGTCATGGCGACGACGCATGCGCTCGGCGGCACGATTATGGGCCGTTCGGCGGCGGATTCGGTCACCGACTCGTTTGGCCGTCTGCATGAAATCGATAACGTGCTGGTCGCCGGTGGCGGACTGTTTCCAAGCATCGGCGCGGCCAGCCCGACTTTCACCCTGTATGCGCTGGCAGCCCGCAGCGCCGCGCACCTGCGGCAAAACTGGCGCGATTACGTTCGTTAGCTGGCGGATGTGCCTGTTGGCACGTGGCGCTGGCAGCGTTCGAGCTGAGCGCGCACCCAGCGCGAGCGAGCGCCGAGCGCGAAGAACGCCGAGCGCGCCCGTTCCGGCCAGGCGCTCGTGCGGCCGTATAGCGTCGACCAGCGTTGCACGTGCTCGGTCAGCGGACGTTCGCGCGCCTCCCACTGCACCAGCCGGATCGGCAGTTCGCGTTCGAGATCGACGATGCCTTCCAGCCCGACGGCCAGACTCAGCGCGTTCATCAGCGCACAGCCGGCGCCCTGCCCGAGATTCGGCGGCATCGCATGCGCGGCGTCGCCTAACACGACGATCCGACCGCGCGACCAGCGATGCAGCTCGACCCGCTGGAAGCGCTGCCAAAAGACATTGCCGCTGTCAGCGCGCGCCAGTTGCGCGATGAGCCCCGCCTGAGTCGGAAACGCGTCACGCCAGGAATCTGCATGCAGCGGAATCGCCTGGCCGAACGCGTCGGCGGCATGACAGCTCAGCGCCACGTAGGCTTCCTGACGCGCGCAGGGACTGTAGATCAGCCGCCGACTACCAGACCACTGCTCAACGACGACCGAGGCATCGTCCGCGCCGGCTGGAATTTCCTCAGCCAGCCTTGCGGTCACAAAACGCATCGCACCATCGCCAAGGATGCGGCGGCGGCGAACCAGACCGAGCCGTGTCGCCAGTGCCGACTGGATGCCATCGGCCACGACGATGAGATCCGCACGGCCCGCCGCCCCAACGGCTGACGCCCAGGTTCCATCAGGTTCCACGATTGTGATGGCATCGCCGGCGTCGATACAGCCGCCCAGCTCGACGACGCGCGCCGCGAGCGCGGCGACGATCGCATGGCGTGACAATCGATAGCTGCTGCCAGGGACCGGCCGGTCCGCGACCACCCGACCAGCGCTGTCCAGGCTAACAAGGCGCGTGATCCGCAGGCCATGTTCCAGCACGCGGTCGCGCACGCCGAGCGCCGCGAGCACACGCAGGCCGTTGTCGTGCAACGCGATGCCGAATCCTTCGGCGCGCAGCAGCGGCGTGCGCTCGTGCACGCGCACCGTCCAACCACGCTGCAGTAACGCAACCGCCGCCGCGAGGCCGGCGAATCCCGCGCCGACGATCTCGGCTAGCTGTGTTTTTGCTGTCATGCCAGATCGGCTTGCAGGACTCCCCGGTCGACGATGCAGCGGCCATCGAGGTGCAGCGAACACCGTCGAATCGGCAGATCGAAATGCCCGAGCGTATGGCGGCCTGCGACTTCGTTAGCGCCTGTCGAATAGAGAAAGTTCCCACCGAACGCGCGTTGCTCGGTGCCGTTGATGTCGCCACGGTCGTACATGATGAGGCTGTCCCAGCGCGCACGCGGATTCATGCCCCAACCGACGTGCGACGTTGCATAGGCTTCGCGATCGCCCCAGACTGCGAAATAGCTTCGCATCAATTCAGCATCGACACCTTCGCCTTCGATCGCGACGATGAAATCTTTCTCGATGCGCAACCGTATGGGCGTTTCGAGATAGCGCTTGAATGTCAGGTTGATGTCGCCCGCATCCATGACCAGCGTGCCGTTGACAGCGCCGGGCGACGGGAAGCACGCGACCAGGCCGCCGGGCCAGTGATCAAGCGTGCCCGGTGTGTCGCAGGCGCCCCAACCGCCACCACAGGGCGCGCCAGCGACGCGTATCGTCAGGTCAGTGCCGGCCTCCGATCGCACCCGCATTTCCTTCGCGGCCGACAGCAGCCGGATACCGGCCTGCACTTTGTCGCGCAGCATCGCATCGGGCTGACAACGTTCGAGCAGCTCCGGGTGCTCGTTGCTGACATAGAGAATGCGGCTGCCGGCTTTGAGAATCGTCGCCGTCTCCGGCGCGTGCATCATGCCCTCGACCGTGCAGTCGATCACCATGTTAGACGCCGCGAGTGCCTTGACAACCGGTTCCAGGCCCTGCAGCGCGACCGAGGCGCCGGTCGAGCGGATCGGCACCGCGGCTGTTTGCGGCGGCGTCGGCAACACCACATGAAAGGCTTTCGCACCAAGCTGCAACAGCGCAAGCTCGGCAAGCTGCACGTTGAGCGCGCGGCTCTGGGTTTCCGAGACGATCGCGACTGTATCGCCGGGCCGGACCTTGGACAGCGTAAAGGTGTTGGCGAACGCCGCGATCCATTTATATTCGATGCGATTGGCGAGCATGCGATCTCCTGTCAACCCATGTCGGTGTAAAAGTGCCGTAAGGCGCGATTGAACTCGGCCGGCCGCTCAAGGTTAGAGAGGTGTCCTGCGCCGCGAATTTCGACGAAACGGGCGCCGGGAATCGTCGCGGCGAAATCACGTACCCGCGCAGGTGGCGTTAGGCGATCCTCGCTGCCGACGATCACCAGTGTCGGCCGGCCGGCGACCGCGGCGGCTGTCAGGTCACGATGGCGCGTAATCATGTCCAGGGTCTTGAGATAGGAGTCGCGATGCAACCGGGCGATGCTCGCCTCGAGCTCGAGACGCACGGCCAGCTCGCAGTCAGGCGCGACCAGCGACGCGGCGACACTCGCCGCGATGTCGACCGGGGACTGCCCGGCTTCGAGCGGCGCGCGCCGCAGTCGCAGAAAATCCTCAATCTCGACCGCGGAAAAATCCTGAGCCGGGCCGAGACTCGTATCGGCCAGCACCAGCGAGCGCACGCGATCGGGGTAGTGGGCGACGAAATCAAGCGCAACCATCCCGCCCATTGACAATCCGACCAGATGCGCCTGGCGAGCAGCGAAGTGATCCAGCACGCGCAGTAGATCGCTGCGCAGATCGCGCATCGCGAGCGGACCGTCGTAATCGTCGCTGTCGCCATAACCGCGGGTGTCATACGCGACTGTCAGCAGCCGATCTGACAACGTCGCGAGCTGCGCGCGCCAGTTGCCGCGATTGCCGCCGATGCCGTGCAGAAATATCACCGGCTCGCCCTGTCCGCAGTAGTCCGCGACAAGTGGCGGCGCACCGGCGATGTGTACGGTGTGCACGGCAGCGGTGTCACTCATCGATAAACCGGAAGTCATGGCCTGAATCACGCCTGACAACCCTGCCGACATGCGGCGCGCCGAAATGGGCCGGCAACACCAGCACATCCTCCTCGCAACAGGCATCCAGCAGCTTCGCACGCGTGTGCCGCGCCGCCGCACCGTCCTCGCAGAAAACACTGTTGAGCTGGGGCAAACGCACTTGCAGCACGTGATGCATCACGTCACCGGAAAACACCGCGCGCCGCCCCGCGCTCGCGAGCTGCACAATGACATGTCCGGGCGTATGACCGGGTGCCGCGACGATGCGCAACTCGGGCAGCGGCGCGTGATTCGGCTCGATTAGGTCCGCCTGCCCTGCCTCGACGATTGGCAGCACGCTGTCTTCGAACACACCGTCATTGGCATGCGCGGCGTCGCTGCCGCGAGCACGCTCCTGCCAGAAATCGAAATCGCGCCGCGCGAAGAGGTACCGCGCGTTAGGAAAGGTTGGCACCCACCGACCATCGGCGAGCTGCGTATTCCAGCCGACGTGATCGACATGCAAGTGCGTGCAAAGCACGTAATCAATGTCCTGTGGACGCGCACCAGCCGCCGCAAGTCGCTCGATCCATGGCAGGCGCTGGCGATGGAATTCTGCCGACTCCGGCCGCAGCCGCTCTTTGTCGTTGCCCGCGCAGGCATCGATCAATATCGCGTGCGTCGGCGTACGCAGGAGCCAGCTATGGATACTGATCACGAACAGTCCCGACTGCGGGTCCAGCTGCTGCGATGTGAGGCAATCCCGATGCTCCGCCAACAACTCGGGTGTCAGGTCTGGCAGCAGGATGTTAGGCGGCACCGCCGGCCCGAGCCGCTCCTCGACACGCGTGACGACGCAGCACCCAAGCTGCAAAGACTGTCTCATCGCAAATCCGGTCGCGCGTAATCCGACCAATGCCGCAGCAGGTGCTCTACTGAGCGCAATGCCACTGCGTGAATCGTGAACGTTGGACTCACCCCGCCACCGGTTGGAAAGAGCCCGGCGCCACCGACAAACAGATTGCTGATGTCGTGGGTTCGGCCGAACTCGTTGGTCACTGACGCGGCCGGATCGGCGCCCATGATGGTGCCGCCAATGACGTGCCCGGATGCGCGCGGCCCCGTCCACATCGAGTCGGAACCGGCTGCCTGCATCACGGCCTGACCCTGCTCGAGCAGGTAGCGCCAAGTCTCTGTGGCACTGGCATCCGACGCATGCTGCAGCTGCGCCAGCGGCATACCTGAGCGATCCGACTCCCTCGCCAAAGTCACTTGATTGGAGCGCACTGGTTCGCCACCCGCGAAACCTACCATGTAAGCCAGGTGTTTCGCGGCCTGGCGCAGGAAGTCGTGCAGTCGCGCGCCGAACAAGTCAGGGCGCGTGACAGCAATACCGAAGATGTCGTTAGGTTTGACCGCTGGCGCAATCTGCCACTGGTATCCGCCGAATGCGCGCGGGTGCCGAGGATCGCGCACACCGGTCGGCCGATGCGTGAATTGTCCGGCACTGACGCCCATGTAGGGTTCGGTTTCTTGTTTGAAAAGCCCGTACACAAAGGCCATCGCCTCCGCCGTGAGATAGGCCCCGACCAGGCCGCTGGCATTCGCGAGCCCCTTGGGATACCGGCTGGATGCCGAATTCAGGAGGATGCGCGGATTCTGCACGAAGGACGCCGTCAGTATCGCAACCCGCGTTGTTAGCACACGGCGCTCTCCCCCGGCCACGTACTCCACAGCGTCAACCCGGCCGCGGTCGTCGGTGAGCAGCCGCGTAACTTCGCTGTCAGGTTGAATGGTTGCGCCGTCACGTTCGCTGTCACGCAAATAATTGAACAGCGGATTGCCAAGCGCACCGGTCGGACAGCCGGCATCGCACCAACCGTCATAGAGGCATGGCGCGCGGCCCCGGTAGGGCACGCTATTGATGATCAGCGGCAAGGGCGCGACCGGTAGGTTCAGCTTGCGAAACCCCTCGGCGAGGAGATTCCCATGTGTAAAGCTGCGCAAAGGCGGCATGGGGTAGTTGGCGCCGGGTGGTCTGAAGACCTCGGCCCGGGCATCGCCGGATATCCCGACCTCGCGCTGGACCCTGTCGTACCAGGGCCGCAGCGCGTCATAGTCGAACGGCCAGTCCAGGCCGCGGCCGTACAGGCTCTTCATCCGGAAGGCATCAGCGGGCATGCGCGGCCAGGTGCCGTAATGATGCAGCGCGGCGCCGCCGACGCCCGAACCCATGATCATGTTGTGGGCGATCGGATCCGGCCCACCACCTAACACAGGTGCACCGCGCCACTTCAGCCGGCGGGCAAAGAGCTGCGAGCTAACAAGATCATCGAGCTGCCAGCGCGGACCGGCCTCCAGTACCACGACGCGCTTGCCGGCGCGCGCCAGACGGGCGGCATACACACCGCCCGCCGCGCCTGCTCCGATAACGACCGCATCGACGCGCTCATCGGCAGGTTGCGCGCGCCGCGTTGTCACCCGCGACTACTGCCCAAACCGGTAGCTGAATTCGACGCCCCACTCGCGCGGCGCACCCACGCCGACAAAGGCGACGCCAAGTGGCCCACGCACGTCCTGACCGTTGCTGAAGTATTCCTCATCGGTGACGTTTCTGCCAAACGCCACCAGTTTCATGCGCTGATTCGCGAATTCATAGCCGAGACGAAGATTCAGCAGGCCGAGACTGCTTTCCTGCTCAAGCGGCCCGTTAGGTGCGCCAAAAAACACCTGTGAGCGATAGCTGTAGTCGCCGCGCAATGTCACCGCGCCACGCCCATCGAGCGACCAGGTGTACTCGGCGCCGAGCGAACCGTTAGTTCGAGGCGTCATCGGCAGCTTGTTGCTGAGCGTGAAACCAGAGCGGATTGCGTCAGCCGACAGCTCCTTGTATTCATGATCCATGAAGCCAAGACTGAGATTGAGTTGGAACTGCGGCACCGGCTTGGCGAGCAGTTCGATCTCGACGCCCTTGATGTCAGCGCGGCCCGCGTTACGGTTCTCAAAAAACCCCGACGGACCTAACACCAGGAGTTGGATGTCATCGTAGCGGGAAGCAAACACCGACACATTGAATCGGACGCGGTTGTTGGCAAATTGCGTTTTGGCACCCAACTCGACAGTTTTCAGGCGTTCGGGATCATAGGGCTGGACCGAGGCGAATTGACCGGTCGGGCCAGGCGTGGGGCGGCCATTGAAGCCGCCACTCTTGAAGCCTTCCGAATAGGAAATGTAGTACAGCTGTTGCTCGGCGGGTTTGAACTCGACACCGAGTTTCGGCGTGACCTCGCTCCAGCTGTTGCTGTAAGTCGTCGGCACGCCGACGTTAGGATTGCGCGGCGACAAAGTCGGCACGATCGCCGGCGGCAGCAATGGGAAACACAATCCTGTCGGCGGAAATCCGGGCACGCCCGGTGGCACGCAGCCGAAATTGAAGACGTTAGCCGTATTGTCAATGAAAAAATCGTAGGCCTGCGTCTTCTTCTCATCCGTGTAGCGTAATCCGAGCGAGGCCGACCATTGATCGTTGAACTTGAACGTGCCATGCGCAAACAGCGCTTTCGCTTCGACATCGACTTTGACCTGTTGGTTGTTGCCAATGGAGCGATTGACCAGCGCAGTCGCATACGGATTGGCGCCGCACAAGGTCGGCGGCGGCCCGCCGAACGGGAATGGCAGCGGGAAAAGCGCACAGCCGTTGTTGCCGCCGAGGGTAATGAAATTGTTGTGAAAGGCCCCTTCCTTGAAGTAATACGCGCCTAACAAACCGGTCCAGCGTTCGCCTTCCCGGGTCAGTTGCAATTCCTGGCTGGCCTGGTGCTGCCGCGTGGTGAATTCGCTCTGGTAGAAATTGATGCGGCTGCCATCAAAATCGCCGTTGGCGATCTGTTCCAGGTCACGGTAGGACGTGATCGATTTGAAGCCGAAGGCGCCTGGCTTCCAATCGATCGTCAGGCTCGCGCCGTTGGCATCCAGATCGCTACGCGGGTTGGTGATTGACGAGCGGTTGACGTAAATATCGCCGCTGTTGACATCGGCACCAATTTGCGGCGCCAGCACGACTCCTAACGGAGATGATGCCATACCATTGAAGCCGACAAGGATCTGATGCTGCCCGGTGCCACGCACGCGCGAGACGTCCGCCGCAAGGCTGGCGGTCAGCGCGTCGTTAGGCTTGAAAACCAGCTTGACGCGACCGGCGGTATTGTCTTCATCGTCAAAGGTCTTGCCGGTGACAATGCTTTTGCCCCAGCCGTCCTGTTTCCGGTAGAGCGCCGACAGTGCGAATCCAACCGTGTCGCTCAGTGGGCCCGAGACTTTGGCCTGGGCGCCAAACAGACTACGGCTGCCACCCGTCAGGCGCACGTTGCCGGACATGGCATCGCCCGGATCAGCCGTAACAACGTTGATGGCGCCACCAATCGTATTGCGCCCGAACAACGTTCCCTGCGGCCCGCGCAATACCTCGATGCGGGCGATGTCCAGTGCATCGAACGATGAGCCGACAACCCGACCGAGATAAACGCCATCGATATACGTGCCAACACCCGGGTCCGTAGCCGGATTGAGGTCAACCTGCCCCACGCCGCGGACGTAGTAGAAGCCGTCGTTATGACCCGTGGGCCCGCCGTTGGACAGGAAATTGGGCGTGTACGCTGCAGTGTCGGCGATGTTGTCGATGCCGAGTCGCTCCAGGTCTTCCGCCTTGAACGCCGACACCGACACCGGAATCGACTGCAAACTTTCGGCCACCCGCCGGGACGTCACAATGATCTCTTCGATGCCCGGCTCGGCGGTGCTTTGCGCAGCCGCGTTGTCTGCTAACAAAATCGCCGCGGCAGCGGCCGAGGCGATGGCCAAGTTGGACAGAGTTGTCGAGTTTCTCATGCGTCAGTCTCCCTTCAGATACTTTGTTGCTGCGCCACCACAGCAGGCGACCCCCGATTCCCGAGTCTGATCGTTGCACAGAGCACGCGATGCGGCCAATAACCCGCATGCTGACGTCCATAACTGAGTTTCATCCGCGGGCAATCAGACGATACGCGACAACGGCAACAGGCCCGACTCCATGCGCTGGACATTGCCCCAGGCGTGCGCCATGCGGTGCGTCCAGGCATCGCGAGTCACGCCCGCGATATGCGGCGTTAGCACAACGTTGGCCAAGCGCAACAGCGGCGAATCCGGCTCGAGTGGCTCGTGCACGAATGCATCAAGGCCCGCACCAGCCAGATGCCCACTGCGCAGCGCCGCAACCATCGCGTTCTCGTCGACCAGTGCGCCGCGGGCCGTGTTGATGAGCCAACTGCCCGCGCGCATCTGCGTGAGCGCGCGTACATCGATGACCCCGCGGGTCGCGGCATTCAGCGGGGCGTGCAGGCTAACAATGTCACTCTCGGCGAGTAACTGATCGAATGGCTGGTATTCCACTTCGAACGCGTGCTCCTCGGCGGGCGCCGCGCGCGTCGGCTTGGTATACCGCACTGTCGCCTCGAACCCGCGAACGCGCCGCGCAACCTGCTGGGCAATGCGGCCGAATCCCACCAGGCCCACCACCTTGCCCCGCAACTCACGCATCTGCAGGGTCTTGCTCATCGCCAGCCAATCGCCGCTCATCGTAGTAGCGTGATGCAGCGGAAGCTGCTTGAGCAGCGCGAGCATCAGGAGCACGGCATGTTCAGCGGTGCTTGTGGCGTTCGAACCGTCATTGCTCGCGACCGGAATACCCATTTGTCGAAACAGCGGCAAGTCCAGCCAGTCATGGCCGGCGCTCAACAATTGGAACAATTTCAAATTCGGCGCGTTAGCCAGCTCGTCGCGCGAGGGATCACCCGGATAGGCAAAAATGTAGTCAGCGACCGCAAACGCCTGGCGTCGCTCTTCTGCGGACGCACTCTGATCCAGCGGTTGCCAGCGAAATCCGGGCGGTGCACTCGCAGTCAGAAACTCCAGCACATCCGGCGGAATAAAACGCGTCGAATGCAACAAGACAACCAACGGTTCAGCCACGTCCCGCGCCCCAAAGGTCCTCGGACCACGCCGTGATGCGCCCCTCGAAGGCGCTGGCTGCCACCGTCAATGGCGATGCCAGCCACAGCGAGCCTGGTCCCGAGCGTCCCTTGAAATTGCGATTGATCGCGGAAACCGTGACCTCATCCCTGCGCTCGGAGGTTCCGGGGCCACAGCCAATGCACGCGCCGCAGCCTGGCTGGATCAGCCGTACGCCCGCGCGTTCGAACAAGCCCACGTAGCCGCGACGCTGCGCGTAGTCCTGCACCGCGCGCGATCCATACTGGATGAAAAACCTGACGCCGGGCGCTACACGGCGCCCGGCCGCCACGGCCTGCGCGACCACCCTTGCGTACAGGTCGAGGTCTGCTTCCTTGCCGGCCGTGCATGACCCGCCGTATGCGATGTCGATGCGAACGTCGCCGATGTCGGCGACGCGCGCACCGTTGCCGGGATCCCCCGGCGTGGCTACCATCGGCTCGATCGTGCCAAGATCGATGCGATGCACGCCGCCATCGTAGTGCGCACCCGCGTCGGGCGCCACCGCTGCCAGGCGCCACTTTTCACGATCGACGCCGGGTCGATGCCCGGCCAGCCATGCTAACAACGCATCGTCCGCTTCAAAAATGCCGGTGCGGGCCCCACACTCCGTCGCCATGTTCGCCAGGGTCGCGCGCTCATCGACCGGCAACTGCGCGAGCCCCGGACCGCCGAACTCCATCACGCGATTCAGTGTCTGCTGCCGCCGGCCGAAGGTTGACAGAATGTGCAGCATCACGTCCTTGGCGGTGACGCTGGGCGCCAAGTGCCCGTGCAGCTCGAAGCGGATGGACTCGGGCACCGTGATAGCCGTAACGCCGCTGTGCAGCAGCGCCGCGTACTCCGTTACGCCAACGCCCCAGGCGAGCGCGTTGCTCGCGCCGCCCATGCAGGTGTGCGAGTCCGTAGCCTGCACGAAATCGCCAGGCTCCAGCAGCGTTTCGCGCGCGACCTGATGACAAATACCCGGCGACACGCCATTGTCAGCCGCGTAGTTGCGCACACCCGTGTGCTGCTGGAATTCGCGTTGCAGTCGACGCAGCCGCTCAATTTTGTTAGCAAACGGCCGCATCTGCGGCACGTCGTCCGCGTACACGAGGTGATCCTCGAAGGCCGCGAATCGCCCGGCGTTGGCGACGGCATACTCATCGCCGAATTGCTCGCGAAGAAAATAATGTACCTGCGCCGAGGTGTAGTCATGCGAATAGCCACTGTCGACGCGAACCACCACGGCATCACCCGGGCGCAATTGCGTGCCCGGGACTGGCGCGGCCAAGTGGCGTTCGAGGATTTTCTCCGCAAGTGTCAGCGGACGCGGATTGCGTGGCGGCAATGCGGGTGGCCTGCGTTTCCCGGCCGCAAGCTGGCGTGAATATGCGAACAACCCTCCCGCTGCAACTATGTCGCGCTCGACCGCATCGCGCCCTGCCATGAAGCACTCAAGCGGCACGGATTCGCCTGCCTGCAGGCGGCGCAGCACCGTGTGATCGGCCATCAGCACGCCCTGGCAAAGATTGTTGCGTGCGTGAATGGGCGCGAACGAGGCCGCGATCGCGATGCGAATACCGCTCCATTTTTCCGCCTGCACCGCCGTCTCGCGTGACGACCCGGTTCCTTTGCGAAAGCCGGAAACGATTACTTCGAAATTACCCTCTCGCAAGGCATTTTCAGCGAACAAGCGCTCGCCATCGACGATCAGCCCCGCGTAGGCGTTGCGGGCAATCTGCGCCGGTTCGTGGTCGAAACAGGTCCAGGCCGGCGTCATCATGTCGGTATTGACATCGTCCAGCAGATCGCCAATTTCCAAGTCGCCGATGTTCAGATCGAGCAGACCCGCAAGCTGGCGACGAATCAGGTCCGGGTCCTTGGTCAGGAACAGCACGCGCTTGCCGGGCGTGAGCGCAATCGAAGTGGGCGACATGGCGGCATTATCGCCTCCGTGCGTGCTCCCCGGTATTCCAATCGATAAATTCCCCATAACTGCCGCAGTGCTCAAGCGTCAGACGGCAGGCTGGCGAAGACCTCGGCGTTGTGTTCGCCGACCCGGGGCAAGGGCGAGCGGACCCCGAGCCGCCGGCCACCTAACATCATGGGTAACAGAACGACCTGTGTGGTTCCGCCGTCGTCGGTGGTCATTGCCGCGAGGCCACCGCTCGCTTTGAGATGCACATCGTCCAGCAATTCGTCCGGTCGGGAAATAGGCGCATAGGCCAAATCGGCCGTATCCAGTTCGGCCATCAGGTCGACTTTGCGTTTGCTACTCAGAGTTGCGGCGAGCGTCTCGAGCAGGCGTGGTCGCGCGGCGACGCGTTGGGCATTCGTGGCCAGTGAGACGTCGTTGGCAAGGTCCGCCCGTCCAAGGACATCACAGAGTGACTTGAACTGTTTGTCACTGGTCGCCGCGATAAACAGCTGCTCGCCCTCGGCTAACGTGAAAACGTCGTACACGCTCCAGGCCGACACGCGTGACGGCATAGGCGGTGGCGGCTGTCCCGACATCAGGAACTGCTGCACGTGCTGCGCCATCAGGAAGGCACAATTTTCGAACAGGGCGCTCTGAATTTCCTGGCCACGCCCAGTGCGGTCGCGCTCACGCAGCGCCGCCAGCACGCCAATCGCGCCAAACATGCCCCCCATGATGTCATTGACACTGCTGCCGGCCCGCAGCGGTCGCCCCTGCGGGCCGGTCATATAGGCGAGGCCGCCCATCATCTGCACGACTTCGTCGAGCGCGGGCCGATGCTGGTACGGTCCCGGCAGAAAACCCTTATGCGACACGTAAATCAGGCGCGGGTATTCAGCAGCAAGCTGATGGAATCCGAGACCGAACTTGGCCATTTGGCCCGGGCGAAAATTCTCGATTAAGACATCGCTGGATGCGATCAGAGCTCGCGCCCGTTGCAGGCCTTCGTGCGTCTGGATATCGAGCGTTACGCTTTTCTTGTTGCGATTGAAACTGCGAAAAAAACCCTGCCCCAGGCCCGGGAGTCTGCGGGTCTTGTCGCCAGCGGGAGGCTCGACCTTGATGACTTCTGCACCCAGGTCGGCGAGAATCATGCCGCAGGTGGGCCCCATCACCATGTGCGTGAATTCAACGACGCGGATGCCGGACAACGGCAAGGATGATGTTAGGTCTGTCACGCTTCAGGCTCCAAAAGTCTTGGGCAGCCCGGCACGGGCGAGCGCGCCGTAGGTCGCTTCGCCCGGAATCCAGCTCACCAATTTGTCGCGCACGGCCAGCAGTTTCCTGACATCGATCCCCGTTCGACGACCCATCGCCTGCAGCATGAAAACAACATCCTCGGTCGCGGCATTGCCGCTCGCGCCTGGCGCGTGTGGACAACCTCCGATGCCGGCTAACGACGTATCGAACCGCGATACCCCCAATTGCAGCGCCGCGAGAATATTAGCGAGCGCCAGTCCACGCGTGTCATGAAAGTGGCCGCACCAGAATCGGTTGCCAGCGATTTTGAGCGCCTGTTCAAACAGGCGGCTCACGGCCGCGGGGTCGGCATAGCCGACGGTATCCGCCAGACTGACCCGATCCGCCCCCGCATCCAGCGCATTGCCCAACAACCGCAGGACGTCCGAAGACTTCACCTCGCCCTGGATGGTGCAACCGAACGCCGTTCCAATCCCGGCCTCGATCAAGGTGCGGCTGGCGGATGCATCTCGCGCCGCGCGAATGAGCGCCAGCTCGGCGATCACTTCATCCGGTGTTTTGCGCAGGTTGGCCACGCTATGGGCCTCACTGGCGGACACCGGAATAATCATCAAGTCGGCACGCCCAACCAGCGCGCGCTCGGCGCCTCGGAGATTCGGCACCAGAACCGATGCGAACACCTCCGGAATCGACTTCGCAAAGCTCAGCACCTGGTCCGTGTCGGCCAATTGCGGCAATAATCGCGCCGGCACAAACGAGCCTACTTCGAATTCGTGCTGCCCCGCAGCATGTGCTGAAAGAATCCACTCTTTCTTCCGGTCAGTGGGCAGGATCGAAGCAATACTCTGCAGGCCATCACGCAGACCGACTTCGCGAACCACCACCGGCGCCGATTGCGCTGTCACGGTCAGCGATTCTCGGCGCGCGCTTTGGCTGCCGGCAAATGGACCAGGTGGCACTTGTGGCAGCTTTGTTTGTCAACCTCGCGAGCCAGCAGATCGACCTGCTCCGCGGGAATAGGACGTGCCTCGAGCAGCACACCGATTTGCGCGATTTTCTGGACAATCGCGGCGCCCGCGTATTTCGGAATCTCTGCGCCATGGCAAGTCGCACAAGTCGTGCGCAGGGCCTCGAAACGGGCTGCAAACTCGCGGAAGTGCTGTTGGGCGCGAGTGCGCTGCTGCTGTCGCGCGTCGGTCATGAGACCGACAAAGCTGTCCTGCATCGACCACTTGAGGGCACTGAAGGACACGCGCTGGCGGGCGACCGGGTCAATGGCGCCGATTTTGCGGAAATCTCCCCAGTGGAACACTTGCTGCACGCGCGTCATGTTAGGTCCATGACAGGCTGCACAGGTGCCGCGCAGCCCCAGCAGGGCGGCGCGGCTGCGCGCGATATCGCCCGTTCCAACTGCCGCCGCAAGCGGCTCGAGCGCGGCATCCGGCATGCGATCGCGCCACTCCGGCACCAGGCTCGCGACCTGCCGGTAGCGATCGCTGAAGCGCTTGAAGCTACGTCGAGCTTCGAGAATGTCCTGCTCCTCCAGGTCATCAAAGATCGCCGAATACGCGAAACCCAGTTCCGCCATTTGTTCGCGATAGATCGGCGTCGCGGCGTGCGGGGGAAACAGTCGATCGAGTGAGGGGGGTAGCGGATCCGCGATGGCGGAGGCGAGTGGTACAGACCAGAGTACGACGATCCGGAGCGCCCGGGTGATGACCGACCGATGGCGCTGGACTAACAACCCGCGAAACATGGGCTAATGGTAGCCTCTGCTACACCTGAAATGCCGGAATCGCGTGGGTCAGCCGCATGACTTCCAGTTATTGGGCATAGCACTGCATTCATTGGGCCTCGCCGGCGGAACGGCTGTAGCGTTGGCGGCGCGCGAATCGTAAACGGGGGGACTAAATAAACATGAATCGCATCATCGCTTTGTGTCTGGGCTTCGCATTCGCAGGATCCGGACTACTGCAGGGACCAGCCGCATGGGCGCAGGCCGATGAACTCGATGAAGTCATCGTCACCGCGCAGAAGCGCGAGCAGAGCGTGCTCGACGTGCCCATATCCATCACGGTCGTGTCGGGCCAAACGCTCGATGAACTCAGCGTCGACAATTTCAACGACATGCAACTCTACGTCCCAAGCTTCATGGTGACGCCGACACCGTCCAACAGTTTCATTTTCATTCGCGGCATTGGCACGCAGGGACTGACGCTGTCGTTCGAGTCTTCCGTGGCCTTGTTCGTAGACGGCATCTACGGTGGCCGTAACCGCCAGTTCCAGGATCCGTTCTTCGACGTCGACCGCGTCGAGGTGCTGCGCGGACCCCAGGGGGCGCTCTTCGGGCGCAATACCAGCGCCGGCGCCATTAGTGTCACCTCGGCGCGCCCAACGCGCGAGTTCAGCGCCTGGACACAGGCGGAATATGAGACCGAATTCGGAAGTTGGCAGGCTTCCGGCGCCATTTCGGGGCCTGTTGCGGACAATTTCCAGCTGCGATTCGCCGGCAAATATGCCGAAACGCAGGGCTTCGTGCGCAACACCCTACTCAACCGCGACGATGGCTCCCGCAAGGACAAGGCGGCACGGCTGTCGGCCACCTGGCAACCCACAGACAAGATCGAAATGCTGGCGCGCATTGCTTATGCGAAGGGGGACCAGGTCGGCATGCCATTCGAGTTCGTGCCGGCAGGCGGCGATCCGGTGTACAGCAAACGCGCCGACGACGGACTCGCGCCGGAGTTGGACAACCAGAATAGCCTCAACGCCCTGTTGCGTTTCGACTTTGCCATTGGCGAGCACACGCTGACCGCCATTGCCGGTCACTCGAGTTTCGATTACGAGAGTGCCATCAACATCCAGGCGATCGCACCGGCGCATCTCGTGGTGCAAAACTTTGAGGAATTCGATCAGCAGTCGCTGGAAGTGCGGCTGCTGTCGCCGGCTGATCGCAAGATTACCTACCTGGTGGGCCTGTACGCCGATACCGCCAAGAGCATCATTCCAAGCATTTCCTCAACGGATTTGCCGTTCACGCCGGCGTACCCGGAACTGGTGACGCGGCGCCGATATGTCGAGAAAACGGATTCCCATGCGGCATTTGGGCAGGCGACCTGGAACGTGACAGATGCTTTCCGGGTCACGGCCGGTGTTGGACTCACGGAGCTGACAAAGTCAGGATCGCTCACGCGCTCCTTCACGGTCATCAATCCGATGTTCGCGGGGGGTGCACTCAACACACCCTTGGACCGTAAACGCGACGAGTCTTTCGTCGATCCGTCGTTCAATGTGCAATGGGATTTCACGCCAGGATGGATGGCCTACGCGCAATATGCGCAGGGCTCCAAGAGCGGCGGCTTCAACGGCCCCACCAGCACCGATACCGGCGCAACCTGGGAGTATCAGGACGAAAGCTCCGACACCATCGAAGCCGGCGTGAAAGGCCGCTTCGGTAATGGCACGTTGGCCGTGACGCTCTTCGATACCACATATAAAGACCTGCAGAAATCGGTCCTCAACATCCTCACGTCTAGCTTCGTCACCGGCAATGCGGCCAAGGCAAAGAGCAAGGGCGTCGAAATCGAAGCGGCATGGAGACCCACCAAGGCATTGCACCTGAACGCATCGCTCGCCTACCTGGATGCGAAGTACAAGGACTATCCCAACGCCCCCTGTCCTTCGAACCCGCTCAATCCACCCAATTGCACCACCAACCTCAAGGGTTTCCGCCTGACCAGCGCACCCGAATTGTCGGGCTCGGTGGCGGCCAATCTTGAGGTGCCCTTTGGCAACGCGCTGAAGTTCGTCGGCAATCTGACCGCTGCCTATCGCGGCGACGTGTTCTATCAGCCCAGCTACAACCCACTTGAGGTTCAACCCAGCTTCTGGCGCCTCGACCTGCGCGCCGGCATCGCTTCTGCGAACGATCGCTGGCAGGCAGCTGTGTTAGTGCGCAACCTGACAGACCAGAACACCTCGGGCCTGATCTTCGAGACCTTCCCGTTTTTCATCAACACGGCGCTCGATCGTGTGCACCTGCCAGACCGGCCGCGCACTTATACGCTGCAGCTCAGCTACCGATTCGATTAAAACTGGTTCCCAAGGAGAAAAATATCATGAGCGGATTTGACGCCCTGCGACGACGTGTACTCACACTGGTTGGACTCGGCGCCGGAGCCAGCGCTGCCACGTATGCTGCCGCCGCAGCTGCCGCTACCTCCGCGCCAGCACGTACGCGCCGCATCGAATTGGAGTTCGACGTGGCAGTACTGGGCCATACAAATTACGACGACGAAAGTGGTGCATCGAATCGTCATCCGGATTACGCGAAACGTGACAAGGACCCGAAGAAGTTTCGCGAGGGGTTCATGCAGAGCGACCTGCGCGGCTCGAGCTTCTTTCACGAAGGTCTCGTGTACCCCGCGGGAACCATCCCCAAACCCAAAGACGGGCGCGACATCAACTGGAAATTTGACGTGCCTCCGATCGGAACCTTTTTCGATCGCGGCTGGGTCGTCATCAACAACAAGTCAGATGGGCCTTACGTGCCACGCAAGGATCCGCATCTGCTGTCGCACACCGACTACTACCTCGGTGGGGTTGTCACGGCTGACAACATGAGTCCACCGGACATGATCGCAACCGTAGGGCTGCAGCATCACAACGGCGGCACGGCCTCATTCCTGCGCGCCATTGTCGGCGGCACCGGCAAATACGCCACGGCGTGCGGGCAGATCGTGCAGACGCACTGGGGCAACAACACCTCGGTGCTGCAAGGGCTGTTTATTCCCGACGGCATCAAGCCGCCCTCACCCAATTTCCGCATCAAAGCCGAGATCTATGTCTGAGCCCAGCGAGGCGTCACTGCGCCGTCGGGTGCTGCGTTTGATGGGGCTGGCCACCTTGTCGGCAGCGGCGGGCAGCGCAGGCGCCGCTCGCGAGGCAAGCACAGCGGGAACAGGCTCCCGCGTGCCGGCAGCTACTGCGTTTGCGCTGCGCAGCAAGCGCAGCGGCGGGGCGGAGCTGACGATCGACATGGCGATTCTCGGCCACACCGACGCGCCTAACAGTGCCGGGCGCATAGGGGATCCGAAATCGCAGGAGTATTTTCGCATCGACAGCCGCGGCGACAACTACTTCGTCGAGGGCGTGCTGTATCCGGGCGGCACCATTCCAGCTCCCACCGTGCCGACACCGATTTCTGTCTTTCGCCAGGCGCCGCCAAAGCTCAACAATCAAGTGGTGTGGGATTTCAAAGCCGCCAAACCAACCGGGCATTATTTCGATCGCGGCTGGGTGCTCATCAACGGCAATCCCACGCCCTATGTGGACGTCAATGGCACGACCGTCGACACGGCGCGCAGCGAACCCCACATGCTCTCCGAGCACACGTTTGTGCTCGATCTGCTGCGGCCGGATAATCTGTCACCGGAGATGCTGATCACCAAAGGCCTGCAAAATGGCAATGATCCGGACGCCGAACGCGTGGTGCGCGCGGTGGTCGGCGGCACCGGCCGCTTCGCACATGCTTCCGGCGAGGTGTTGGTGACGCGGCTCGGACGCAATACCACGCCGCTGCGAAGTTTCTCGAACATGGGCAATGTGATGTCGCCGAACTATCGCTTCGAGTTCGACCTGCGCATTCGTTAGCCTCTGGTTCAACATCGCGCCTGCGTGCTGGCGCGTTAGTGGGATCAGCCCACACCTGCGGCAAGGTGCTACCGCCCGATCGATTGCGCACATGAAAATCCACTTCGAAACCGTCGGCGGTGACGGCGTAACGTTCCACCACGTCGCGGAACAGCGCGGTATCGACGTAGCAATGAGTTTCCGCTATCGATCTAACTTCCCCTCCTTCCAGGCTTGCCCTGGCGCGGCGCAAGCTGAGTTTTGCTGATTCCACGCGCGATGCCGAGTAGTATCCAAGCGGGCATGCATGCTGTTCCGCAAACCGGTGCGAGCGAAGGGAAAATGTTCCAGCTCAGGTTCGAGATAGGTCCCGTCAGTCGCCATAAGTCACGGCGTTGCGGTGCCGGGTTGATGCGTCGCCCCATCATTTTTCCTTCCGATTGATGGATTGCCGCCGAAAATCGAAGGCCCGACTTGCGGCCGCTTCGGCCTGTGCAGCCTTGGCGCTCGCGGCGTGCGCTGCAAGGAATGTCCAGCCGGTCGCGGCGGCGTCCCCGGCCAGCAAGGTGCCGACGCGTACATGGCAGGATCCGGCCATTGGGGCGGCGCGGCGGTCGTTGGAGCAAGCCGGCACACCCTATGCGGCTGCTCTGACACCATCAGACGTATACGCTGCGATCCTGGCCTATCATCCGCAACTTCGCCTACTGCGCGCGCAGGTCGACAGCGCTCGAGCAGGCGTCAGCCAGGCGCGGCAGCGACGCAATCCCATCCTCAGCCTGGCGCCCGAACGCGTTATCAGCGCTTCTCTCGGTGCGTCGCCATGGGTAGCGGCGCTGGCGCTTGCTTGGCCAGTGCAGACGGCGGGCAAGCGCGCGCTCGCGATCGAGCAGGCGCTCGCTGCCAGCGATTCGACGCTGTTATCTGCGGCTGGTAATTTGTGGTCGCTGCGCCTGCTCGCTCGCTCGACGCTCTGCCTGGCGGAGTCGGCACAGTCACGACTCGCTCTTGCGCAGGAGGACTTATCTTTACGTCGCGATCTGGCCGGGCGTTTGCAGAAACAGGCCGATGCGGGCCTCGCGAGTCGGTATGACGCCGCCCGAGCGCGATTGGATCGCGATGCAGCGGCGATTCGCGTGGCGCGCACCGCGTCCAATCTGCTGGATGCTCAGCACGATCTCGCCGCCCTGACCTCATTGTCATTGGCGCAGATCCAAAGTCGCAGCTTGGGCATGGCCTGTCTGGATGCGCGCCCGCGCGCCGGCGGCATCGATGCAGCAGATCTAACAGAAGCTGCAGTCGCGTCGCGACTCGATCTGCGCGCCAAGCTCGCGGAGTTCCGCGCCGTTGATGCAGCCTGGCGAGCGGAACAGGCTCGGCGCTACCCGGACCTCAGCCTGGGTCCGGGTTACACCTTTGATCGCGGCGATCGCAAGGTGACTTTCAATTTTTCGGCCGAGTTGCCCCTGTACTCGCAAAATCAGGCAGGCATGGCGCGCGCCGATGCCGAGCGGCGGCGCGTTGCCGCAGAATTCGAGGTTCTGCAGCAAACGGTATCCGCGGCCGTGGTCAAGTCGCTTGACCAACTGGACGCGGCGCTTCAGCAATTGGATCGCCTGACCGCAGCCGTTAGCGAATCGCAGGCTTTGGTCGACCGCGATGCGGCCCGGCAAGCGGCGGGCGAGATCGATCAGGTCGCGGTACAGCTGACGCGACTGGTCACATTGAGCGCGCGTGCCGATCGCGCCGCAGCGACACAGGCCGTGCAGGACGCCGTGGCGGCGCTCGAGGCCGCAACGCAGACGCCGTTAGTTGCACCTTTCTTTGATGCGGCGGCTGCAATCAAGCGCGTGGAGCACGACTCCGCAGCGCAAGGGAGTCCCTGAGGTGTCAATAAGAATTCGTTGGCGGCGCGCGCCTAACACGCGCGGTGTGATAGGGCTCATTGCTTTGTCACTGCTGGTCGCGTGCGGTCGCCAGCACGATGAGAGCGAGGGCATTCGCACAGCCAATGTTCCCAAGCGTGGGGTGCAGAGCGCGCCGGGCTTGCAGCTCGAAAGCGACGAGCAGGCTGCACTCGGAATCGAGTTGGCGAGCGTGCGCGAAGCAACTGTTGCTAACAGCGTGCGCGGAACCGCGGTCGCCCTCGACGGGACCGCGCTGGCATCGACTCTGGCGGATCTAACGGCGGCGCGCGCCGAATTGCGCAGCGCCCAGCAGGCGGCCAGTCGGTTGCAGAAGTTGTTCGACGACGATGGCAATGCCTCACGCGCTGCGCTCGAAACCGCGCGCGCGCAGGCCGCGGCGGCGCGCGCCCGCGTAACGACCGCCACTGCCCGCGCTCGCCTGGACTGGTCGTCGTCGTTGGTCGATGGGACGCAGTCGGGCAAGCGCCTTGCTAACATTGCCGCAGGACGGGAAGTGCTGTTGCGTGCGGAGTTCCCCGGCACGCTGCCAGGACCAGCAGCAGGATTGCAGTACGTGCTCTTGCGCCGTGAGGGTGAGCCGCCTTTGAACGCTGTCGCCTTCATCGATAGATCTTATGCGCCGACCGCGTCGCTCGCGGGGACGAGCGTGCTTCTTGCGATACGCGTTGATCCTGAGCAGGCTCCGCGACCTGGGGAGCGCGGGCTCGTCGTGGCGTCCGCCGCGACGACGCAGATGCAGCCGATCGTCCCTTTGGCCGCCGCCATCGCCGATGGCGGACGATTGTGGTGCTACGTGCGACGTGGTACCGATCGTTTCGAACGCATCGCATTGCGCGTTGATGCGCCGACACCCGATGGCTATCCCTCGGACGTACCGCTCTCGCCGGGCGACCAGGTGGTGGTGCGCGGCGCGCCGCTGCTGCTGTCGCGTGAGCGGGACAGCGGCGTCGCCGAGGCGAGCGGCGACTGACCATGCAATGGCTCATCGCCGCATCGGTGCGGCACCGCGGTATTGTCGCGGCGCTGTCAATTCTGCTCATGGCGTATGGCGGCTATATTGCGCTGGGCGGCCGTCTGGACGTGCTGCCGGAATTCGTGCCGCCACAGGTGACGGTGCAGACAGAAGCGCCCGGACTTGCGCCCGAGCAAATTGAAAACCTGGTCACGCGCCACATCGAGACGGCGTTAGGCGGCATTCCCGACACCGCGCGGATCACTTCGGAGTCCATTACGGGACTCTCGGTCGTGAACATCGTGTTCGACGATTCGGCCGACATATATCGGACGCGACAGGGTGTTGCGGAACGTCTCGCAGAACTGTCAGGTCGCCTGCCCGCCGGTGTGGGCTCGCCGCGAATGTCGCCGCTTACATCGTCCACGATGGATGTGCTGAAAGTTGGTCTCGTGTCGCAACGCCTGACCGCGCGCGAGTTGCGCGCGGTCGCCGACTGGGAATTGCGTCCGCGGCTGCTCGCCGTCCCGGGCGTCGCTCGGGTCACCGTCTACGGCGGCGAGCAACGGCAGTTGCAGCTACAACTCGATACGGGCCGCATGCAAGCTAACGATATTGCCTTGGCAGATGTCCTGGCAGCGGCCCGATCTGCTATTGGCGTGCGCGGTACAGGGCAGATTGACCTTCCGGCACAGCGAATCGCCGTGACGACCGAAATGACCGGCGATGTCATCTCGATAATGCGCGATGCGATCATCGGCGCTCATGGCGATGCGCTCGTGCGCATCGGCGATGTCGCTCAGGTGACCGAAAGCGCGGCAATTCCGTTTGGCGACGCCGTAATTCAGGGCCGGCCAGGCGTCCTGTTAGCTATTTCGGGACAGTACGGCGTCAACACCTTGGAGGTGACACGTGCGGTTGAAGCGATGCTGAACGATGCGATCGCCACGCTTCGGGACCGCGACATCACCGTGTATCCGGCGCTGCATCGGCCCGCGTCGTTCATCGGCACGGCGCTCGGCAATTTGCGTAACGCGCTCGCCATCGGCGGAATTCTGATTGTGTTCGTGCTTCTGGCTTTCTTGCGAGATTGGCGCTCGGCGCTGATTTCGTTCCTCGCGATTCCCCTGTCCTTGCTATCGGCGGTCGTCGTGTTAGAGCGATTTGGGCTCGCACTGAACACGTTGACGCTGGGCGGCTTCGCGGTCGCACTCGGCGTGCTGGTGGATGACGCAATCATCTATCTCGAAAATATTCTGCGGCGCTTGCGCGAGAACGAGACCACGTCGGCGCCGCGGCCGAAGCTCGATATCATCGTGGCAGCGTCGCGCGAGATATCGAGCGCCGTTATTTTTGCGACGGGTGTCATTTTGCTGGTGTTTCTGCCGGTCTTCATGCTAACGGGCGTGCAGGGGCGTTTCATGACGCCGCTCGCACTTGCATTCTCGCTGTCGGTGCTGGCCTCGCTCCTCGTCGCACTCACGGTGACACCGGCGCTGGCGGCATTGCTGCTGCGCACTGAGTCAGCGCACCGTGAGCCTGCATGGCTTCGCACGCTTCGCGCCGCGCACCGGCGCTCGCTCGCCGCGTGCACCCGCCACGTGCGCGTGACAGTGGTTGCACTCGCCGTTGCGATGCTTGCGACGCTATCACTGTTGCCGCTGCTCGAAGGCGAGTTCATGCCGACTTTCAAAGAGGGGCACTTCGTCGCGCAGGTCGGCACACGAGTGCCGGGAACGTCATTACATGAGATGTCACGATTAGGCATGAAGATCAGCACCGAGCTGCTGAAGCTGCCTTTCATCGCTACCGTGGCGCAACAGATCGGGCGCGCAGAGCAGGGCGAGGACACCTGGGGTCCGGAGCGCAGCGAATTTCATATCGAGTTGAAAGCCGATCGCTCGCTCGATCAGGACGCTGCACAGGCGGCGATTCGGGCCGTGTTCGAGCGCTACCCGGCCGTGCAGTCCGACGTCCTGACATTTCTCGGCGATCGCGTTAGCGAGTCCCTGTCTGGCGAGACCGCGCAGGGTGTCGTGCAACTGTTCGGCGCCGATCTGGATGCGATCGACCGTGCTGTTGCGATGGTGGCGACACACATCGCCGCGGTGCCGGGTATCGCGGACCTGCAAATTGGCCGTGCGGGCAGCGCCTCGCAAGTGTCGGTGAATTTAATACCCGAACGGCTTTTGCAATTTGGTCTAAAGGCGGCCGACGTGCTTGACGCGCTGCAGACTGCATTTGCTGGCACCGTGGTGAACCAGGTGTACGAGCTGAATAGAACCATCGATGTCGTAGCGATACTGCCCGCGGCGCAGCGCACCCGACTCGAGACGCTGCGCGAGTTGCCGCTCAGAGGATTCAACGGCCAGTATGTTCGACTCCGCGATGTCGCACAGATATACCTCGTCAACGGGCGCGCGACCGTGCGGCATCAGGCCGGGCAACGATTCGGCGTCGTGACTTTCAATGCCGGCGTCCGCGGCATCCAACCGGTCGCCGCGGATGTTAGCTCACTGTTACGGACACAGGTCAAGCTGCCAGCTGGCGTTTGGTTTGAACTCGGTGGCGAAGCAGCGGCACAACGCGCGGCGCAGCGTGACCTGATTCTCTATTCGATTGTCGCGTTCTTTCTCATATTGATGTTGTTGACGGCCGCATTCGAACGGCCGGCATTGGCCGCGCTGGTGATGCTCAATTTGCCGTTCAGCCTGGTTGGCGGAATTTTGGCACTCGCCATGACGGGTCAATCGCTGTCGCTCGGCGCACTCGTTGGATTGGTGACGGTATTCGGCATCAGCGCGCGCAACGCCATCTTGCTGCTCGCTCACTATGAACATTTGTTGCGCAAGGACTCCGCTGCCAGCTGGAGCGCCGAGTTGATCACGCGAGGTGCGAGCGAGCGACTATTGCCCGTCATCATGACAGCGCTCGTCACAGCGCTCGGCCTAATACCGCTCGCGCTCTCGGTCGGTAAGGCGGGCAACGAAATCGAGGCCCCACTTGCAATCGCCGTGCTCGGAGGACTCGCCACCTCGACAGCACTATGCCTCGTTGTGCTGCCTGCAATTATTGAATGGCTGGTGGCATCGCGTTGGCGCCGCTGGTTGAACGCACGTCCCGTGAGCACACGAACTGACGAATCGTCGCAGTAAGTCAAAGGCTGCGTCTTGCTACTCGCGCGTTCGATGAAGGCGCTCGTTTGCCGATGAGGGGCTGTCGTAGCGCATTGCATTGCGTTTTCGATCTGCCTATAAGCCTTGCCCACCGCCGAATGCACTTGGCATCCATGGGCAGAACGTTATACGTCGCTGCGAGTTGCTCGACCCAAGTTTCAAGCTCGTTTGCTTTGGTCGAGTCCCTGGCGCGTGTCAATTCGATCCCAGCTTGGACTTCACCAATGGTGACTGCGTATAGAAAGAGATCTTTGTCGTCGACCTTGTGCAACCAAGCCACGACTTGCGAATGCGCGTCCGAAACAATAAGGGCCGCTCTCCTCGTGCAGAGCGGCCCGACCGTTAGCAAAGCCTAAAACTTGTAGCTGATTCGCAAACCGATGGTCTGTGGTCGAGGCAGATCGGCAAACGCGTTATTGACAAACTTCGGCGCGAATGTGAGCCCCGCGGGAACATTCACGCCTGGTGCCGGTTGAATGATCATCGCACCGGTGCGAAAGCTTGACTGCGCCAGCGACGGGCCAGTGCCCGCAGATTTGATGGTCCGATCGTCCGATAGATTGTCGATATAAAAGATCGCTGACCAGTTGCGCGTCTCCAGACCGACGCGCAGATTGGCCAGCCAATAGGCATCCACCCACTGGGAGTTGTCATCCTCGATGAAGCGCTTGTCCTGCCAGTTGGCATCGAAATCGACGAACACGGAGCTCGCGCCGTCGCCGATCGGGCGTCGATAGCCCACGCCCAGCGCCGCTGCGATTTTCGAGGTGTCCTCGAGCTTGTGGCCACTTCGATCGATCTGGCACGTCAGCGAGCGCAAGGTCGTCGTTCCAGGTATGAACGGCACAGCGTTCGAACCTAACGCAACAAATCCCGCCGAGTCGAGATAACCAATCGTACAGTTGCCAACCCGGGCGATCTCGCCGGCACTGACCGAGGTGATTTTATAGTCGGTGTACTCATACTTGCCGAAATAGGTGAGTCCGCCGCTGAAGTTCCAGTTCGCGGTTGGCTGCCATTGTGCCGCCAGCTCCAGTCCTTCGAGGACCGCAGCACCGGCATTCGTCACGCGATTGCTGATCGTATTGCCAATCAATACCTGCGACCCCACTTGCTTGTCGGTGAAATCCTGCTTGAAGATCGCGCCGTTTAATTGCAGCCGCCGATCGCTCGAACGCCACTTCGCCCCGAGCTCGTATACGGTCATCTTTTCCGGTTGAAACAGGATGTCGTCGAATGACGGCAATCCTCCAACCAGCGGGATGCCAGTGCCACCGATTGTAATCGTGCTGTAGCCGCCCGGCTTCTGCGCCTTCGAGTACGACAGATAGACATTGGTATTCTCGTTAGGAGTCCACTGCAGGGTTCCCTTCGGGGTCGTGTACCGATCGGACCGTGGCGGTGACTGCGGATACGCGCGCACCGGGGCGGCCGCGAACCCCATCGGTGTAAACGCGAACGGAATGCCGGCCGACGGAATATTGCCGACGCGACAAGGGCCGTTAGAGCCGCACAACGTTACCGTCCCGGGTCCGTTCTGGCCGTCCGTTTGCGGCACCGTGACCGTATTTTCTTCATCGACATACCGTGCCTCGGCGATGAACTTCAGCGAATCCAGTACCTGCCACTCGACGTCCAGATAAAACGACCGATGGTCGACCGTGCGCCGTACAAAACTCGGCACGCGAGCCGCGGCGACGTTGTCCATGAAAGATGAGATATCAGCGCTGGTAAAACCGCCGGTCGGATTGGTGCATGAGCCCGCGGGCGTCAGAATCGGGCCGATTACCGTAAACGGCGGCGCCTGGATCGCCGTTCCCGGCGGACCGAAGGGATCAAGTGCAAAGCACGTCGTTCCCTGGCCGAATACCGAAATGTTGGAATCGAACTGATCTGCGCGCTCGGTCCAATACTGGGCACCACCGACCAATTGCACGCGGCCCTGGAATTCAGACGTAAAGCGCAGCTCTTGACTGAACTGCTCAGTAATGCCATCCGTGGTCAGGGTCTGCTGTACCGCGAGACTGTTATTTTTGTCAGGGTCAAAGTCGGTCGACACCAACGCACGGGTATAGCCTGTCAGCGAGGAAATCGATCCAAATCCTAACGCGAAGTTCTGCACCGCCGACAAGCGCAGCACTTGACGGTTACTACCGGGAAAATCGGGTGCGGTGGCACCGTTATCGGCTGACCGCGCATAATTGCGACTGAACGAAGGATTGAGACCTTGATTCTGCGCATCGCCCGCGGAGCCCCGAAACGCCGGGATGAGCATGTCATTGAACACGCCCAAGTTGCCGGTCAGTCGTTCCAACTCGCGAAAGGCGTGCAGGCCCAGCGCTTCAACCGCAGCCGTGGCCGGACAAGTGGCGTCGCGAATTATACCGACCGAAACCCCCATACCGTTCGCGCCGAGCCCCACATTGCAAACAGAGGCTGAGGCTGGCACTTGATTGACGGCGTTGAACGGCAACAGGGCCTGCGGCGGAGGGTCAAAACTGTCATCCGTATATTCGGTCCGAAATTTCAGTGAGTAGGCCTCCGACGGTTGCCACTTGACGGTGAGCGACGCGCCCTTGCCATCACCGCCACCGACTCTGGAACCCGTGGTCGTGTTGCGATAAAAACCGTCGTCACTGAATACATAGCCGTTCAACCGCGCGCCGAGAGTATCCGTAACAGGCACAGACAGACCTGCCTTGATGTCCGTCTGACTGCGATTGCTGACATCGACCGCCATGCTGCCGCTGATTTCGTCGGTCGGATCCGCGGTGGTGTACGAAATGGCGCCGGCAAAGGCACTGCGACCAAACAGGGCGCTTTGCGGTCCTTTGACGACCTCGACCTGCTTGATATCGACCAGCCGCGGATTTATCAGCAGCGAGCCGCCGGCCACGCCAATCGCCTCGCTGGAAACGTCGATCCCGTCAATCAGGGTTGCGACGTTAGGGCGACCGCGCGTTGGCGACAAGCCGCGAATCACAATACGCGTGTCATAAGGCGCAAATCCCAGGTCGAAATCCAGGCTGGTATCGCGCGACACGATTCCTTCGACATCTTTGATGCCCTCGCGCTCAATCTGTTGTGCACTCACCGCCGTGATGGCGAGCGGAACCTCAATCAGATTCTGTTCCCGTCGACGCGCTGTGACGACGACTTCGTCGATCGCACCGGCCTCAGTGGCCGGCTCCTGCGCCAGCGCCGGCGCTCCGAGCACAACCGTTAATGGAGCAGCCCACAACACGTGATGCCAACCGTGATATTTCGACATGTGACCCCCTGCTTCGCCGAAGCCGCAACTGCGCAAGGCAGATTGCGGCAAAATCTTTGTCCTGCCTCAGACTACTTTAGTTTGCGATTTCAACGCGGCGCGCTCGACGGCGCCAGCCGCTTGCGCTCTTCCAGGATCTGCTGCATCGAGGCGCCAAGTTGCGCTTGATCCGCTTTCTTGAGCACCAGAAATGGTGACGGCGCCGGTCGAGCCCAAAGTTTCCACGTGGGCTCACCGTCCGGAATAACGTCGACCCAGCGTGTTTCGCCTTGCACGCATTTCTGGATGGTCTTGAAGTACAGCACTCGACCGGGCGCGTCAGGTGTGCGTACTAACACCGTGAACAGTCCCAACTGGTCCATCGGCAGATTGCCGTTCGACCACGACACTTCATCGACCACTTCAGTGACGCGTGAGCCACCTTCGCCAATGATCGGTGCGCTGAGTTTGCGACGGGTGATTTTCACCGCCCAGCCTGCCTTCTGCTCGGGCACGGCAATCGTCACGCCATCCGGAATTTTGACTCGAACTTCAACAGTCGGGGAAATACCGCAACCGTGGGGCACGACCACGGTGACATACTCCTGATAACCCGCATACGCCTCCCACTTCTGCAGCACCACGTGCGGGCACGCCAGCGCCGGCAGGATCGCTGTCAATAACGCGAGTGTTCTGGGTGCGACGATGTTCATCGATAAATCTCCGGTTAGTACTGACAAGTTAACTTTTTCAACCTGAAAAGTCTTCTGCTGTCATGTCTCATGCGGCCGCCGCGTTTTCCCAAGACGCAAAGGCCACAGATAGTGCTGCATGAGATCGACGCAATCGGCGTGCGTAGTTGGGACCAAACTTGTTGCACCCCAACCGAATCGAGTCGTGGCTGAGATTGAATCTACAATACAGCCATACTGCGTAGCTGATGATTTCAGGCGGGAAACAGTGGCGTTTGTATGTGCTCATTCCCGGACTATGGGAGATCGGCACTTTAACTTGTCAGTACCCGAACGTCCTCGGAAGGGAGTCTGGCGGAGCGGACGGGACTCGAACTGGTGATCTAACTGATTGATTTTATTATCAATCGGTTTCGGAAAAACCCGCCCGTACCCCCAAACGTACCACCGTATTTGGGACGGCTGAAAAATTGGCCGGCTGCGATTCGTTAAGTGGCCCAGCACTGGCGCCCAATCGATTCACGCCGCCGCGATTGCCGCTTTAAAGCGACGCACCTGACCGCGCGCTCCATCGCGAATTGTGGTGAATACGCGTTCCGGAAATGCCTTTGGGAGGTCCGCCTCCACGCGCTTGATCGCTGGCACGACAGACTCGACATGCTCCTGCATGCGTTGCCACATCGCAGGTAGCCCCGCGCTTTCAGCAAACGCCTGCCAATGACGCGCCTGGATTTCACGGATTCGATAGTGAGCGCTGCCGCCACGAACCGCCATGGCCATTTTCGCTTTCTCGATCGGCAGTTGTTTCTTGCCGTGCCCGATGACAGGCCATGCCGAGAGTACGTCGTACAGGGGAGTCATTTCGTACGCACCACCGACTTGGTGATGCAGCGAGAAGTTCTTGCCATGCCCGTCGGTTGCAGCCAGGAGCCAGAACGTCAGCTGCGCCAGCAGGAAGTTGGTCCTGTCACGCTGTGGGTTCCTGCCCGTGGCCAGGATCGCCAGACACTCGCCGATCGATGGGCCTTCATCCGCTTCGTATTTCAGAGCCGAAGGACGCCCCGTTGCCTGACAAAAGTCTTCCTGCGGCAGCCGGGCGATCCAGGTGTCGTCAGTCAGCCTGAAACGCCTGCGCCGCTCGGCACCTACTGGCACACCAATCCAGCGCCGATCAAACCTCGTAATGACCAACACCCGCTGTTCGCCGAACGTTGCGATCGCTGACTCGGCGACAGGAAGACCCAGCTCGCGCAGAATTTTCCCGCAAAGCCACTCGTTCTCGACCGAATCGGAGAAATCGCCCTGAAACCCGCCGATGGTCCCGAGCGGAAGCTTCAGGATATGTGTGGTGGGCGTGGCATGCCGCGGCCGGAACCACTTGCCCGCCATGCCCAGCAGCGCGGTTTTCTCTTGGGCGCCGGCGAGTGATATCCGAAAATCGTCGTCTTCGTTACGACCGATGGGTGTCGCAGACGTGACAGCCATCAGCGCGCGTTCGACAGCCGCGTCTGTCAGGGGCTCGACATCGACACGATTCCACCGCTCCGGTTCCTGGTCTGGTGGCAGGAGCTGTACGGCGCCGACGCAGTCGCGTCCGATCGCGCTCAGAAGATCGAACGTATTGGTCGACGCGGTCCGGAAACGAGTGCGGATGCGGCGCCGGACTGCAGCATTGTCGGGCAGCAGATTGTCAAAGTAGTGCTCGACCCGCGACCCCCGCAACTCAAGGTCCGCCGTCAGTGGCAGCGACAGCGACAGCGCACGCGCGCGCGGGGACTCCACCCAGGAAGGCGCATATCGAAAGAGTGAATTGCCGCCCCGCAGCGTACGCCACTCCCCCACCCGCTCCCCGTTCATCCAGACATTCAGTGAGCTCACGGATGAATCACCAATCTGATGGCGCAATTTTTGATTTCGCGTTTGGGGTGCCCGCGTTTGCGGTGCTCCCGCCCGGATACGGCGCCAGCGCCACCCGGACTTGCAGTGCGGCCAGGAGCTGCATCAGCTGCCCGATGCTAACAAGACCGGGGTCGCGCTCGATCTTGGCAATGCGCGTTTGCTCAAGTCCTACCAGCGCTCCGAGTTGCGCCTGGGTCAGGCGCCGAGCCTTCCTGAATGAGCGCAAATGGTCCGACAGCTGAGCCGGGGTGTGGAGTATCAATCGTTGCATGCCAGCAGTATAGTCCTCGAAAGGAATATATGCAATAAATGCCTTTTAGATACTTATAATGGCATATTCCTCACAAGGCATGCGGCGCGGCCAACGGAAAGGCGCTGCGCAACTGCCGCTTCTTGAGCGCCGGATCGATGCCAGCCGCCAGCCAACGGCGCGCCCCCTGATGACGCAGCCTCGCATGGTCGAGCGACACGAGCAAATAGAGGCCTGCGCCGTCCGTGAGCTTTCGCGCGTGGCGCAGAGGCCGGATGCTGCGAATGATGGCTTCCGTCAACATCCGTGTGTCTGAGTTCTGGTGCATTGACGGCTGAGCGCGATGAGGAGATCTCCTGTCACGGTACGCCGGCCAACGAAAAAGTCAGAGCCCGATCCCACTGCTGCTTCAGCGATCCACCTCGGCGCGGGCGGCCGCGACCAAACGAGAACTGTGTTTGCAAATCCGATGCGCGAGTTCTATACCACCTAACGTGATGGCCGCGGCATCGACACGCAACGGCGTTTGATCGCGCGATGGTCCTGCTCGACAACATTGTTGAGGTAGCGGCGGCTACGCACGAGAACGGACTGCCATCGGGGGTCTTCCTGGCGCAGAAATCTGACCGCCCGGTGGCTCGCCGCATTGCCATCAAGATTCACTTTGCGCGGCCAGCCGCTGGCGACGGCTTGGCGGAAAAACGCCCGCGCAGCCTCCATACCGCGG
>JANMYM010000047.1:0-2581 GCA_031382085.1 Gammaproteobacteria bacterium
CTGGGCTGGCGCGGGCTGGGGTCTGCAAGACGAGAGCGGCGCGCCCAAGGCAGCGTTCCACGGACTGCGCCGCGCGTGCGCACCCATCCACCTCTTTCTGACCGACGAGGGCACAAACGGATTGGCGCTGCACGTGGTCAACGATCCGGGGACGCCGCTTGTCGCGAGCGTCGAGGTTGCGCTCTACCGCAATGACGGTCTGCGACTGCAGTCTAGCACCCGCGAGATCGAAGTTCCCGCGCATGGTGGCCACACCTGGGCGATAGGCGAGTGGTTCGATAGCTTCATCGACGTTTCGCGCGCCTACCGTTTCGGCCCCGCCGAGCACGCGCTGGTGGCCGCGACGCTGCGCGACGGCGCAGGCAACACGTTGGACCGCGCCTTCTTTTTCCCTGAAGGCCTGCCTGCCACTCGTCGACGCGACGTGGGTCTGAAGATTCTTGGGATTGAGAACGAGCTGGAAGGCGGCATCGTTGTATCGGTCTCCGCGCAGACTTTTGCCCAATCGGTGTATTTCGACGCTGAAGGCTACCTGATCCAGGATGAATACTTCCACTTGGCACCCGGCGAAACCCGGGCGATCCGCCTGATTCCGTCACCGGACGGCGCCAAGCTGGCCGCGCGCGTTACCGTACTGGCGCTGAACGCCTGGTCCGGTGCGACGCACGAGATTGTGCGATGACGAATCCAAACCGTCGCGGCCAAAACCTGTGGATCGATTCCGAAGACGACTTCATCGGAGCCGCCTGGTTTTGGCCATCGCAGGTCGCGGCGGGCTCGACCGTTGTCGTGCTCGTGCCAGGCATCGTTCATGAGGAGCGGACAATGGCGGGCGGTTTGGTCGCGCTGGCCGAATCGCTCGCGGATGCCGGGTTGCCGGCCTTGCTGATGGACCTGCACGGCTGCTCGCAGAGCGCCGGCAGGCTCGAGGATGCCGACATCGGCGCGCGCTGGCATGCCAACATCCGTACGGCCGTGCGTCACGCGCGCGGCACCGGAGCCGCGCGCATGATCGTCATCGGGGTGCGACTGGGTTTTCCGCTCGCCGCCGAGGCACTCGCCGAAGAGTCGCTCGCAGCGCTGGTTGCCTGGGCACCGATCGTCAGCGGCAGGCGCTATGTGCGCGAACTCAAGATGCTGCAGTGCACGACTGATGGCGAGGCCGCTGCCGCAGGGACTATCGCGATCGGCGGTTTCAGCATCCCGGCCTCAGTGCTGGAGCGAATCTCGGCCCTCGATCTGGGCACGATCGAGACCCTGAACGCATCATGCGTGTTGCTGCGCGAAATGCCCGATGGCCTGAATGCCCCCTGGTTGGCGCGTCTGAGTCAGCGCGGCCTGAAGGTTCAGGAGCAGGTATCCAGACAGGTTTACCCTTGGCTTTTCGGCGCCACGGATCAGCCGGAACTGCCCCACGATGACATCCAGGCGCTGGTGCGCTGGTGCCGCGCGCTACACGACCAGCACGCCACAGGTGCGGAACCAGCGCCGCGCCAGCCTGCGCCGCGGCCCACCATCGAGTTCACACATCAGGGCTGTCTGGTGCGGGAAACTTTTGTGGAGATCAGCCCGAGCGGACTGACCGGCGTGCTGAGCGAACCGAAAGGCGCGGCCAATGGTTATGCCGTTCGCCTGCTGACGTCGACCGTCGGCCCGGGCCGCACCTTCGCAGATTTCGCCCGAGACGAGGCGAGCCGGGGCAACACGAGCCTGCGCTTTGATTTCGCTGGCTTCGGCACCAGCGGCCGTGGCGATGCGATTCAGGGGGGGGAACTCTACACCGACGAAGGCGCTCGCGATGTGCAGGCTGCCATCGAACACGTGCGCCAGGCAGGGCATCAGCAGATCTATGCGCTTGGCTTTTGCGCCGGAGCCTGGTCGATGATTCAAGCGGACGTAGCGCCTGAGCTGCGCGCGGCGGTGGCGATTAACGTTGCGCTCTATCGTCAACCCGGACCGACGACGCCGGAGTTCATGAAGCGAACGTGTCAGCGCGTCGCCCACATCTTACCGGCGCTCGTACGCACTCCTTTGCTGCAAGGAATTGCCGCGCGCATGTTGGGGACGACCAGTGAGCAATGCAAGCCTATGGAGTGGCTGATCCGCCTGTGCAGCACAGATGTGCGCGTACTGCTGGCCTATGCAGAGCTTGACCCAGGGCTGGACTACCTAAATGGCCAGATGGCCAAGGGTGTTCGCGAGCAACTGAGCCGGCCCTTCACGCTGCAGACTTACGCGGGCCTAGGACACCTGGCTGAGGGGCCATCGGCACGCAGGCGCTTGTTCCATGACATCTCCGACTTCTTCGCTTGGCTGGACCGCGAGGCGCGTGGGGCATTGTCGGGGTAACTTTGGCAAGTTCAGCGAAAGCTCAATGTGTAAAGGTGTTAGAGCCATACGGCCTGCCGGATAATCTCCGGCGGGAACCGGTGCGTTTGAAGGAAATGGATTTCGTTCGTGTCCCTCCAATCCTCTGATTGGCCATTGACAGAGTCGAGTTGACGTTGGACTGACAGCGCCCCAGCCAGTCCTCGCCAACTTTCGGTACCCTTTGTACCATCCGGAAACGGAGACGAGTAGA
>JANMYM010000055.1:0-8195 GCA_031382085.1 Gammaproteobacteria bacterium
GGCGGCGGCCCGGCTCACCGGGCCGCCGCCGTCAGTATGTAACGCCTTGGATATCTGAATACTAATAGCGCTTGCCGCCCGACGCAAACAGCAAGCCACCGATCGCCAGCAGACCGATGCCTGCAATTTTGCTTGCTCCCATGAGTCAATTCCTGATGTTCATGCGCAATGAAAGGACAATTTGCGCGACCCAGGCAACCGCAATCCGGGCGGTTGCAAACAGTGGCGCAAGACCCGCTGCGACCATTTTAGTCGGTTTGAGTCTCCTCTACCTTGCTCTTGCTGCGAGCCGGGCCAGTGCCTCCGGCGCACCACCGCATCCGCCCTGCGACGGCGCGCAACCGCAACCTGCCTATGCGATGGTCGGCAGCGCTCCGAGCGTGGCCTCCTGGACCGCATCGAACGGCGCTGCCGCTCCCACTCTGGCTCGTTGTACCGGTTGGCTGCCGGCAAATATTCAGTCGCTGCACGCAGTATCGGCCAACTTCAGCAGTCCGGCCGACGCTAACAAATTGCTGCAGAGATTTGGCGCGGTCACTGGATTGCTGACGATTCGCTACTGGTCCGTGACCGACCATGCATGGCGGCCATTGCTAAGCTCAGCCACCGCCCTGAGCAGTTTCGCCTCTGGACAAGCTCGTGATGATTTTACCTTGGCGGAATTGCAAAGCGGCGGCGATCTCTACCTCGCGCAGCAAGACTCCCGCTCGCCAACCAGCACGATATACCGCATGCGAATGCGCGAAAACAGTCCAAATCGCTTCGTCATAGAGACTGAAAACCTAACGCCGATCCGCCGGTGGGGCATCACTTTGTTTCGCGCCCGTGACATCCAGGCCGTCTATTTTCTCGATCAGCGCAGCCCGGGAATCTGGTCCTATTATTCGCTGACGAAGCTGGCCGGCAAAAGCTGGTTAACAGCCAAGAATGACCGATCCTATATCAATCGTACGGTCGCACTGTACCGGTATTTCGCGGGCATCCCCAGCGATCAGGAACCACCGGCGGCACCGTAACCGAGCACATCGTTCCTAAAGTTCGCTTTCGATCGGCAGCATGGCTAACAATCGCACCTGGAATCTATGCCACCAGTTGCGCGCCGGTTCGCGTCGATAGACGACAACAACGCCGTTCTCCTCAGTCCGCCACACCAGTGCCGCCCGTCCCCCAGCATGCCGTGGTTGCAGCGCCAGGGCATAGGCATTCACCGGCTGCACCATCGCTTCGAATCGAGCCACTGTTTGCTGCGCCAGCGCGGCGCTGTCGACAATCACGGCAATCTCGGTATTGATGTGCCTGGATCGCTGATCGTAGTTCATCGACCCGATAAGAAGTTTTTGCCGGTCAATTACCGTCAGTTTCGCATGCAAGGCATAGTTGCCATAGCGTGACAGCCTCGCCGTCTGGCCACTGCCGCGTGCATTGCCTAACAGCGCGCGTATTTCGTGCAGCTCAACACCAGCTTCCAACAGCGGCACCCGAAAGTGTACGTAGTGAGCATGGGCCGTCAATTCCGGCGCCGACTCCAGCGAGTTGGTCAGAATTCTCACCGATACCTGCCGCAGGCGCAGGTTGGTCAATATCTGTAAGTCTTCGTCGGCCGGTATGAAGTACGGCGTGACCATCAGCAGCTCGGTCTGCGCGGAACTTGCGGTCGCGGCGGCTATTGGCGCCATGCGACGGCCGGTACGGTCACCGCTCGCAACTTTCCTTTTGTCCGGGCTGTCACTGATGACCTGCGCATGTGCCCAGACCAGCGGCAGGCGGCCTGCAACCATGCCGGCGAAAGGTTCGCCGGTGGCAATTCGCGTCACGTAGTCGATGCCATCGCTCGCCGCCGTCTGTGCGATCGTCACCGGGCGCGCACGCGCGCTGTTGCGACGCTTTGCCAGCGCGGACTCTTGCCCGTTTTTTCGACCTAACGCCTCTGCGGGAATGGACAGATCGTTGCGCCAGAACTCGTCAAACGTCACCGATAACCGGCGTGCGACCGGTCCGGCGACGAAAATGTCGTCGTCGGCCAGCTGCGAGGCCGGGTCCATCTGGAAGTATTCATTGCCGATATTGCGCCCGCCGATGAGCGCGGCCGTGTTGTCCACCACCAGAAGTTTGTTGTGCATCCGGTAATCGACCCTCGCGGCATTGAAGGCAAATTCCAGCCCGCGCACCAGCCGTGCGTGGCCACGATACGCGAACGGATTGAATATCCTGACCTCGATCGCGGCATGACCGCTGATGGCCATGATCTGCTCATCGCCTTTGCGCCTGCCGCCATCGTCGACCAGCACGCGTACCCGAACACCGCGATCTGCCGCCCGGAGCAATGCATCCGTCAGCAGGCGCCCTGTCTGATCGCCGCGGAAAATATAGTATTGAAGATCCAGAGTTCGTTCCGCGGCATCGATCATCTGCACGCGCGTCAGCAATCCGTCGACGCCAGCCGTCAGGATGCGGAATCCGGACGTGCCGGCATCATCACGCGACAGACCAGCCACCTGGCCGCCAAGGCGGGTTTGCTGCGGATCGATGAGAGCTGCTGACTCGGTCTTTGGATAGTTGGCTCCTGGAATCAGTGTGCCGCAGCTAACAATCTGCAACAGACACAGGGTCGCGAACACGACTCGCCGACCAACTCGTACCCTTGGCGCCTGACGTAACAAGTAGTACCTTAACGACTTATGACTGGCTACCAATGCCACATTGCCACGCGGGCGTCTGTAGGCGAGTGACGCGTTCGGCGTGATGCGGGAATCCGCCTACACTGCGGTTCACGATACCTGACTAGCAAAAAGGCAGGCACAACGCCATGATGAAATGCAACGGCGCAAATCGGCGGAATTTCCATATGCGTACCTATAGATTCGCGACTACCGACAATCGTTGTATCGATCGGCTCTATGGTCTGGAACCGGTGTTCGAACCAGGTGCGCATGCGGCGCTTTCGACGTCGGCGGATCTCACCTGTCCCTATTGCGGCGAGACGTCCGGCGTCAACGTCGATCTAACAGATCAGTCCAGCAGTTATATTGAAGATTGCCAGGTCTGCTGCCAACCTATGCAAGTGACCCTTCGCATTGGCGATTCCGGCGGTCTTCGGCAGATATCCGCCCGACGGCTGGACGATTGAAAGTAGCACAGCCACTACTGCCTGCTTTGCCTTTGTGATTGGTCGGGACGCCGAGATTTGAACTCGGGACCCCTTGCACCCCATGTAAAACCTGATCGTTTTGACGTGAAATTCCGTGAAATGAATTGATACACCAAATGCCTTGATATGTAGTCTTTTCGCGTCATCATGTCGTTGCGTGCCATTTCACCCTATTTCGGGTAAAGTGGACATAAAGCGGACACAAAATGGGGCGCGTTTGGTGACAAGGGGTGCCGAAAAAAGCGGACACAGAGGCTTTGTGTCCACCCGCGTGGCGACGCTGCCAGTCGGCACGTACACCGACCCCGGCCAGACCGGCCTGCAATTGCGCGTGCTGGCAAAGCAAGGCGATAAGTTCTCAAGGACATGGCTGCTGCGGTTCAAGTTCAAGGGCGAGGAAACCCGGATTGTGCTTGGGCACATCCCCGCAACAACACTGGACGCTGCCCGTGGATTGGCACGGGAGCACCGGGAGCAGGCTGCCAGGGGTATTGATCCTCGCCGCGCACGACCAAGGCGAATTGAACGGCCCACTGCGATAGCAGGATCGGCCACGCCCTCGAATATCGATCTAAGGCATACCGTCGGTTTCCTGGCGGCCGAGTTCATGGACCGCCACATTAAGGCGACCCGCAAGCGCCCAGAATACGTGGAGAAAATTCTAGAAAACGACGTGCTGCCGCACTGGGCCCAGCGGGATGCCCGCACCATCAAACCTCGCGAAGTCATCGAGCTGCTGGATGCTGTAGTTGAACGCGGCTCCAAGGTCATGGCAAATCGAGTCGCCGGCGTGCTGTCGCAGATGTTTCGATATGGCGTTCATCGGGCGCTGGTTGATACATCGCCGGTACAGCTCCTGTTCCGCCCAGGCGGAAAGGAAAAGCCACGGGAGCGGACGCTCAGCGATGCCGAACTAACGGCCTACCTTGCTAATCCACGCGCCTGCACGCGATTTGAGCGCCTCGAACACGTCATCTTGGTCCTGCTGCTAACCGGCCAGCGCCGCGGTGAACTCGCCCTCGCCCGCTGGGCTGATATCGACTTCAAGGCTAAGACCTGGACCATACCGGCCGAGCACAGCAAGAACGGCCGGCGGCATGTCGTGCCGCTAACGGCGTGGGCGATGGATGAGTTCAAAGAACTGCGTGGCATGGCAGATCAATCGCGTTGGGTTCTTCCATCGCCCGTTCCAACCGCGCCCACAGACGCCCGCCAGCTAACGCGCAGCCTGGCGAAGTGTCGCGCGCGATTCAAAAAGCGTGGGATTGAACCATTCACGCTGCACGATTTGCGCCGAACCTGTCGGACCGGCCTCGGCAAGTTGAAAATCCAGCCTCACATCGCCGAGCGCGTCGTGAATCACTCGCAGCAAAAGATGGTCGCGACTTACGACACCGGCGAATATCTTGATGAAAAACGGGCTGCACTGGACAAGTGGGCGCGCCACATGAGAAGTCTTCGCGATGCCAAGAAGGCGTAACTCCCTTTTCACGGGTGAACTGCTGCCGGACATGCGCGGCCGCGGCCAGTCGCGCGGCTTGCCGAAGCGAGATGCTGCCGAGTCTACCCGCATGTGCGCGTTGCTTTATGCAGTGGCACTACACCTCGACGGTGCGACCCGTGCGGCGGCGTGCTCGGACGCGGGCGACCGGTTCGGCCTGGAATCGGAGACACTCCGGGAGTTGTTTCGCGTCGATGTGCTCGACGCGGCCACGCAAATCCTGAGCGATCGGGTAGCGTCAAGAAAGTTGACGCGCGAGCAGGCGGTAAACCAACACCAGGCACTCGCGACGCGGATCGGCCGCAACCGCAGCAAGAAAAGGCGCTGATTTATCCCCCCTGTTGATCGGCTCCTAGATGATTCAATCGCACTCACGCAATCCAGTGAGGTGACGCGATGAAATCCAAAAGAGCCCCCACCGCTGGCACCGCAGTTGTCTGGCCAAGCGGCGTCCGTGCGCGATACGGCATCAGCGGCGCAACCCTTTGGCGCTGGGAAAAGTCGGGTCGTTTGCCTGCACGCGATTTCAATCTGGGCGGCAAGACTGGCTGGCGGCCGGGCACTCTGGATGCCGCGGAAACTCGCGCCGCCTAACAAACCGCCCGTGCATTCCCGGCAAGAAAAAGGCCGGGGCGTTTACGAGACGCGCACCGGCCTGAGGACTGCAACATGCGAATTATACCGCAATTCAAAAAGACAGCGAAACCCAAACTTTCGCGCTCCGAGCTGGCCGCTCGCGCAGCTCGTGACCGGCAGCGGCTCGAGCACGCCTGGCGATGGCTCACGCATGGGGTGCGGTCGTGACTGTCACGCAGTTTCCGAAAAAGCGTCGCAAAGCGGCCGACGAGCCTCAAATGCGCGGCGACGAGGCATCGGTCATCGATGCTCTGCGGTCGCTACCCGCGCTTAATAAACTTGTTAGATACAACGAATTCTCGGACCAAATAGAAATTGCATCGCCGCCACCATGGGACGGCATGGATTACGGCGCGCGCTGGACTGACAACTCGACAACGTTGCTCATGGCCTACATTCAAAATGCCGGTTATCCGGTCAGGGTGCGCCGGGTTATTGACGCGGCAGTCGAAATTGCGGCGCGAGACCACGCTTACCACCCGGTGGTGCAATACCTCGAAGCCTGCGCCGCCATCTGGGATGGCAAGCCGCGCCTAGACATCCTATTCGATTTGTATTTCGGCGCCGAGGGACCCGACGATTACCTGAAAGCAGTCAGTCGCGGGTTCGCCATTGGTGCGGTCGCGCGTGTAATGCAGCCAGGCGCGAAAGTCGATACGGTCCCTGTCCTGGAAGGTCCGCAAGGCAGCGGCAAATCAACCGCCGTTCGCGTTCTCGGCGAACCGTGGAATTCCGAAAACCTACCGCCGTTGGGTGACAAGGAGGCGGCGCTGGCGCTGCAGGGTGTGTGGATCGCTGAGATCAGCGAGTTGGCGGCCATGCGCCGCAGCGAGATCGAGCAGGTCAAAGCGTTCCTGTCCCGCACGGTCGATCACTATCGCGTGCCGTACAAAGCGCATTTCGTGCAGCGACCGCGGCAGACAGTGTTGGTCGGCACCACGAACGAGGCGACCTACCTGAAAGATCACACCGGCAACCGGCGGTTCTGGCCTGTTAGGTGTACGCGCATCGACACCGACGCACTGGCCAGAGACAAAGTTCAAATCTGGGGGGAGGCGGTCCATGCATACAAAGCTGGCGAAGCCTGGCACCTAACAGGTGACGCGGAAAAGCTGGCGGCCGAGGCGCAAGAGGCGCGGCGCTACGTTCCAGAGCTGGAAGTGCAGACGCTCGACTACCTCGACCGAATGCGCGAACAGGGTCACGACACACTCGAAATGCGTGCCGTCATTCGCGCGGTCAGTGGCGTCGACAGCAACGACGACCCGCAGCGTGCCGGCGCGATCGGCTCTCAAGTCGCTGCGATCATGGCTCGGCATGACTGATTCAGCGCCGACAAGATCGGCCGCGGCAAGCGTCGCCGCAATCTCTGGAAGTTCCGAGCCTCACATGAGTCACAAGCAGAAAACGCCACCTAACTATATATACGTAACTCATTACCCCTCGCGTGTTGGTAAGGAATATTGCTTATGACTCCTATGAGTTCCACAAGTTTTGAAAATTTGCTTATGACTCTTGTGAGTGTTGGGTCGTGACCCGCTCAACCGACCCCGGCCCGCTCGACCTGGCCGCGTTAGCTACGCTGCACCGGCCGCCTGGCTCGCAACAGCTGGCCGACGCGCTCGATCACGCTAGGCGGTCGCTGGCGGCGCTGCGTGCGATCGACCCTGCGATGTCACGGGTTACGTCCACGCGGCTATAGCGCGCATAGCGTCGGCCTTGCGCGATTGCTGCGACGGACTCGACCGGCTGTGCCAGCGGCTAACAGAGGGACGGGCGTGACCTACCTGGGGGGGCACCCGAAAGTCTGGAACTTTTTTGTATCGACCGACCGTGCCGTCGCGATCGTGCGGCCACAGCAAATGATTGCCCTTTAGGTCAAGAATCGCGGTGAAAATTATCAAATTGCGCGAATTGCCATGAAATCGCGCCGAATCCTGCAAATTCTTTCGCAAATTGCCGTGGACCGCGGCGACCTGACCGAGAGCGAAATCGCCGACCACAAAGCCGCGATCGAGGCCGCCGCCGATGCGGAATCGCTCAAGGCCGCCTTCAGTTCCGCCTGGCAGCACGCGACCCAGGCCAAGGATTCGCAGACCGCGAGCCGATTCAAGGCCGCGTACGAGGCCCGCAAGCCGAATATCGCGGCATGACCGCGCTCAATCTCTACGAACTCGTTGCCGACTTCAAGGCCGTCGAGGCCCTGGAATCATCCGACGATCTGCCCGAGCAGGTCATCCGCGACACGCTCGAGGGACTGACCGGCGACCTGCAAGTCAAGGCTACGAATATCTGCAAATTCGTGCGCAATCTCGAAGTGAATGCCGAGGCGATCGACGAGGCCGCGAAACAGATGCAGGCGCGAGCTAACAGACTGCGCAAGCGCGCGGAGTCGGTCAAGTCGTATCTGCTGTTCAATTTGCAGGCGACCGGCATCACGCGGATCGAGGCGCCGGAGTTCGTCATCACCGTGCGCAATAACCCGGAGTCGGTGCGGATTTTGGAAGGCGCGCAAATCCCCGCCGAGTACCTGGTCGCGCCTGAACCGCCAGCGCCGCGGCCGGACAAGACGGCGATCAAGGCCGCGCTCAAGGCCGGCAAACATATCGACGGCGCCTATCTCGAGGCCGGGCAGCGGATCGAAATCAAAGCCTGACCAGTGCGGCACAATCGGCTCGACCGTTCCGGCGCTCGGTAGTATCTTTGGCGCATGGTCAAATCGGTTCCTCCGCGGTCCCATAAAATTGCAATTCTTCTGGGTTTCTCCGCCTTGCTTTTTGCGTGTAGCGATGCCAAGCCACCTGTAGCCGCCGCCAAGCCGCCTGCCGCCGTAGCTGAGCCTGAGTATCGTCGCTCCGCAAATGAAGACTATGAGTTGCAGGAGCGTTGCGGCAAGCGCGCTGAAGAATG
>JANMYM010000051.1:0-30713 GCA_031382085.1 Gammaproteobacteria bacterium
GTTGAACTGCAAGCGCGGCCGCGCGAGGGTCAGCAGGCTCCAGGACAGCGTGGAAACGGCGCAAATCGCCGTAGGCCAACGGTGGCCATCGCAGCGCCACGGGCTTATCGACGACGGACTTTGCGGTGCGAAGTCGCAAGACCGGCCGCCCAGGCCTTTACGTCGGCGTGATCCACCGTTGTACCCGCATCAACCTCAGCAAGCGCCGCCAAGGTCTGCCGATGTCGCTCCTCGTCCAGCGCCAAATAGTCTTCGATGGCTTCCTTAACGACCCAGCCACGCGGACGGTCAAGCCTGCCCGCGAGCCCGTCCAGTCGCTTTGCCAGGGCCTCGGGAATGTGCGCGGTGACGACGCGGTTTGTCATTTCTAATCGTCTTTAATCATACTGATTATTTATTGTGAATTTTGCAATCGGGCTGTTGGATTTCCTATCCTTCATTACTCGGCTTTGACATCGAGCGTCCGGCCCGTTTTGTCATCCTGCCACTGGGAGTCGTCCATGACGGCGCTGGTCTCCGGTTGCGCCTTGATGAAAGGTCCGCGTTGCTCGCGGGGTACCGGCGCGCGCCGGCTCTTGCGCCACAGGCAATACATCGTGAGCGCGGCGGTCAACGTCCCGAGCGTCACAAAGTAGGCTGACGATTGGTAGGTACCCATCAGGCTGCCGCCCAGAACAGGCCCGATGACGGCCGCAGCGCCATTCAAGAGCAACAGCGCACTGCTGGCCGCAACCATCTCGGCGGGCTCAAGCCGATCATTGACGTGCGAAACGCCGAGTGAATAGATCGTCAACACCAGGCCGCTAACAAGCGCGGAGAAAACCAGCAGCAGTGCGCGCGGCATGTCAGCCCAAACCACCATGCAGACACTGAGCGCCGTGGCGAGTGCACACACGCCGGCGATGACGGCGCGACGATCAAGCCGATCCGCGAGTGCGCCGATGGGGTACTGGGTGACCACGCCGGCCAGAATGTTTCCGGCCATGAAGGTCGCGATGCCGGTGGTATCCATGCCGCTCAGGCGCGCATACACGGGACCTAACGAGAAGACCATGGACGTCATCAGCCCCGACATCGCAACCGCCACCACCCCGAGCGGGGAAAGTCTGTAGAGGTCGCGATAACGTACCGCGCGCGGCATGACAACGACAGGTGCCGGGTGCGCCGACAGCACCAGTGGAACGATTGCCAGGCAGATCAGCGCGGCGACCAGCATGAACGGCGTATCGGTGGCCGGATTCGACACGATCAGCAGGAACTGCGCGGCGCCCAGGCCGACATACAGCACCACCATATAGATTGCGAGCAGACGGGAGCGCGTCGCCTGCGTCGCGCGATCGTTGAGCCAGCTTTCGGCAACCACATAGATGCCGGCAAAACACAACCCTGTTAGTAAACGCAGGACGCCCCAGGGCACGGGATGCACGAACACGGCCTGGAACAACGTCGCAGCCGCGGCGACCGCCGCAAATGCCGCGAACACCCTGACGTGCCCGACATGCTGGATCAGGCGCGGCGCGATAATCGTGCCGAAGAGGAAACCTACGTAGTAGCAGGACATCACCACGCCGATCGCCGCCGTTGGAAAGGCTTCGAGCGTCGCGCGCACGCCGAGCAAGGTGGACTGAAGGCCGGCACCGAGCATGAGTACGCCCATGCCAAGAAGCAGCGGCCAGGCGATGGCGATGGTGTTGCGAGGCATTAGCGGGTCACTCCAGATCAGAGCGGTATGTTATTGCACGCAAAACGAGCGGACCTCTAAAATGGCGGCCCATGCCGAAGCTGCGCAGTCTACTCATTCTGGCGATCGCCGCGCTGGGCTGCATGCAGGTGGCCCGGCTGGTGTTCCTTTGGCAGTTCGGTTCGCCGAGTTCGCTGCTGACCGCGGCCGGGCACGACAGTTTTATCATCGGCCTGAAATTTGACCTGCGACTGGTTGCACTGATGCTAATGCCTGCGTGGCTGTTGCTGCGCACCGGCACTGACCAGAGACCTGCCCGCTGGCAAGGCGCTCTGGTCCTCGCCCTCGCCCTGGTCGTCTATGTCTGCGTCGTGGTGATCGGTTCGGTGGACGATCGCGGCGCCAGACCCTGGCTGGCCGTTTTTCTACTGCTCGCAATCATCTATCACACACGCTGCCGGGAGCATGGACTGTCGAGTGGCCGCGAAGTCCGCTGGATCTGGGGCGTTTACAGCCTGTTTGTGGTGGGATTCGTGCTGCTGGCTTATGCAACCGACTTCGGTTCATTCAGCTACAACCGCGTGCGCCTCAATGGCACGGTGCTGGTTTTTCTTCAGAATCCGCTGATCAGCGCGCAGATGATCTGGCAAAGCTACCCGGTCATTCCGGGCGTGCTGGCGATTGCGCTGCTGATCGCCGCGCTGCTGTGGCTGTTCGGCAGGCTGCGTGGCTGGCAGCCGCTGCGGCTCGCCCGCGGACCGCGTTGGGCTGTCAACACCGTCGTGACCTTGGTGCTGTTAGCCATGATGTGGGGCAAGCTGAGCCTCTATCCACTGCGCTGGGGCGAAGTCTTCGATGGTCGCGATCGCTTCGTGGCGCAGGTCGCACTCAATCCGGTGCTGTTCTTCCTCGAAACCCGCGTCACATCGGACCTGGGCGTGGATCTCGCCGGCGTGAAGGCTACTCACCAGGCGCTTGCCGATTATTTTGGCATTCCGAAGCGCTACGATGCGCAGGGGCAGCCCAGCTTGCTGCGCTCTATCGCACCGAGACCGCTGGTCACGGGCACGCCTAACGTAGTGTTCATTCAGCTGGAGAGTCTGTCGATTTTCAAGACTTCACTGTTGGGCAATCCACTCAATCCCACGCCCTTCCTGCAGGAGCTGGCCGGCCGAAGCATTTTCTTCGATCGATTCCATGTGGTCATGGAAAACACCAGCCGCTCGATGTTTGCAACACTGTTTGGAATTCCAGACGTCAGCGGCCTCGATTGGAATGCCACCCGGAATCCGCTGTTAGTTGAACAGTATTGCCCGATCAATACCCTGGACGACTATGAGAAATATTATTTTCTGGGTGGCAGCGCGAATTGGGCCCAAATCCGCGCGGCTCTGAAAAACAATATCGCCGGACTCAAGATATTCGAAGAAGGCAGCTATCGCGCTCCAATCGTTGATGTGTGGGGAATCGCAGACGTCGACCTGTTGCTCGAAGGCGGCGAAACGCTGCAGAAAGCGCGGCGTCCCTACTTCGCGTATTTTCAGACCAGTGGCAATCATCCACCATTCACAATTCCTGCACACCTGCGGGACTTCCGGACGGTCGCAGTGGCGCAGGCCGATCTTGCCGCGCAGGGTTTTGCCAGCATCGAGGAATTCAACGCTGTGCGATTGATGGACTACAGCTTGAAAAAGTTCTTCGCGGCTCAAACGCGCTCGGCTGATTTTCTGAATACCGTCTATGTGCTGTGGGCCGACCATGGAATTTCCCGCGGCACTACGGATACGCGCTTCGCAGCGGTGCCCCTGGCCATCCACCGGATACCGGCATTGATCTATGCCCCGGGCTTCATCAAAGCCGGCAGACGGGTTTCGAGTGTCGCGTCGCAGATGGATATAATACCCACTGTCATGAGTTTGTTAGGCAGGAAAATCCTTACGCAGACGCTTGGCAAGGACGCGCTTGATCCACGCTATGCAACGCTGGGCGGCGCGTTCACCTTCAGCACCTGGCAACGTCCGCCAACCATCGGTTTCATACAGCAGCAGAACTACCTGGTTCACAATCCGGACGGCAGGACATTTCTGTTCGACCTGCAAGCACAAGGCGAACAGGATAACGCCGCTGCGCGACCGGAAAAAACCCGTGAATTGACGCAATTGGCCCAGGGGTTTTACGCCTGGAGCCGCTACCTCATGGAGCACAACAAGACTCCGGATCGACCTGCACCGTGAGCCGCCCGCTATTGCACCTGCTCGCGTGTTGCCTGTTAGCAGTGATGCTATTCACCGGAATCATGCTGGCGGTCGGCTGGCCGTTGCAGGTCCGCGTTGAGGCCCCGCGGCTGGGCATGCCGGTCATCGATCATCCGGGCGCGAGCATGGAAGTTCGCCTGGCGACCAGCCTGCCCCTGACGCTGCCCGACCTGCAGCTGTCGCTGGACGGACCTGGCGGTATTGCACCACTGCAGCTAACAAAAAGCCGTTGGGATGGCGCCATCGCGGTGCTCACGGTATCGCTGCCGGCACTGCCGGACGGTGCGTATGCACTGCGCCTGCAAACCCCGACGCAAGACCTGCGGCTGCCAAAGGCGGTGTTCCTGCGCAGCAGCTGGCCGGCGACATTGCGGCTGGTGCAGATTGCCGATCTGCCCCCGCCGGGGCGCGAGCCACTCATGCGGCAATTCATTGCGGAAATGCGCGTACAGAAACCTGATGCCGTGTTAGTGACCGGTGACATCAACTACACAGGCACGGAAGCGAATATCCAGTTTATTTACGCGCAACTGGCGCAACTCGACGCGCCTGTCATCATGACCGCGGGCAATCACGAGCGCACCGCCTGGCATCGCTACCTGCGGGTTTTCGGCGCACGCGATCACCGCAGCAACTTCGGCCCGCTGGCAATCCTAAGTCTTGATAGTGCGCACGGTCGCGACGCGCTGACCCCGAGCACGTTTCGCTGGCTGCAACGTGAGTTGGCACACCTCGATGGACGTACCCCGATAGTACAGGTCCATCATCCAGTTTTTTCACCAGGCGCTACCGCTGCTGCCGAGGCGGGCGGCACGGGCGGATACTTGCGTGGTTACCGCCGGGCATTTATCGAACTGTGTCGACAATACAGCGTTGCCATTGTATTGAGTGGGCACTGGCATCAGGACGCCGTGTACGACGCCAGCGGCAGGTTCCGCGCGGACCGTGTCGATTTCCCGGGCACCAAGTTTGTGGTCACGACAGCACTCGGTGCTGACGTGCGCCAGGTGTTCGCGGATAGCCGCACTAACAACGGCTATCGCTGGATTGAGTTCACCGCCGGAACACTGGGCGCCTACGGCTCCGATCGGCGCAATCCCGTGCCGTCCACCGCCCTGGGTTCGCCATGAACATCACGACCTGGTTTTTCCTGTATCTGGCAGGCCTGGTGGAAGCAGCGATTCGATACCGGTTCTCGCTGGGCGACGGTTGGAGCGCTGCGCTGATCCTGCTGCCGTTAGCACTGCTGGCGATGCCACGGCCACAGCAGCCGTCGGTCCGTTGGCTGGGCCTGCTCATCACACTGGGCTGCAGCATCGCCTTTGCGCGCAGTGTTAGCCTGGATTTCTGGGACACCGAGCGTCCTGATCTGGCGTTGCTGGCCGCGGGCATCGGCCTCGGCGGTTGGCTCACCGTTCGCGAATCAGGCACAAACCCGGTATGGCAGGTCGCAGAATGGCTGCTGGTCAGCCTGGCCTGGCTGCTGGCTGTTTGGCACCCCTTCGCACCATGGATGGCCCTCGCGCCGGCAGCGGCGTTAGCTCTGCTGCCACCCTCAGCGGCGGCGGCCGGCAAGGCCTCCGGCCTGTCGCCTGCCTGGGTGCTGTTCTGGATCGGCATGGCAGTGTCAAAACCCTGGTGGGACTCCGATGCCTGGGGTGCTTTGGGAGTCGCGCTTTGGGCACTGGCCGTGGCAATCACCTGCCTGCCAAGGATTCGTGAGCTTCGGCTGCCGTTTCCTTTGGCATCGCTGGCGCTGGCTCCGATGCTGTATGCCTGGCTGCCTGTCTGGATCTGGGCGCCGCTACTCGGGCTGCTGAGCGGATGGGCACTACAGCGATCGGCGCGACCCTGGCTCCGGGCTGCGGGCTATGCGCTGTTAGTAGGCATGCTGCTATCCTACGGACTGCACAGCAACCTGCAATGGTTCGGCCTGTGGGTCTGGGGTCGAGTCTGAGTCACCTGAGGATTCTGTTGTAATCTGCGTCGTTGGGTTGGACATGAGGCAAGCGATGGCCAGGCGAGCGACCGAAACCAAAGCGACGAGAGTCCAGCGCCCCCGGCAGCGCGTTGCCAAGGGGCGGCGGCCCTTGTTCATGCGCGATCCGGATGTCGACAAATTGCTGGCCATGATCATGGCCGCCACCGGCGAAATTGCCCTGTTGCGCGGCCGGCTCGACACGCATGAGCGCCTGCTTGCAGCGGGGCAGCCGGTGACGCCCGAAACGATCGAGTCTTTCATTCCGGACGCCGCAGATGAGGCAGCGCGCGAGGCGCAGCGCCAGGCCATGCTGGCGCGGGTGTTCCGGATTCTGGCGGTCGCCGATGCACAGGCGCAGCAACCCGGGATCGATAAACTGGTCGATGACGCGATCCGGAAATAGCGACTAACAGGGGTATCACCATGGCTGACCGATCCACGCATGCGATGTTTCCGGACGCCACGCACGATGAGCAGGTGCTGCAGGACTTCATCAAGTCGCTGCGCATCTATGCGTCGCGCAATTTCCATGCTAACAACCGCACGCTGTTGAAAGACAAGATCGAACCGCAGCTGCGTCGCAGGAACGGCGCTCGCGCGCCGAGCCGCAAGGCCCTGCGAGAAGCCTTCGGGCGCGAGCCGACCTATCGCTGGCACAGCGCGATGCTGCGCACCACGCAGGAGATGCTCTACGACACCGTGGGACCCAGCATCGAGCGCCAGCTGCCGGCCCTGATCGAGCGGTCTAACTCCTTGCGCGGACGCCTGGGGTCCCTGAAACTGGATCCCGACATGCCGTTGCCACGCTACTTCGAGGCGATCGACTATCACTGCAAGCCCGGCAGCTATCAGCAGGAGCTAACAGACGACGATGTGTTTCCGGGCGCGGAATTCGATCGCACCTATCGCCTCTATTCCATGGGCAGTTATGGCCCCGACCTCGATGGCCAGGGCCGGCAGCTGCTCGAATGGATCAAGAGCCGCTACCCCGATCTGGCGCCGCGCAAGGTGCTGGATCTCGGCTGCACGGTTGGGCATTCAACGCTGCCTTACGTCGACGCATTTGGCCCGACAACCGCAGTCCACGCGGTCGATGTATCAGCGCCCTGCCTGCGCTATGGCCATGCGCGCGCCGTTGCGATGGGCAAGGCGGTGCATTTCAGCCAGCAGAATGCCGAAGAGCTGAGCTATCCCGACGAGTCATTCGATCTGGTGGTCTCGCATGCCCTGCTGCACGAGACCTCACACAAGGCCATCCGCCGCATTTTCAGGGAAGCACACCGTGTCCTCAAACCGGGCGGCGTCATGGCGCACCTGGATTCCATCAGCAAAGACAGCAACTACGATCGCTTCTTTTCCGAGTGGATGGCGCATTTCAACAACGAGCCCTACCTCGGCTCGTTGCAGGACGAGGATTTTGCGGCGCTCTGCAAGCAGGCCGGTTTCGCGCCGGCGCAGTGCCGGTTCGAGCCTGCGGTTGCTCAAAACTATGGTGGCGGAGCCAAGACCGACGCGCCAGTGTTCACCTTCATGGTAATTGCGGCGCGGAAAACGGCCTAACAGACCCTCAGAAAGGCGCCAGCCGATCGACGGCGCGCAGCGTTTCGTCCTTGTCCTTGGACTTCCCCTGCTCGCCCGGAGGAAGGCTGCCGACCTTGGCCGTGGTGATCGACACAATGCCATTTGGGAACAGCGTGACTTCGTTTTCGCCGAAGCCGGACATCCGCGGCAGGCGATACAGGCGTTTGCTGGCGCTGCCAACGTAAGGTATGAAATGGATACCCATGCGGTAGAACGGCGCATCCGGCGCCGCAGTCTCAGGCGCAACCCGCGTCACCGAGAAGTCGCTGTCCTTCTGCAGCGCATCGTGCGCGGCGAAAACCTCCGTTGTTAGCTGCTTGTTGAGGATCTGCTTGCCATCATGCGCGCCCTGCCGCTGATACAGCAGCGCGATCTTGGCGAGATCATCCAGGGTCGGGTAGTAACCGGCGCTGAACCAGACCAGGCCGTCGCGTCCGTCCGGCTCGCGGGTCCTGACGGCCGGCGCGTGGTAAATGCCGATGGGCTCGAACACTTCGGCGCGCAGCATGTCCCAGAGATCCGCCTTCGGTCCGCGCATCGACTTGAGGAAGCTCTCGAGCGCGGCGCCGGCGAGAAAGAAATCCTGGTCGCGGTAGCGCATGACCGTGCCCGGATCCCAGGGGTAGGGACGCAGGTGCCGGTTGATATGCGCAATCTTGTCAGACTGTGAGGGCGCGATGTACCAGCCGTCGTAGTCGTTGTCGAGATAACCATCCTGGTTGTCGTTAGGATAGGTCTTGAATGTGCCGACGCCGCCGAAGCCGGTGGCCATGTTAGCTGCATCCATCAATCGCACGCGGCTCCACTTGGGATCGAGGCCCGGCACGTAGTCGCCGATCTTGAGTGTCAACACCCAGGGACCATAAACTTGCGCCAGGCGCAACAGCGACAGCGGCAAACCCACGCTTTTTGTTATCGAACGCACGCCAAAGCGCATCTCGAGCGGATAGGGATAGGGTCCATACGGCGTTTGCGCCTCCTGGTAGTAGAGCGTGCCGTTGCGCACCAGCGCCCCCACGACCCGCCACTTCGGATAGACCGGGCCGCCGAATCCGTCGAGGGTTCCAGGCGGCAGCGACTTGACGAGTTCCGCCCAGGGCCTGGCCGGCAGGCGCGCTGCGAGTTCCTGCTGCGCCGCGGTGCGCCGCGCTGTTAGCACACCCGCGTCGCCGGCCGCCAGCGTCATCGGCGCCGAACCCCAGGCGACAAAATGCTGATCCAGCAGGTAGGGCGCCGTTTGCTGGATAAATTGAAACTTGAGCTGGCTGACCTGGCCCTCGCGGTACAAGAAGGTCGCGAGTCCCTGGTGTGCGTGATTTTCGGTATCGTTGACCAGCATGATGGCGAACGCGGCGCGCGACCAGCGGCCATCAGCCTGCTCGTGCCAGACCCGGCCAAATTGCGGAATGACGCGCCAATAGCTCTGCACCTTGCCGGGCGCGGTCTCACGCACCATCTCGCCGCGCTGCATCGGCACGAGAATGTCGCCCAGCGTGAAGAACTCGAGCGTGACGCCCGGAAACAAACGCGCGTCGCGCCCATCCTGCAGCGGCTTGATGAGCGCTGGCAGGGTTGCGAGCGGGCTTTGCGGAATGCTGAGAACGCCGGAAAACGCGGGCGCGGGTGTACTGCCGGCACCGGGCGCAAAGGCGGCATTCGCCACCGGTGCAGCGGCGATGGCGCCTGCGCGCATGGCGCTCACCGGCAGCAGCGTGGAGGCCGTGCCGGCCGCATTGGCCGACGGCCACGCTACGAGAGCTAACAGCAGCAATACCCTGGTCGCCATAGATTGCTTATACATGTCAACGCACCCTGCCCTGTAAAATTGCCCGGAAGTCTTACACAGAACCGGGTCTGCGACTAAGCCGACGTGAGGCGCTGACCCACCGCATCCCACTAGATGTTACCGAAGAACGCATCGATGTATTTCGCGGCCGCCGCGCCGTAGTCCATTTGATAGGCGTGCTCGTACATTTCGAGCACCAGCATCGGCGTGGTACACATGCCTCAGGTCATCGCGCTGATGTACGCCCGGGGCCTCAGACACCTCCGCGGTGGTCACCAGGGACGGCAAGCTGGTCGGCATGTTCACGATCACGGATGCCTGCCGGGCACTGGCGCGGGTGCTGCGCGATTGCTGTCCCCCGCCAGCGCCAGTAGAAACGCGGCCTAACACGATAAACTTGACGCCTGATCGTATCCCTGTCTGAATCACACCGGCAGGCTACACCAGGCGACGCAATATGTTATCCAACGTCGAGCTCGACGGCCTTTTCCGCAATGCGGAGCGTGGAAAAGGAGTCGCCCGCGACCAGTTGTTTGCTGCTCTTTATTCGGAGCTGCACCGCATCGCCCGGCGCGAGCTCAGCCGGCAATCGCCACAGGCGGCGACGTTGAGCGCCACCACCCTGCTGCACGAGGTCTACGCAGAGCTGGCCGGCCGCCCTGACGTGGTATTCCCCGACCGCAGCCGATTCATGGCATATGTCAGTCGCGCGATGCGCGGCTTCATAATCGACCGGGTGCGCCAACGCCAGTCGCAGAAGCGCGGCGGCGAATTTCATTTCACCCAGCTCAATACCGCCATATCCGACAGCGTCGCCGCAGCGCCGGAACTGCAGAAGTTGTCGGACGCACTCGATGAACTGGCGCAGAAAGACGCCGCGTTGGCCGAGGTCGTGGACCTCAAGTTTTTCTGTGGGCTGACGCTTGGTGAAATCGCGGTACTGCGCAACGTGTCTGAACGCACGCTGCAGCGCGACTGGGAAAAAGCCCGTCTGCTGCTGTTCGATTTTCTGAAGTCGCTCGAATGATCGGCGACGAATCCTGGGATGCACTGAGCCAGGCGCTCGACCACGCGATCGAGCTCGACGAGCTCGAACGCACGGCGTGGCTCGCGCAACTCGCTGCCGACAAACCGGACCTCGCGGCGCGCCTGACTGCAATCCTGGGCGGTAGCGCGGCCGTGCAACAGCAACGTTTTCTCGACGGCGATGTCAGCGCCGCCGCCGTGGAAATGGCCAGTCCGGACCTGGCGGGCACGTGCATCGGCCCTTTTGTCATCGAATCGGAAGCCGGCCACGGCGGCATGGGAACTGTCTGGCGCGCGCGCCGCGACGACGGCAAATTCAATCAAACCGTCGCTATCAAGTTCCTCGCCAGTCCCTGGGCGGACCGCGAAGGCCAAGCCCGGTTCCAGCGCGAGGTCCGCCTGTTAGGCCGCCTCGATCACCCTAACATTGCGCGCCTGATCGATGCCGGGATCGGGGCGGCGAACCAGCCGTACCTGGTGCTCGAGTTCGTCGAAGGCGAGCCCATCGACGAGTACTGCAAGCGCCTGGCACTGGGTATACCCGCGATCCTGTCGCTGTTCCTGCAATTGCTCGACGCGGTCGCGCTCGCGCACCGTCAGCTGATCGTGCACCGCGACCTCAAGCCCTCGAACGTGATGATCACCCGCGAAGGCGTGCCCAAGCTGCTCGATTTCGGCATCGCGCGCCTCATGGGCGACTCATCGGACGGCGAGCAGCTGACGCGCATTACCCGCGCCAGCCCGATGACGCCGGGCTACGCCGCGCCGGAGCAGTTGTTAGGCGAACCCGCCGACACACTGGCCGATGTCTACGCTCTCGGCGTCTTGCTACATGAATTGCTGACTGGAGAGCGGCCATACGAGGAGCCGGGCCAGAGCGCCGCGGCACGCTTCCAGGCCATCATGGCCGACCGCCTGCCGCTGGCGTCGAGTCGCCCGGGAGCCCGCCGGGCACTGCGCGGCGATCTCGACAATATCATCGCCAAGGCGCTACGGCGCGAGCGGCTGGACCGCTATGCAAGCGTCGCGGATCTGGCCGAGGATGTCCGGCGGTATCTTGCCCATGAGCCGGTTGCGGCGCGAGCCCCGACGCTGTTGTACCGGACCTCGCGGTTCGTGCGCCGCAATCGACTGGGCGTGGCCATCGGCAGCATTGGCGTCCTGGCGGTAGCTGCTGCGCTGGTCACCGCCCTGGTCCAGCAGGGGATCGCTCGCAAGGAAAGCGCGCGCGCAACGCGCGAGCTCAGTTACGCGCAAGCGACGCAAGAATTTCTCGCGGCCATTCTGCAGCAAGGCGCCGATAAACCTCTGACGACGCAGCAGTTACTGGATTCCGGCGAATCGCTGATTGACCTTCAGTTCGGAGCGACCCCCGATCTGCGTGCGCGCCTGCTGTTTGCACTCGCGGAACAATACGGCTCGCTCGCGCAGTCCGCAACGGCACAGAATTTACTCCGCAAGGCACAGTCAGTGGTCAAATCCAGTCGCGATTCCGGGCTGGCTGCCCGAATCACCTGTGATCTCGCCGAGAGCCTGGGTTACACCGGTTCAGCTGATCAAGGCATCCAGATGATTGATGCGGTGTTGCTAACGCTTGAGCGCCGGGACTACGGCACGGAATATGCGAGTTGCCTGGCCAGTCGCGGCACCGTTCATGCGGGAGTAAACCACTCGACGGCTGCGGAGAGCGATTTGCGCGCTGCGCTCAGTCTTTACGACCCTACAGATCCCAGCAACGATCGGTCGATTCTACAGACGCGCGAAGCGCTGGCCGGCGTGCTGGCCCTGCGTGGTGAGTCATCCGCCGCAGTCCGCGAGTATCGCGAATTGTTAGCCTCGATCGATCAGCTCGGGCGCCGTAACACGTCACTGGCGCTCAAGTTTCTTAATAATTACGGCATTGTACTGATGACCGCGGGCCAGTATCTTGAGGCCTGGCCTGTTTTCGAGCAGGCACTGCAGCGCCAGGCCGGTATGGATGCCGGGCAGCTCGCTGATCCAGCAATTTTTTTCAATGCGGGCGGTGTGCTGGCGAACCTCAGACGTCCGCAGGATGCCCTGCCACTTTATAAGAAGGCAGTGGCGCTTGCCGAGCGCAATGGAATGCGGACCTGGCTGGCAACATTGTTGATAGGCGAAGCGAACGCCTATTGCATGCTCGGCGATGCGCGGCAGGCCGAAGCCAAAATGCGCGAGTCAGTGCCGCTGGTTGCAGAGTTTTTTCCGCCGCAACACAACAGTACCGCTGCCCTGCACCTGATGATGGGCTGCGTCGCACGATTGCAGGGCAACGCGCGAACGGCGCGCGAGCATTATCGCCAGGCGCTGGAAATTAACGAGGCCCTTGGACTGTCCGGTTCGCTGCGGGCCAAGGCCCTGACGGGTCTGGCGAACGCGGCTGCGGACGAACAGGATTTGACTGCTGCGGCGGCCGCGGCGCAGCGCGCCGAATCGTTGGCCCGCGTAGCGTTAGGTGACTTTAGCCACAGTCAGCCGCTGGGCAACGCGTTACTGGCCAAGGCGCGCATTCAGCGAGCTCAAAATGCGCCCTACGAGCAGACCCTGAAAGCGGCTGTCACGGAGTTGCAGGCCAGCGTCGGAGATTACGCAACCCGGAGCATGCTGCAGGCGGCCGGCTTCCCGGTGCTGTAGCCGAAAATTAATTCTTCTCCCGGTGTCGGTTTTTGGCGCCCGATTTCGATACCTCCTGTAAGGCAGATACCAATCTCAGGGGGTTTTATGATTCAGGCGCGCTACCGGACTTTACTTATCGCGGCAGCACTGCTGGCTTCGGGCCAGGCGGCGGCGCAACTCACCGACCAGGTTCAGGCTCCCAATCCGGAGGGCGTCGGCATTGCCAAGTCGCTGGTGGACCAGATTGGCGCCGGGGTTGGCGACTGGTCGACCCCCAATTCCTCGAGTTTTATTGTCGCGCGCGATCCGGCCCGTGCGGTGCGTCGGGGTCGCCAGCTATTCCAGCTGAAATTTTCGCAGCAACAGGGACTCGGTCCGCGGGCTAACAACGGCGTCGGCGACATCGCCCACAACCTGGCGATCGGCGCCGGCATTTCCGATAGTTGCGCCGGCTGCCATGGCCGGCCGCGCGGTGCCGCGGGATTTGGCGGCGATGTGGCCACCCGGCCCGACAGCCGCGACGCCCCGCATCTCTTTGGTCTCGGGCTGAAGGAGATGTTAGCCGACGAAATGACCACGGAGCTGCGCGGCATACGCGATCGGGCGCGCCAGGATGCGGCGCGGACTGGCGCCACGGTCTCGCGCCCGCTGACCGCCAAGGGCATTAACTTTGGTTACATTGCCGTCAGCCCGACCGGCGCCGTCGACAACGCATCGATCCGTGGCGTGGATGCGGACTTGCGCGTCAAACCCTTCTTCGCGCACGGCGGCACCGTCACCATCCGCGAATTCGTGGTGGGCGCATTCAACGATGAAATGGGACTCCAGGCAGTCGACCCGCTGCTGACCCGGGCAGCAGGTGGCGCGCAAGTGACCACCCCCACCGGCATGCGTATCAACGGCGCGACCGATAGCGTCTCGGCGCCCAAGGCCCGATTTGCGATGGATGACCCCGACGGCGATGGCGTGCGCAATGAAATCCCCACGGCGCTGGTCGACTACATGGAGTTTTATCTGTTCAACTATTTCAAGCCGGGCCGCGATCAGCAATCGCAGCTGGCACGCGTGGGACTCGACCTGATGCGTGCGACCGGCTGCACGTCCTGCCATGTGCAGAACCTCACCATTGAACGCGATCGGCGCATCGCCGACGTCGAGACCCAGCACGACGCGACGCGCGGCATTTTCAACAACCTGTTTGCCACGGCGTCATTGCAGATCACCGCTCGCGATGACGGTAGCGGCTTCCCGGCGCTGAAGGTTCCTAACAACCGCGCGTTTCAGGTTGCCAACATCTACACCGATTTCAAGCGCCACGACATCGGTTCCAAGTTTTATGAGCGCAACTACGATGGCACGCTGCGCCGCGATTTCCTGACCACGCCGCTCTGGGGTGTCGGATCAACCGCGCCCTACGGGCACGATGGACGCAGCATCAACCTGCGCGAAGTAATCCTGCGTCATGGCGGCGAGGCGTTGCTGTCCCGCAACGCGTTCGCCAACCTGCCGGAATACGCCAAGCTGGCGGTCATCGAATACCTGAACACGCTGGTGCTGTTCCCGCCCGATGACACGGCCTCGAACCTCGATGCGGGCAATCCCGCCAACCCGGACTTCCCGCAACGCGGCCACGGCAGCATCAAGCTGACGGTGCTGTTCAACAATCCACTCGACCCGGAATAAGCTCGAAATAAGCGATCAGCGATGCACTACGGGGCCACCGCGATGACGACTTTGCCGCGCGCGTGGCCCTCTTCCAGGTAGGCGATGGCGGCTGCGGTTTCAGCGAGCGGGTAGCGGCGATCGATCACCGGCGTCAGTTTGCCGTTCCGCATGAGTTCGCCGAGGAACTGCAGGTCTGTCGGGTTCAGCGTTGCCAGCATGAAGTTGAAGTTCTGGCTGACAAACGGCGAGTAAAATCCCGCGTTGATCGCACCGGTTAACGGCCCGAGAAATTTGCCATCGCTCGGCCCGCCAACGATGACCACGGCGCCCTTGGGTGTCAGGACGCGTCGCAGATCCGACAGGCTGTGATTACCGATGTTATCGATGATCAGGTCGTACCGGGTCGCGAGTCGTGTGAAATTTTCCTGCTTGTAATCAACCACGTGGTCGGCGCCGAGCGAGCGCACCAAGTCCACATTGCGAGTACTGCACACGCCGGTGACGTCGGCCCCCATGGATTTGGCGATCTGCACGGCAAAGGTGCCCACGCCACCTGACGCACCATTGACCAGGACTTTTTGTCCGGGTTGCAGCGCTCCCTTGTCGCGCAGCGCCTGCAGCGCAGTGACGCCCGCAATCGCAACGGCAGAGGCCTGTTCAAAATTCATGTTAGCCGGTTTCATCACCAACGCCCGGCTCTCGCGCACGGTCACATATTCAGCAAAGGCACCGTCTGCGCCGCCGAAGACTTCATCGCCCGGCTTGAAGCGCGTGACTTTCCTGCCGACTGATTCGACGACACCCGCAAAGTCGGTGCCTAGCCTGATATTGAGGGGCGCACCGACACCCACCTGCCCGCGCATGATGTAGGGCATGCCCCGCAAGTAATGCCACTCCAGCGGATTCGCTGATGCTGCCCGGACCTTGACCAGCACCTGCTCGTCAGATGGACTCGGCTTGGCAATGTCCTCCAGTTTGAGGACTTCGGGCCCGCCGTAGCAACGATACACGATCGCCTTCATGGTCGGCGTGTTAGCCGCGAGTGGCTCCGGTACGCGACACTCGCCGTCGTGACTGAGATAGCGCAGGAATACCAGCAGCGTGACCGCGATAAACGCCAGCACCGCGCCCAGGACCTTGTAGCGTCTTTTCATGGTCTTGGTTCCTTCCGTCATCAATTCTTCACAGGCGCACCAGCGCCTTGCCAAAATTTTCGCCGCGCATCAGCTTGCAGAAATGCGCAGGCGCGTTCGTGAGACCTGTCACCACGTCTTCCTGGTACGCCAATTTTCCTGCCGCATACCACGGCAGCACTTCCGCCATGAATTCTTCGCGCCGGTGCTCGTAGTCGTACACGATGGTCGGTTCGATGCGTCCGCGGCAGGCCATCAGCAGGCCGAGATTCGGTCCCGGTGGCGCAACTTTCATGCTGTACTGCTCGATGAGCCCGCAGAGTATGACACGGCCCTTCATCGCGAGATGGCGATCCGCCAGCACCATGTGCTGCAGCGCTCCGCCGGTGTTGTCGAAGAACACATCCACGCCCTGCGGCGCGAGTTCGCGCAACCGCGAGCTAACATCCTCGGTCTTATAGTTGATGCAGGCGGACAGGCCCGCCTTTTCGACAGCCCAGCGGCATTTTTCCCCGGATCCGGCGATACCGATCGCGCGGCCACCCCAGAGCTTGGCAAGCTGTCCGACCATCGAGCCCACCGGACCCGAGGCCGCCGACACCAGCACGGTCTCGCCGGCCCGGAATTGTGCAGTTTCCTTGAGTCCAAAATAGGACGTCATGCCCGGCATGCCGAGAATGCCGAGCGCGGTCGACGCCGGTTGGTGTTCCGTGTGCAGCTTCCAAGCGCTGGCGCCGTCCGACACGCCGTGCGATTGCAAACCTAACGGCAGCACGATGGTGTCGCCGACTGCAAACGATGCGTTGCGGGATTCCAGGACTTGCGCAACGCTCGCCGCCGGCAACAACTCGCCGGCCTGCGGCATGCGCAGAAAATGCCGCCCCGACATCAATGCCCGCACATACGGGTCGAGCGACTGCCAATGCGCTCGCACCAGGACTTGCCCGGGCCCGGCCGCGAGCGGCAGCTCGCGCTCGACAACTTCGAAATCCTCGGGCTGCGGCGGGCCTGCCGGCATGGATCGAATCCGAACCTGCTGTACTTTCATTCCAATTTCTCCCGCATCGCCGCCAGAAATTCGCGCCGTTCTGTAAGGCGCTCGTAACGCACCTTGCCGCCCCACTCCGGATCCGCCAGCAGGCCGCGGCCGACTGCAATCAGATCCACTTCATCGCGCGCCAGCAAATCATGCACCGCATCGAGCGGCGCAAGCCCGGCATCGCGCTGCCCGGGCCGGTCGAGCCCCACCGCGCCGTTCGCGATCACCGGCAGGCCGCTTAGTTTACGGAACCAGCCCGCGAGCGTCAGCGGTGAATTCGCAAAAGCCGGTTGCGACACGCTTCGCGTTGCGATATCTAACAAGGACAGACCAGCGTCGACCAGCGGCGCAACCAGTTGCTGGACTTCATTCGCATTGCGGACGATCAAAGCCTCGTGATCCTGCAGCTTGTACTGCGACAGCCGCAGCGCGATCGGAAACTCCGGGCCGACCGTGCGACGCATGGCCCGGATGATCTCGGCAGCGAACCTTGTGCGAGCAGCGATCGATCCGCCCCATCGGTCCGTCCGGGTGTTAGCTTTCGACCACAGGAACTCATCGATCATGTAACCGTGGGCGCCCTGGATTTCGACGCCGTCGAAACCGAGTCGCTGCGCCGTAGCGGCCGCACGCACAAACGCGGCGATCACATCGGCGATGTCGCGTTCGGTCATCGCGCGCGTCGGCTCGCTGGCACCGCTCAGCGGATTCACGTAGCTCGCGGGCGCAAAGCCAGCGCGCCTGTGACTGCCCACATGCCACAGCTGCGGAAACATCGCCGATCCCTCGGCATGGACCGCGGCAACGACAGTTTTCCAGCCGGCCAGCGCTGGCTCGCCAAAGAAATCCGGGCAGTTTGGATAACTGGACGCCGCAGGATGATCGATGTAGGTCCCTTCGCTGAGGATCAGGCCGACCTCGTGACGCGCGCGCCGCGCGTAGTACTCGGCGACTGCGGGTGTCGGCACGCCGCCGAGGCTGAAGGCTCGCGACATGGGCGCCATGACCAGGCGCGAGCGCAGCTTGAGAGGGCCAACCTCAAATAGTTCGAAGAACTTGCTCACGCGGGCGCCCCCTGCCAGGCCTGCGCGGCCTGGAGACTCTCGCGAAATGGCCGGCGACCGAGCCACAGCAGCAACAGCATGATCGGCGTGCTGACAGCACCCACCATCGCGATGGAATACTTGATGGCCTTGGGATCCTGAAACGCATAATCGGTCAGCGCGCCGACCAGTAGCGGACCTAACACGACACCGACCAGGTTGCCGCATAGCAGATAAATTGCCGTGACCTGCGCCCGCATCTGGTTCGGCGTCACCGCCTGCAGCGCCGCGGCGGCCGTGCCGCCCCAGGTGCTCAGAAAAAAGTTGGTCGCGGCCAGCAATGCGAGCGACAGCCAGTCGCTCGACACCAGCGTTGCCGTCGAAGCCAGCGGCAGCAGGAAAATGCCGGCATAGATCGCGACGTCGATATGCGCGTTGGGATTCTGGCGGCCGATCAGGCGCGTGCACAGCGATCCGCCCGACAACGCGCCGGCAATGCCGGTCACGATGATGATGATTCCGAACGCGAACCCGATCTGTGGCCCGGTCCAGCCATGGTCGCGAATGAAATAGGTGGGTGTCCAGGCGAACACCGCGTAGGAAATCAGGTTGATCAGGCAGAACGGACCGATGATGCCGGCGTAGGTTCGCACACGCTGCGCGACAAATCGCGCTACTTCCGATACCGGTACCGCCTGTGTCGCGCGCTGCGCCGATTTCAGCAGTCCCTGCCGCAGCGGTTCGCGCACGGTCGACAACAGCAGCAGAGCTAACGGAATTCCGGGCAGGCCGGCAACAAAAAACGCCAGCTGCCAGGCCTTCACGGTACCTAACAAAGGCAGCTGCACGACGCCCACCGCAGCCACATGGGCCGCGACTGCACCACCGATGATGTATGCCAATCCGGTTCCGATCGCCACTGACGACAGGTAGATGCTCATCGCGAGCGGCAGCCAGCGCGGGCGGATCAGATCGCCGATGAGCGAATAGGCCGACGGCGACAAGCTCGCGGCGCCCACGCCGACGCCTGTGCGCGCCAGGAACAGCTGTGGAAACGAGCTCGCCAGGCCGCAGAACGCTGTCATGATCGACCAGCAACTTGCGCCGCAGGCAATCAGATTGCGGCGACTGAAGCGATCCGCGAGCCAGCCAAAAGGCAAACCCATCGCGCTGTACATCAGCGCGAACGAGGCACCCGCCAACAGCCCCATCGCGGTATCGCGAATTTTCAGGTCCGCCTGGATCAGCGGCGCAAGCTGACCGACAATCTGCCGATCGATGAATGAACTGATGAAAATCAGGCACAGCACCGACAGCGCATAGGCCCCCACCAGCGGGCGCGGGTAACGGTCGCTCGTTGTTGTTGCCAGGCCCGCCACACCGCGGATTTTGCCAGACGCCGGCGGATCGTGTGATAGTTAAGTCATGAAACCCATGCTCGTTACGCTGCTGGCGCTGCTTTACCCGATCGAAGCGTATGCGGCGCCTTTGACCAGCTCACAGCAAACGGCCATCGACGCCGCGGCAACCAAGGTGTTAGCTAACACCCAGGTTCCGTCGGCATCCATTGCCGTCGTCGTGGACGGCAAGATCGCCTATTGCAAGGCGTACGGCGACCAGCGCCTGGATGGCAGCCCGCCGCTGGAAGCGGCGCGCTATCCGATCGCCTCTATCAGCAAGCAATTCACGGCCGCCGCACTGCTGCTTCTTGAAGGCGACCGCAAGCTCGCGCTGTCCGACAAGGTCGCCAGGTACCTGCCGACGCTGACCGACGCCGCACACATCACGATCGCGCAATTGCTGAGTCATACGTCCGGGTTCCGCGACTTCTGGCCGCAGGATTACGACTTTGCGGCAATGAATACACCTGTTAGCGCCGAAGGTATCCTGGAGCGTTGGGCACGCGTGCCGCTTGATTACCAACCCGGCAGCAAGTGGCAATATTCGAACACCGGCTATACCGCCGCCGGCCGAATCGCCGAGCTGGTCGCGGGTGAGTCGCTGTTCGCGTTTGAGCAACGCCGCATCTTCAAGCCGCTGGGCATGAATGTCGTGCAGTCTGAAGGGGGCCTCAGCAAAACCGATGCCATCGGCACCCACCGGAAAGCGTTGGGGCCGGTCAGGCGCGTGCCACCGACGGCCCGCGGCTGGCTGTTCGCGGCCGGGGACCTCGCGATGAGTCCCTGCGAACTTGCCAAATGGAATGCCGCGCGATTGTCCCGCAGCCTGCTGACACCGGCGCAATGGGAGAAACAGGAAAGCAATTTCGCACCGTCTGACGTGACCGACAAGTATGGACTCGGAGTGCATCTCGACACCGTTGACGGTCACGCGCGCGTCGAGCACGGCGGCGCTTTGTCGGGTTACCTGTCGACCAACCGGGTCTACCCGGCCGACAAGGTTTCGATCAGTGTGCTCACCAGCGCCGGATTTTCCAATGCGTCGGACGCAATTGCCGATGCCATCGCGCAAATTCTGTTAGCTAATTCAGACGATACGCAGTTTGCACGGTCGCTATTTGCAACCCTGAGTCGCGGCGAAATCGATCGCAGCCGCTTTACCGTCAACGGCAACGAGTATTTCAATGCGCCAACGCTGGCGGACTATGCCGCGAGCCTGGGCCCGCTCGGCGCGCCCGATCGGGTGGTGCGCCGCGGCATCAAGGGATTGCGTGGCGGCCTGACAGCGGAGCGATTCCTGTTCTATTTTGGCCAGCGCAAGCTGCTGGTGGTACTCCGGGCGGAGCCCGATACCCAGCGTGTGGAGCAATTCACGGTTTACCCCTATTCCGACTGACCGCGTACCCGGCCCCGGAACATAGGTACTGGACACCGCACGCCCGGCGCGCTAGCGTGCTGCTGTGAAACGACAAATCAGCTTTGCAAGGCGAGTCGTTTGCCTGTTTTCGCTGCTGGTCCTGCATCTGGCGAGCATCCCGGGCAGCGTTGCCACGAGCCTGCCAAACAGCACCACCGGGGCGTTCGTCGCAGCTGCGCCTGCAGCTTTTTGCGCTGATCATTTGCACAAGCCCGCGGCGCTAGCGCATGACACCGCGGATCAGGCCACGGACTGCGGCGGCTGCTGTCCACAGCACCACGCCTGCCAGGGCCCCTGTGTTTGCACGGCTCAGGTCGCGGCGTCGAACTGGGCTGTCACGCCCGAGCTAACATACACGCCGACGGCGCGAGTTACATTCACGGCGGCCACTCGGCCGCGGCCAGGCCCACTGCGGATTTTCCGCCCTCCCATCGTCTGACGCCTCTGGCCGGCCTCGTGCCGGCACTTGTCTTGAGTCCAAGCGATTCCCGGACGACGGATGCGTTGGGCATCCGCAGAGTGTGTCCATGAAATATTCATTGCGATGTGTTGTGCCGGCGCTGGCGCGCGCCAGCCTGTGTACCCTCCTGACCCTGCCGCTGGCGCAGGCCGCGGCTGCCGAGCTCGGCGCCAGCGAGGCGAGCCTGATCGAGTACGCCGAAGCTAACAGCCCCGAGCTCGCGGCGGCGCGCCTCGAATACCAGGCGTCGCAGGCGCGCGCCGAGGCGTCAGGCCGATTGCCGGACCCGGAAGTGGAAGTCGAGTTGCGGGACATTGCGCAGGATGCCGGTTCGACGCGCTACATCTTCCGCCAGACTCTGCCTTTTCCCGGCAAACGCGCGCTTGAAAGGCGTATCGCGGCAACCGACGTCAGCCGCAACGCGGCGCTGCGCGACGGCGCTGGACGGACGCTGCGCCAGCGCATTCGCGAAAACTACGCGCGCTACTGGTATGCAGTGCGCGCCACGGAAGTGCTGCAGGCGCGGGAATCGCTGCTTGCCTCAATGGAATCACTGGCACAGTCACGCTACCGCGCCGGACTCGCGCCGCAGCAGGACCTGCTCAAGTCGGCCATCGAGCGCAACGAAGCGTTGCGGCAACGGCTGCCGCTGGAAACGCAGCAACTACAGGCTATCGCCACGCTGAACGCAGCGTTAGGCCGGCCACCCGATGCCGCACTGGCGAGGCCGCAGGAGCCGCCCAATGACGTATCGGTGCCGGATCTCGCCACGCTGCAGCAACACCTGAGCGAGTCGCACCCGGCCATCCTCGCGGAGCAGGCCACCGCGGATTCAGCGAAGTTGACAGCCGAGCAGGTACGCCGCGGCCGCTACCCGGATTTCAGGCTCGGTATCGCGCCCATCCAGACAGGCGGATCCTTCGAGACCTGGGACGTGATGTTAGGTTTTACGCTGCCGCTGCAGCGTTCGCGGCGTCACGCCGCGGAACAAGCCGCCCTGTTCACTCAGAAAGCGGCGGCGGCACGCCGCGATGCGCTGCAGTCGGACCTCGCGGGCGCACTCGCCGGCCACTGGGCGCAGCGCCAGGCAGCCCTGCGCCAGACCGCGCAGCTGCGCGATATGCTGCTGCCGCTCGCGGTCGCGAACTATCGCTCTGCACTTGCGAACTACGGGCAGGGGCGCACTGATCTTGCCACCGTGCTCGCAGCGCTCGTGCAACAAAGCAGCCTGCAATTCGATTTGATCGCCTCACAACTGGAGGCGCGACTGCGCGCACTCGCCATCGCAGCGCTCGCCGGAGACCCATCATGAATTCGAAACACACGATTGCCATCGCGGCCGCCATTGCCATCGCAGCAGCAGCCGGCTACCTGGCAGGTACGCGGCAGCAACACCCAGAGACGCCGGCGGTCACCGCCGCTCCAGGTGCTAACAAGAACAGCCCGCCTGCCTTGATCGAACGGCGCATTCTCTACTACCGGCATCCGATGGGCCTGAAGGACACATCGCAGGTGCCCAGGAAAGATGCCATGGGCATGGACTATGTACCCGTCTACGCCGACGATCAGCCGTCGATCCCGGGCGGCGTGACGCTGACACCCGAGAAGATACAGACCCTCGGCGTGCGCACCGAGAGTGCGGTGCGTCGCCGGCTCAGCCAGGACATTCTCGTCGCCGGCACGGTCACCATCGCAGAATCGCGGCAGCGAACCGTGTCGGCGCGATTCGACGGCTGGGTCGATCAGCTGTACGTCACAGCCAGCGGCACGCCGGTGCGCGCAGGGCAGCCGCTGGCGGCCATCTACAGCCCGGAACTCGTTGCGATTCAGGAGGAGTATTTGCTGGCTGCGCGCGCTGCGGATAGCTCGCCACCCATGCGGGAACTGGCGCAGGCATCGCTCGAGCGGCTGCGCAATCTGGGCATCTCAGCTAACACCATTACGCGGCTGCAGAACAGCCGAACGGCGCAACGCACCGTGACACTGGCAGCGCCCATAGGCGGAATCGTGGCCGAGAAAACTGCGATCGCAGGAATGCGCTTTGCGGCCGGTGAAGCGCTGTTTCGACTGGTCGACCTGTCGCAGGTCTGGGTCGTTGCGCAGGTGGCGGAGCAGGAGCTGCCGCGCCTCACGGTCGGCCAGGCGGCGAGTTTCGAGACCGCTGCGCATCCGGGCCGGCAATTCACCGGCAAGCTCAGTTTCGTGGCGCCCACGGTGGATGGCGCGACCCGCGCGATCCAGGCGCGTATCGAGCTTGCTAACAGCGGCGGCGCCCTGAAGCCCGGCATGTTCGGACGCGTCACGCTGGGCGCAGCCGCTGACGACCCGGAACGACTTGCCGTACCTGTCGGGGCCGTGATCGATTCCGGCACGCGGCAGATCGTGCTGCTGGCCCGGCCCGGCGGACGCTTTGAACCACGCGAGGTGCGCACCGGTATACGCAACGGGCAATGGGTCGAAATCGTGTCCGGACTGGAGGCCGGCGATCAGGTCGTCAGCGCGGCGAATTTCCTGATTGACGCCGAGAGCAACCTGCGCGGCGCGCTCTCGGGCATGACGCCCGTCCGCTGAGGAGCTAACACCATGCTGACTGGAATCATAGAATGGTCGACGCGCAACCTGATGCTGGTGCTGCTGGTCACCGGGCTGGCGACCGCGGCCGGCATTTACGCCGTGCAATCGACGCCGGTCGATGCGCTGCCTGACCTGTCTGATACGCAGGTCATCATCTACACCGAGTACCCGGGCCAGTCGCCACAGGTGGTGGAGGACCAGGTCACCTACCCGCTGACCACGGCGATGCTCGGCGTGCCGCGTTCGCGCGTGGTGCGCGGCTTTTCCAATTTCGGCGTGTCGTTCGTTTATATAATTTTTGACGACAACACCGATCTGTACTGGGCACGCTCGCGGGTGCTCGAATACCTGAGCGCCGCCAAGGCGCGCCTGCCAGCGAGCGTCGCCCCGAGCCTGGGGCCCGATGCATCGGGCGTCGGCTGGGTCTACGAATACGTACTAACAGCCCGCGATCGGACGCTCGCCGAGTTGCGCAGCGTGCAGGACTGGTTTGTCAGGCCGCAGCTGACGCAGGTGCATGGCGTTGCCGAAGTCGCCAGCGTCGGCGGCGCGGTGCAACAGTACAGCATCGTGGTCAATCCCGACCGCATGCGCGCCTTTTCCGTCAGCCTCGCGAAAATCGCAGATGTGGTCCGTCGCAGCAACAGCGACGTCGGTGGGCGCGTGCTCGAGATGAGCGAGACCGAGTACATGATACGCGGACGCGGTTATCTGCGCGGCGTGTCCGATCTGGAGCAGATTGTTGTTGGCAGCATGAATGGCACGCCGGTGCAGTTGCGCCAGGTTGCGCGGGTTGAACTTGCACCCGACGAACGGCGCGGCATCGCCGAACTCAACGGCCAGGGCGAAGTCGTGGCCGGCATCGCCGTCGCAAGATCCGGGGAGAATGCACTGGAGGTGATCCGCGGCGTCAAGCAGCGCAGCCTCGATATCGCCGGCAGCCTGCCGACGGGCGTGGAAATGCAGGCCGTATATGACCGCTCACTGCTGATCCAGCGGGCGATCGACAATCTGCAAAACACCTTGCTGGAAGAGAGCCTGATCGTCGCGCTGGTATGCGTGCTGTTCCTGATGCATGTGCGTAGCGCGCTGGTGGCCATTGTCATGCTGCCGATCGGCGTGCTGCTGGCCTTCCTCGGCATGCGACTGTTAGGCCTCAATTCAAACATCATGAGCCTGGGTGGCATTGCGATCGCGATCGGCGCGATGGTCGATGCCGCCATCGTCATGATCGAAAACGCGCACAAGCATTTCGAGCGCGCGCCGCCGGGCGCGGCGCGCGCGCCGCTGATCGTGGCGGCCTGCAAGGAAGTTGGCCCGGCGCTGTTTTTCAGCCTGCTGATCATCACCGTGTCTTTCCTGCCGGTGTTTGCGCTCGAGGCCCAGGAGGGCCGACTGTTCAAACCACTCGCCTACACCAAGACTTTTTCGATGGCGGGCGCGGCGCTGCTGTCGATCACGCTGGTGCCGGTCCTGATGCTGCTGTTCATTCGCGGCCGCATTCCCGCCGAGCAAAGCAACCCGCTGAATCGCGTACTGAGCGGACTGTACCGTCCAGTGATCGACGCGGTCCTGCGGCGCCCCGTGGCGGCATTGGCCATTGCACTGGCCTGCCTCGCCATCAGCGTCTACCCGGCGCTGCGACTCGGCACGGAATTCATGCCCACGCTCAATGAAGGCACCTTGCTATACATGCCTTCTTCCCTGCCAGGTTTGTCGGTCACCAAAGCCGCTGAGCTGCTGCAGACGCAGGACCGCATCATCAGGAGCTTTCCGGAAGTCGAGTCGGTGTTTGGCAAGGCCGGCCGTGCTAACAGCGCCACCGACCCGGCGCCCACCGAAATGTTCGAGACCGTCATCAATCTCAAGCCGGAGAGCCAGTGGCGCGCCGGCATGACCCCCGACAGCCTGGTCGCGGCGCTGGATCACGCGCTGCAGATCCCGGGCGTCTCCAACGCCTGGACCATGCCCATCCGGGCGCGCATCGACATGCTCGCGACCGGGATCCGCACTCCGTTAGGCATCAAGGTATTCGGCGCCGACCTCGCGCTGCTGGAACAACTGGCCCGGGAAATCGAGCTTACCGTGCGAAGAGTTCCGGGTACGACCAGCGCTTACGCAGAACGCCTGACCGGCGGTTACTACCTCGACATCGAACCCCTGCCGGGCGAACTCGGCCGCTATGGACTCACCGTCGGAGATCTGAACGACACCATCAGCATGGCGCTCGGCGGCGAGCTGCTAACAACCACGGTCGAAGGCCGGCAGCGGTTTGGCGTCATCGCCCGCTATCCGCGTGAATTACGCGACAGCCCGGAGCAGATCGCTCGGCAGGTCCTGATCAGCACCTCTGACGGCGCGCAGATCCCGCTCGGCCAGGTCGCCCGCCTGTCGATTTCCCGCGGCGCACCGTCGATCCGCACCGAAAATGGGCTGCTGACCGCCTACATTTACGTCGATCTGCATGGGCGCGACCTCGGCGGCTATGTCGACGACGCGCGCATGGCGGTGGCAGCTAACGTGAAGATGCCGCCGGGTTACTACATCGCGTGGAGCGGACAGTTCGAGTACCTGCAACGCGCCGCTGCCAAGCTGAAAATTGTCGTTCCAATCACGCTGGCGAGCATATTCCTGCTGCTGTATCTCAATTTCCGGCGCGTCAGTGAGGCGCTCATTGTCATGCTGACTCTGCCGTTTGCACTGCTGGGCGGCGTCTGGCTGATGTGGCTGCTGGACTACAACCTGAGCGTCGCGGCAGTCGTCGGCTTCATCGCGCTCGCCGGGGTCGCCGCTGAGACAGGCGTCGTGATGCTGCTTTACCTGGATCACGCGCGCGACCACCTCATTGCCACCTGCCAAAGCGCGGGGCGTGCGCCCACGCTGCGTGAACTGCACGATGCCATCCGCTCCGGCGCCGTGGATCGGGTGCGGCCCAAGATGATGACCGTGGTCGCGATCATCGCCGGCCTGCTGCCGATCATGTGGGGCTCCGGCACCGGTTCGGAAGTCATGCGGCGCATCGCCGCACCCATGGTGGGTGGCATGCTGTCCTCAACCGTGCTGACACTGGTGGTCATTCCCGCGCTGTACTCGCTGGTGTACGGCTGGCGCCAGCGGAAAAACGCCTGATTCAGCTGCCACGCCACTAGAATCGGCGACTGATGCCAGAGGTAACACCAAACTCCCGTCCTACGTGCGTGCTGTCGCTCATCCCGCCGATGACGCAGCTCAACACGCCCTACCCGTCAACCGCGTATCTCACGGGGTTTTTGCGCTCGCGCGGCATCGCAGCCTTTCAGGATGACCTCGCGCTGCAGTTGGTGCTGCGCTTGCTTTCACCGACCGGGCTGGCGGCGATCCTGCAGCAGGCTAACAAGCAGGGTCTGCGAAAACAGGGGGTGGCGACCCGGTCGTTCATCGGACAGGCGGAGAGGTATCTGGCGACGATCGCGCCGACGATTACTTTTCTGCAGGGCCACGACCCGACGCTGGCGCATCGCATCGCGAGCCGCGCCTTCCTGCCCGAAGGTCCGCGTTTTGCGGCACTGGAAAACTTCGCCGCGGACGACGGTGGCGACGCGCTCGCCTGGGCCTTTGGTGCGTTAGGCAATCAGGACCGGGCGCGGCACGTGGCGACGCTGTATCTGAACGACCTGGCGGACGTCATCCGCGAGGTCATCGATCCGCGCTTCGAATTTGTCCGGTACGCCGAGTCGCTGGCGCAGAGCCAGGCGAGTTTCGAGCCACTGGCAGCGGCGCTCGCGGCCCCCGCCAACATGATCGACGACACGCTCGCCGACCTGACGCGCGCGTCGCTCGCGACGCACCGGCCCACGGTCGTGCTGGTGTCGACGCCGTTCCCCGGCTCGGTGTACGCGGCGTTGCGCATCGCGCAGACCGTCAAGGCGATCAATCCGACGATCGTCACGGTGCTGGGTGGCGGCTATGTGAACACCGAGCTGCGCGAACTTGCGGAGCCGCGTGTGTTCGACTATTTCGACTATGTCACGCTGGACGACGGCGAGCGACCGCTGCTCGCGTTGTTAGCTCACCTGCAGGGCGCGGCGCCGCAATCGACGCTGGTGCGCACTTACCTGCGGGATGCGAGCGGTGCAGTTCGCTACCTTCACTCGGCGCAGCCCGATGTGCCGTTCGCCGAGGTCGGCACGCCGACCTGGGACGGATTGCCCAAAGACCGTTACCTGTCGCTACTCGACCTGCTGAACCCGATGCATCGGCTCTGGTCCGACGGCCGCTGGAACAAGCTGACCGTGGCGCACGGCTGCTACTGGAAAAAATGCGCATTCTGCGATGTCAGTCTCGATTACATCTCGCGCTACGAAACCGTCAATGCGGCGTTGTTAGTCGAGCGGATCGAATCGGTCATCGCCGAGACCGGTGAGACCGGCTTTCATTTTGTCGATGAAGCGGCACCGCCCAGGGCCCTCAAGGCGCTGGCGCAGGAACTGCTGCGCCGCAAGCTCGGTATTTCCTGGTGGGGCAACATCCGCTTCGAGAAGTCTTTCAATCCGGCGCTGTGCCAGTTGCTGGCCGACAGTGGCTGTATCGCCATTTCCGGCGGCCTCGAAGTAGCCTCGGATCGGCTGCTGAAACTGATGCAGAAAGGCGTCTCGATCGAACAGGTTGCGCGCGTCACCCGCGCATTCTCCGACGCCGGCATTATGGTGCATGCCTACCTGATGTATGGATTCCCGACGCAGACGGTGGCCGACACAGTCGATGCGCTGGAGTATGTGCGCCAGCTGTTCGCCGCGGGCTGCATCCAGTCGGGCTTTTTCCACCGCTTTGCTTGCACCATCCACTCGCCGGTGGGCAAGAACCCGGCCACCTACGGCGTCACGCTCGCGCCACGGCCAGTCGGCGGCTTCGCGCATAACGATATTGCATTCACCGATGCCACCGGTGTCGACCACAATTTGTTAGGCAAGGCGCTGAACAAGGCGCTCTATAACTACATGCACGGCATCGGACTCGATATCGACGTGCGCGAGTGGTTTGAAGGCAAGGTGCCGCGGACGACGGTCGCCAAAACCTTCGTGCGCAAAGCGCTGCAGACCCGGCCCCGGACTAGCGCGTAAAGACCCGCGCCCGCGGTATGCCTGTCAGTTCGGCCTCCGGCAGTCCTTCCGCCCGATGCTGCGGCGTGGGCGCGTCCCGCCAGTGCGGGAAGCGCATGGCGGTTGCCGACGCCGCAAGTGCCGCCGCATGCATCATCACAAAGAACCGGATATCGCCGGTCCACGTGACCAGCACGAGAGTCAGGACCAGGAATGGCGCATGACCCAGCGCGACCTTGCGCGTGTTCCATTCGAGCACGTTGTGCGGGGGTGACACGCGTACATCCCAGAACCTGAGGTGCCAGAGGCCATTCACCGCACCCAGCAACGCGAACATGATTCCGGCGTGGCAATACCAGGACAGTGGCCAGCGCTGTACCAGCGCCAGCACCGACAGCCACAACAGGCTTTGCGCGCTGCCCCAGAGTGCACCGAACAACACACCTAACAGTACGCGCCGCGGCCGTCCATGGGTCACGGTGCCGCGGGGCCAGAAGCAAAGATACGCAAACGCCCACTGCGCAATGATCGCGAGGCACAGCACGCGCGCGCCCGCGGAGTGCGCCCACGCCGAGGGCACCGGACCCTCCAGCAGCCTTGGCAGGACGCCCGTGATCCAGGAAACAGCGAAGCAGAACGCGAACCAGAGCAACGCTCGCTGCCAGGCCGCGCGCGGCGAATACATCACAGCTTGATGGAACCCGCGCCGAGTTCGACGACCCGGCCGGCAACGTAGATCTGCCCTTCCCCGTCCAGTTCAAGCTGCAGGCGGGATGGCCGCGACAACTGCTCGCCCTGCGACACAAAAACTTTGCGCGGGCCGCGGACTCCGGTGTTCAGATACCACCCACCCAGATTCGCGCAGGCCGACCCGGTCGCGGGATCCTCAAGAACGACGGCGCCATTTTCGAAAAAGAACCGCGCCAGCAGCTCATTGGGACCGGTGGGCGCAAACACCAGAAACTGCCTCTTGCCCATGGCACTCACAATATGTTTGAGATGCTCAGCATGCGGCTGCACCCGCCGTACGGCGTCGGCCGACGCCAGCGGCACTAACAACTGCTCGACGCCGGTGTTGACCCACAGCGGCCGCGGCCCCTGGGGCTGATGAATGATGTCGTCGGTCTGCAGACCCAGCGCCGACTCCAGCTCGGCCAGGTCGCGCGAGCTTTCCCGCGTCGCAGGCGCATTGGCGCGCAGTGTCCAGTGTTCGCCCTGCAGGCTGACCGGGATCAGGCCCGCCTGCATGTCCAGCACTACCGCCGCGCCTGGCTTGCCAGCGCCGGAAGCTAACGAATGAACCACGGCCGCGGTTCCGAGCGTGGGGTGTCCGGCAAAAGGCATCTCGTACTCCGGCGTGAAAATACGCACCAACGCGTCGGCCCGGGGCGAAGGCGTTATGAAAGTCGTTTCCGAAAGATTGAATTGCCGGGCCAGCGACTGCATCGTCACGGTGTCGAGTCCCCGGCCGTCCTCGAACACGCACAGCGGGTTGCCACTGAAAGGATCCCCGGCGAGCGCGAAAACGTTCAACAAACGGTATTTGAGCTGCATACCGTGATGACGTTAGCAAGAATCCGGGCTCAATTCGACAGTGGCGCGTCGTTCTGGTAGGATTCACTCATCCAATCAGGGTCGCGCGGTCAGCGCCCCCTTTGTGAGTTCTTCCACTACTCCCCCACTCGCTACTGACCGACGCGCGTAACAGCGCCTTGCGGGTCTTTAGCTTTTTGCTTCTATAAAGGTTTTTTCATGTCATTTTCCAATCTTGGGCTCAAGCCCGAGCTGCTCCGTGCTGTTGCCGACAAGGGCTACACCGAAGCCACTCCCATTCAACTGCAGGCCATCCCGGCCGTGCTGGCAGGCCGCGATCTCATGGCCGCGGCCCAGACCGGCACCGGCAAGACGGCAGGATTTGTTCTGCCCCTGCTGCAACTGTTAGGTGCGCCAGCCGGCAAGG
>JANMYM010000014.1:0-105619 GCA_031382085.1 Gammaproteobacteria bacterium
CTCGATCGGATCGAGACCTCCGGACTTGGAGCTGGCTGCATCCGCCGGCGACGCCGCCGTCAGCGCACCGGCACCTAACAACAATGCGGCGGGAGCGGCACCGAGCAGTTCGCGCCGGCCGGCATCGACTATCTCGGACTCTGTCGCAATAAATGAGCGTAGCAACGGCAACATGATTCAGTTTCCTTTCGTTGGCGGCGGCGCGGGTTTGCGCTCGCGCATGTAACGGATCATCGAGGGCTCGCTGGTGCGGCGCTCGGTCGGCGGCACCAGGAAATCCGGTGTCCGCTCGCGCGCAATCGCCAGGATGTTAGCGGGAATTTCGTCCAGTGTCCGCGCACTGCCGGTGATGGCGCTGTACATGCAGTGCCCGGGCGCGGCGCCCATCAGCATCCAGGGTTGCCACGGCCTGACATGCACCCAGTGACCCCAGTGCTCGACACTGGTTGCTTTGGGATCCGACAAGGCGCGGAAACTCGCCGAGTAGCTCATGAAATCCGACACCTGAATTCTCGGGCCGCTCGATTCGCGCGACCAGACGGTGGGGTCCAGCGGGTTGTTAGCCCAGAAGTGAGTACGCGTCTCGACATAGGCGCGATCGCCCGCCACCCGCCACGGCAGCACGAACGGCCGGGCCTTCGGTGCCGTGCCTTCGACCCGGTCATAAAATCGCTCGTCCTTGATGACCGGGCGAATGAAGCGGTTGACCGCGGGATTGGCGATGTGAAACGGTTCGACCTCTTCGCCGCTGTAGGGATTGCGCCAGCGATCGAGCACCGCGCCGGTCGCGAGATCGGTGAAAAACCCGACCTCTTTCTGCAAAATGAGATAGCCGGGCTCGTCGGGCAGCTTGCTGAGCCGCGCACTCGACAGGCCGATGATGCCCACGAGTTCGCGTACCGCCTCGCCCGGGACGACCCCGGCGAGCACGCCGCTGTAGTACCCGTGCTTGACCCCCGCGCCTGCGAGATCGCCTGTTAGCTTGGCCATGGCCAGCACGTTGCCGTCGGCCGAGGCCAGATCCAGCTTGGCGCCTGCCGGCCCGGATGCCGATGCCAGCGCCGTTGCCGGCAGCATCGCCGGCGCTGCGTCGAGCAGCGCCGCGATGCCAACACTAAACCCAAGTACGCCGCGACGATTCATCGTCGCCAGAACGTCAGAAACGCATCGTTGCGGTTACACCGATCTGGCGCTTGTGAGGCAACACCGCCTCCGATGCCGCGAGCTGGAAGAAGAACGGATCCGCCGCGCTGTCGCTGTTGTAACGCGAGGCTTCCAGGGTGTCGTCATCGAACAGGTTGTTAACCCACAGCGACACGTCCCACTTGTCGGTGCGCACACCGCCGCGCAGATTGGCGCGCACCTGGGGCGGCACCCAGGCGAAGTCCGCGATGCTGTCGTAGCGCTTGCCGATGTAGGTCATGTCGGCGCGCACATACAAATCGCGCGACTCGGTGAGAGCCGTGTCGTACTGCGTGTAGGCGGAGCCACTGAACTTGGGCACCAGCGGGAATTCGAAACCCTTGGCGTCCGTGACCCCGAGGAAGCGCAATGGGATCGTTTCGTTCAAGGCTTTGGTGATGTTCGATTTCGCGTAGGCCGCCGAGCCGCCGACGGTCCAATGCGACCCGACCTTGAGCGCGCCGTCGAGTTCCAGGCCCCGGGTATTGCTGTCGCCGGCCGCAAAGGGCACGGCATTGAAGTTCTCGCCCGCCGGCGCCGGCAGGTTCGTGATCACGCCGTCGCCGTTGAGGTCGACCTGGACCGTGCGTACGCCCTGCCGCCCAACCCATTCGAGATAGTAGACCGAGGCGTTGAGGTACCAGCGCCCGTCATCCTCGCGATGCTTGATGCCGAACTCGTAGTTCTTGATCTCGGCCTCGGGGGCATTCGGGTTTACGCCGTTAGCCCGGGCGATAACCTGCTGCGCGGCTGTTAGCTGGAAGAAGGTCGCGTAGCCCTGGGTCGGCTGGTTGCCCTTCGCATAGTTGACGTACAGGTTGGTCTCGCTGCTGAGCGCATAGCGCGCCAGCACGCGGGGCAGCGTCGCGGTGGTCTCGACGGAGAGCTGGGTCGGGCTACCGACGCCACTGGTCTGTATGTCCTTCTGGCGACGTGCCTCAACGCTTACGTCCAGCGCGTCCGTGACCTTGAAGCCCACGCTGCCGAAAATTGAGTCGGCTTTCGATGAACTGCGAAGTGGAAGCAACGAGGCGGGGGCTGGTGTGGGCGCGCCGGCCGTGCCGAACAGCGCACCATTGATGAATGCGCCGATCGTATCGAACGTGGTCTTGAGCTGCGCGACGCCGAGCATCCAGTTCAAGCGTTGCTCCGCAGGCGAGGTCAGGCGCAACTCGTAGGTATCCTGTTTCTGCTCGTTCGTGAGATAGACCTGGTAACGATCCTCAGGCGCCATCTCGAAATCCCGAACCTGCTTGAGGGCCTGCTTCTGCTTGCTCGCGATCGCTGTCAGCTTGTAGCCGCCGAAGACGGACCAGTCTGCCGACAGTGCGGCGAGCCTGTGGTTGAAAACGAGCTTGTGCTCCTGCAGCGGAATGAGCGGCAGCGTAGATAGCGGCAACTGAATGTTGACGCCCACTGCACCACTCGGCGCGCGCAACTCACCGCAAAACGGCATGCGCGCCTGCGCGAGCGTGAAACCGGCGGGCAACCCGGCCAGAGGCCGACTCGTGAAGCCCGGGAACGGGCCGCAAGTGTGTTCCGGCCAGCGCGCGATCAGCACCGTCGCCGCCGGACCGTCCTCGTCATGACGGTTGCTGTAGCGCAGCTTGATCGAAAGGTCCTCGGTCGGCGTGAAGCTCAACGCGACCGCCCCGTAGCGCTGCTCGGACTCACCCAGCCGCCCGCCAAATGCGTTCCGGTAGAAGCCGTTGAAGGAGCTACCGTCGAACAGGATGCGTCCCGCCAGCTTGTCCTCGATCAGCGGGCCCTCGAGCGAACCTTGAAACCGGGTGTCGCCATAGGTGGCTGCGGTCGCACTGACGCGGCCCTTGACCGCATTGCCGGGCGTCGTGGTAATCAGGCTGATCGCACCGCCGAAGGTCGCGCGACCAAACAATGCCGATTGTGGCCCCTTGACAACTTCGACGCGCGCCAGATCCTCGGTGCCGATGGTCGAGGGGTTGCCGACATAGGGCACGCCGTCGACAAAAGTCGTCACGAGATCTTTGCGGTTGTCACCGGCTGGGCCAAGCTGCGTCATGCCGCGAATCGAGAAATCGCCCGCTGCGCGCGAAGCGCCCTGGTTAAATGTAAGTCCCGGTGCGAACTTCGCAAGGTCCGAGAGCGACTCGGCGCCGCGCTCTTCGATCTGCGTGGCCGAAAACGCCTGGATTGTGACTGGCACGAGCTGCAGGGACTCTTCGCGCAAACGCGCCGTGACCACGATTTCCTCGAGGCCCTCGGATGCTCCCGGTTTGTCTTGAGCCAGACCGACATTGACGCAGGTGATCGGCATTGCCGCGGCGACGGCCAGCAGCTTTAAACCACGAATGCGCAGCACGTTTTGGTTACTCATAGTCTTTAGTTCCCTCGGAGACCAATTGGCGGTCGAAACCAATGCCGACGTTAACTGGCATTGCAGCGGCCTTCCATGTATTTCGCAAGCGCAGCCATGCAGTGAGTGCATACGGGTGTTGCGGCGCAGCTACTCTATGAAGCGTGAGAACTAACCTCTACCATCCCGTAGTGCTCTCGCGACAGATGGGTGGCATACATTCTGTGCATGGCATGGATGTTCGAAGTAATCTAACGTTGTCGCGAGCGCTATGAGCAAGACCGAACATCTCCTACAGCCTGGTCATCGAACAGGACGGCATCGTATACGTGTCGGGTACTCACGTACTACCTGATCGATATCAGCCTGCGTACCGAAGCCAATCACAGTTCGAACTGCGATTCAGCCACCCTCGTCCGGCCCGCACGGTCGTCGGCGTGACGGGCGCCCTCACCCCGGCGTGAAGGCGCCATTTCACCTGTTTGTTATTTTGGCTTGTTAGCGTCGACTCGGGCTTGCGCGGCGTCGAGTGTCGCCTGCGCGGCACTCTTGCACGCATCACGCATGCTGCCCGTCTTGGCTTCGCAGGCTTCAATCGAGACTTTGTAGTCTGCCTTGGCTTGCGCCAAAGCCACGTCGGTGTTTGCCTCTGCCACGTCCTCTCTGGCTTCCGTCGCGGCCTTGTTGGCGTCGCGTTGTTCATCGGCAACGTCTGCGGCCCCGCTGCGCGCCGCGTCTGCCACGTCCGCCCGCGTTTCTGCCGGCGTTTCCTTCTTGTCACAAGCGCTGAGAGACAACGCAGCCAGCGCCGCTGCTAAGACCAATTTTGAGAATGTCATCGGAAAACTCCTAAATGTTTTTTCAACGGGCGTAAACGTAATGCGTTTCTGGGCGAAGTTACATAAGACAAGCCCCGCTGATGGCGTTCCTTTTTCCGAGGCCGTCGTAAGCCGAATCCTACAGCGCTGCGAGCCACGCGCCGATCCAGCGCCGCACCCGGTTGGATCGTAATGCGGCGAGCGACATTCAACGTCTGAGCTTTTTCACGACATGAAACATGTGCTTCCCCTTTTGCCCTACGATTTGGCCGCGCTGCAACCGGTCGTGAGTGCCGAAACGCTCGCGCTGCATTACGGAAAACATCATCGGGCGTACGTAGACAAGCTGAATGAGGCGCTAAAGGACTTTCCCCATTATCAGGAGCTGACGCTGACGGAATTATTGCGCAGCGTCGACACGCTTGAACCGCGGATCCGCAGCGACATTCGCAAGCATGGCGGTGGTCACGCCAATCATAGTCTGTTGTGGGAGACCATGGTTCCCGGCGGGCACCCTGCCAGCGCCACCCTAACGAAGATTGTCGAGCATGATTTCCATTCGTTCGATGGATTACAACGCGCCATGTCGCTCGCGCTCGACGCCGTATTCGGATCCGGCTGGGTGTTTCTGTCCGTCGATATTGCCACGGGTGCGTTGCAGGTTCTGCCGTTGCCTTATCAGGACAGTCCACTGCTAACAGGCAGTTATCCGCTGCTTGCATTCGATGCGTGGGAACACGCCTATTATCTCCAATATCACCAGGACCGTTCGCAATGGTTCAAGGCGTGGTGGACGATTATTGATTGGCAGGTCGTGGAGCGCGAATATGTCCTCGGCATGAGCGGCGTGCTAACGTGAAGTGGCACACTCTGGTAACCGCCGCCGCAATTGCGCTGGCGTCGTGCGGTGATATGGCCCGACTGACAGTCGAACAAGGGATGGGGCCAACGCCCACGCTGCCCAATCCAAAAAGTTCGCTCGTTCCAACAATTTACATTGCGCCGGCACAAGCCTGGCCGGTCGGCGCCACTCCTGCGGCGGCGTCCGGCCTCCATGTGAGTGCGTTTGCCACCGGCCTGTCCCATCCGCGCTGGCTCTATGTCCTGCCGAACGGCGACGTGTTGGTTGCCGAATCCAACAAGCCGCCAGCCTCTGCCGCGCGACGTTCGCTAAAAGCCGTCATCATGAAACTCGTGATGAAACGCGCCGGCGCCGGTGTGCCGAGCGCCGATCGAATCACGCTGCTGCGCGACGCAGATGGCAACGGCGTTGCCGAGTTGCGAAGTCCGTTTCTAATGAAGCTGCACTCGCCGTTTGGCATGGCATTGGTGCGCGACGACTTCTACGTGGCAAATGCCGATGCGATTGTGCGATTCACGTACCAGCGGGGCCAGCTGACACTCACAACTGCCGGAGTCCGGCTGACTGAACTGCCGGGCGGACCCATCAACCATCACTGGACCAAGAACATCATTGCGGACACTGCGGGGACGCATCTGTATGCGACAGTAGGCTCGAACAGCAATGTCGGCGAGAACGGTCTCGACAATGAACGCGGTCGCGCCGCCATCTGGGAAGTCGATCTGCCAGCCGGAACCGCCCGACTGTATGCGACGGGTCTGCGCAATCCAAACGGTATGGCCTGGACCCCTGACACCGGAAAACTCTGGACCGTAGTCAATGAGCGTGACGAAATTGGCAGCGATCTGGTCCCTGACTATCTGACCTCTGTAACCGCGGGCGGATTTTACGGCTGGCCGTACAGCTACTTTGGTCAGCACGTCGACTCACGCGTGACACCTACGGATTCCGCTCTGGTCGCGAGCGCACTGGTGCCAGACTACGCGCTCGGTCCGCACACCGGGTCGTTAGGCCTCACTTATTCTCATGGCGCCATTTTGGCGCCCAGATTCGGCGCCGGCATGTTCGTCGGGCAACACGGTTCCTGGAACCGCAAGCCGCGCAGCGGCTACAAGGTGATTTTCATTCCCTTCACACAGGGGCGACCAAACGGCGCGGCAGTCGACGTGCTGACAGGCTTTGTTAGCGAGCGCGGCAATGCGTGGGGGCGGCCAGTCGGCGTAGCCGCCCAGGCGGATGGTGCGCTTTTGATCGCAGATGATGTCGGCAATACGATCTGGCGCGTCACCACAAACGCGCACGAATAAGCCTGCGATCCCCGAGCCAGTCAACGCAGCGATTGCGTAGGATTCTGCTGACAAGTCTGGGCTCTGCCTGGCAATAGCTGGCAATACAGTTGCGCGATAGTGTGCCCGCTCACTTTCGCCCGCAACCATGAAAAATTCCACGAAACCCAAGTCTGCGAAAGCAGCTTCGAAATCAAAAATGCCATCCGATGCGATCGCGCTTTTAAAGGCGGATCACAAGCAGGTCTCTGAATGGTTCGACGAGTTTTCAGCGACAGACGCAGCCGCAAGGAAAACGACGCTTGCCAGCAAAATCTGCGAGGCGCTGCATATTCACACAATGATCGAGGAAGAGATTTTCTACCCGGCGTTTATTGGTGCCACAGAAGATAAGCCTCTTCATCATGAGGCCATCATTGAACACGACGGCGCCAAAAAGCTGATCGCGGCCGTTGAAGAGTCTGGACCAGACGACGACTATTTCGATGCGAAGGTCAAAGTGCTGTCCGAAATGATCAAGCACCATGTCAAGGAGGAGGAGCAGCCTGGTGGCATGTTTGTTGAAGCGCGCAAATCGACGATGGACCTCAAGACCCTGGGAGCCGAGATGCTTGCGCGAAAAAACACGCTGCTGACCTCAACTAACAAACGGATCCAGAAGACAGGCTGACATCGTAGGCAATTGCTGCTCTGTTTTTGGGATGCACACCTACACCCATCGGCAATGTTTTCATTTTGAATGCACGCCTGCCTGCCGTCACCAATGACGGGGGGTTCCAACAATCCAAGGAGAGAGAAATGGCCGGTAAAAATACAGCAGTTTTTGGCATATATTCGTCAGCCGAACATGCGGAGCGCGCCGTTGATTCGATCATCGCCGCGGGTTTTTCAAGTTCGCAGATTTCTGTTCTGCTTCCTGATACCCGCAGCACCCATGAGTTTGCCCATGCAAAGGACACGAAGGCGCCAGAAGGCACGACCGCCGGCGTGACCGCAGGCGGCATCATCGGCGGAACGATCGGTGTTCTTGCGGGCGTCGGCGCTTTGGCAATTCCGGGAATCGGTCCCTTCATCGCTGCCGGTCCTATCATGACGGGCCTCGCCGGGCTGGGAGTCGGCGGCGCCGTTGGCGGCCTGGTGGGCGCGCTTGTTGGCATGGGCATCCCCGAATATGAGGCCAAGCGCTATGAAGGGCGAGTCAAAGGTGGAGGCACATTGCTATCAGTCCATTGCGATACGTCTGAGCAGATTTCACGCGCCAAGGATTTGCTGAAATCGACTGGCGCCGAGGATATCGCGTCGTCCAGCGAGAGTTCCAGTCCTGAGCGCCTGGATCGCGTCGCTTGAACGGCAGAGATATTCAGTGTGTCGAATAAACCGACAGCAATCACATTGTCGACATCATCAAATCAACGGAGTGTTTTATGAACTGGGATCGTATCGAAGGCAACTGGAAACAATTCAAAGGCTACGCCAAAGTTCGTTGGGGCAAATTAACCAGTGACCATCTGGACGTTGTCGCGGGCAAGCGCGATTCATTGGCAGGTCGTATTCAGGAGACCTACGGAATTACGCGCGACGAGGCGGACCGGCAGATCAAGGATTGGGAAAGCACGTTGTCGGACGAAGAGCGCGAGGATTCGACACCTCGCCGGTCACGAATCGGTCGCGCGTAAAAGTCGTTTCCGAAGCAATGAAATTGCGGCGAGAGGGGTTGCGCCCTCTCGCCGTGAATCCGATCACGCATGACGCTGCAACCGGCGGATCGTGCTGAAAAACTCTGCCATGTTCAAAGGCTTCGCCAGGTGCGCCTGAAAGCCCTTGGCGATCGACTTGGCGACATCTTCCTCGCGCGTGAATGCCGTCAGTGCAATCGCAGGCAACCGGTCCGCGCCGATACCCAACTCATTGCGCAGCCGGGCTATCAGATCGTAACCCGTGGCGCCAGGCATGCCGATATCGCTGATTAGCAGATCGCATGGTGTCGACGCATCGGTCAGTAATCGCAGCGCTTCGGCGACGCCGGCAACACCGGTAACCTCGGCGCCGTGCTCCTGCAGAATTCTCGTGATGTATTCGCGTGCATCCGCCTCGTCTTCTACCACCAGAATTCGCGTGCCGCGCACCGAATTGTCAGCCGGGGAAGTGAGACTATTGTACCGGCCACTCTCATCGTTCGGCGCAAATTTGGTCGCGGCTGTTAGCAAAGGGATCGACAGACCCATGGTCGTACCTTTGCCGATACCGCCGCTGGTCGCAGTCACGCTACCACCGTGGGCCTCGACAAATTGCTTGACCAACGCGAGCCCCAACCCCAATCCGGCGTGACGCCGAGCCGTGCCACCCTCTGCCTGACGAAATTTTTCAAAAATATATGGCAAGAACTGCTCGGAAATCCCTTCGCCAGAATCCGTCACTGTCATGACGCCGTCATCCTGCTGGCAGCTTGTCTGCACGACGATCGATCCGTCGGCAGGCGTAAATTTGATGGCATTTTGCACAACGTTTGCCAGCGACTGCTGCAGACGCGCCGGATCGCCATTAACCAGCACCGGCTCGGAGTGAACGACGAGCCGTAGCCTTACATTTTTTTCGCTGGCAACGGTAAGTAGCGATTGCACGACCTGGGTCGCGATATCGTTCAGATCCACCGCTGCGAAATCGAACGTGAACTTCCCTGAAACAAGCCGGTCCGCCTCGAAGAGATCAGCGATCAATTTGGCCAATACCGTCGCGTTGCGATCGACCACTCGCAATCCATCGATCAATGTCTGCGGCGAGACATTGGGCCGTCGCATCAGCAACACCCACCCGATGATGGCGTTCAATGGTGTACGCAGCTCATGCGATACCATCGCCAGGAATTCATCTTTCTGGCGCGCGGCATTGCCAATGTCGGTGCGCGCGGCGCGTTCAGCTATTAAAAGCGATTCGCGTTCACGCTCCATTTGAATACGCCTGGTGACATCGCGCAGCGCCCCTATGACACGCGTGGGCCTGCCAGCGCCATCCTTCAACACAATGCCCCGGCATTGACCCCAGCGCAAGGTTCCGTCTGCACGCAGAAACTCAAATTCAACGGGCGGAAACTCGCCATGCGCGCGAACTTTTGTCACGAATTTCGCCGCGACACGCCGGAACCGTCGCGACAGAAAATTGAAAAACTGCTGCGGAGGTCCCTCACTCAGCTCGCCCGGCGAGACGGCCAGCAAACGCTGGCAGTGAGACGAAAACGCGACGTTGTTAGCGGTCACGTCCCAGGTCCACATGCCAACGTCGGCTGCCTGGGCCGCAAGTTCCAGATGATGCAGATTTTCCGTGTTGCGCAGGTCTGCCATTTTTCGATCGGTCACATTGAGAACATTGCCGACAATTCGTTGGACGCAACCCAGGTGGTCGCGAATGATTGCGGCATGATCCCATACCCAGATTATTCTCCCGTCCTTGCGTATAAACCGGTACTCGCTGTCGAACGTTTCCGATCCTGCCTGCAGTGCGCTGCGCTGCGCCGACACCATGGACGGCAAATCATCGGGGTGCACCCGACTGGTCCACCACGAGGGAGCCGGCTCAGCCTCAGCCAGTTCGAATCCCGTCATTGCGAGAAATCGGCCACTGCGCGCGGTATGATTGGTCGGCGCATCCCAATCGTAGACAAAGCCATGCAACGCAATCATCGCCAATTGCAGTCGGCGTTCGCTCGCTTCGAGGTCGCGCTGATTTTCCTTTTGATTCGTGATGTCGATCAAAACGCCCTTCAGAGTGACGTTGGCATCCACCTGTTCGGTCCAGGCGCTGGTCAACAGCCAACGAACTCGTTCGTCAGGATGCCGGTAACGAAACTCCCAGGTCGCCGAACCGTGTGCCTGACATTCCGACAATGCGGCCTCGAAGCCGACCCGGTCGCGGTCGTCGATCAGCCCCGAAAAATCAAGGTGGGACGTAGTCCACTTGACTTGCGGCAGTTTGAGAACCTGGATCGGATCATCGATTGTCCAGAATTTTTGCTCCGGAGACCACTCCCAGGACACGATGCGCGACATTGACCGTGCCGTGTGCAACAGAGCCTGAGTGCTGCGCAATGCTCGCTCTTTCTCGAGCGACGCGCGCTGCATTCGCCCCGTTTCCAACGCGCTCCGGAGCACGTGAACGGCTGTCAGACCTACGGTGCCGATAACCACGAGTGCGAGAGCCGTGTGCCAATCGTACCAACCGCCGTCCGCGCCTTTGCGCGCCAGGCCCGCCAGTACCGTAGGCATGACCACAACCCAAGCGAGCAGAAAACGGGTTTGCTTTGCTGTCCTTGACTGACCGATCAGCGCCGGCATCCAACCGATGTCAGGACGCACCACAGCGGCACCGCATAACAGCAACGTCAGCGCAACGACGGTAGCCGGCGCCGGGACGAAGTAGAATCCCATGCTGGAGAAATTCGCTGAATCGAGCCAAAGACCGAGACCGCAGGCGACCGCAATCAACAGGCCGGCGCTCAGAGCGACTACAAACGTACGCCGTCGACGGGCATTGCCTGACGAGACCGTCGCCATGGCGATTGCCGTCAGAACAATCATCAGCGCTGCCGCGCCCGACATACGCCCGGGAAATTCGATGGCGCTCTGCGGAAACGCCAGCAAGGTTTTCCGGAAAAACCACAGATCAGTCCCGAATGACAAGCCCAACATGCTTTGCAATGCAGCCTGAACTGCGAACGTGCCGGCCACGATTGCTAACGCGAGTACGGGATAGCCCGTCGATTGACGGGGGCGTGCAGCCATCCACAAACCAGCCGCCAATAATTCTATGCAGATGGAGACCGTGGGCATCATCGGTACGCCGGCGATTCCGAGCTCACGTAACGGGCGACTGTCCGCAGCCCATCCGATCAGCGCGATCGTTGCCAACCCTGCCGCACTCAATGCAAGCACTCGCGCCGGCGACCATCGCTGGTAATTGAGTTTAACAAGCATTAGTAATTCGGATTTTGACAAACAGACGCGCCGCTCGCTGTCGGCGCCGTCCTACACCCCGCCGCTCCGCCATTTGAGGGGTCGCGTGGCCACTGAAAATTATGTATGCAATGAGTTGCAAGTGCATTCCTACAAGCGCACCGGTTCCGCACTGACTGGACGGATGATCCGCCCAAGCCCAAGTTACGTTACGAAATATTTAATCAGATCGCGGTCAAATAACAACAGCATTGCCTCGCTGTTGTGGCAAAAACGGCGGTCGCACTCCCCCGGCGACCGCCGTCGTAGCCACCGGACTTCGGATACAGCCACCCATGCAACCCGCCGCAGCTCCACGCGATACCACGCAACCCGCGCTCGCCACGCCGGCGGAACTGCGCATACTGCTGGTCGATGACTCACTGCCACTGCAAATTCGCCTCAAGGAACTATTGACGGAATCCGGCGTTATGCGGGTAACCGCCACGGCGGAATCGGAGCAGGAGGCTAACGGGCTCATAGACTCCGAGACTTTTGACGTCATGGTCATTGATGTCGAATTGCGCCCCGGCAGCGGTATCAATGTCGTGCGGCATGCCCGCGAGGGCCGGGTGCGCGGACCACGGCCGCTCATCATAGTGCTGACCAACTACGCATTGGACATCGTACGAAGTCGATCGATCACGGCCGGCGCCGACTATTTCCTGGACAAAATGCGCGAATTCGACCGCCTCTATCCACTCATCCTGGACTATAGGCGAGCCAACTAAGCAGGATCCCGTTTTGCAAGCACGGCGTCCTCAACCTGTTAGGGAATGTCATGGCATCATTAGTCGTCAAGTGCGTTGAACTCGCTCAGGGGCACTGGCGCATTGAAGGACTGCCGAGAACATCAGGCAAATCGCGCACCTACCTGTCACGCGAGCGTGCGCTGGAAGACGCGCTGGAGAAGATTGGTCCGCTCGAGTCCTGGCAGCTCGTAGTGATCAACACCCGGGGTGAGGAAGTCGGCTCTTTCAACAGTGCCGATGATGCGATGCATTGGCATGTCAATTGAAGGCGTCGATCTCAAATTTGGAATTCGTCTTCATGCAGTTCGCATTGGCCAGTGCGTGGTATCTGGCATTGCTGCTGGTCGCTCGCATCGGTGGGCGCCGCCTTGGCGGGCAAACAGCAACCCTCGACCTGTTAGTGCTGATTACCATAGCCGTGTTGCTGCAGAATTCCTTGCTGCTCAAAGGCCCGCTCGCAGCGATGACATTTGCAATTACTGCGTTACTTTGGCACCGCTGTCTTGCCGCGGCTTGCGCGCGTTGGCCGGGCTTGCGCATTTTCGTACGGGGACGCGCCCGGGCACTGATCCGCGACGGCCACGTTGAACTCGATGCGCTGCAGGCGGAAGGTTTGAGCCACGAGGATCTCCGCGCAGGACTGCGCAAATTAGGGATTGCCGGTCCCGAACAGGTTTTGCTCGCAACGCTGGAGGAAACCGGCCAGATTTCGGCGATCAAGCGCGCCGATTTGAGCTGACCATGCACGTGGCGGCCATTGTCGCGACCACAGCGATCATCACCAGTGCGCTGATCACCATCGCGCTGAATTTCATGACAGCGGAACGGCGCATCATGCGGACTCCTCCGCGCTGGTACGGCACAGGAGATGCGGATTTCCGTCGCGCGACCGGCGTTCTGTTAGGTCCTTCAATTTTACCCGGCAACCGCGTGGACATTCTTGTCAATGGTGATGCGATATTTCCACCGATGCTGTCCGCGATCAACTCGGCGCAGCGGAGCATCACGTTTGAAACCTTTATATATTGGTCCGGATCCATAGGCGAAGAATTCGCCGCCGCATTCATTGCCGCTGCGACGCGTGGCGTTGCGGTTCATGTCCTGCTCGACTGGCTCGGCTCCCGTCGCATCGAGCCCGCGCTCATCGCGCGCTTGCGAGCGGCCAGAATCGAAGTGCGTATTTATCATCCGTTGTCCTGGTACCACCTTGGACGCATCAACAACCGCACGCACCGCAAGCTATTGATAGACGATGGAACCGTGGGCTTTACAGGCGGCGTCGGCATTGCCAACCAATGGCTGGGAAATGCGACTACCGCTGCGCAATGGCGCGACACCCATTTTGCGGTGCGGGGGCCGGTCGTTGCGCAAATGCAGGCGGTGTTCCTCGACAACTGGATCAAGGCAACCGGCGAAGTGCTGCACGGCGACAATTACTTTCCCGCATTGAGTCCGGCGGGCGACATGGACGCGCAAATGTTCGGCAGCTCGCCCGCGGGCGGCTCGGACAGCATGCATCTGCTCGTTTTGTTAGCAATTACAGCCGCAAGAAGTCGTATCGACATAACCAATCCATATTTCGTTCCAGACGATTTGACGATCAAAGCGCTCGTCAAGGCGCGCCAACGAAATGTCGTGGTGCGGGTGCTGACCCCGGGTTCGCATAACGACGCGCCACTGGTGCGACACGCGTCCCGCGCCCATTGGAGCCGGCTATTGAAGGCCGGCGTTGAGATTTACGAGTTTCTGCCGACCATGATTCACTGCAAGACCATGGTCATCGATGACACGTGGCTCTCGGTGGGCTCTGCCAATTTCGACGCCCGATCATTTCGATTGAACGATGAGGCCAATCTCAATATTTTCAGTCGTACACTGGCCCGGAAACAGACGAAGCTGTTCGAACTTGATCTGGTACGGTCGCGTCGCCTGGTGCGGCGCCGCTGGGGCCGTCGACCAAATATCAATCGCGCTATGGAATGGCTGGCAGACCAGTTGCGTTCGCAACTCTGACCCGGACCTTGCCGATCTGACGAGCTACGTGCTGCGTAACGATCTGCTCCCCTAACTCAAGCTGCATTCGCGCCTGGCGATGCCGGCATCGTGACGCGCAGCAGCGTACCGTTCTCCGCCAACGAAGTGACTTCCAATCGACCGCCAAAACCTGCGATGCGATGACGCATGCCAGTAAGCCCGTCTGACACCGTAGCTGGAGAATTTGCGGACCCGGTGGCGACACGGTCATCGATGACACTCATCACGACACCGTCACTCTTCAGTTCCATCGACAATGTGACGCTGCGCGCCCTGCCAGGCTGAATCGCAGTTTCCAGCGCTTGCTGGGCCACTCTAAACAAGGCCAGCTCCTTGCTAAATTCCAGATTTGGGAGCGTATCCGGCAAGTTGATCACACATTTCAGGCCAGCCGCGGCGCAGCGAGCATCAAAGTGAGCGCGAATGGCGACCAGCAAGCCAAAGTGATCTAACAAAGAAGGCCGCAGATTTTCGACTACGTGGCGCTTCATGTTCATGGCGTCGTCGAGTAGCTGGCTGGCACTGCGCAATTTGTTGCTGATCGCTGTATTGGTGCCGGCGGCGTCATGGGATATCAGCCAGTTGATGTCCATTTTTGCAGCCGTCAACAAGCCTCCCATTTCATCGTGCAGTTGCCTGGCCAGGGCCAGGCGTTCCGCTTCCGCTTCATCGAGGAGATAGGTTGACAGTCGTGACAATTCAGCAGTCCGCGTTGCCACTCGTGTTTCCAAGTCGCGCGCCTGCTGCTCCGCAACCAGACTTAGTTTGTCACGTCGCCGCATGTCCTTCGCGAACAGGTAGGCGATCGTTGCACGGGAAGGCTGGGCGTTTGCGACACCGTCGCGCTTGTCTTTGGAATCTTTGCGCTTCATGAGCGTTGGAGAGGGCGGGCCATACGTGTTCCGTGTTGTGAACGCGCGCGCATTGTAGATCTCCTCGCCCCGCTTCTCGATGTCAGAAATGAACTAACAAAGTCAGTGGACCCCTACAGTTGCAACCGGGATGCGCCGACTATCCGCGAGTTGGCCATGCACTATTGTTCTTACATGTACAAACAAACCCTTCGCCTGCTGTCGTTCATTGTTGCAGCGGTTACTGTTGCGTCCTGGGTTCAGTCGTTCCAGTTGCAACGCAGTAAGCAACGCCGGCAGAAGGACAGCCTCGATAAGGCCCGCTGGGAAGACGAGGGTGGCGCGACCCGGCCAGCACCAGCTTCGGCTGCGGCGTCCAAGCCACTGTAATTCGGCAACATAAGTCGCAGTTTTCCTCTGGCGCGTCGCGCGCCAGACACGGCCTGCATCGCCAGCACATTGCCTCTCTGTAGGCTTGGTCTTACAGCGTGCCTTTGCCGATCATGTCATCGTCACACCATGGGATGCTCATGATCACGGTCGAACAGGGGCTCTTTCTCGGCATTGTCGTGGCCGCCCTCGCGCTGTTCGTGCACGGTCGGTTGCGGGTCGACGTGGTCGCGTTGCTGACACTGCTAGCTCTTGTTGTTATCGGGGTCTTGCCGCCGGAGCAGGCATTGGCGGGATTTTCCAGTGAACCCGCTATTATTGTTGCGTCAGTGTTCGTTCTTTCGGCAGGACTCAGCGCCACGGGAGTCACGGACCGTATCGGCGTCTGGATCGGACGCGCCGCAGGTGCCAGTGAATGGCGGGCGCTGCTCGTCATCATGCCGACCGTCGCCCTGTTCGCCGCAGTCTCGCATCACCTCATGGTCACGGCGATGATGATGCCCATCGTCCTGCGCTTCGCGCGCGACCACAAACTGCCGGCGTCCCGTCTGTTGATGCCGATGTCGCTCGCCGCCTCGCTTGGAACCACCTTGACATTGTTCGGCGCCCCGGCATTTTTGCTGGCCGCGAATCTGTTGCAGCGGCAGACAGGTCGTGCACTGGGGATGTTTGACCTGACGCCAATCGGGTTGGCACTTGTTGTCGCTGGAATTATTTACGTTCTGTTGATGCGCTGGGTACTGCCACGACGCGACGGCATTGCAGCGGGCCAGGATTATTTGAGGCTTGACCAGTACTACATCGAAATCCAGGTTACGCCGGATTCGCCGTGGATCGGCGAATCCATCCAGTCATTCACGGAGCGATTTACCGGTCGATTGAATGTCATCAACAGGCTCCGCGGTGGCAACGCCCTGCAGCATCCCGACCTGCCGATCCGGGCGGGGGATGTGCTGATTGTACGAACGTCACCGGATGAAATTACGTCGATGAAGGACGAACCCGGACTGGCCCTGCACGCCGTCGCCAAGTATGGCGACTCGCCGCTGGCGAGCGGCAGTGACGACTCGGGCGAATCCCAATTGGTGCAGGTTGTGGTGGCACCCGGATCGGAGTTCACCGATCGCAGCATCGGTGATATCGACTTTCTCAAGAACTTCGGCGTGTTAGTCGTGGGCCTTTGGCGCAAAGACGGTTGGCTGGCAGAGGAAATCTCTCAAGTCCGGCTGCGCGAAGGCGACCTACTGGTGCTGACGGGTACCGCGGAACGCTATGCAGAGCTCGCACGCCATCGCGGCCTGTTGATGATGGTGCCGCTCGCCGCGACCCAGAGACATCGACACCGCGCGACAGCTGCGGTTCTTATCATGGTTGCAGTGGTGGCCGCCGCAGCGGTCGGACGTTTTTCCACGCCACTGGTGTTCCTCGCCGGTGCGCTCGCCATGGTCTTGACACGCTCAGTCAACATCGAGCAGGCCTATCGAGAAATCGACGTGCGCATTGTTGTCATGATCGCCGGTGTCATACCGCTCGGCGCGGCAATGCAGAAAACCGGCACCGCCGGCATGTTGGCGTCGCAATTGTTGTCAATCTCAAGTGATTGGCCGATTTTGGTAATTCTGCTCGCCATGTTCACGGTTGCTGCGCTGGTAACGCAGATACTGTCCGACGCCGCGACGGTTGTATTGTTAGGACCCATTGCCGTAGCTGTCGCGCAAGCCTTGCATTTGGCGCCGGAACCGTTTGTCGTTTGTGTCGCGTTCGGCGCGGTCGCATCATTTCTAACGCCGATCGGGCACCACGGCAACCTGCTGATTCTCGGTCCCGGTCGTTACACGTTCGGCGATTTCCTGCGAGTCGGCGCGCTCCTGACCGGATTGATCGCTTTCCTGACGTGCTGGATGGCACGGGCCATTTGGCTCAACGGACCGTGGTTACCTCAGAGCGCATTGGAATTTATTCGTACTCTCATCACGCGCTGACAAAAAAAACCCTCGACTTGCGTCGAGGGTTTCCGCCATTCGTAGACGCCGGTAAGGGGGAGCCAGCATGTTCCGGATGGTCACGTCGTGGGATAGTTTATCCGGCCTTTCGTGCCCATTCTGTCGGGCAATCTGCCAGCGGCGTGTAAGTAAACGCTTACAGTGCGCCCGTAATTTTGCGCGAAGTCCGGCGCTCCATGACCGCTATGGCAGGTGATCTTGTACGGTTGATAGCCACGACGTCGATCGGACGTTGGCACTGCGCCGGCTGTGCGCCGTGACAAGGTGCTCGGGCCAGGCGCGCCGGCGATACCAGTCGCGCAGGTACTCCCGATTGCGGAACTCGATCCACCGCAGTGGCGCCGCATCCTGAGCGAGTTCCTTGCCCATCAGGGCACGCTCCTTCAATAACGTTTTGTAGTCCATATCCAGCACCATTCAGGTGACCTGATGAATTACACCAGTCTTGAAAGATATTTTATGTGGGCAATTTTTGCGTCGAAATCATCGCATCTGCCATTCGGTTGTAGGATGGCTCCTAGGAGTCGTCTTACGCACCATGCTCCACAGCGCCGACTTCCTGCGTGTCGCAATCGGGCGGAATAATAATATTGCCGTTTAGAATCAAATCTCCAGGAGAAACTCATGGGAAAATATTTATTGGGCTGGGTGCTGGGCGTCCCGGTTGTCGTGCTGGTCATCATCTATCTGGTCATGAATTAGCAGCGATCGCGATACGTTAGGCTTCTTTCAACAAAAGGATTTCATATGCATCAACTGACCCGCCGCGCGGCATCTGCCCGCGCCAGAACCATGTTTTTGACCGCTGCTTCCTGCGCTATTACGAGTGTCACGCTGGCCGCCGCACCTGCTGCGCCCGCAACGATGCCAAAGATGCACGATTCGCACGTTGTCCTGATGGGCTCTCACGAGGTGCCGCCGGTCCATACCAAGGCATCGGCCACCAGTGCCATCGTTATCGGGACCGATTTGACGGTGCGGGGTACCGTCAAGACTGCGGGCATCAAAGGGACAGCGGCCCACATTCATCTTGGTGCTGTCGGGACCAACGGACCGCCAGTCATCACCTTGGTGAAGACGTCCGCCACCCAATGGTCCGTGCCCGCGGGATCGTCAGTCACGCAAGCCCAATACGACAGCTACCTGCACGGCGATTTGTATGTCAACGTGCACAGCGCCGCACATCCCAGCGGAGAAATTCGCCTTCAACTAAGCAAGTGAGGGGTTGATCGCCTGGTAGGATTCGCGTCCGACCTGTGCAAAACACTTGGGTCTGACCCGAAAGCGCCGCGTACGGACCGGCTCGCCCGTCTGGTCGAGCTATCCGCACGCGGCGCCAACCTGCGAACGGCTGCAGCAAAGTTTCAGGACGGACATTCTCGTGATCGGTGCGGGTATCAGTGGCTCGCTGGTTGCTCACGCCCTGGCTGCATCGGGGCATCGCGTGGCAGTCGTCGATCGACGTGGGCCATCGTTAGGATCGACCGCTGCCAGCACTGCATTGCTGCAATTTGAAATAGATACACCGTTGTTGCATCTAAAGCAAAAAATCGGCGCGCGTCCCGCCGAGCGGGCATGGCTGCGCTCCAAGGCAGCACTCGATTCATTGCACACTCTGATACGCAGGTCGCCATTGGCCGGAGCGGTCCGCGTGCGCAGTTCGGTGTATTTGGCAGGACCAATTTTGCCGGCCAAGGAAATGATTCGCGAAGCCCACGCGCGACAACGCATCGGCTTGCCGAGCGTATACTTGACCCGCACGCAATTGCAAAAGCGCTTCCGTTTGTCGCGCACCGGCGCCATTGCCAGTGAAGGCAATTTGGCGGCTGATCCAGTCGCCCTCGCACTGGGGCTTATGCGCCAGGCGCAACAGCTCGGCGCACGCCTTTATTGCCCGTATGAAATATCTGACGTGCAGGCGGGTCGGCGCTCCGTGTTAGTCAGCACAGCCGATGGTTTTGAAATTCAGGCGTGCAAACTTATTCTGTGCACAGGATATGAATTACCAAAGATTGTCCCGACCGCGGGCCATCGCCTGGCATCCACCTGGGCAATCGCAACGCGAACGCAGCCTTCGCGACTGTGGCCTGAGCAGAGTTTTATCTGGGAAGCAGCACAGCCCTATCTATATGTGCGCAGCACTCCCGACGGCCGGGTGCTGTGCGGAGGCGAGGATGAGGAGTTTGTCGACGAAGACCGTCGCGATGCAAACCTGATCAAAAAAGCAACGCTCCTCGCCAGCAAGCTGCAACAATTGTTGCCCGAGATCGATACTCGACCGGTTTTTCGATGGACCGGAACTTTTGGACAGAGCGCCACAGGCCTGCCGAGCATTGGCGCCATTCCTGGAAAGTCCAATTGTCTGGCCGCCCTGGGATACGGCGGCAACGGCATTACGTTTTCCATGCTCGCCGCACAATTACTGTCAGCAGCTATCGCCCACCGTAAGGACCCCGATGCCAGGTTGTTCGCTTTTCGTTAGCGAACTCCCGGACCTGTGGCCATGAGCGCCGTCAGTTGCGCAAACGTACCCACCTCGCATTTGCGAAAAACCTGGCGCAAATGCGTCTTCACGGTATTTCGTGACAACGACAGACGATTCGCAAGCTCTGCCAGCGACTTCACTGTGACCACCTGCGACGCAACGCGCGCTTCGCCCGGCGACAGACCGTACAGCGATGCGAGCGTCCTGGGCGAGATTTGCGCATCCTGCGGCTGCAGGTGCAGCGAGACCAAAAATGCGCCCGATTCGGCGGTCGAAGTGCGACGCAGCGGCTCGACGGCTGCGCGCGCGATAGTTGCATGCGAGTCACTTAGAACCAGGAACTCCCGGTGCGAGGGTTCCGGCGCTTGATCGGCGTTTTGACTTAAATGCAAGGCTTTGCGAAATGCATTCTGGGTACGTGGGTGAACGAAAGTCAGGGTGCCGCCATTGCCTGCGCCGCGTTGGCGCTTGGTCAGGAACTCTCGAGCCTGCCTGTTCACGTGCAGCACATGAGCGGTAGCATCGATCAGCACCACGCCATCCGTGACTCGATCAAGTGCGATTTCGAGCTGCATGCGCAGTGTGTCGTGAAACGTCGGGGCGCTCATCGCTGTTCCCTGCCTAGTGTCGCCGTACATGCAAATATGCCAGATTGTTAGGAATGTCGCGCTGCACGCTGGCGGTAACGCCCTCGATATCGCGCACCAGCCGCAGCAATTGTTCGGGCGTTCTGGCGCTGGGGCGCGCATTGGCGATTGATTGCGGCGACGCTGGGGTCGGCGACGCATTGAATGCGCAAAGGATCAGTTCGCCGCGCGGCCGTAACCAGGACATCAGGTTGTCCAACAGTATTTCGAGTGTCTCGTGCCCCAGGGTGCCCGGCACCATTGGCAGGTAGACCAGGCCACAATCGAAAAGACAGTACTCCCTGGCTATGATCCCGTGGACAGTCGCCCGAGACCTGGTGGTCGAGGCGACGCCAGAGCTGTCGGTTGGCGTGGGTCCAAACAGGCACACGATGCCTGCGCCCCGATGCTCGCGGGTGCAGGCATCGATTTGCTTTGCCAGATAGCGATCCCGAGCCTGTAACGACGTAACGGTCTCGTCGAGCCCGGGCATACCCCCCGGAACGGCTGTCGTGTTGCCCGACAAAGCATCTGCGAGGGGTAGCGCGGGTACAGAAGAAGCATCCATTACCCCTATATGTCTTCAGCCCGCCGCCTATACCACCTCGCCATGGATATTTTTTCGAAACAACCTCTCACCCGATCGGGTTAACGCGGCGCTTGGGCCCAGCCGTCTCGCCTACGATTGAGATGGAATCGCTCCCAAGAGGTGTCCCGTGACCAGAACAAAAGCTTTGATTTGCATTCTCGGTTTTGGCTTCGTGATGTTTGTGCTGGACGTCTCCCGCCAGTACCTGTCCCCGACCACGCCGGTCCAGGCCTCCGCATTTGTCGGGACCGCGGTTGCGGCCGAGTCGGCGTGTCCGATCCCGCCCATCGAAGCGTTGGCGCGCGAATGGCGGGTCACTTCAGTGGGCTGTGCAACAGCGGCTTGCAAGGCAACCCACTTCTCGGTCGGCGACAAGCTGACATTCGCGCGGGACATTTCCGGGGCCAAGAATTTCAGCATCGCCGCCGAACCCTCCAAGCCCGGTGCCCGGCGCGCTCATTCCGAGGGCTACGAGTTACGGTCGGACGGCGTCGGCAACGCCACCGGCCCCATCGTGTTAGACCACGATTCGCTGGATGGTACGCCGCTGCAGTTGCACTGGATGATCGTCAGGCTGCGATCCTATGACGCCGACGGATTCGGGCTGTGCAAATTGCATGCGCTGGCGGTTGTGTGCGAACAAGAGCCGGCCAAGGGCAGTGCCCGGTGTACGGATCAACAGCATGCCGGCGACATTCACCTCGACCCGTAGTCAGCTGATGCGCGACAGCGCGGCCGCAAAGCAGGTTGCTGGCACGGCCAATTGGCCGGCGATCCGCGAGTCGATTCGGTTCCCGACATAGCAACCCGAGCGCGCCGCAGGTTCAAAATCGCCTTCGTCTTTTTGACCCTGCACCACGATGCCGAGCAAGGCGTGGGTGATTGCGTCAAACACTGGCGATCCGGAGTTGCCCGTAAAAGTATCGAGATCGCACCGCAACTCTGCGTTGTTCGCGCTCAGTACTGTCGCGCCGCCCGCGAGCTTGAGCGGCAGGCCACAGGGGAAGCCGAGCGTATAGACCCGGCGGCCGGGCTCGGCAGCAGCGATCGCCGGCGTCTTGCCCAGCGTCATGTGGTCCACGGCGTGCTCAAGCTCCAGCACCACCCAGTCACCGGCGCCAGGCCCGCTGTTGCCGCCATTAGTAGCTGTCGCCCACGGATAGAGTTTGAGCCGGTATACGCAACGCGCGGGCAACAGGGTGGGACTGTCACAAGGCGAACGCGCCTGGTAGTCGAAGACGGCCAACTGCGTATCGTGCGAGAAATGCTCCCAGCCATGCCAGCACGTGAGTATGTGGCGCGGACTCAGCAGGTAGCCGCTGTAGCCGAAGGTGCCGACATATTCACCATGGCGCTCAACCACCGACGGCTGGCACCAGAAAGGTTCGCCGGGGCACAGGCTGTTAGCTGTGCCATAGTGCAGATGATGTAGCAGCACGCGGCCGTCAGCGGCGCGGCGCACAGCGCTGGCACCAATCAGATAACAACAACGTCGTGCATGCTCATGCAATGGCGCCGGCAGTCCGGCGGTGCAGAGTGGGTCTTTGCGATCATCGGTCGGCGGGAACCAGGCAGCCGGTTCAAATCGCGCTCCACGCTGCTCAAGCTCGAGGCGCAAGGTCGCGTCATCGATGAGCCGGAGGCGTCGGTGACGGCCGAGGCCTGCTTGTTCGCGACGCCAAAGCTCAGCGCGCAAGGCGGCACTCGACAACGCATCGGCAGTTATCATCCTCAAAATTCCTCGCTGACGAGCACAAATCCCGACCAGAAGAAGGGTTCCGCGAAACGCTCCGATTTTGCCAACTTCGCCTGTGCAAAAGCGAGTGCGGCATCGGGGCGCAGGCGCTCGCGCAGCAGACCCCGATAGAACTGCGTCATGAATTCGACTGCGCCCGCGTCACTGACCGGCCAGAGGCTTGCGAGCACGCTCTGACTGCCGGCGCCCAGGAACGCGCGGCTCAGGTTCATCAAGCCCGGTGCATTTTTGGACGGATCCGCGGCGGTATCGCAGGCGCTCAGCACGACCAAAGGCGGTGGCCGGTCCATGCGCAGGATATCGCGTGACCGCAGCTCGCCGGACTGATAGCGGCCATTGGCGTCGAAGCGCGCCATGACGAGCGCCGCCAGTGCCGGCACGTCGGCATCGAGTGTGGCGTGAGTTGCAAGGTGCAAGACATCCACCGCGTCAGAATGCAGGTTCAACACGGCGGACCGGGTCGCCGCGGCGCCGGTGCCGTGCAATACGATCGAATCGGCGCCGAGACTTGCGATAGCGTCCAGTTCAGCGCTGGTACCCCGCAGCCGCGCCAGATTCAGCATCGGCGGCAAATCGGCGTGCGTGACCGCGCCTTTCAAGCGCGCGTCGTCGGCACTGAAAATCGGGTCTCCTAACAACGCAATCCGCATCGGCGCCGACAACGGACCGGGAGCCGGCCGCGTCTGCGGCCGTTCGACGAGCGCGCGCAGTGATGCCAGTTCCGTCACCGATCGACCGGCGCCCTGCGCGAGCAGGGCCCAGGGCACTGCTCCGAGCGAGCCGTCCGGCATTACCCACCAACGGCGGTCCGATGTGCCGAGCACGTGCGTGGGGAACAAAGCATCCCGCAACGCCGTTAGCTGCTGGTCGATGGTCGCTCGCGACCTTAGTCGGGTCACTCGCTGCAACAGCTCGCCGACCAGGCGATCGATGACAGGTCGCGCGGGCAAGCGGCGCAGCTGCACGCGATCCCGCGTCAGTATCCACATCCAACTCTGTCTTGCGCCAAGGCGGAACACCAGCACAGCGCCGTCATCCGGTATGTCGCGGAGATGCAATTCCACATCACCCGGTGAATCGCCGGTGCGGAAGTCGGACCCAGCGGCGCTTGGAACCTGACTGGCAAGCCGCGACTGCAGCACGGCGATCTCCTGTTGCAGGGTCAACATCGCAGCGCTGGGAGTCGCATTGCGCTCGGCAAGGTCCTGCAGGCGCTGACGTTTACCGGCGAGCGACTCGTACAGGGTTTCGATGGCCTGAGACGTGGGAACTATTTCAGTCCTGACAGGATCGCCGATCGACAATTCTGCGGCGCGATTTACTGCCCGCAGACCCTGCAGCATCAAAGTACGTGCGTTAACATTGTCGTGCCGCTGCGTCGCACGTTGCGAACTCTCTGCTAACAAGTCAATCTTCAAATCGTAGACATCCCGCAGTTGCGTACTGAGCGTCACGCGATTGTCCGGATTCACGGTGATCGCCCACAGCTGTTCAATTTGCGCGACCGCCGACTCGGACTCGCGCAGCGCCTGCCGAGGGTCGCCGCGCTGACGCGCCAGCAGTGCCTGCTCCTGCGTCGCGAGTATCCGATTTTCGCGGTCGCCACTGTCGCGCGCCAGTAGCGCGGCCCGCGCCGCGTCACGCTGCGCGTTGGCGAACCGGCCCGCGGTGCGGTGCAATCGTGCCCGGCCGATCAGCGCTTCTGTGATCGGTGCATTTTGCAGCGTCGATTGCGAGCGGATGACACTCGAGTACAGTTCAAGTGCCTTGCCCGGCTGCGCGTCGTTTGCCAGCTGGTTCGCCAACGCGACCGTCAATCGCGCGCGTCGCATCGGAGTGGCTGTGAGACTCAAACTGGCGACTGCCTCGCGACGAATGCGCATCGCGGCTTGCATGTCGCGTACCGCTATGTAGGCATCGCCGAGACTGTTGAGCACCATGGCAAGCCGATCGCGGTCCTGAAGCGGCCGGGTCATGGCGAGCGCCTGGGTCAGATAGTTCACGGCCAACGTCGGCTGGCCGAGGCGCATGTGGGCAATGCCGAGACCGGTCAGAGCCCTCGCTGCTAACGAGGTATCGCTGATCGAATTGGCGATATCCAGCGATTCCAGGTAACGCTGCAGCGCCAGTTCACTGCGACCAATCGCTTGCAATGTGGTGGCGCTGTTTTGCAGCACCGTTGCTCGCAGCTGCAGGTCCGATCCTGCCAGTAAGGGCAGCGCCAGTTCGAACGACGTTACCGCCTGGCGATACTCGCCCCGACTCGTGCGAATGGCCGCAATACTCGTCAGCGCGCGCAGTCGTTCGCTGGGCGCCTGTGCGGCGGAAAATTCATCGGCCGCCTGCTGGTAGGAAGCGACCGCCCGTTCATTGTCGCCCTGGGAGAATTCCCCCGCGCCCTGGTATCGCAGTACGCCGGCCGCACTCACGGGCTGTTGTTCGCGCAGAAACAGCGCGCGCGCTTGCGACAACGCGCGGTAAGCGGCTGGATAGTTGCTGGCAGATTGCTGACCTGCTCCCGCAAGCTCCAGTTGAGCGGCCCCCTCCAGCAACCGTGCGCCGGCGGTCGCCGCAGAATCGCCCAATACGTCGAAGTCTGCAGCAGCCCGCTGCGCCGCACGCAGAGCATCGCTCCAGCGCCCATCATTGAAATAGCGCTGCCCTGCAAATCGCAACGCGGTGTCAGCCGCCATCCGCAAGTCACCCGCCCTGCGCCAGGTAACTTCCGCAGCCTGCAAATCAGCCCGTTTGTCGGGCGATCCCGGTCCGGCTTGATTCAGGCTCCGGAGTGCGCTGAGGTGATCGGGGGCGAGATCCACCGGTAATTTGAATATTTCCGCGCGGTATCGCGCTGACTTCGCGGGTGCGGCGACCGCGCGGATAACGAGGCGCAGCGGCTCCGACCGGGTTGCGGTCCAGAACAAGTACTCCGGACCGATGCCCCGGGCGGGACTGGCCGCGGTCTGCAGCGTTCGCCTCTCGCCATCCAGCAGCGCCAGCGTTGCATCGAAATCGAGTTGTTCGACCCGCACCAGATAACTGGACCCTGCGACAGCATCGAACGGCACGTCGACACCAACTGCCCTTTCTAGACGAGCGGCCGAGAGTGCAATTCGCTCGCCGATTTCAGTCTTGTTCGCCCCGCCCTGGCAGCCACACAAACCGACTGCCAGTCCCAATGCCACGAGTTCCACGGCAGCAGCGGCACGGCCGTTGCGTAGCCGCGGTAACCACTCGCACAGGCTCGACAGGACGGATTTGCGACGCTTGGGCCTATAATCGATGGCGTGAGTGTAGCCGCAGAACAGTTGGTGGCCGAGGTGCGCGGAGTACCTGCGCGATTCTTGAGTGCCAGACGAGAATCGTTCGCGAATGCACTGATCCGCAACTATCCCGGCCTGACCACACTGCTGCAGCGCCATGCGGGCGACCTGCAACTGGCCAAGGACATCTTGCACGACGCCGTCATCACCACCCTGACGAAACTCGATGCCGGCACGCTGTCTGCCAGCGAAGACATCGCAGGTTATGTATTTCGCACGGCGTTGAACCATTTGCGCACTCACCGGCGTGGCGAGCGGCTGCGGATCGGCGACAACGCAGCAGTCGATGAATTGGCCAGTGACACAGCATCCCCAGAAGACCAATCGCAAAGTGACGCTAACACGCGCGCCGTGCGGCGCGTTCTGCACGGGCTCGGATCGTTGCGGGATCGCGAGGTGTTGGTGCGATTCTATCTTGACGAGGAAAGTAAGCAAGACATCTGCGCAGCACTTGGACTCGACGAGTTCGGTTTTAATCGCGTTATCTTCCGGGCTCGCGAGCGGCTGCGCCGTCTATTGGAGAACATCGGCATGGGGCGCGCGGATCTGTTGACCCTCGTGGCAATCGTGTCGCTGTTGACACTCGTTAGGTATTCGTAATGGCTATGACGCTCTCAGATACGGACCGGTTCGAGCGACTATCCCGGTATCTGTCGGGACAGTTGAACGATGCGGACGCCGCAAAATTCGAGGGTGACTGGGCCCGTAATCCGGGATGGACTGCGGAACTGGAGCTCGATGCGCGCTTTCAGGCCGGCCTGGGTGAGCTGCGACGCCGCGGGCAACTCGAAACGGCCATGCGTGGCCCATGGTGGGTGAAGTCATTGCGGGTACTCGCTATGGCGGCCAGCGTCGCCGGTATCGGCATCGCGTTGTGGACCTGGCAGTTGGCCGGACATGCGGGCGGACTGCCGCTCACGACCACCGCGACACTCATGCTCGGCGATTCCGTAGCTGTCATGCGTTTGCGCGGTGCCTCGCCCGTGTCTGGAGTCCTGGAGCTGCCGGCGGAACCACGCTCGATTGAACTGCGAGTCATGCCGGATGTGAGCCAGGCTTTGTCTGGCGACGCTTATAGTATGTCGCTGGCGGCAACCAATACAGACGCATCGACGGTCGCTTCGACCCTCAAGGAACTAGCCATCGGGAAGGATGGTTTCATCCGTGCCTATGTTGATTCCCGCAACCTCAAAGCCGGGCGGTATCGCATAACGTTGCGGCGCGAGGACTCTCGGGAAGCCGATGAGTTTCTGATACTTGTTAGTTCGCCCGCAGCGATACCCCATGCAGACTAGCATTCCGGCAGGTAATGACGGTGTTGTCGCAGCGATCGCCGCCGCCTCACAGCCGTCGGACTGGTTCGCGTTGCTCGATCAGCAACATCGTTGTGTCCATTTGCATCGTGGCGAACTGGGTGAAATCCCGGAGCAGTTGATTGGCATGCGGCGCGGCGATTCCCATGATCTGGTGAATGACGTGTTGCGTCGCGGGGCCCGCCATCAGACCACCCGCGTTTTCGACGACCCGCAATTGGGGCGTAGAACTTTTGAATATCAATTTCGCCCTTTGAATGACGATATTGGCGTTGCTGCTGTCGTCATCAGATGCAGTGAGTCAACAGCGCGGCGCGCGACGCAGCAGGCAGCGCGCCTGCAAAGTCACGTCATCGAGGCCCTGAACGACGGCGTCCTGCTGATCGGCGCCGATTCGGTGGTCAAATTATACAATCCGGCCGCGCAACGTCTGCTCGGGTGGGAAGGCCGGCCGCTGGTCGGCGAGACGATCGCCAGGATTGCGAGCTCGCTGGCCGGCGCAGTGCAGCGTGGCGGCGACATGCCGATGGAAATTGGAATATTGCGTGGTGCGCACGACGCTGCTGTCCTCGACTGCAGAGTCCGTCAGGTAAGAATCAATAATTCGCCGCATCGACTGGCGATTCTGCGCGACATCACGGACCGCAGGGCGCTTGAGCGCGAGATCGTGGCCACCGAACAGCGCGAGCGTGAACGTATCGGCAGGGAACTACACGACGGGCTCGGCCAGGAATTGACGGGACTGGCGCTGACACTTCGCAGCGCCGTAACGAATCTCGGAGCTACGAATCCAGTAGTCACACAACATCTTCAAGAGGCGCTCACGATTGTTAGCAGCGTAATCGACGGCGCCCGCGAACTTGCCAAAGGCATCTTTGCCGCCTCGCTGCCGGGCGGTGATCTGCCGACGGCGCTGCGCAGTCTGGCCGAACAGGCCACGGCTCGTTCGGGCACCGCCGTGCGCTTCACATGCTTCGACGTTCAGCCGCTGACATCACCGACCGACGCCGCGGCCAGCAGCCTGTTCCGCATTGCGCAGGAAGCTACCACGAACGCTTTGCGCCATAGCGGCGCAACATCGATCGACATAGTTCTCGGCGTTGATTCGGCGGGCGTTTCGCTATCGATCACCGACAACGGGCGTGGCTGCCCCGCGGACGCCGAGCAGCGCGGCGGAGCCGGCTTGCGCATAATGCGATTTCGCGCGCATGCGCTGGGCGCTCAGTTCCACATTGCCCCGGGGCGCGATGGCGGAACCAGGATCGAGTGCTCGCTGCCGCTCGCTGCCGCCTGAACGATGAACGATATGCCCGCCTACACGCCACCGAAAATCTGGCAATGGAGCATGAAAAGCGGCGGCCAGTTCGAGAACATCAACCGCCCGATCGCCGGCGCTACGCACGACAAGGCGCTGCCGGTCGGCCGCCATCCGCTGCAGCTCTATTCACTCGCCACACCTAACGGCGTCAAGGTCACCATCCTGCTGGAGGAATTGCTGGCGCTCGGTCACAGCGGCGCCGAGTACGATGCGTGGCTCATCCGGATCCGGAACGGCGATCAGTTCAGCAGCGGCTTTGTGGCCGTCAACCCGAACTCCAAGATTCCAGCGCTCCTCGACCGTAGCGGATCAACGCCCATTCGAGTGTTCGAGTCCGGGGCGATCCTGTTGTACCTTGCGGAAAAGTTCGCGGCGTTCCTGCCGACCGACGCCGCGACGCGCGCCGAATGCCTGTCCTGGCTTTTCTGGCAAATGGGCAGCACGCCCTACCTGGGCGGCGGCTTTGGCCACTTCTACGCCTACGCGCCGGTGAAAATCGAATACGCGATCGACCGGTTTGCGATGGAAGTGAAGCGCCAACTGGATGTGCTCGATCGCCGTTTGGCGAAGTCGCAATTTCTGGCCGGCGCCGAGTACACGATTGCCGACATGGCGGTCTGGCCATGGTATGGCACCCTGTCGCTGGGCATGGTGTATAACGCCGGCGAGTTCCTGCAGGTCCAAACCTATTCCCATGTTCAGCGCTGGGCCAACAGCATTGCCCAGCGCCCCGCTGTGCAGCGCGGTCGCAGGGTCAACCGGACGTTTGGCGATCCTGCCGAGCAGTTGCACGAGCGGCACGATGCCAGCGATTTCGAAAACAGGACGCAGGAAAAGCTGGCTGCTAACAGCGCGACCACGGCCGGTTGAGGGCTCAGCTCAGCGGCGCGAACTGCGCGGTAAAGTGCCGCATCGCGCGCGCCTGCTGCACGATACGGTAGCCACGGAGTTTGTTCCGGTCCGCAGAAATCTCTGCGAAGGTCTCCACGACATAGTCGGCATGCGATTGCGTATAGACACGCCGCGGCATCGCGAGACGTACCAGATCCATGGGCGCGGGCCGCTCGGTACCCTCGGCGGACAGGCCGAACATCACAGTGCCGATTTCGCAGCTGCGCACGCCACCGTATTCATACAGTGCGCAGGCCAGCGACTGGCCCGGATACGCCAGTGGTTCGATGTGCGGCAGCCAGCCGCGCGCGTCGACGAATACCGCATGACCGCCCACGGGACGCACGATCGGGATTCCCAATGCTAACAAGCGCTCGCCGATGTAGGCATTGGTGCGAATCCGGTAGGCGAGGTATTCCTCATCCACGATCTCGGTCAGGCCCTGGGCAATCGCCTCCAGATCGCGTCCCGCCAGGCCCCCGTAGGTCGGGAACCCCTCGGTTTGAATCAGCCGCGTGCGCGCCTGCTCGGCGAGTTGATCGTCATTCAGCGCCAGCCACCCGCCGATGTTGGCGAAGGCATCTTTCTTGGCACTCATGGTCATGCCGTCGGCATCGGCAAACATGTCGCGCACAATGTCGACGACGCTGCGCGCACCCTGGCCCGACTCCCGGATCTTGATGAACCAGGCATTTTCGGCGAAGCGGCAACCATCGATGATCATGGGTATGCCATGGCGATGCGCGAGCGCGGCAACCGCGCGGATATTTTCCAGGCTGACAGGTTGACCGCCGCCGGCATTGTTAGTCACCGTCAGCATCACGCACGGCACCTTGCCGCGCTCTGCGGCCAGCAAGGCCTCGAGGCGCGGGAGATCCATGTTGCCCTTGAAGGGATGCAGGTTGGCGGGATCGCGCCCTTCCTCAATCAGGAGATCGATGGCCTGCGCGCCGGTGGCCTCGATATTGCCGCGGGTGGTATCGAAGTGCGTGTTGGACGGGATCACGCGCCCCGTCCCGCCTAACAAGTGGAACAGGATGGCTTCGGCCGCGCGGCCCTGGTGCGTCGGGATGATATGCCGGAACGGCATCAGGTGTCGCACCGCCGTCTCAAAGCGCTTGAACGACGGCGACCCGGCATAGCTCTCGTCGCCCTGCATCATGGCGGCCCACTGGCGCGCACTCATGGCGGCGGTGCCCGAATCGGTCAGCAGATCGATCAGCACATCGTCGGATTGCAGCGCAAAAAGGTTGTAGTGCGCCTGTATCAACAGCTCGCGCCGCTGCGCGCGCGTGCTCATGCGGATGGGTTCAACCGACTTGATGCGGAACGGTTCGATGACAGTCTTCAAGGGCTCTCCTTAGCCGCGCAACCGCGTGCCCTGCGGATCGTAAAGCGGCTCGATACGCACCGTGGCGCGGCACAATTCGCCCAGGATATCGATCTTAAGAGTCTCGCCGTCGCGCGCCAGTGCGGTGGGCACGTAGCCGGCCGCGAGACTTCTGCCTATGCAATGACCGTAGGCGCCCGACGTCACATAGCCCACGGCCCCGCCGTCCTTGAGTATCGATTCGTATCCAACGACATCGGCATCGGTCGCAGCGACTTCCAGGATGACGAAACGCTTCGACGGACCGCTGGCGCGCTCGGCCAGCGCGGCGCTGCGACCGGTGAAATTAGGTTTGCTGAAGTCGATGAAACGATCCAACCCGGTTTCGGCGGCGGTGTAATCCGGCCGAAAGTCCTTGTTGAACGAGCCGTAGCCCTTCTCCAGACGCAGCGATGACAGCGCCCGGCCGCCGAATCTTGTTAGCTCAAGATCACGCCCCGTCTCCCACAGGTCATCGTACAGCGTCGCGAAATAATCCGGCGTGGTCCAGATCTCATAGCCCAGCTCGCCGGTGAATCCGGCGCGCGTGACAACCGCCGGCGCAAAGCCAACCGCGGTTTCCCGTACCTGGAACAACTTAAATGCAGCTGCCGACAAATCCACTCGCACCAGGCGCTGCAGCAACGCCCGCGCGTTAGGTCCAGCGATCGAAACGCCGGCGAGAGTGCTTGCGGCCGAGCGCACGAACACATCGGCCGGTGGCTCGGCTTGCCAGAACCAGCGCAAATGGAATTCTTCCGCGAATCCCGAGCCGACGATCAGGAAGCGATCGTCCGCGAGACAGGCAATCGAGAGATCGCCGACGATTCGTCCTGCCGTGTTCAACATGGGCGCGAGTCCCAGTCGCCCGGGACTTGGAATGCGTGACGCAAACACGCGGTCGAGCCAGGCACGCGCACCACGGCCGGTCACTTCGTATTTACCGTAGTTGCTCGTCTCATAGATCCCGACACTCGCGCGCACGGCGCGACACTCGGCAGCCACGATCGGAAACGCTTCGGAGCGCCGATAGGTCGGTGTTTCGGTGCGCGCCACGCCCTCGGGCGCGAACCACAGCGCGTGTTCGAGCCCGAAGTTGGCGCCCATGACCGCGCCGGCGGCTAACAACCGGTCGTAGATCGGCGAGCGGCGCACGGGCCGCGCCGCGGGCAGCTCTTCATTGGGATAGGCCAGTCGAAACCGGCGCGAGTAGTTCTCCGGCACCTTGATGGCGGTATATTTCGGCGTGGCAAAACTGCCGAAGCGCGCCACGTCCATCGAAATGATGTCCTGCCCCGGATCGTTGTGCGCCATCCAGCGCGACAGCACCAGCCCGATGCCGCCACCCTGGCTGAAGCCGGCCATCACGCCGCAGGCCACCCAGAAATTTTTCAGGCCGCGCACGGGACCGACCAGAGGATTGCCGTCCGGCGCGAACGTAAACGGACCGTTGATTGCCTTGCGAATGCCAACGCGACCTAACGCCGGGAAATGCTTGAAACCCACCTCGAAGTAGGGCGCGAGCCGCGCAAAATCATCAGCGAGCAGCTGCATCGAAAAATCATCCGGGGTCTTGATCGGCGCCCAGGGAATGCCGTCAGGCTCATAGGTGCCGATCAACATGCCGCCGCGCTCCTGGCGCAGGTAGATCTCGCCGGAGTAATCGGTCGTGTTGACAAGCTCGCGGTCGCGGCCCTTCAGCTCCGGGAGGTCCTCTGTCAGGAGATAATGATGCTCCATCGCCAGCACCGGCAGCTCGATGCCCACCATGTGGCCGACTTCGCGCGCCCAGAGTCCCGCACAGTTGATGACATGCTCGGCGTGCACACTGCCCTTATCGGTCAGCACATCCCAGGAATGATCGCGCCGCTGCGTCAACGACAGCACGCGGGTAAAGCGTTCAACCGATGCGCCGAGCTGGCGCGCTGCTTTCGCATAGGCGTGGGTGGTACCCGACGGATCGCAGTGTCCGCCATCGGCGCGCCACAGGGCGCCGCAGAAATAGCTCGGGTCGATCAGCGGATTGAGTTGCTGCGCTTCCGCCATTGAAATTATCTGCGTTTCCATGCCGAGATAACGCGCCCGCGAACAGATGAGTTTCAGGCTATCGAGTTCGCCCTGAGTCGCGGCGAGCATCAGGCCGCCGTTAGGATGCAGGCCGCAGGACTGACCTGAGAGCGCCTCGATCTCGCGGTACAGATCGATGGTGTATTTCTGCAGGCGCGAGATGTTCGCCTCGCCGTTGAACGTGTGCATGCCGCCGGCCGCGTGCCAGGTCGAGCCCGCGGTCAACTCGCTTTTTTCAATCAGCATGACATCGGTCCAGCCGATTTTCGCGAGGTGGTAGAGCACGCTGGCGCCGACCACACCACCGCCGATCACGACGGCCCGTGCAGAACTGTTCATAAGCAATCCCTGTTTTTGCGCGCCATCATAGCGTTTCGTTGCAAACGGCACAGGAGCCCTGCTTGACGCCCGACCGCTCACGCGCGACCCTAGCTGCGCAATGACGAAAGCTGTAAAGGCACGCTGGCTGGGTGTGGCACTCGCACTGATCGCCGCGACGCCGCTGCAGGCCGCGGTGGTCGTATCCTCCAAGCTGTCGACAGAATCGGCGATGCTGGGCCAGATGATTCGCCTGGTGCTGCAGGCCCATGGCATCCCCACCGTAGACCGCACCACCCTCGGCGCCACGCCGGTGGTTCGCAAGGCGCTGATCGCGGGCGAAATCGATATTTACGTCGAGTACACCGGCAATGCAGGATTCTTTTTCAACCGGGCGTCCGAGCCGGTGTGGAAAGACCTGCGCCAGGGCTACGAACTCGGTGCCAAACTGGACTACGAGGCCAATCGCATCGTCTGGCTGACGCCGGCGAACGCCAGCAACTCCTGGGCGCTGGCGGTGCGGCGCGACGTCGCGAGCGCGCAGCGCCTGAAAACCATGAGCGACTTTGCGCGCTGGGTGGCGGGCGGCGGCGCGGTGGTGCTGGCGTGTTCGGCCGAGTTCGCGAATGCCGGTACCCTGCGTTCGCTCGAGAAAACCTATGGCTTCCATTTGCGATCCGACCAGAAGATCGTGCTCGCCGGCGGCGAGACCACGGCCACCATCGCCGCAGCCGCGGCCGGCACCAACGATATCAATACCGCGATGGTCTATGGCACGGATGGCGGCATCGCCGCTGCCAACCTGGTCATCCTGGAAGACAACCGGCACGACCAGCCCATCTATGCGCCCGTGCCGATTATTCGCGCGGCGGCGCTCGATGCAAACCCGCAGATCCGCGCGTTGCTTGCGCCACTGATGACCAGTTTCGATGCGGACACGCTGCGTGGGCTCAATGCGCGCGTGCAGATCAACGGGGAGTCGGCGCAGGCCGTCGCCGCGGATTATCTGCGGCGCAAGGGCCTGCTGAAATAGATGCTGCAGCGACTGCGACCCGACCGATTGGGACTTGTGCTAACAGGCAGCGGGCTCGTGGCGCTGTTGTGGCTGCCGTTCGTCGTTTTCAAGACCAACCGCATCGTGCCGGGCGTGCCGCATGCGCTGCTCGAGGTGCTGCCAATCCCGGCTGCACTCACCTGCCTCGCGGCGTGGATCCTGGTCGCAGTCGCGGCGCTGTGGAGCCGGCATGCGCGATTGCGACTGGGCGCCGCGCTGCTCGGAATTATCATGCTGGCCTGGGCGATTGCTGCCGCCTGCAATGCGCTGACACCGGCGGGCAACCAGGTCGCTCGGGTCGCGCCAGGATCGGGTTTCTGGTTGCTGCTGGTGAGTCTCGCGCTGGTGGCCACCGATGCCGTGACCCGGCTGCAGCCCAGGCCCGCCCAGCGCGTGCTGTTGTTAGCACTGTTGGTCGCGGCGCTCAGCGGCGCGCTCGCGCTGGGGCTGTTCGACCAGTTGTCGATGATGCGCGAGTATGCCGTCAATGCCGAGCGTTTCGTGCGCGAGCTGCGCATGCACCTGCTGCTGGCGCTTGGATCGCTGGCCGCCGCGCTGCTGGTCGCGACGCCGGTTGGCATCCTGTGCCACCGCCTGCCCTGGCTGCGCGCGGGCATCCTTGGCGCCCTGAACTTCATCCAGACCATTCCCGCCATCGCCCTGTTCGGCATTTTGATGGTACCGCTCGCCGCGCTCGCCGCGGCTTCGCCGACGGCCGCCGCGTTAGGCATCCAGGGCATCGGTGCGGCGCCGGCGGTCGTGGCGCTGTTCCTGTACTCGCTGTTGCCGATCGTTGCTAACATGGTCACGGGACTGGGCCGCGTCTCGCCCAGCGCGGTGCTCGCGGCGCGCGGCATGGGCATGACCGCAGGCCAGATTCTGGCGCGCGTCGAGCTGCCGCTGGCGCTGCCGGTGATCCTCACCGGCATTCGCATCGTGCTGGTGCAGAATATTGGCCTGGTCGCGATTGCCGCGCTGATCGGCGCGGGCGGGCTCGGCGCCTTTATCTTCCAAGGTATCGGCCAGGCCGCGATCGACCTGGTACTGCTCGGCACCCTGCCCATTGTCGCGATCTCGTTTGGCGTTGCGGTGCTGCTGGATGCCTTCATAGAAACCATTGACCGGGTGCCGCGATGATCACCATCGACCATGTCAGCAAGCAATACGGCGCCACGACCGTGGTCGACGATGTGTCCTTGCACATCGAACGCAATTCCATCTGCGTGATTGTCGGCAGTTCAGGTTCCGGCAAGACCACATTGTTACGGATGATCAACCGGCTGGTCGAACCGAGCCGGGGCCGGATCCTGATCGATGGCAAGGACGCGGCGCAGGAACCGCCGCATCTGCTACGCCGGCGCATCGGCTATGTGATCCAGGGCCACGGCCTCTTTCCGCATCGCAGCGTGGCCGACAACATCGCAACCGTGCCCCGTTTGTTAGGTTGGGATGCGGCGCGCATCGCGTCGCGGGTCACGACGTTGCTGGCGGCGCTGGACCTGGAACCCGCGAGCTTCGCGCACAAGTTTCCGCACCAGTTATCCGGCGGCCAGCAGCAACGGGTCGGCGTGGCGCGGGCGCTGGCAGCCGAACCGGCGCTGCTCTTGATGGATGAGCCCTTTGGCGCGCTCGATCCCATCATCCGCAACAAGGCGCAGGATGACCTGCTCGCCATCCAGCGGAAATTCGGCACGACCGTCGTGCTCGTCACGCATGACATCGACGAAGCGTTCCGCCTGGGCGATCGTGTCGCGGTGATGAGCGCCGGCCGCGTGCTGCAGTCGGGTCGCCCGGCCGAGCTGCTGCGCGCGCCCGCGGACCCGCTGGTGGCGCGCATGATCGGCACCTCGGATCGCGCGCTGCGCTTGTTGTCGCTGACCACGGCTGGCGAGGCCGCGCTCGCAGGCACGGCCACGGGACCCCAGGTCGCTGCCTCCGCCAGCCTGCGCGAGGTGCTGTCGGAACTGGTGTGGCGCGGTGCCGAGGGCGCGACGGTGTTAGATGCCGCCGGCAATCCGGTCGGGCAATTGAACGTCGCCGCCATCCTCGCGCGCGGGCGCTCAGCCTGATGCGCTTCGTCGTTGCCGCGCTGCGCCTGGCGGCACTCGCTGCGCTGGTGGCGTTCTTGTGGACGCCGCAGACGTTTGCGCCGTTGTTTACACCGCTGACGCAATTCGGCGCGCCGCCGATTTACGATCAGGGCGACCTGCTGACGCTGGCGTTAGCGCATCTCGGCACCGTCTGTGTCGCGGCGATCGCGAGCAGCCTGGTCGCGGTAGGACTCGGCATTCTGGTCACGCGCCCCGGCGGCGCAGAATTCCTGCCGCTGTCGCGCAGCCTGGTGAACATTGGCCAGACGTTTCCGCCGGTGGCGGTGCTCGCAGTCGCGGTGCCGCTGGTGGGATTCGGATTCAAACCAACATTGATCGCGCTGTTTGCCTATGGCCTGCTGCCGATCTTCGAGAACACGCTGGTCGGGCTGCAGACCTGTCCGCCCGCGGTCCTCGAAGCCGCCAATGCGATGGGCATGAGTGCCCGCCAGCGCCTGTGGTCGGTGGAATTGCCGCTGGCGCTGCCGCTTATTCTGGAAGGCGTGCGTCTGTCGCTGGTGATCAGCGTGGGCACGGCCACCATCGGCTCGACGGTTGCGGCGAGCGGACTCGGCGAAGTGATCATTGCCGGCCTGTTGTCGAACAACACGGCCTTCATCCTGCAGGGCGCCCTGGTGACGGGTTTGATGGCCATCCTGCTCTACGACGGCATGGCACTGCTGGAACGGCGCATCTGTCGCCACAGCCGCGTCGACTGAGTCACGGTATGTTCGTTAGCTGACAGCCGCGGGACGCAATTCGCTACAATCGCGTTCATGATAGAAAGCCTGGATCAAGACTTGCCCGCTGCCGGGGTCGAATGGCCGACCCTGATATTGATCCTCGGCACCTTCGGCGCCTGGCTGGCGCTTACGGCCGCTTATAACCACCTGCCATTCGTGATCGTCGCGCCTTTGCTCGTGGTACTGCTAACACTTTACGGTTCCCTGCAGCATGAAACCATTCATGGTCATCCGACACGCAACAACTTTGTCAATCGCGCGCTGACCGCGGCGCCACTGCTGCTGTGGTTGCCGTATGAGCGTTATCGCGCCAACCACCTCAAACACCACCATGACGAGCGGCTTACGGATCCGCTCGACGACCCGGAGTCCTTTTACTGGACGCCTGAAGAGTGGCAGCACCTGAACCCGCTGACGCGCGCGATTTTCTACGCACAGCAGACACTCGCGGGCCGCATTTTCCTCGGCTCGTGGTGGGTGATCGGCCAGTTTTGGCGGATCGAAATCCGCGCCTTGATTCGCAACGAGAAAAATCTGCGCCGAGACTGGTTTGTGCATCTCTTGCTGTGCGTGCCCATGGTGCTGTGGGTATCCCAAGTCTGCGGTATGCCCATCTGGCTGTATGTGCTCGCACTGGTCATTCCCAGCAATGGCATCCTGTTGATTCGCTCCTTCGCGGAACACCGCGCCCGGCCCGCGGTGCATCAACGCATCGCAGTCGTTGAGGGGTCGCGAATCCTGGGCCCGCTGTTCCTGTTCAACAGTTTGCACGCCTTGCATCACGCTGCGCCGGGAATTCCCTGGTACCGCTTGAATGAATTGTACCGCCGCACGCGCGAACAACTGCTCGAGGAAAATGGCGGACTCGTTTATCGAAGCTATTTCGACGTGGCGCGGCGCTTCCTGTTCCGCGCTCACGATCTGCCACAGCACCCGCAAGGCCGGGTGCCGTCGACTCAGGCAGGTTGAGCGTAGCCGGCCTGCAGGGCCGCCCGGTCCCGGGCGAGCAGTGGTGCGTACGATGCGGCGTCCACGCTCGCAAAGCCATCCAGCAGCAAACCATCGGCAAGACTCGAAAACCACGGCTGCGTCCTGGCATTCAGGAACGCGGTACGCAGCGCCGCCGTCATCGCAGCCGGCGCGGTGTTAGACGCGACGAATGCCGGCAACGGCGCGGTCTCAGTGGCATCCAACACGCGAATATCCTGCGTGAGGGCCGGCGCATGCCGCGCGATCAGTGCATGCCAGTAGGAATCCAGCGGGCCGATATCGATGCGGCGCTCGCGAACGCTGTCCAGCACCCTGCGAGCGGTGATGAGGTCGCCCTGCATCTCGCGGTATAGCCTCGGCCGTGCGCGCGTCCGGTAACGCAGCAGATGATGTCGAAAGGCATTGAATCCGGAATGTGAGTGCGCGACGGTGAAACCCGCGCGGCCACCGAACGTATCTTCAAGGGTCTGGAAGGCCGCGTCGCGATGCACGATCAGGTCGCTGCGATACAGCGCGCCGCCCGCGGCCCAGGCGGCGCGCGGAATCGGTGCCGCAAGGGGTATCACCGGCGCGAGCTGCGTCGCAATCGGAAAGCCGCACATGAAGACCGCGCCGAGGTCCGGGCGCGCCCAAAGTTGCTCGAGCGGCTGCGGCGCCGGATAGGAAAAGTAGCTCATGCGAACACCTGCGTCGCCCGCCACATGCTGCAGCAATTCGCGCCAGGCGGCCTCCACCTCCGGCGTCACCGCATACATGCGGGCGTTCATCAGCCACTGCGTCACGTCGCACCCAGCTCGCGAGTCCGGCGCGCGACAAACGCCTCGATCGCCTCCTTGACCGCAGGATCGAGCGGCGGCGGCACATACTCAGCTAACAGCTTCTTCCAGATGCCGGTCGCGCGCTGCGTCGCATTGAGCGCGCCGGCGTCCTGCCAGTTTTCATAGTTTCTCCAGTCCGACAGCAGCGGACGGTAAAAGGCCGTTTCGTAGCGCGCCAGCGTATGTGCGGTGCCGAAAAAATGGCCGCCCACCGGAACTTCCGCGATCGCATCGACCGCAAGATCATCGTCGCTGAAACTCACCGGCTTCAGGATCTCGGCCCAGTTGCGCAGCAGCTCGGCGTCAACGACGATTTTTTCCAGCGACGCCGACAAGCCGCCTTCGAGCCAGCCGGCGGCGTGGTTGATCAGGTGGCTGTGGCTCAGGATTGCCGCCTGCAGGGAAAACGCGGTTTCGTAGGTCGATTGCGCGTCGACGGTGGGCGACGCGTTGACGGCGCTGGTGCGCACCGGGATCTTCAGACGGCGGCCGATTTGCGCGCTGGCGATGACCGCCTGCACATACTCGGGCGTGCCAAAGGCCGGCGATCCGGTGCGCATATCCACATTGGAGGTGAAACTGCCGAGCACGCAAGGCGTACCGGGCCGCAACATCTGGCACAACACAATCACAGCGAGCGCCTCGGCCGTCTGTTGCACCAACGCGCCAGCTAACGTGATCGGCGCCATCGCGCCCATCAGCGTGAAAGGGGTAATGACGACGCACTGGCCATGGCGCGCCATCACCATGATGTTATCGAGAATCTCCTCATCCACCCGGCGCGGCGAATTGACATTGGTCACGGTCATCAGCGTGGGCCGTGATGCGAGATCCTGGACACTGCAGCCATGCTCGATGGCCGACATCGCAATCGCATCCTCGGCCTGCACGCCGCCAACGCCGCGTGCTGCCCAAACGATGTCCGAACATTCGATATGCGCCTGGTAAGCCGCCAGGTGCCGTATCGGGACCGGCACGTCGACCGGCTCGACCACGATGCCGCCCTGCCAATGCAGGATGCCGAGTGCATGGGTCAGCCGCAGAATATCGCGGAAGCTCTGCAGGTTGCCGTAGCGGCGGCCATGCTCCGCATCGCTGATGTTAGGTGCGCCGTTGACCGGCCCGAAATTCACGACCGTGCCACCGACATGCAGATGCCGGGCTGCGTTGCGCGCATGCAGGACAAATTGCTCCGGCGCGTGCGCGAGATGGGCTTGAATCACCTCGCGTCCGAGGCGCACGATCTGCGTTGCCTCGTCGACCAGCGCACCACCGCGGCGGAATACTGCAAGCGCCGCGGTGCTGCGAATTTCAATCCCGGTCTCTTCCAGCACCCGATAAGCCGCGCTCAGGATGCGCTCCAGCTGCTCGGCGCTGAGAACTTCGAGTGGTGGCCAGGGATTGGTGAGGCGCGCCAGAGGCGCCAACGTCGCGCCAGGATTGCGGGGCATACGGTGGCGGTCGCGCCGGCGCGATCCAGACGGAACTTCAGTCATCGTGCCGATACTGCGCTAAAGCTGCGACCGCACGCAACCGCACGACCACGCCCGGCAATTATCTCCTGCAAGAAAAAGGGCGGGCTGGATATTTCAGCCCGCCCTCGGTCCAACGTCCGTCCCGTCTGTTAGAAATTCCAGCGCGCTGTCACACCGTAGGTACGCGGCGGGTTGGTCAGATAGCCAACACGGGCACTGCGGCCGCGCTCGTAATCGAGCGCCAGGCGCGCGCGCTCGTCGCCGACGTTGCTGACGTAGCCCGCGAACTCCCAGCGGTCGTTGCGGATACCGGCGCGCAGGTTGCCGATGTCGTAGGCCGGCAGTTCAGGATTGAACTGGAAAACTGTGTTAGCTGGCGGCGCGCCGAAGCCGATAAGGCGCGCGGCACCCGGGACTCCGCCACCGATCTGGCCGAAATTCGCCTGCGTGTTTTCGAACTGCGCAATTGACGAGCCTACATGCTGCCAGGTGAGATTGGCGAAAAATTCACGCTCCGACGCCATCCGCATGTTGAAGCCCACGCTCGCAACGGCCTGGAATTTCGCCGCCGTCGGCAATCGTGTGCCATCTTTCAAGCCGCCGATGACCGTGCGCGCGCCGTTAGCTGCTACCGATTCGACCGACGAGTCGAGTTCGGCGTGGGTCCACGTGGCGGAAACGCCGAAGTCCCAATTTTCGTTGGCCCGCGCAAACAACTCCGCTTCGATACCGGTGCTGTGCGCCTTGGGTACGTTGTAAATGATACGTGACGAGCAGGTGCCGGCGGTCACGGTTGCCTGCAGGTCGCGAAGCTGGTTGTAGAAGCCCGCAACGTTGAAGGTGATGCGACGGTCCGCACTGCGCAGCTTGGCGCCGATTTCGATGCTCTGATTGGTCTCGTCATCCCAGTTGCCGACACCGCCGAACGTGACGCGATCCTGCGCCGAGCACAAGGGCAGGTTGATGGGATCGTTGATGCCACCCAGGCGGAAGCCGCGCGCGGCCTGCAGGTTGAACTGCGCATTCTCGTTCAATTTGTAGCTGAGAATCAGGCGCGGCGACACGCCGTTGGAATCGGTTGACGCAGGCACGCCTCCCGCAGGAGTGGCATCGGCAAAAAAGCCGCCGAAGTTGAGCACCCGATCCTCGTCGAACTTGTAGTAGCGCAAACCACCGGTGAGCCGCCAGGCATCGTTGAAGCGATACGTGCCTTCACCGAACGCCGCGAACTGCTTGAGCTTGTAGAACAGGTTCGAATAGAAAGGTGTGTTAGGTGGCGCGTTCAGCTGCGAACTGACCACAGCAAACAAACGCTGCGTGATCGCGTCATAGCCCGGCGTCGGCAGATTCTGGCCATAGCGACGATCCACGTCCTGGTAGAACACGCCCGCGACCCACTGCACGGGCTCGTCGCCGTTCGATGACAATCGCAGTTCCTGGCTGAATACCTTGAGCTTGGTGGTGTCGAAAAGCGGTGAGCTGATGCGCACTTCGGCGGCCGTGCCACCCACGTCAAAGGTCACGCTACCCGTCAGCTGCGTGGCATCGCGCAGGACCACGACCTTGCGGTCCGTGTATGAAGTCACCGAGGTCAGGGTCGTCGAACCAAAGTTGTATTCGACTTTGACATCGGCGAGCTTGAAATCATCGGTGATACCTTCGCGCTGCTGAGTGTATTGCTGCAGATCGCCGATGGTCACCCGTGGCTGCGTGGTCGTGTAGGGATTGCCCAGAATATTGAAGAGATCGACGCGCGGATAGCCGTCGGTTTCCAACTTCTGGTAGACGATGCGCGGCGTGATCGTCAGGTTTTCGTTAGGTGCGAACAACATGGCCACACGCGCACCGGTGCGATCGGCCTGGTTGACATCCTTCTTGATCGCGCCGCCCGGCTGGATCGCATCGATGAACCCGGGCAGGCGGTTGTAGTACGCGGCCACACGCAACGCGGCGGTCTCGCCGATCGGCGCATTGATGACGCCGCGCACAGCGCCACCGGTGTCGCCATCGGTGACGCTGCTCAGGCCGAGCTCAGCCGAGCCTTCGAATTTTCCGAGCTTGGGCTGCTGCGTGATATAGCGCAGCGTGCCCGACAAGGAACCGGAGCCGAACAGCGTGCCCTGCGGACCGCGCAGCACCTCAAAGCGCTGCAGATCGTAAAGTTCGAGATCCGGCGTAAACAGCGCGACGGAAATCGGCGACTCATCCAAGTAGATGCCGACCTGCTCCTTGACGCCGGGCTGATCGCGAATGACCTGGCCGGCGCTGATGCCCCGCATGGCGACCTGGCTTTGACCCGGACCAAGATCGGCAATGCTCAGGCTGGCGACGTTGCGCGCCAGATCCACGAGGCCCGTGACGTTGGCACGACGTATCTGCTCCTGACTGGGGGCGGCCACGGAAAATGGCACGTCCTGCAACGACGTTTCGCGCTTCTGCGCCGTGACGATGATCTCCTCCAGCGCCTTTTCGTCCTGAGCCTGGGCTGGCGGCGCAATGACCTGTAACAGGGCTGCCGCAAAAGCGGGTATCCACCGAGCTATCCGATTCATAGCGATCTCCACATTTTCTGTTGATTGTTGTGCGCGGCAAACAAGCTGTCGCTGCTACCAATTGCGCGACTCTAAACACTTGATTGCACTGCGGCAAGTGTTGACGAGAATTCGTTGTATCTACACAACAAATCGTTGACTATCACGGATCGGCTGCCACTGAGCGACGCGCACTTCAAGACATGCAAACGGACAGAAACTCCAGCTGGGACCACGACCACGTGTTCGACGCGGGCAACGATGCCGCCGAACGTGGAACGCGGCTCGTCATGTGGATTACCGCCGGCATGATGGTGATCGAGATCGCCGCCGGCTGGTGGTACAACTCGATGGCGCTGCTGGCCGACGGCTGGCATATGAGCTCACACGCCGTCGCCATTGGCCTGTCCGCGATGGCCTACGCCACCGCACGCCGCTACTCGAAGGACCCGCGCTTCGCCTTCGGCACCTGGAAAATAGAGGTACTCGGCGGTTTCGCCAGCGCGATCATCCTGTTAGGTATCGTCGCGACCATCGTTGTCAGTTCCGTGGAGCGATTCATCGCGCCGCAACCGATCCACTACCAGGAAGCCATTGTCGTCGCCGTCCTGGGACTCATCGTCAACATCGTCTGCGCAATGATTCTTGGCAAGGCACATCACCATGATCACGCCCAGGAACACACGCATGAGCCGCATCACGACCTCAACCTGAGGTCAGCGTACGTGCATGTCGTTGCCGATTCGGCCACTTCGGTGCTGGCCATCATCGCGCTCAGCGGCGGATTGTTCTACGGCTGGTCCTGGCTCGATCCGGTGATGGGCATCGTCGGCGCCATCGTGGTCGCGATCTGGGCTTATGGCTTGATCGTGCAAACCGGCAAAGTGCTGCTCGACCGGGAAATGGATCACCCGGTCGTCGATGAGATCCGCGGCGTGATCGAAACGGCTGCCTCAAGCATGCGCGTGACCGACCTGCATGTCTGGCGCGTCGGCAAGAACGTGTATTCCTGCGCACTGACGGTGGTGACGAATGACCCGTCGCTGACCCCGGCCGCCATCCGCGAGCGACTTGGCGTGCACGAGGAGATCGTGCACTCGACAATCGAGGTACATCTGTGGCCGAGGAAAGATGCGGCACCCTCTGCCAATTTGCCTGAACCTGTAGCACGATTGGACTGAACACCCGCGCTATCGGACCCAGGGGATGACTATGCATTTGACGTCGCCGCAAATGCCGTTGCTGATCGCCAACGTCAGCCGGAGGAAGTTTCTGCAGGACGCCTCGACACTTGGCGGTCTGGTGCTGGCAGTTGGATATTCAGACGCAGTGCGCGCCGACAAATTGCCCAGCTACGGCGCGGAGACGATGCCGCACGGCTGGGTCGACAATCCGCTGGCGTTTGTCGCCATCGGCGAGAACGGCGTTGTTAGCATCGTATGCCATCGCTCCGAGATGGGCCAGGGTGTCCGCACCAGCCTGCCGCTGGTGGTCGCCGACGAACTCGAAGCGGACTGGTCGTTGGTGCGCGTCATACAGGCGCCCGGCGATGAAGTGCGCTACGGCAACCAGGACACCGACGGCTCGCGCAGCCTGCGCCACTTCTTCATGCCGATGCGCCGCTGCGGTGCGGCCGCACGCCAGATGCTGGAAGCCGCGGCGGCGGCGCGCTGGCAGGTCGCGGCTGGCGAAGTGCATGCCAGGAACGGCGAGATTGTGCACGCCGCGACCGGCCGGCGGCTCGGCTACGGCGCGCTTGCCACGGCGGCGGCCCGGCTGCAAGTGCCTGCGGTGGCGGCGCTGCGCCTCAAGAATCGCGCGCAGTTTCGCTATATCGGCAAGGGCAGGACCCGGCTCGTCGACGGCCAGGACATCGCCGCGGGCAAAGCCCGATACGGCATCGATACACGGCTGCCCGGCATGCTCTACGCGGTGGTCGCGCGACCGCGGGTGCTGGGCGGCAAGCTTGTTAGCTACGATGCGACCGCTGCGCTCAGGGTCCCGGGCGTGGTGCGCGTCGTGGCCATCGATGCAACTCCCGGACCGCCCATGTTCAATCCGCTCGGCGGCATTGCGGTGATTGCCCGCAATACCTGGGCCGCCATCCAGGGACGCAGCGCGCTCAAGATCGCCTGGGACGATGGCCCGCATGCCAGCTATGACTCGGACGCCTACAAGACCACACTCGAAGCTGCGGCGCGCCAGCCCGGCAAAGTTGTGCGTAGTGACGGCGACTACACCGCCGCTGCGGCGCGTGCCACAAAAATCTTTACGGCCGAATACTATCTGCCGCATCTTGCGCACGCGCCGATGGAACCGCCGACGGCAACCGCGCGGATCACAAACGGCAAATGCGAGGTCTGGGGCGGTTTTCAGTCACCGCAGGGCACGCGCGACATGATTGCGAAGCGCCTTGGCCTGCCGGCCGGCAAGGTCACCGTCCAGGTCACTTTGTTAGGCGGCGGATTTGGCCGCAGGTCCAAGTGCGACTACGGCATCGAAGCGGCGCTGTTGTCGCAGGCGATGGCCGGCCAAGCGGTCAAGGTCCTCTGGACCCGTGACGATGACCTGCATCACGATTATTTCCACACCGTATCGGTTGAACGCCTGGAAGCCGCGGTGGACGCTCGGGGCCTGCCGGTGGGCTGGCTGCATCGCACCGTAGCGCCGACAATCGATTCGACCTTTGCCGACGATCCGAAGCTGCAGGCAGGTTACGAACTTGGCATGGGCGTCATCGACGTGCCGTTCGCCATTCCTAACATTCGCATCGAGAATCCGGAAGCGACCGCGCACACACGCATCGGATGGTTCCGCTCGGTGTCCAATATTCCGCATGCGTTCGCCATCCAGTCGTTCGTCGCTGAGCTCGCGGCCGCGGCCGGGCGTGATCCCAAGGACTTCCTGCTCGAATTGATCGGCCCTGCGCGCATCGTGACGCTGAAAATGCCGGGCGATACCTACAACGATGGCCAGACAGCCGAACGCTACCCGGTGGACGCGGGGCGCCTGCGCGCGGTCACCGAACTCGCCGCACAAAAAGCGGGCTGGGGCCGGCTACTGCCCAAGGGCAACGGGCTTGGAATCGCGGCGCACTACAGTTTTGACAGCTATGTCGCCGCAGTCGTAGAAGTTTCGGTTGACGCGCAAGGTGAGCTGAAGATTCCGCGCATCGATATTGCGATCGACTGCGGAGCGACGATTAACCCTGAGCGCGTGCGCTCGCAACTGGAAGGGGCCTGCGTGATGGGCGTGAGTGCGGTGCTGTCGGGCGCGATCACCTTCAAGGCGGGTCGCGCGCAGCAGGATAATTTTCACCAGTACGAATTGACGCGCATGCCAGCGGCGCCGCGCGATGTCCGCGTGCATATCGTGCCTGGCGACTACAACAAACCGCTGGGCGGCGTGGGTGAACCGGGCCTGCCGCCGGTGCTGCCGGCGCTTTGCAATGCGATCTTTGCAGCCAGTGGCAAGCGCATACGGCAGTTACCGATCGGTAATCAATTGACAGTTTAGGAACAAAGGCAGGTCCGCACATGATCATACAACGCTGCACTCCCCGTCTGGCTCTCGCCAGTCTGGCCCTGGTCCTGTCTGCCACCGTGCGTGGCGCGCAGGCGCCGGCACCGCAGCCTAACGCCAAGCCCGCGAGCACCTACTCCGGGCTCGGCGCCGACAGCGTCACACCGGAGATCATTGCCCGGTTTGCGCCGCCGGCGCTCGACCCGCGAGTCAGCCGCCGCATCCAGAGCATGCTCGACGTCCGCGGTGCTGGTGGCGGCCTGATTACCCGCAACGGCGACCGACTGGTCTTCAGCTGGCGTGTCACCGGCAACTCGCAGGTCTGGCGCATGGACGGGCCCATGCGCTACCCGATCCAGCTAACAGGCGGCGAAGACAATACGTCGGTCACAGCCATTTCTCCGGACGACAAATGGATCGTCGTGAATCGCGACGTCGGTGGCCAGGAAAACCCCGGTCTTTATTGGATGGACATCGAAGGCGGCGCGCTGGTTGAGATCCAGCGCAAGGCGAAAGTGCAGACCGGACTCGCGTTCATTTCCGACGACAGTCGCTGGATCTATTTCACGGCGAATGACATCGATCCGGCGTCGTACGCGATTTACCGCTACGAGAAGGCGACCCAGAAGCGCGAGCTGCTGTTCAGCCAGCCGGGCATCTGGCAAGTTGCGGATCACCGCGGCAACGAGCTGCTGCTGGCGAAATTGCTCGGCAGTGACCAGTTTGAGTATTACAGCTACGACCTCGTGACCCGGAAACTCACGCCGCTGTTAGGTCAGGGCGAGAAAGTCCGCTACTCCGCAAGTTTTGGCCGCAAACCCGGCACGCTGATCGTGCAGCACGACAAGCGCGGGGATTTCCAGCGGCTGTACGAGTGGCAGGCCGGCCGGGAAACGCCGCTCTCGCCGCAGGTCGCGCACGAGGTCGACAGCTTCAGCATCGACGACGCGCGGACCCGTATTGCGTACACGATGAACGAGAATGGCTATACCAGATTGCACGTGCTCGACGCGAAAACGTATCAGGAGCTGCCGCTTCCGGCATTGCCCGACGCGGAAAACGTGTTTGCGGCGGGCATGTCGCGTGACGGGCGCTTCCTGGGTATTGGGATCGATGGCGCGACCCTGCCACCGACCGTGGCGTTCTACGACTGGAATGCGCAACAGCTGGTGCGCTGGCGCGCGGCATCGACGCCCGAGATCGACACGAAAACGTTCACCGGGGCGAACCTCGAGACCTATCCGGCGCGCGACGGCACGAAAATCCCGATGTTCGTATGGCGTCCGAAGACCTGCGCCGATTCCTTGTGCCCGGTCGTCGTCGAATTTCACGGTGGCCCCGAAGGGCAATCGCAACCCGGTTTCTCGCCCTACTCGCAGATGTTTGTCGACGCCGGATTCATCTTCATCCAGCCTAACGTCCGCGGCAGCTCGGGTTACGGCAAGCAGTGGCTCGATGCCGACAACGGTCCGAAGCGCCTGGACGTCCTCACCGACATCGAGGACTGCGCGGTATACCTCAGAAAGGCGTTCGCGAAGGCTGGCAAGGCGCCGAAGATCGGTGTCACCGGCGGTAGCTATGGTGGCTACGCGACGCTGATGGCGATGACGTACTTTGCCGGCACCTACGACGCCGGAGTTAGTGAAGTCGGCATTGCGAACCTGGTCACGTTCCTGGAGAACACCGCACCGTACCGCAGGGCGTTGCGCGCCAGCGAATACGGCGACCCGGCGAAAGACCGCGCGGCGCTGGTCAAGCTGTCGGCGATGACGTACGTGGACCGGGTCAAGGCACCGCTACTGGTGATCCAGGGCGTGAACGATCCGCGCGTGCCGGTCGGCGAGGCCTTACTGATCCATCAGGCGCTCACGGATCGCGGCGTCCCCAGCGAGCTGATACTTTTCAGCGACGAGGGACACGGCGCGAGCAAACGCAGCAATCAGGTGTTGTCGATCGGTCACACCATTGCGTTCTTTGAGAAACATCTTAAGTGAAGGAACGCAAACACGAAGCGGCCTTGTTCAAGGCCGCCCTGCTCGCCGGCGTTCAGTATGCCGAAGGTCGCAAGGCGGCCGTGTTCGAACCCACCGACTCGGCACGTGAGAAGGCGTTGTTCGTGTATCGCCTGCTGGTGCACGACAAGCTGATCGCGCCGATGCCCGAGGAACAGGTCAGCGAGAAGACCATTCGGCACCGGCTGGCGACCTGGTATGCGCATCAACTGCCCGTCGGGCATCCGCTGCTCGACTAAACAGCGCGGCGTCACTCGTAGCCGCGGCTCGCCGCGTTGGCCACTAGCCGGTGTTGCGCAGACCCGCGGCAACGCCGTTGATCGAGATATGAATGCCGAGTTGCACGCGGTCATCGGCGACCGCGGCAGGCGGATGCGCGCGGAACCGTCGCAGCAGCTCGACCTGCAGATGATTGATCGGATCGATATACGGAAAGCGATGCTCAATGGATCGGGCCAGCGCCGGGTTCGAAGCCAGGCGCTGTGATTCGCCGGTGAGCAGATTGAGCGCCTCCTGGGTCCGGTGCCACTCGGCGGTAATGGTCGCGAATATGCGTTTTCCGAGCGCGCGATCCTCAACCAGGTCGACATAGCGGCGCGCGATCGCAAGATCGCTTTTCGCCAGCACCATGTCCACGTTCGACAGCAGCGTGTGGAAAAACGGCCATTCCCGGTACATACGCTGCAGGAGTTTGAGCTGGCGTGCCCTGACTTTAGCCGTGGTACCTAACACGGCCACAATCGCGGAGCCGAAACCGTACCAGCCCGGCAGACCAACGCGGCACTGGCCCCAGGAAAAACTCCAGGGAATGGCGCGCAGATCCGCAATGGCCCGGCCGGCCTTGCGGGAGGCCGGCCGCGAGCCGATATTCAATTCGGCAATCTCGCGAATCGGCGTCGCTGCGTAGAAATAGTCAGTGAACCCAGGCGTTTCGTACACCAGCTGGCGGTAGGCGGCAAAACTCGCGCGCGACAGCGCCTCGGCGGTCGCGACGAACAACGGCGGCGCGACCTGCGTCGTGGCTAACAAAGATGCCTCGAGCGTGGCCGCCACCAGTGTCTCGAGATTGCGGCGCCCGATTTCCGGATTGGAATATTTCGAGGCGATGACCTCGCCCTGCTCGGTCAGGCGCAGCTGGCCGCGGACCGTGCCGGGTGGTTGCGCCAGGATCGCTTCGTAGCTCGGCCCGCCGCCGCGCCCCACAGTGCCGCCGCGGCCGTGAAACAGGCGCACCGTGATGCCACGGGCATCGCCGCGCGCATCGAACAGGTTCACCAGATCGACTTCGGCGCGGTACAACTCCCAGTTGCTGGTGAGGAATCCGCCGTCCTTGTTGCTGTCGCTGTAGCCGAGCATGATGTCCTGTACGCCGCCGCTGCGCTTCAGCAACGCCCGCACACCGCGCAGCTGGTAATAATCACGCATGATCCCGGCGGCATTTCGCAAATCGGCGATCGTTTCAAACAGCGGCACGACGATCAGCGCGGCGCGTCCGGCGCCCTTCAGGCCGCCGGTCAGCAGACCGCATTCTTTCTGCAGCAGCAGCACCTCTAACAAATCCGAGACACTCTCGGTATGCGAGATAATGTAGTGACGGATCGCCGCGAGTCCCAAACGGCTGAGCCAGCTTTGTGCGGCTTCAAACACCGCCAGCTCCGACTGTGCGAGCGTACTGTAAGCCACGCCGCGAACACGCAGCGGCCGCACATCATCGAGTAGTTGCAGCAGCAGTTGACAGCGCGCGGCCTCCGGGAGCTGCGCGTAGGCGGCCTCCAGCCTTGCCCGCTGCAGCAGTTCGCCGACCACGGCCGCGTGCACATCGCTGTTCTGGCGCAGATCGAGCGTTGCCAGATGAAAACCAAACACCTGGACCGCGCGCAACAAGGGTTGCAGTCGCAGCAGGCACAAACCCTCGCCATGATGCTGGCGCAGAGACGTCTCGACGATGCGCAGATCCGCCAGGAATTTGTCCGCGCTTGCATACGCAGGCAGCACCGTCACCGCCCGATGCAGTGACACCGCGCCGGTCAGCTCCTGCAGCGTCGCGGCCAGTCGCGAGTAGATGCCGATCAGCGCGCGCCGATACGGTTCGTCGGCGCGATGCTCGTTAGTATCGGCCGAGCGGTCTGCCAACGCCTGCAATGCCGGCGTCACCGGCACTAACGACGTAGACATCGATAACTCGGCACCCAGCGCATTGACTTCATCGAGGTAGTGACGTAGAGCCGTCTCGGCCTGGCGCGACAGGGCCCGATTCAACGTGAGCGCGGTGACGTTAGGATTGCCGTCCCGGTCGCCCCCGATCCAGTGGCCGATGCGCAGGAAAGGCGCCACCTCGCGACCGTCCAACCCCTGCTCGATATCGGCATACAGCCGCGGTACCTGGCTGAAAAAAGTGGCTTGATAATAGGACAAGGCATTTTCAATCTCATCAAATACGCTGAGGCTCGCGGTGCGCAGCATGCGCGTTTGCCACAGTTGCGTGATGCGCGCGCGCAAGGCAAGTTCGTTGTCCAGGCGTTCGCGCTGAGTGCGCAGTTGATCGCGGACGCCGATCAAGTCGGCAATGCGGCGCTCGGCATCGAGGATGCTCTTGCGCTGTACTTCGGTTGGGTGAGCCGTCAGCACCGGCGAGAGGTACGCGTTTTTCAGCAGTTTGGCGCTGACCTCGGTGCTGACACCGGCGTGCTGCAGGCGCTTGAAGGCGTGCGCCAGTGAACCGGATTGCGTGTGGCCGAGCTGTTCATGGTGGAGGCGGCGCCGGATGTAGTGACGGTCCTCCGCGATATTCGCGCGATGCGAAAAATAGCTGAAGGCGCGGATGACGCTGACCGTTTGCTCGTTGCTGAGGTTACGCAGCAGATGATCGAGCGTGCGGCCCGCCGTGGTCTTGCGCTTGAGGCGATATTCAACCGACAGAATCCGGATGCGCTCGATCAGCGCGAACGCCGCGCCGCCGTCCTGCTCGCGTATCACATCGCCCAGGATCCGGCCTAACAACCGGATATCTTCCACCAATGGGCGGTTCTTGGCGGCGGCGACCCGGGTCACTGCACGTTCTCGATCTTCACCACGCTGCCCAAGGCCTGCGGATCATCGGGGTTCTTTACCACGGTGACATACAGGTTGCGCTCATCGGGGCCGAAAGCCACGTTGGTCGTGCCCTCGCCCGCCGCGATCGGAAATACATGCAGCAACTTGCCCTCAGGGGAGATCTTCAGGATCTTGCTGCCCGACCATTGGGCGACAAAGATGTTGCCCTTGCGGTCAATCTTAAGGCTGTCCGGCCCGAGCCACCAGGATGCGACCTTGTTAGGCGTTAGCACGTTGAGCATCGCGAAATTTGACCTGGCAGCCAGCGAGCCATCGGCGTTGATGGTGAACTTGAGGATGCAATTGCCGACGGTTTCGGCGACGTACAGCGTCTTCTGGTCCGGAGACACCCCGATACCGTTCGCGTAGTTGAGATCGTTCGCCACCTCGCGCCATTTCTGGCTGCCGGGCGCGCGATAGAGAATCTTGCCGGCAACGATAGTCGGCAGGCTCTGGTAAGGACCGAACAGCGTTGCGTAGGCGCCGCCATTGGCGGTGACCACGATATCGTTGATGCCGCCCGCGAACTTGACACCCTTGTCGTCCGCGTCCCAGCGACGTAGTTGTTTGCCGCTCATGTCGAGTTCGAGGATCGCGCCATGATCATCCGTGCAGGCGAGCAGAAAAGTTTGTTGCTTCGTCAGCGCAAGTCCGTTGTGACCGCAACCTGCCAGCTTGTTGAGTACCGTGATCGACTTGCCGTCCCATCTCGACAGCGTGCCCGAGATCCATCCCACCCAGTAAAGCGTGCCGTCAACATACAGCGGCCCCTCAGGCCCCAGGACGCCGGTGACCAGCGTCACTTCGCCGGCCGTGGCGGCCGCGGCTGCGCACGACGCGAGCGCGAGGGCGCAGCCGATTTTGAGCTTCTTCATGTTAGATCCCTTGATGTATCTTGGTTTCCGGCGCAGCCATCAGTCCGGCGTGCCTGACGAGCGCCAGATACGAGGATCCGACCGGCACCTCCAGCGCATTGCGCATGGTCAGTGATATCTTGCGATCGTGCGCAGTGACGCCAGTCACCGCCTGGCGAGCGACCCAATACGAGCGGTGTACCTGCAAACCATTCCAGTCCTGCAGATCGTGTACCGCGTCGCCAAACCGGTAATAAACCAGTTCGCTGCCCTGGTCGCTGTGCACCTTAAGGTAGTGCTCCTCGGCTTCAATGGCGATTAGCGTGTCTGGCGTCGGACGGGACATTTTGCTCAGACGCAGAAAAACGGTCGGCACTGAAGGATTGACCGGAGCATCGGACGTGACCACCCGCATCGGCTCAGCACCCGCAGCGCCGCGCGTATTTCGCGACCTTGCAATACCTAACGATTGAAATCGCAAGCCATTGAGATAGGTGTCGAGAAACAGATTCGTCACCAGCCACAGCAGGATTCCGCCTGACCCGCTTGCGAGCAACTGCAAAAAAACGCCGGACTGAAAAATGCGACCAAAGTCTTCGGCTTCGGAGACACGCGCACTGGCGGGCATGTAGTCCACGAATAGGATGCTGTAAACGTGCAGGTACAAAGGTGAAAACACGGTCGCCAACACCGCACCGAGCAGCAACAACATGAACGGCCGCAAGTGCCAGGGCCGAACAATCCGGCCGGCCGCCCGGGTCATGGCCTCACAAACCCACCAGAACAGCAGCCAATTTCCCGACCACAGCAGAATTGAAACCGTGCGCGGGAAGTAGCGGCCTAGTCCAGCCTGCAGCCACCCCTGATTGAATCCGACGACCAGCGGGACGAGGGCGAAAAAAACGATTGCGAGCGTCCAAGGCAAGCCCGCGATCGTGGGCCGCGATGCTCGCGGCTCGAAAACAGGCCCGTTCGCATGCATGCGGCTATGGTGACGTCGTGCCAGGAACGCGTCAATAGCGCCCAAGCCAGGCGTTTTCGCGCAGCATGAGCACGTTTAAAGTCGAAATTCCGTGTTTATTGCTGGTCTCATGAATGCCGAACACAACTGATGAAATCGCGATTGCGCGGCGCGCAGGCGATGGCACAGTCCAACCCGATCTGCAGAATGCACACACGGAGCAGCCCATGAACACGCCAATTCAGCCACAGAACAGTCGAGTAACTTTTCCATCGTGGCAGTCGAGGGGGCTTTGCCTGGTGACGGCGCTGCTGGTGTCTGTGGGACCCATTGCCAGCGCCGCCGAGCCTGGCGCGCTCGAAGAAATCGTCGTTACGGCCCGGAAAATCTCTGAGCCCCTGCAGGAGGTACCCCTGACCATCACGGCGTTTTCCGCCAAGCAGCTGGAAGAGCGTGGCGTGCGCAGTGTCAAAGACCTGGCAACGCAAACGCCCGGCCTGATGTTTACCAGCTCGACGGATCGGTCTGCCGGTGCGTTTCAGATTCGGGGCATGAGCCAGATCTCAGGTACGGGTGACACCAGCCGCGACATCGCGTCGGTTTTCATCGACGGCGTCTATTACGCGGGCGCAGCGCCCGGGCTGACGTTCTCTGATCTAGAGCGCGTTGAAGTCGTCAAGGGCCCGCAGAGCGCATTTTTCGGCCGCGCAACTTTCGGCGGGGCGATTAATTTTGTGACTGCCACGCCCGGCAATACAGTGCAAGGCAATTTCACCGGTCGTTTTGGCCAGAACGACGATCGGGCGCTGGGCTTCAGTGCCGAAGGGCCTCTGGTGGCCGACAAACTGGCCGTGCGGCTTACCGGCAATTACTCCGACTACGGCGGCCAATACATCAATGCGCAGGGCGGCGGGCATCTGGGCGCGCAGCGTGAGAATTTCGGGGCGTTGTCGCTGGCGTTCACACCGACCGAAAACCTGCACAGTCGCCTGCGCGTCTCCTATACCAAGCAGACTGATGGCGCGCCCGCGGTCCAACTGCTCAACCGTGTGCCGCAGCACAATTGCGGCCCGTTCGGCGGAACCAATCGCGGTGGCGTGGCGACACTGTTCTGCGGCGAAGTCACTTTCAGTGGCCAACCCTCGCTCAATCCCGCGATGCCGTCCGGCGGACGCGGCAAATGGGGATTTGACAACGCGGGCCTGGAGAGAACCTACAAGACCACGACATTGAATGTCGACTGGACGTTGCCGGCCAACTACACGTTGTCGCTGCTGTCCGGGTACCAGCAGGAAGACATGGAAGCAGTTGCTGATTTCGAGCGCGCTCCGCAGGATGTGTGGTGGTCGGATTCCCTCCGGCATCAGAAGGCGACCAGCGTGGAGCTGCGCCTGAGCTCGCCACAAGATGCGCGCCTGCGCTGGCTCGCAGGCCTCTACAACCTCAAACAGGATTACCTGACCGCCGGCAATTTCATGATCGGCTCGCAGAATATTTTTTCGGTGATCCTCCCGGCGGCTTTCCCGCCGGGCGCGGTCATTGCGGGCCCCCCAACCAGTCGCGTGCTCAAGAACAAGGCCGCGTTTGGCTCTGTTAGCTACGACGTCAGCGACGCATTGAAGTTATCGCTCGAAGGCCGCTGGCAAAAAGACACCGTGTCGAATGCGCAGGCCACTGGTGTGCCCCTGGTATTCGATACTACGAAATTCCTGCCACGGTTGATCGCCGATTGGCGCATCAACGATCATGTCAAATACTATTTTAACTGGGCGAAAGGCGATCAACCGACGCAAGGCAACGCCCAGGTCGCGCAGTTGTCGGCCGCAAACCAGACGCGCGCCGCAGGGCTGGGACTGTTCCTGGTCGTGCCTGAAGCGACCGTCACCAATTTCGAACTCGGCACGAAGACCTCATGGCGTGACGGCCGCGTCATCGCCAACGCTGCTGTCTATTATCTGAAGTGGCAAGGCAAACAGGGCGTCCGTGGTTTCCAGATCGACACTAACAACAATGGCGTAATCGACCTGGCAGCATCCGGCGCCAATCAGGAAAATTTCAATGCGCAGGCCTACGTCGCCGGCGACGAGGACATTTACGGACTGGAAGTCGAAACTCGCGCGACCATCGCCGATCGTACGCAGGTGGGTTTTGCCTTCGCGACCTCGCACCTCAATATCAAGAAACTGGAAGACGACCTGTATCGGCGCTACTTCGGCACACTGGATGCAAGCGGTCAGCAGGAAGGTCTGGTGCCGCGGGTCAGCGGCACGCTGTATGGCAGTTACACCCTGCCGATGACGAATGGCAACTCCTGGTTTGCGCGCGCTGACCTGACTTACATCGGCAAGCGCTATGACTCCATTCTCAACAAAACATTCACCGCCGCGACCACCAAGGTGAATCTGAAATTCGGCATCGACTTCAAGAGTCTGAATGTCACGGCCTATGTCGACAATCTTTTCAATGATGACCATGTCGAGTCGGCCGTGTACCAGAGTGATTCCGCGACCGATCCGTTCACCTTCTTGCCGGGTTCGGATGAAGTCGTGTTGGCGCGCAAGCGACAGTCCGGCATTACTGTGTCCTACCATTTCTGACGAATGCGATGCGCACACTCAATCTGCTGGCGCTCGGCCTGGGTGTCGCTGTTGCATTTGGATTGACACTGGTTGCCACGGATATGCCGTTCTGGCAGCGTCTTGTGACGTTGCCGATGAAACACATCGTCACCGCAACAGAGTGGTATTCACCCAGGACGACCGTCGCCGGCGCGGCCTCGCCACCTGCGTTCGCGGTGGTGGCCGCTAACGAACAGCCGATTTCAGCAGCCGCCCTGCAGGCCGCGTTGCGCTACGCGCAAGCACGCCCAACCGTCGCGCTGCTCGTCTATCACGCGGGCCGCATCGAACTCGAGTACTACGGAGCAGGTTTTTCGCAAACCAGCCGTACCGACTCGCAGTCGATGCACAAGTCAGTACTCGCCCTGGTGGTTGGGATCGCCGTACACAATGGCTTCATTCGTTCGGTCGAGGATCCGATCGGACGCTATATCCCAGAGTGGGCGGGCGATCCGCGCGGCGCCATCCCAGTACGCAGTCTGCTGCAGATGGCGAGTGGGCTCGAGCAGGTACGAACGTCGCTGAATCCCTTTTCGCCAGGACTGCAGCTGTTTCTGGCATCCCAGCGCAGGCCCAAGCTCCTGCAGATCCGGTCGATCCGCCGACCGGATCAGGAATTCGACTACAACCCAATGAACTCGGAGCTGTTAGGTACGATCCTGGAACACGCGACCGGCCTCCCCTACAGCGATTATTTGTCCGAGCGCCTGTGGCAGCCGCTGGGCGCCGCGACCGCCTATTTGTGGCCCGATCACGCTGGCGGCTTGGTGCATACCTCCTGTTGCCTGCAGGCGACAGCCCGTGACTGGTTGCGGCTCGGTTTGTTAGTCATGAACCGGGGCGCGGTCGGCGAACGGCAACTCATTCCCGCGGCGTGGATGGACGCGATGCTGGCCTCGTCGCCGCACAATCCCAACTACGGCTATCAGATCTGGCTCGGTCGGCAATTCACACACGAGCGTCGCTATGCCGCGGCCAGCCCCGCGCGCGCGCGGCACAGTGAACCGTTCATAGCTAAAGACGTCGTGTACTTCGACGGCGCCGGCGGGCAGCGAGTCTATGTAGTGCGTTCAGCGCAGCTGATCATCATTCACACCGGCGACGCGACGATCGACTGGGATGACGCGTTTCTTCCTAACACTTTGGTGCGCGGACTGGCGCCACGAACTTGACACACAGGAGACTGGAATCATGTCGACACAACTCACACGCCGCGACACTCTGAAACTCATGGCCGCAACCTCGACGGCCGCAACGGCCGGTGTTCAGGCTGGCACGCCGGCGTCCGGTTTCGTGCCGACGAAGCCGATGGACGTTTACGCCAAGATCCGCTGCAGCCTGCGCGATGAGCTTGTGCCGTTCTGGTATCGCGGCCAGGCCATGGTCGCTTTGCAGGACGACGTCCCGCGGCCAATTCTCGGCGTCGAGGGATTCAGTTACACGCGTTTTACACGCCAGGAGGATGGTTCCTGGATGACGCGGCTGGTGGAAGTGGGTTACTTCACCGACCTCGTGTCCGGCGCGATCGTCGACGAAGCGACCAACCGCGTGAACGGCAAACGGATCAAGCCCAAACATTTCTCCTCGCCGGTGCAGGCCTTCGGCGTCAACGCGGACGGCAGCGTGACCTCTGACCATAAGCTCACGCCGCCGTCTGAATTTGCGGGCCGCGTCTGGGCGCCCTACCGCCAGGGCACTGAAGTCTGGATTGACGAGGACATGCTCGCCAAGCTAACAAGCGATGCGCTGCCACCCAGCATGCGCGAGGCGGGTCCGCCGCGCATCCTGACACTGGGATCAATGACCTCGTATCGCTCGCACAGCGCGGATGTACAGAACCCGCGTCTTGCAAGTGCGCCCTGCACCTTCCACCTGCAGGAGCTCAGCAGCCTGCCGTCGTGGTTTGAACTGGGCGACGTGGTCGGCAAGCAGCTGTGGCGCCTCTCCGGCCGCAAGCTGGCGTCGCCGGATGAGATGCCCGCGACGCTGCGCGCGCGTATCGATACGGATCATCCGGAGTTTGTAAAAAAGCCAGGTATCTGAGCGCGTGCTACTCGGTCCGCAACGCATCTACGGGCTGCAGTCCCGCCGCGCGCACCGCGGGCAGCACGCCGGAGATGAGTCCGATCATTACCGCCATCACTTCCGCCAGCAGCGTGTAGCCTGGTTCAATATGGACCGGCAGCGCCGGCACGAGAGCCGACAGCAGCAGCGCGATACCGATGCCGACGATCAAACCGCCGAGGCCGCCGATCGCCGAGAGCAGCACCGCCTCACCCAGAAAAAACTTCAGAATGCTGCGCTGGGTCGCGCCGAGCGCGCGCAGCAGGCCGATTTCGCCGGTGCGCTCGCGCACCGCGATGGTCATGATCGTGAAAATCCCGACACCGCCGACCAGCAGCGAGATGCCGCCGAGCGCGCCCACCGCCGCCGTCAGCACGCCGAGAATATTGCCGAGCGTATCGAGCATCTCCTGCTGCGTGATCACGGTGAAATCCTCGCGCCCGTGCCGCGCCATCAGCACCCGGGTCACCGTATCGGATACCTCGCGCGCCGAGACGCCCGGCGCATACACCACATCCACCTGCAAGAGTCCATTGCGATTGAACAGTGACAGCGCCCGCGCGGTCGGTATGTAAACGGTATCGTCGAGATCGAAACCGATCATCGATCCCTTGGATTGCATGAAACCGATGATCCGAAATCGCTCGCCGCCGATCCGGATCAGGGCGCCGAGCGGATTCATGTCACCGAAAATTTCCTGGCGCATCTTCGAGCCCAGCACCGCCAAGGCACGCGGCGCCGTGGGATCATCCTCGGGCAGAAAACTGCCGCCCGCGAGTGCGAACGTGTACGCCTCGTCAAACTCCGGGCCCACGCCGAAGACGGTCGTGCGCCGGACCCGTCCGTTAGCCTCGACATCCGAATTGCCCTGCATCATCGGCACGACATTCAACACGCGCGGAATGCGCTTGAACGCCAAGGCATCGTCGATCGTAAGCGGCCGCATCGATGCAAACTGGCCGGGGTTGGCGCCGAAGGTCTGCGACTTGCCGGGCTGCACCGAGATGATGTTAGTGCCGAACTGCGTGAATTGGTGCAGCACGTATTGCTGCACGCCCGCGCCGATCGAGGTCAGCAGCACCACCGCTGCGACGCCGATGCCGATACCGAGTGCGGTCAGGAACGCGCGGCTGCGCCGTGCCTTGATAGCGGAATAGGTGAAGGCGATGAAATCCTGTTGCAGCATCAGATTTTCCGTGCCAGCGCCAGCACCGGGTCGAGACGCGCGGCGCGCAGCGCGGGCAGAATGCCGAACACCAGGCCGCTCAGCACCGCAATGCCAATCGCCGCCAGCGTCGCCCAGCGCGGCGCCACGGCGTCGATCGGCAGCATCCTGCGCATCACCGCGGTGGCCGTCTCGCCGACCGCAAGGCCGATCAATGCTCCGACACTCGCCAACAGGATGGCCTCGGTCAGAAACATGCTGGTAATCTGCCGTGGCTTCGCGCCCAGCGCCTTCAGCAGGCCGATTTCCGCGGTGCGCTGACTCACGGCCACCAGCATGACATTCATGATCAGGATTCCAGCAACTAACAGACTGATGCCGGCAATGCCGGCGAGCGCGGCCGTGAGCGCAGCAAAGATCCCGTTGAACGTGGTCAGCATCGCGTCCTGCGTGACGACGGTGACGTCCTGTTCGTTCTGGTGGCGCTTGCGCAGCACGTCGATCACCTGCACGCGCGTGGTCTGCATCAAGTCGCGATCGCGCGCCTGAATCAGAATGCGAAACAAACTGGTCTTGTTGTACATGATAAGTGCGGAAGCCACCGGAATCATCACCACGTCCTGGGCATCGAAGCCGATCGAGCGACCCTCGGCGCCCATGATGCCGATGACGCGGAAGCGCCGGTCGCCGATCCGCAACCATTGACCGACCGCATCACCGTCCGGATACAGCTCGCGCGCGACCCGGATACCCAGCACGCAAACGGATCCGCCGCGATCGGATTGCGCCACCGGCAAAAATACACCGCGCTCGAGTTTCCACTGCCGCACATTGAGCCAGTTCGCCGTCGTGCCCAGTACCGAAGTCTGGCGTTCGCGCCGCCCCGATGACACGGTACCCTGGCCAATGACCAGCGGCGCAGCGTCCGCCACGGTCGGCAGTCGGCGCACGGCTTCCATATCACCTAACGTCAGGTCGCGCGGCGTATCGCCCGACATCAGCGCCGGGTTCACGCCGCCGGTCGATGTGCGGCCGGGGATGACGATCACCAGATTGGTGCCAAGCGATGCAAATTCGCTGGTCACATAGCGCCGTGCGCCCTCGCCCAGTGCTGTCAGCATGATCACGGCGGCCACGCCGATCGCAACCGCAAGCAGCATCATGCTGCTGCGCATGCGCGCGCGGCGCAGCGATTGACCGGCAAACATCAGTAGATCAAGTGGCCGCATCTTCAATCACCTTGCCATCGCGCATGACGACGCGGCGGCGCGCGCGTGCGCCGATGAGCGGATCGTGCGTCACCACGATCAGCGTATAACCGTCGCGATTGAGTTTCTCAAGCAGATCGATGACTTCCCTGCCAGACACCGTATCGAGATTGCCGGTCGGCTCATCGGCCAGCAGCAGGTTCGGTTTCATCACCAGTGCGCGTGCGATCGCGACGCGTTGCCGCTGCCCGCCGGAGAGCTGATCGGGGCGATGATGCGCGCGGTCCGTCAGCCCGACGCCGGCGATCAGCGCCGCGGCCCGCGCGACGCGCTCCTTGGCCGGCACACCGGCGAGCAGCATCGGCAACTCGATATTTTCCGCGGCTGTCAGCCGTGCGATCAGGTGAAAGGTCTGAAAGACAAAACCAACCTGCGCGCTGCGCACCTGCGCCTGTTGGTTGTCATCCAGATGCGTTGTGTCGATGCCGCCAAGCTTGTAGATGCCGGAATTTGGCTTGTCAAGCAGACCGAGCACATTCAGCAGCGTGGATTTGCCGGAGCCCGAGGGACCCATGACCGCGACATACTCACCATCGCGGATCGTCAACGTCACATTGTCGAGCGCATGCACGGACTGATCGCCGACCTGGAACGTGCGCTCAATGGCTTCGAGTTCGATCATGCGCGCTCTATTTTCGGGCCGCGCCGGTCCCGGTTTCGATCCTGACCTTGGCTCCCGCGACCACCCCTTCGCGGTCAATCGAAGTGATGACTTTGTCGTTCGCGGCCAGGCCCACAAGCACCTCGGTGTATTCCCAATTGCCGATGCCGGTCTTGATATCGCGCGTCGCGACCACGCCCTCCGCGTCGACGATCAGCACGCGCTTGCCTTCGATGATCGCAGCGGTCGGGACTCGCAGCACGTCGTCATGTCTGGCGATGACGATCTCGACATCCGCGCTGTAACCGGGCAACAGGTTCTCCCGTCCGCTCTGGCTGTCGATCTCGGCCTCGATCTCCACCGTGCGCGACTGCTTTTCCGCTTCGAGCACGTAAGGCGCGACCCGCCGCACATGACCCTCGTATTGCCGATTCTGGAACGCGTCGAGCGTAATACGCGCCGGCATCCCGGTCTTGACCGACGGTGCGTCGACTTCGTCGATCGGCGCGGAAACGTACAGGCAGCTGTTGTCGATCAGGTCGATCGTGGGCGGCGTCGGGATACCCACGGGCGACGGCGTCACGAATTCGCCGAGCTCGCCATTGATTTCCGCGACCGTGCCTGCGAACGGCGCGCGGATGCGGGTGCGCTCCAGCATGGCGTTAGCCGCATCGACGCGCGAATTCGCGACGCGAATACTCTGCCGGGTCGCGTTGCATCCGGCGGCGCTCGAATCAGCCTGGCCGACGGCGCGTTCGGCGACATCGTCCGCAACCAGTTTCTGCGCGCGCATCCGTACCCACCGATCGGCGTCGCGGCGCGCCACCGCGGCGGTGGTGCAGGCCTCCTCCGCCCGCGCTCGCACCGCGGTCGCGTCGTTCACGGCCACCTGGTACTGCGCCATCAGGTCGTTGTTCCACAATTCGACCAGCACCTGCTGGGCCCTGACCCGGTCGCCCTTGTGCACGTGCAATTTGGCGATCTGCCCGCCGGTGGCCGGCGCGAGCTTCGCCCTGCGGCAGGCGTTGATAGTGCCGGCGCGCGTGTTAGCAACGCTCAGGCGCACCTGGCCGCGATCGACAGTCGCCGCGGCGACGCTGATTGCCGATCGGGAACAGCCTGACAGCGAACCGCCGACCAGCAGGGCCACCACAAGGAACAAAACCGGTCTCATAGTTACATCTGCCCTGTCACCCGAGGCCGCCATTGTAGTCTTTAGCTGCATGGACGTTGCTATACGCGCCGCAGTGCGATAATGCGGGCCCGTCCGTAACGTCATGGCAACGTCCCCATGGATCGAAACACCGCTGTCCGTCTCGCGCAGCAAGCCATCAAGGCGCGCAACAGACACCTGGTCGAGCAACTGCTGGCCGCCCAGTCAGCACGCGCAACAAGCCCGCCTGCCGCTAACAGGACGCAGGACCTACCGCTGATCGCGGTGACCTGCGCCACCGGTTGGGAGTGTTACGCGATCGTCGAGGAACTGACCAAGGCCCGCACTTTCCGCGTGCGGGCCTTGTACCGCACCGCCGGGACCCAAGCGGCCGCGCGGCTCGAAGCGCTACTGAAAGAGACCGAAGCGGTCAGTCCCGGACTCCTGACGCTGCAAGCCGGCATCGACATGAATTCCTCGCCGCTGCTGACCCAGGCGTTTGCCGGTTGCAGCGGCGTCGTGCTGTACAACACCGCTAACACCAGCCGAGCCGGCAAGATCACCAATCATGGCAACGATCCTGAGGGCGGCCGCCCGGTCGTGATGCAACAGGTGATGGCAGCGCTGGCCGCACTCAAGGCCAACCGCTCGGTGCAGCAGGTCATCACGCTGATTTTCCCGACCGACAAGGTCACCGGCATTGTCGATGCGGCGCCCGAAATTCCGTGGTGGATCGATCAGAAACTGCGACTGTCGGCTTTTTTGCGCGGCCAGGGCATCAACGTCACCTGCATCCACCGGCCCGCCTACTACTACGCGATGCATCGGGTCGACTACACCGCGCAGCAACATTTTCGCGGCGACAGCAGCCTGTCACGCACCATGATCCGCGAGAACAACATCCCAGGCATCACCCCGCCCGATTTTCCCGTCAACTGGGTGGATGTGCGCGACATCGGCAAATGGGTCGGCACCTGCTTTGCATACCCGGAAGTATTCCTGAATCAGGACCTGTCGATCGCCTCCGCGGCGCTGACCGGGCATCAGCTGGTCGAGATCGCCAACCGAGCTAACAAACACGGCACCCGGTTCCGCTACCGCCAGTTTCCGCTGTGGCTGATGAATATACTGGCGACGTTCTCCGAAGAAGTCGTGTACCCCCTGCGTTACGCGCAGTGGTACAACGACCGCGCGAACGGCTACGACTTTGCATCTAACGAAGACCTCGCGGATCTCGAACGAGTGCATCCGCCCTGGAGCTTTGAGCGCGAGCTCGAGTTCTGGGGCATCAATGACCTCAAGCCCGGGCGCGCATTCTAAAGCTGAAATCGATAATTGAACTTCACCAGGAACTGCTCACTGTCTCGCAGTGAGAACGTCGAGGAAATCAGATTGCCCAAAGACTCATCGCTGTTATTGGCGAAGTCAGCACCGCCACGGCTGTACACCACGTACAGGTACGACAGCGGCCGAAGTTCATAACGATAGCGCATCTGGAATCCCAGCCTGCGCACGGAAAAATCATCGAGTGGCTCGTTCGACGCCGCCACCGAACCACCTGGCTGAATGCGCCATGCCTGCTTGGCCCGGGCATCGAGCGCAATGGATTCCAGTTTTACGCGCAATTCGTGCCGCGTGCCTCCGGACCATTGAGCCCCGGCGTTGATGCCGATCTGCCGGCTGCGAAAGGTTCCTAACAAAGTGCCAGCGCGCCACAACAACCAGTCGGGCTGCACGAACAGCCGCAGGCCCACATTGAACCTGAGCGCGTCGCTGACATGATAGGTCGGCTGCACGAATGCGTTGAAGGCGGTGCTGGGCAAGCCCTCGAGTCCCGTCTGGCCGGCGCTCAGGCTGGCGTTGAAACTCCAGTGATTCCGGCGCGGCCAGTTGCGGCTGAATTCCAGGTTCAGCCTGTCCGGCAAGGACACTTTGCCGTTGCCGCGAGAAATCAGGTCATCATTGACCGATGTTAGCCCTGTCAGCGCAAAGAACTCATTGCCGCCACCCGTGGTATCTGACGTACGGTTGATTTGCAGCGCGGTGAATATGCTGTCGCCATGCTCGTTGCGCCGCGTCGATGCGACGTAACCCCAGTCCTGCGAGCGATACCATGAGTTCCTGGCAAAGTCGGTCACGCGGCGCCGCATTTCATAGCGCAGATAATTGAAATTATTGCGATCGAGATAGCCGAAATCATTCAGCTGCAGCCCATCGCCGAGATGCAGCAAGTACAGGTTTTGCCGCCAGCGGGTGCTGAGCTCGTTGTTGATGCGAATCTGCAGGCCGGCATCGCGCTCGGTGGCGCCGCGCTGTTTCACGGACGAGCCCACCACCTGCGTCACGATGTTCCAGCGCTGATTCGGTTTCCAGTGATGATCCAGGCCGGCGACCGTCGCCACGCGATCCAGAAAATCGGAGCGCACCTGCGTCGCCAGGACGCCCAGGTCCTGAGTGCCGAAATCCTGGGTCGCGCGAAACGCGAGAAAGTCCCGTCCGGCGGTGCCGCGTTCCGAGCTTGCTAACAAACCATAGTCCGTCCGCCCAATACTGCCGTTGAGCTTGAGCGCGGCCAGCACGTCCGCGGCGCCGCTGCCATCGTCTGCCGCGCCGCCCACGCGCCGCGTGTAAATCAGATTGCCCGCACCAGTACCGAAAGGCGCGTCAAACAGGCCCTGGTTCTCGGTGAAAAACGGCCGCTTGTCGCTGAAAAACGTCTCAACGGCATCGAAATTGACCACCAATTCGTCACTTTCGATCTGGCCAAAATCGGGATTGATGGTCGCAGTCAGTTGAAATCGCCCGCTCGGTTTCCAGAAAACGTCGGCGCCGACATCCGTGGAGGTGCCACCCTGCAACAGATCGGCTGTACTGACGGCGTAGGGAGTAAACGCCAGCAAGGATTGTGAATAGGCTGGAATTTCGATCCTGGCGAGCTCCGAGAGATATCGCGGCTCAAAATAGCTAACAGCGGGCCAGGCCACGCGCTCACCGGTCGAGGCAATCACGCGATCGAAATAGATACCGACCTCGCGCTTGCCGGCCTTGCCCGGTTTCATCGGCGCGATATGCCAGGGGATCAGCATCTCGGCCGTCCAGCCGGCAGCTTGTTCGGCGATCGCGTGTTGCCAGTCGCCGTCCCAGTCCTGGCGGAATACGTTTTCGTTGACGACCACTGCGTCCAGAACGCCATTGCCCAGGGTTAGCGTGAAGTTGTAGCCCGTGCCGCCGTCGCCGTCGTAGTCAATCACGAAATTCACGCGATCGACCGTCGCAAATTGGTCCCGTTCGCTGCGCTGCCGGGACCGCGCAACGTCGGCGGACAGGGTGCTGCGAAACGCCACCGCCAGACCCTTGGGCGTCGCCAGAATCCAGGCTTCGGTGGCTTGACGGCTAACAGCCCGGGTCAAGGGCTGCACGATCTTGAAATCGGTGATGTGCTGCGCTCCGACCCACTCCGGCTCGTCGGGCACGCCATCGATGCGCAGTTCGGCATGCGCGGCGCCCACGGCGAACAGGCCGATGATCAGGTATTGCAGGACTCGCTGCGCCATCCTTGTTGTTGCTATGGGCACCCGCTATTGTCGCCGACGGGCACACAAAAGTCCCAGCCGCCGATCCGGGAGCCGCACGAATGAAAGCAGCGTATTACGAGTCCGTGGGTCCGGCGACGGAGGTCGTCCGGGTCGGTGAACGCCCGACGCCGCAACCGGCGCCGGGCGAGGTGCGCATCCGCGTGCACGCTTCGGGCGTCAATCCCTCGGACGTCAAGTCGCGCGCCGGAGTGCGCGGCCCGCTGGCCTTCCCCTGTGTGATCCCGCACTCGGACGGCGCCGGCGTCATCGATGCGGTCGGCAGCGGTGTCAATGCGTCAAGAATCGGCGAGCGCGTCTGGACCTGGAACGCCGCCTGGCGACGACCGTTCGGAACCTGCGCCGAATTTGTCTGCCTGCCGAGCGCACAGGCGGTGTTTCTGGGAGCTAACACCGATTTCGATGGCGGCGCCTGTCTCGGCATTCCGGCGATGACCGCCTGTCACGCTGCGTTAGGCGACGGGCCGCTCAATGGCAAGACGGTCCTGGTGACCGGCGGCGCTGGCGCAGTCGGCCATTACGCCATCCAGTTCGCCAAATGGTCCGGCGCAAAGGTGCTGACCACAGTCAGTGGCGACGCGAAATCCCTACAGGCGAAGGCCGCCGGCGCGGACCACGTGATCAACTATCGCGACCAGGATGTGGTCGCGGTGGTGAAGGAGCTAACATCCGGCGGCGGTGTGGACCGGATCGTCGAAGTAGAGTTCGGTGGCAATCTCGCGGTGTCCAACCAGATTCTGAAACCCGGCGGCGTCATCGCGGCCTATGGCTCGATGGCCGCTCAAACGCCGACGCTGCCGTTCTATCCGATGATGTTCAATCACACCACGGTGCACATGCTGCTGGTGTACGCACTGACCGCGGCGCAGCGCAAACGCGGCTGCGACCTGATCAACAGCGCACTCGCCGCCAGTGCGCTGCGGCACCAGATCGGCGCCCGCTTCCCGTTAGCGGATACGGGCAAGGCTCACCTGGCCGTTGAATCGGGCGTCGTGATCGGAAATGTCATCGTCCGCATCGACTAGCAGGCTGTTGAAAAAGTAGTTTTCAACAGCCTGCGTTGCGGTACAGGGATGTACCGCCAAAATCGACGCTTTTCGCGCGCCGCCGTTGAGAAAGGTCAGGATGATCTTTTTCAACAACCTGCTAGGACCCGACCGGTGCGCCACGATCATGGGCGCGCGCTGCGCAAGTGCGGTATCGTTGAGACTCATGGCCGCGTTGCGACTCTGTTGGTTGGGCTGCCTGCTATCCGCACTGAGCTACGATGCGGCGGCCGCCTCGCTGCCGCGCGCCGAAGTCAATCCTGTGCGTAACCGGCCGGCCGCTGCCACCGAGACCGGCAGCCAGCGCGTTATTGTCAAAATGCGCGACGCCGTCGTAGCGTTCGATGCGCGGCTGAAGGCCATCGAGACTCGGGGCAAACTCAGCTTCCGGTCGATACGCGCGATAGCCAAGAACCTGCAGGTCGCAGAGCTGCAGTCACAGATCGCGGGCGAGACGACGCAACAAGCGCTCGAACGCCTGCGTGCCGACCCTGAAGTCCTGTACGCCGTAGCGGATCGGGCGGTGTATGCACACGCGACCTCGAACGATCCACTCGCGCCCGGCCAGTGGTATCTGACCGCATCGCAACCCAGCGCCATCAATGCTAACAGTGCCTGGGACGCCACGACTGGTAGCAATGCGGTCGTCATCGCCGTGTTAGATACCGGCGCGCGTTTCGAGCATCCGGATCTCAAGCGCGCCAGCCTCGGCGGCCGGCTGCTGCCGGGCTACGATTTCGTTTCCGCCAATTCGGGCGGCGGATTCTTCACCGCAAATGACGGCGATGGCCGCGATGCCGACGCCTCCGATGCGGGCGACTGGGTCGCGAGCAGCGAGGTCAAGCCGGGTTGTAACACATCGTCTAACAGTTCCTGGCATGGCACGCGGGTCGCCGGCATCATCGGCGCGCTGACTGACAATTCCGCCGGGGTGGCCGGGATCAGCTGGGGCAGCTGGTTGCTGCCGGTGCGCGTGCTCGGCAAATGCGGTGGCGTCACGTCGGACATCCTCGCCGCGATGCTGTGGGCCGCCGGACAGCGTGTCGACGGCGTTCCGGACAATGCGTATCCGGCGCAAATCTTGAATCTCAGCCTTGGCAGCGAAGGCGCCTGCGACGCCGCCAGCGCGGACGTCGTACGCACGTTGAGTGCGCAAGGTGTGCTGGTCGTAGTCTCGGCCGGCAATGAAGGCGGTCCCGTGGATTCACCGGCCAACTGCCCGGGTGCCGCCGCCATTGCCGGCCTGCGTCACATCGGTACCAAGGTGGGATTCAGCAGCCTGGGTCCGGAAATCGCACTCAGTGCGCCGGGAGGTAACTGCGTCAATGTCAGTGGCGGGCCCTGCCTGTTCTCGATTGATACGACATCTAACGACGGGCTGACAACCGCGGGCAGCAGCACCTATACGGATCAAACCAGTTTCAACGTCGGCACCAGTTTCTCGGCACCGATCGTGTCCGGGATCGGCGCGCTGATGCTCTCGGTCAACGGCAATCTGAAATCAGCGCAATTGATCGCAAGACTGCGCGAAGGCGCGACCACGCCGTTTCCGGTTGCAACCACGGCAGGGGTGCCGCAATGTCATGTGCCCGCCGGCCCCGCCGACGTGCAGGCTGCCGAGTGTTCCTGCACCACGAGCACCTGTGGCGCCGGCATGGCTAACGCCGCGGGCGCGGTGACCGCGGCATTGCGGCCCATAGCGGCCATCGCGATCGGCTCTTCGATCACGCCGGGCGGCAATGTCACGCTGCAGGGCGGCGGCAGCGCGGCCGCCTGCGGCCGATCGATCGCAAGCTTCGCCTGGACCGTCGTGAACTCGAGCGGCGCGCCACCGGGGATTGTGGGTGCTAACACGGCCACTGCGATCGTTGTTGCGCCGGCCACGGGCACGACCACGTTACGACTCGCCGTCACCGACAATCTCAGCCGGCAGGATGCGGCCGACATCACCCTGAGCAGCAACAGCGCCAGCACTTCCGCACCTGCCACCGCCGGCAACAGCGCCTGCCGGGCCGCCGTCATCGTGCCGCTGCAGTTGCCGCTGGTCAGTGTAGCGGCAACCGATGCCAGCGCCGCGGAGCCGGGAACCGATACCGGGACGTTCACCCTGACTCGCGGCGGCGACCTCGGCAGCCCGTTGGCCGTGAGCATCGTCATGAGCGGCACGGCCACGTCCGGCGTGGACTACTTGTCACTGCCCGCCACTGTCACTTTTCCATCCGGCCAGGCCAACGCGGCACTGACCGTCACGCCGCTCGACGATGCTCTGGTCGAAGCCGCGGAGTCTGTGACGCTGACGATCATCGATGATGCGCCCTATGACCTCGGCTCACCTAACAACGCAACCGTGACAATCAACGACAATGACGTGGCGCCGCCTGCGACGCCGGCTGGCAGCGGCGGCGGTGGCGGCGGCGCCCTGGGTGCGCCGGAACTCCTATGGCTGTTAGGCATGCTGGCAGCATCGCTGCTGCCGCCTGGCCGGGCAGGTTTTCTCCGCTTCACAGCCAGAACCGCCCGCTGAGCCCGGGCGTCAGGCGGTCGATCACCTGGTGCTGAAAAAACCATGGCAGAAAGAATTCTGGGCATTGATGTCGGCGGATTTTCGATCAAGTCGGCACTGGTCGACGTCGAGTCCGGCAAGATCATGGAGACGGCTTTTTCCGTAGCCACGCCGAAGCCAGCAACGCCGCCGCAGTTGCTCGATGTGTTTGGCGATGTGCTGCGGCACTTTGCGCCCGTTGCCGCCATTGGGCTCGCCATGCCGAGCGTGGTGCAGCACGGCGTGACCCGCACCGCCGCCAACATCGACGCCGGCTGGCTCGGCTTCCCGATCGAGCGCGAACTGCACGAGCGCACGCGCCAGACCGTCAAGGTCCTGAACGACGCCGATGCGGCCGGACTGGCGGAGATGCACTGGGGCTCGGGCCGCGACACACGCGGCCTGGTCATCATGCTGACCTTTGGCACCGGCATCGGCTCGGCGATCTTCATCGATGGACAGCTCGTACCTAACACCGAGTTCGGGCACCTGGAAATGCTGGGCCGGAATGCGGAACTTCTTGCCTCCGCGCGCGTGCGCACCGCCGAGGGGCTCGACTGGCCGCAGTGGGCCGAGCGCGTCAACCGCTATCTGGAGAAAATGCACGCACTGCTCTGGCCGGACGTCTTCATCCTGGGCGGCGCGGTCAGCGAGAACTACGCACTGTTCGCACCATACCTGCGCTCCCAAGCCGAGATTCGCCCCGCGTTGTTCGCAGGTCACGCTGGCATCGTGGGTGCGGCGCTGGCGGCGCAACTGGCGCGCCGCGGTTGAAAAAGGTCAGGATGACGTTTTTCAACAACCTGTTAGTTCAGGCGCACCCGGAATCTGATCGCGTAACTCGGCGCGCCGGCGACGCTGTTAGGTAGCAGCACGCCCGCCGGGGCAACCCGCAGGCCCGTCACGACCGGGTCAAAGCCGCCGGCATCGGGCGCCGGCGTATAGGTATACGGCGGACCGCCGCCCGCCTGGCGTGAATAGCTGACATGCGATGCATACGTGTATGTCAGTCCGCTGCCGGGGCTGCCGTCCAGGAATTCCACCGGATCGCCGGACGCCGCAGATACGTACAACGCGGTATTGGCGGGAATGACGTCAGTCAGGACCATGCTGCCGCTGTCGGACATACCGATGCCGCTGTTGCGTACCACAACTTCATAGCGGACGGTGGCGCCGGGGATGCGTTTCGGATTGGTCGTGCCGTTGACGGGATCCATCAGGACATCACTGATTTTCTGCACCGACAGCTGCGGTAACGGTGGCGAACCACTCAAAACCGTGGTCACCGTGGCGGTATTGTTGGCCACGATCGCATCAAAACTGGCGCTGCTGACCGTGGCGGTGTTGGTCACCGACGGCCAGGCGGCGGCGCCGACCGCAACCGCCACGGTAATCGGCGGCAATGCCTGACCGGGGTTCAACGGCGGCGCGTGACTGCAGCTGACAACCTGGCCTGCGGCGGCGCAGGTCCAGCCGGTTCCGGACGCCGACACATAAGTCAGGCCGTTAGGCAGGGTGTCGCTGACCAGGATGTTATTTATTTCAGGATCGCTGAAGGCGTTCAACTGGTTGCTGACCGCGAGCGTATATGCGGCGTTGGCGCCGATCGAAAATGGCGTTGCCGCGTTCTTGGCAATGGCCAGGTCGATGAAGCGCTCGCTGGTCACGCTGACAACCTGCGCGGCCAGCAGCACGAGGTCGCCGCCCGCCGAATAAACGGTCGTGCCCGACATCTGGCCGGGCTGCAACAAGCTCGAAATATTGTATGTGTCGATGTCGGCGCCATAACTTGTTAGCACGCCCTGGGTGTTGACGGTGCCGTCGAATTGCTGGACCGTCGGCGAACTGCCGGCGGGCACGAGGCCGTCATCGAGCGTGGTGCCGTTGTAGGACAGGCTCTCGGAAAAGCCATTCAGTGTCCCGGAATTGGCCGGATCGCCCTCCCAGGTGATGACTGCCACACGCCCATCGATGCTGCTCGTTGGTACCCGAAATCCGTCCGGCGTCAGGGTCACGGCACTGCCGCGGAAATACTGCAGGCCATCGAAGATATTGATCGCGCGCAACGGCTCGCTCGCGCCCTGATAGATCACCACCAGGCCCCAGCCAGCGGCGACCGCGGCAACTGCGCAGTGCGGCGCGCCGGTGTTGACCGTCAGGCCGCCAAAGGTATAGCTGCCGTTGCCCGTCACTAACGCGGTGACATCCGCGACCGCGCCAAAAAACGGCAACAGCGTTCCACCGTTGTTATAACCCGCGGTGAACGTGCGACTCGCATTGACCGCAGAGCCACGAAAGGTCACGGCCGAATCGACATTGATTGAACTGCCGGTTGTGGTCGCCGAACCGCCCCAGTAAAGATAGGCCGCGATCACGGTCGTGCCGGCAGGAACGCCACTGAGATTCTGGGTGCTGGTGGCGCCGACCGTGCACGAGTTACTGGTATCCGGTTGCGTGCGCAGCGAGCCGCCGGTGGCGACAAAATTGATGTTGCCGATCAAGCGGTTCGAGCGCGTGATCGGTGTTTGCTGCGCGTAGCAGGGGCCGAGCACGCTGGCGGCCAGCAGTAGCAGGAGCGATGCAAGGACTTGTTTCTGCAGTGCCATTTTCCAAGCCGCAATCTATCGAGATCGGAGCCGCACGCAGGTAACTTAATTCACAAATAGCGCGACCGGCGGCAAGGTGCCGCCGTCAAAGTGGACCTGCGTCACATCGCGGATTGTTAGTGCGGCGCGCCCGGCATCAGCGCATTACGGCTGGAACCTGGAAAAATCCGGTTTGCGTTTGTCAAAAAATGCCTGCATCGCCTCGCGCGCCTCCGGACTTTGCAGGCGCTCGGCGAATAGTTTGGCCTCGGCCAGGATCGTCTCGACAATGACCTTGCCTTCGGCGCCCTGCAACAGCCGCTTGGAATCGCGCACTGCGCCAGCTGGCAAGGCCGCGAGCCGCGCCGCGGCGTGCTGCGCCGCAGGCAAGACGTCAGCCGCTGGCAGCGCCGCGTTGGCCAGTCCGCAGGCTACGGCTTCAGGCGCCAACATCGGATCGCCTAACAACAGCATCGCCGCCGCTTTCGCATGCCCGACGCGTTGCGGCAGCAAGCGGCTGGAGCCGAATTCCGGCACCAGGCCCAGGTTGATAAAGGGCATCGAGAGACGCGCGTCGTCACTGAGGTAGACCAGGTCGCAATGCAGCAACAGCGTCGCGCCGATGCCGACCGCCGGCCCGATCACCGCCGCAACAACAGGCTTGCTGCAGCCGCGCAGCGCCTGCATGAAATCGAACACCGGCGCACTCAGTTCGCCCGCGGCCGCCGCTGGCGGGTTGTGCAGAAAATCCTCGAGATCGTTACCGGCGGTAAATATGCCGCCGGTGCCCGTTAGCACGACCGCACGGACTTTGGCATTCGCGCTGGCCTCGACCAACGCCGCGGCCAGCGCCGCGTACATCGCGACCGTGAGCGCATTGCGGCGTTCCGGACGTGCGATGCTGAGAGTCATGACGCCGTCGCGTACCTCCTGCAGAACTGTCACCAGCACTTCTCCCTAACGAACATAAATCAGCAAACGGCCCTTGTAGGCATCATCCTGCGCCGTCCCGGCACAATCAAGACGCTCCTCCTGACACGAAAAACCGTACGAACTCATGCGGCGGTTGAACGGCCCGCGATTACCGCGATCCGGATCGACGATCCAGATTTCCGAAACGGGGCGCGCGTTGCATTCGATCATCGCCGCCAGGTCGCCGTTGACGTCGCGCTCGTACAGCACATCGCTGCCGACAATAAGATCAAAGCCGCCGGTGAGCGGCGCGGCCGGACCAGCGGCGCGACTCCAGCTGGCAAACCGATATTTCATCGGCCGGAGATTGTTGATCCGCAGGTTGTGGCGCAGAAAACCGGCGGCCAGCGGATGGCGGTCGCTCGCGGTGACATCCGCGCCGCGCCGGTGCGCAACCAGACTGGGCAACGCGAGACCGCAACCAATTTCAAGAATGTGCTCGTTGGCAATCACAACGCGGGCGGCCATGCGGGCCGCGAGTCGCGCGGCCGAGGGCCACAGCATGCCAAACAGCGGCCACGCGGCCGAAGAGATGCCGAGACCCTCGGCCTGCCGCGCAGGATCGTAGAACTGCTGCCTGTCTAACAACGAGCGGATTTCAAGATTCGCGACGCCCGCAACCGCGATGCTTTCCTGCTTGGTCAGAAAATGGCGCGCGTTCAACCCTGTTCTGCCGCACCGATCGTCAACGCAATATCTCCGACGCCCGCGATGGATCCTGCCAATTGATCGCCCGGGTTCACCGCACCGACGCCTTCGGGCGTGCCGGTGTAAATGATATCGCCGGGACCCAGGTGGTAGAACTTCGACAAGTCCGCGATTATCGCCGCGACCGGATGTATCAGCAGACTCAAATCGGACGCTTGCCGCTGTATCCCGTTGACCCGCAATTCGATACGACCGCTAACAGGGTGGCCACACTCGTTCGCCGGCACGATCGGCGCGAGCACCGCGGCGGACTCAAAATCCTTGCCAAGATCCCAGGGACGCTTCTGGTCACGTGCGGCGTACTGAAGGTCGCGCCGTGTCATGTCGAGCCCGCAGGCATAGCCATAAACCGCCTGCGTAGCCTGCGCGGCAGAAATCCGAAATGCGGGCGCGCCCAGCGCGATGACCAGTTCCATTTCAAAGTGAAAATTGCGGGTGCCGGGCGGATACGCCATCACCGATCCTGAGGGCGCATAGTCGCAGGCTGACTTGGTAAAGTAGAACGGCGCTTCGCGATCCGCTGTGGTGCCCATTTCCACCGCGTGCGCTTCATAGTTGCGGCCGACGCAGAAAATCCGGCGCACAGGATAGAGCGCGTCGATGCCACGGATCGGCACGGCCACCTGGGCCGGGGGCGTAAAAAGATATTGGGTCATTTGCAGGTTCCGATCCGCACAGCGAGGAGGAAATTATGCGCGATCTGCCAGCTCATTTTAGGTTACAAATAGCTGATGTACACCGGTGGCTGGAGATAGACCCATGCGATACCGTCGTCGATCGGTCCTCAAAGCGGCTGCCGCCTTCGCCGGCACCGCGGCCATCGCGCTCAAGGGACGCGCCATGGCCGCAAGCCGCGGGCGCACCTGGGATCTCATTGTCGTCGGCGGCGGCAACGCCGGACTTCCGGCGGCGATATTCGCCGCCCAGCGCGGCGCGCGAGTGCTGATCATCGACACGGCTGCGCAACTGGGCGGCACGCTGCATCTCTCCACCGGACAGATGAGCGCCGCCGGCACGAAGCTGCAGAAGTCCAAGGGCATCGCCGACAGCCCGCAGTCGCACTTCGACGATGTCATGCGCATCAGCGGCAACAGCGCCGATCCGCAGCTGTTGCGACTTGCCGTCGAAACTGCCGCGCCGGCGTTTGACTGGCTGACAGACCACGGATTCACAGCGCTGCCTGAACATCCCATCACTGGCACCACGCATGACCCTTACTCGCATGCGCGCTATGCCTGGGGCAAGGAAGGCGGCCGCTCGATTCTGAAAGTGCTGCTCGAACAGCTGCAGCCACACCTGGACACGGGCCGGGTGCAAACGCTGCTGCAGATCGAGGTCACGCGCCTGCTGCAGTCGCGCGACGGCAGCGTGCACGGCGTCGAAACCCGGAATCTCGACGATGAAAAGACCCAACACCTGGCGCGCTACACCGTGCTGACCTGCGGCGGCTACACCGACAATCGCGCGCTGTTCGAAAAATACGAAGGCCACCGCAGCTATTCGCAGGCGACCTACCCCTTCAGCCAGGGCGCGGGCTATACGCTCGGTGAGGCCGCCGGCGGCTATATCCGCGGCGGCCAGAACCACACGCCCCTGTTCGGCGCCGTGTTAGCCAACGACGACTATCCGTCGCCAATGCGCGCGATGGTGCGCCATTTCCCGCCTGATCGCCCGCCCTGGGAGATCTTCGTCAATCGCGCCGGCCAGCGCTTTGTGCGCGAGGATGTGCCGAGTCATACAAGCTACGAGCATGCGTTAGGCGCGCAGCCGGACGAGCGTTGCTGGGTGGTCTTTGACGACGCAATCCTGAATGCCGCACCGCCGCTCGCGATGGGATTCGGCGTGCGCTACTCGCAGCAGGATCTGCGCAAGCTGTTCGACGATGGCACAGCGCATTTTTACCGCGCCGACACTATCGAAGGCCTCGGCCAGCAAGCCGGCATTGACGCCACCGGACTCAGCGCAACCGTCAACGCCTACAACATCGCGCAGGTCTCGGGCCAGGACAAGCTCGGCCGCCAGCACATGCCGCTGCCCATTGCCAGGGCACCCTATTACGCCATTCGCCTGCAGAGCTGGAATCTCACCAGCTATGCCGGCCTTGCGGTCGACCGGCAGTTGCGCGTCATCCGTCGCGATGGGAGTCCCATCCGCAATCTTTATGCGGCTGGCGAGTTGCTGGGCATGGGGCAGCTGATGGGCCATGCGGTGTGCGGTGGCATGGCGGTCACGCCGGCGCTGGCGCTGGGCCGCTTGTTAGGCCTGGAGATACTGCAATTCAGGAGTTAGTGGGACGTCCCGCAAATAACTGTCCAACGGATTGGTGACCGCGGCCTGACAATCGGACGCGACGGACGCGAACGTTGCGATTGACGGGCGAGTGCGATAGCCACGGCTGAGCGGCGAATGGGCGGCGGCTCGGGCGCGCGGTCCGCGCAAACTTAGTACCAGCAGCTCAGCCTGGGAAAACATCCTGTGACGAACGTTTGCGCCCGCGCGAACGCGCGAACGCGCGAACGCGCAAGATCGCGTGTGAGTCCGCGAGCCGCGATCTTGCAAGCGCGACGCCCTTTGAGCCGCTCGGCCGTGGCCATTGCGCTTGACCGACTATCACGATCTGACGTTTCGGCCCGCTCCGCTGTGGGCGCGATTCGACTCACTGACAAATTATTTGCGGGACACAACACTATGGCTTTGCTAGGGCGTCGCGCCTGGACGGAAACGTGCGTGGATCGCCAGGATTTTCTTCACGCCTTCGGCGACGTGCGTGCACGACAGGGTCGCGCCCGACACGATGGTGACCGCCTCGGTCGGTGCCCACCTGCCCTCACTGCGGCCCGCCAGTTCGCCGCGCCACGCCGGGGTGTAGTGATCGCAATAGCCTTCGGCGCAGACCAACATTTCGATACCTAACAATTTGCCATCCGCAGCGACCGCGGCAAGATAGGTCACGACGTCGTTCAGGCCCCAGACCTGGTCGAGATACAGCCAGCCGCCGCCTTCGACCTGCCACACCTTGAACGCCGGCCGGATCGCCGGCACACGGTATTCGGATTTCAGGCGTGAAAACTGCTCCGGCGTCAGCTTGAAATCCGCCGGCGTCAGTTTTCGGCCCGGGTAGAGCTTTTGCGCAGCCGCTTCGAACGACTGCAAATCCATGGCCTGCGTGGCAGGCACGGCCGCCAACAGCGCGGCCGGCAACAAACGCAGCAGCGCGCGCGCCATCAGGCCTGTTTGATGGCGTGCCGGACCCCGAAGCCCGGCAGGGCCGCTTTGGCGTCTTTCACCATGCCGAACCCGCGCTGCGCAATTTCGTCGGTGAAGTTGAGGCTGTGGTATTCCAGGCTCCACACTTCGTTGTTCCAGCGGTGATCCCACCAGCGACCGAACATCGAGCGTGGCGGCGACTTGGCGCCGCCGGAGTTGAAATCGATCGGGTAGTAAACACCACCCGACCGCGTCACGCGACGCGCTTCATCGATGACTTGCCGCGTCTTAACCTGCGGCAGTTCATGGTGAATGATGTAGCTGGTGACGATGTCAAAATAGTTGTCCGGGAATTTCGTGTCTTCCGCCAGCCGCTGCGCGAAATTCGCGCCCACGCCCAAACGGCGCGAGCGCATGTGCGCATACCGGACCATCGGACCACCGACATCGATGCCCCAGACTTCGGCATCCGGGAAGCGCTCCTTGAGCGCCACCGTCAGCTGTCCCGAACCGCAACCCATATCGAGAATGCGCTTCACCTTGCCATCGGCGGGCACCGGCAATCGCTCGGCAGTGCCTTTGTGCACCTGGTCCTGCTCGTTATGGCCGATCACCGCGATATAGAAGCTATTCGTGCCGTAGTGATAGACGTGCCCGGCAAACGGGTCACCGACATAGCCGCCCGGCTGGATGTGGATTTCATGGCGCGCGTAATCGGGAATCGTCATGTTAGGCGCGAGTTCCAGCGTGCCAGGACCTGAGTTGTCCGCGGCCTCCATTTCGGAAAAGTAATGATCTGAATATTTGTGGAAGTGATCCTGCAGTGTCTTCCAGGTGACCTGCTGGTTCGCCAGCCAGGTGCGCGTGGCCACGGTGATGATGGGATCTTTTTCCGCCAGCGCCGCGACTTCATGCGGTGACATCGGCGTGGTCGGATCGATCCCTTCCTTCTCCAGCAGGCGATCGAACGCTTCCGCGGACGCGATCCGCAGCTTCTTGCCGTACAACACGCGAAAACCCAGCGTGAAATCCTGCAGGCTTTCCAGATCGAGCGTGGCGAGGCGCGCCAGGCGCCCGTCGGCGCCCCGCGGCAGACCTGCCGGCAGACCCCGGGCGGTGACGGCGCCGGCCGCAGCCGCAGCCTGGACACCCGCAACCTTGGCCAGCGCCAGCGACGCAGTGGCAGCACCTAACAATTGACGACGACCAATCATGCTTGTGACTCCTGATGCGCGCGGAAAACTAGCGTTTGTCGAAATCGGACGAGAAGTTGCGATAGCCCGCGTTGGACAGCGGGCCGACAACCAGATCGAGGTAGCGATCGCGATCCTGCTCCCATTCGAGCGTTTCCTGGGGCGTCGGCACATACTTCTCGATCTTATCGGCCGCGATGCCGGACTTCGCCAGCACCGCCTCGAGGACCTTCATGCGGCGCTTGGTCGCCCACATCTCGGCGCTCATGGCAATCATGCAGCTAACAACATTGTCAAGCACTGGATTACCCAGAAAACTACTGGTGGTGACGTCGGAGGGAATGGCCTCGGCAGCGTAAGTCGGACGTTTTGACTCGGGTGTTGCCACTTGAATACCTCCTGCGGACAATGCAGGCCGGACAATAGCAGGAGCCTGTCATTACATCATCCGCGAAGCGCCGGTCTGTCCGCAGGGAAGCCCCCTGGGTGCATCGGACGCAGCCGTGGCTCGGGACCCTGGTCACCCTGGGCGTTCAGGATGCCTCGCAGCGCCAGTGCGATGTTTTTTTCAGGCGCGCATTCGCGGCTATCGCGCACATCCATGAGTTGATGAGTTTCCATGACCCGCGCAGCGACGTGAGTCGCCTGAACCGCGAGGCCTGGCTCCAGCCGGTCGCGGTCGACCCGCGGACGCTCAAGGTGCTGCGACTCGCCCGACGGATAGCCGCGGCGTCTGCGGGTGTATTTGACATTACGGTCGCATCTGCGCTGGTCAGTGGCGGTTTCCTACCGCGACCGGCCAGTGCTGCCGAGCCGGATCCAAATGCAAACTGGCGCGATATCACGCTGCAACGCGACGGTCGCGTGCGCTTCCGAAAGCCGCTGTGGATTGATCTTGGTGGCATTGCCAAAGGATTTGCGGTCGACAGCGCCCTGCTGTGCAGGCCGCGCACGCCTCGGGCAAGCGTTTCGATCAACGCCGGTGGAGATCTGCGCGTGGCCGGGCCCGGCGCTACCAACATACTGCTGCATGTGACGGGGCAAACGCTGCGGCGGGTACCGCTCGTGGCGCTAACAAATCAGGCGCTCGCCAGCAGCCACGGCCAGACCACGCGTCGCCGACGCCAACGGGTCTGGGTGTCACCGCACCGTCATGGGGCAACGCACCGCAATCTGTCAACCACCCGATTCGTGTCGGTGCTGGCGCAGCGCTGCGCCATCGCCGACGCCCTGACCAAAGTGGTGCTGGCACGCGGCAGCGCCGCCGCGCCTGTATTACGCAAATTCAAGGCACAGGCATTCGTTCATAATCCGGCCCGCGGCTGGCAAGTTATCGGCAAGGCAGGATGAGCACACCACGAGTTCGCAAAGGCGCCGGCGCACTGCCCCCTTGGCAGCGACGCGCCGTCTACAGCGTCGGCGCAGCCGTCTGGCTAACAGGCGCGGTCTGGCTGATCTTCAAGTATTTCGTCACCGTGAGCGACGAATTCGGCTTGCAAAATCCACATCCGCAGCAGCCCCTGTGGATGATTGCGCATGCGGCGGTCTCATTGTCAGGACTGTGGCTGTTCGGCCTGCTGTGGCATCACCACATCGCGCGCGGCTGGGAATACCGTCTGCGCCGCTCGACCGGCGGCACGCTGTTCGGACTCATCGCCTGGCTCGCGCTCACCGGCTGCGCGCTTTATTACATTGGCAACGACACGGCGCGATCCTGGACCAGTCTCGCGCACTGGACGATCGGCCTCGGCTCGTTAGGCGCCTTCCTGCTGCACGATCGGCGTTGAGCCGGTGTTGCCCGATACCTGGCGCAGCAGCGCCGCGCAGTCCGCCGGCGGCGTATCGCCGCGCCAGGCCACATGACCGTCGGGGCGAACTAACACCAGTTTGCGCTCGAACAGCGCGATGAGTGCCGGTTGCGTGACGACCCTGACTTCAAACGGCAAGCCCAGCGCGCGTGCCGCGTCGGTCCAGCGTGCGGTGCTGTCGACCTGCGTCGCAGCCAGCAGCACGAAATGCCTGCCCAACCAGTCCAGCGTCGACTCGCCGTGCACAGTCTGGTCGGCGCCCGTCCAGGCGTGCGGCAGGCGCGATCCCGGCCAGGTGGACGGCACGACCTGCATGAAATCGTCCGGCGGCTCGGGAGATCCGTCCGCAACCACGATCGGCGAGTCGCAGTAGCGATAGCCGAGGTGAGTGCCGGCAGAATTGAACTGCCGCGCCATCCAGCGGATCTTGCCGCTGAGCCGTGCCCGCGCGGCCGCGCCGCGCGCCGATTCCTCATCGATCTCCGGCGGGGTTTCATCCATGACCATGTCGATCTTGTCGGAGTTGTTAGCCGAGATGACGCTGTTGCGCACCGCAACGGGCTTGCGTTCGGCTTCATAGCTGTCCAGCAAGGCAGCGCCGCCCCAGCCCTTGAGTACGGCATCCAGTTTCCAGCCGAGGTCGATCGCATCGCCGATACCGGTGTTCATGCCGACGCCACCTGTCGGCACAAAAAGGTGCGCCGCGTCGCCGGCGAGAAACACGCGACCCGCGCGCCACTCGCGCGCCACCGATTGATGGTGATGCCAGTGCTGGATGCCGACCAGCGTGAAATCAAACGGCCGCCCGACGGCGCGATGCAGGATGGTCTCAGGATCCAGCGCTTCCGTCTGGCGCGCCGGGTCCAGAAAATAGTACTGGTAGTTCCAGAACTCGTGGCCGTCGATGGCCGTGAACACGCCAAAACTGTCGTGCGCAAACACGAAATAGAGGTTGCCAAGCCCCTTGCCGTGCACCTCGAGAAACGCCCTCGACCGGAAATAAAAACTGACGTTAGCTCGCATGCGGCCGCGGCCGTTCATGCGGATGCCAAGCGTTTTGCGGATCGCACTGGCGCCGCCGTCGCAGGCTATGAGGTACAGGCAGCGCACCGTGGCGACGCGGCCCGTCGCCAGCTCCTCGATCCTGGAGCTGACACCGGTGGCATCCTGCAAAAAATCGAGAAAACGCCAGCCGTGCTGCAAACGCAGTGACGGCTGCGCGGCCGCAAATTTCCACAGGATCGGCTCGAGCGCCTGCTGACCGATCTGGGTCTTGTAGTAAGGACTCCATTCCAGCTCGCGCCAGCGTGCCATCGCAGCTGCAGGCCGCTCGATCGTGTCGCGAATGGAGGGCGAGGTCACGCGGTACAGCTCGTGCCCCGCGAGCCGCGTGCAGAACGTGATGTGGTAATTCACTTCAGGAGGCAAGGCGCTGGCGTAAATCTCATCGCCAATGCCCCAGCGGCGAAAATACTCCATCGAGCGCGCGCCTAACAAAGTTGCCTTGGGGTGCAGGGTGGGCGCGGTGCGCTCCTCCACCAGCAGTGCCGCGGATCCACGCCAGCCCAGTTCGCCGCCCAGCGACAGCCCCACCGGGCCGCCGCCGACAATCAACACCGGCGCTTCGAAATCGGCCGCGATAAGCTGCGGGCTTACGATTTCGCGGTCTCCGTGACCAGCCAGTCGACCACCGCGCGCAGCGCCTCGCGTTCCGATGCGCCGCGCTTACGCGCCTTTTCGTAGACTTCCACCTGGGTATGCGCGCTGGTACCGCGGCGCACGATCTCGCGCGTGTTAGCGATCTCGGCAACGCAGCCCAGGGCCTCGGCGTCGGGCGCCAGAATCTCGAGCAATTCCTCCAGCAGATCGCTGTAGCTGACCAGCTCGCCCTTGGCGAGATCGAGCAGCTTTTCATCGAAGCTGTAACGCATGGCGCGCCAGCGGTTTTCCGATACCAGCATCTGCGGATAGTCGCGCCAGCGCTGGTTGTTGCTGCGCAGGCGATACAGCATGCGCAGCAGACAGACGTTGAGCGCCGCCAGCGCAATGGAGTCATCGATGCGTGTGCAACAATCCATGATGCGCGTTTCGAGCGTCGGATAACGCGAGCTCGGGCGGATGTCCCACCAGATCTTGCTGGTGTCTTCGATCAGGCCGTTGCGGATCAGCATGTCGATATGCCGGCGGAATTCACCGTAGCTGGCGAATCGCTCCGGCAGACCGGTGCGCGGCAGGGAATTGAAAACCGTCAGCCGGAACGACTTGAGACCGGTCAGTTCGCCTTCCCAGAACGGTGATGAGCACGACAGGGCTAACAGATGCGGCAGGAAGTAGGCCATCTGGTTCATCAGGTCGATGCGCAAATCGTCATCGTCGATGCCGACATGCACATGCATGCCGCAGATCACCATGCGCCGCGCGGTGGCCTGCATTTCGCGCGCCAGCGCGAAGTAACGCTCCTTGTCGGTATGCATTTGCGTGATCGCGCGGCCAAACGGATGGGTCGATGCGGCGATCGGCGCGAGGCCATGCTTGCGGGTGACCTGCACGATGATGCCGCGCAGCTTGGCGAGGTCGGCGCGTGCCTCGGCCATGGTGCGGCAGACGCGCGTGCCCACTTCGATCTGGCAGCGCAGGAATTCCGGGCTGATCTGTCCGCCACCCAGCTCGGCGCATTCCTTCAGGACATCCGGCGGCGGATCGTTCGCCAGATCGCCGGTCGCGACGTTGACCAGCAGGTATTCTTCCTCGATGCCAACAGTCAACGGCGGTTCTTTTAGCCTCACGTGTGGACTCCCCTGACTTGTCGCACGGGTCGATACGGTTCCCCGACCCGGTATAAGGTCAGCTGGCTCAGCAGCGGCTGCAGCGCGCGCGCCAGCCGCCCCGTCCAGTCTTCGATGCCCTGAGTATCCTGCAAAAGATCCTGCCGCACCTCAATACAAACATGCGGCCGGCCCAACGACTCGGCGTGCCGCTCGATGGTGTAGTCCTCGGGATGGCGGCCCGAATAGGGCTCATTGTCACCGACGACCAGGCCGGCTTCCATGCCCAGCGCCTGCAGCAGAGGCACCGGCATGCGTGGGTCGCGATCCCACAGGATGCCGCAATGCCAGGGGCGCGCCATGCCGTGCATGACCGGCGTGAAGCTGTGGATTGCGATAAGCGCCGGCGCCTCGCAGCGTTGCCGCAGCCCGGCCATCTCCTGATCGATCGCGCCGTGATAGGGCTCAAAATACTCGCGCGCGCGCCGCTGGCGCTCATCGCGGCTGAGCCGCTGGTTCCCGGGTATCGGCGTTTCATCGCTGACGGCGACGATGCTGCTCGGATCATCCAGATGGCGGTTGCAATCGACCACCAGGCGTGAAAAACCTGCGGCCACGACGCTGAGGTCCAGTCGCTGCGCGAGTCCGTGGGCGAGTTGCGAGGCGCCGATATCCCAGCCGATATGGCGGCGCAGATCCGCTGGTCCCAGGCCCAAATTGTGCAAACGCGCGGGCACCAGACAACTGGCGTGGTCGCAGACGATCAGGGCCGGGAATGGGCCCTGGCGGGACAGGCGCTGAAAGGGCGGCGCATCGGGATTCATGAGTCTCGACAGTCTACCAAGCGCCGGGTGTTAGGGTTTCGAACCGCTTTCCCGGGCCGGCAGGCTGGTCACACGCTCACCGCTCGAGGCCGCTGGCGGCAGGGCCGCTTTGGTGGATTCCAGCACCGCGGAATCGCCGACAACCACCGGAATCGCAAAGGTCCGCGCCTGGGATCCCGCGCCTTCGGCCACGGCGACCGCGGACAGGTAAAAGATGCCCTCGCGCACCGGGGTCACGACCAGCGTGTGCTGGATCGGCGTACCGGCGGGCATCGCCGTGGTCGAGGTCGCCGACAATTCGCCGCCCGAACGCAGCTGCAGGCCATCACCGCCCTGGAACACCACCTGCAATGCGGTAATGCCTGCGGACTCGGGCGTCACTTCCACGGCCACCTCCAGCGGTTCGCCGACCTTGGGCCGGCGCAGCAAATCGAATTTCATCGATATCGGCGCCCCGGGCTTGCCGGTGGTCACTGCGGACACCAGGTTCTTGTTAGTTTTCTGGGCAGCCGCAGCGGCAGCAGTCGCCGCGCTGGCGAGCGGCGTCTGGGTCCTGATTTTTACTGCAGCGGGATCCGAGCAGGCAGCTAACAAAAAAGCACAGGCCAGAGCGGGCGGCACAGCACGTGTACACAGGGAACTGGTGAACATAGGCAAACTCCTCAATCCCGATTCAATCCTAGCTGGCGCTAACCTGCAAGTCGAAACAGGTGTCACCGCGCGGCGCATTGCCGAGGTTACTGTATTCATAGACTTCGATCGCATACGTGCCAGCCGCGAGGCCGGTCACCGTGAGGGTCTCAGCCGCTGACGCCGTGCCCTCGGCCAGGCCACGCTGCTGACCCGCGCTGTAAAGCGCAAGATCAGGATCGGAACCCGCCGGGCCGTTGCTCGCACGCACCGTGATGGCGCCGGGCGCGGTCAGATCGAATCGCAGGAACTTGCGATTACCCAGGCGGTTGTATGCGCCGTTAGCTGCAACCGAACAGACTGCCACGGTAGCGCCAGATGACACGCTGCGGAAAATCGGCAGATTTCGCGCATCGCCACCATTGTTGGATTCGTTGGCGCCGAAATCATCCGTTATTGATACCAATTGCTGGGCGCCGGCGAGTGCATCGATCGCGCTCGCCTGCGCTGTGTTGCCGGCGCGCAGCGCACTGAGAAAGGGATAGATCGTGGTCAGCGCGCTGGTGCTGCGCATGCGCGTCGTCATCGCGGCATGCAGCGGCGCGAATCCCAGGCTGACCGTGTCGGCGCCATCGTTAGCATTGTCGAACAGGTCATACATGATCGATTGCACCGCGCCCTCATTGAAAGCGCCGGGAATCAAGCTGGCATTATTTTCTACGTTGATCGAAAAATCACGTTGCACACCACTCATGGTGAAGCTGTCGCGATACAGAGGATCGCCCTTGGCCATGGCCGAAAACGCGCTGCCCCAGCCTTCGGAAAAGGCGACGCGGTAGTCGAGTCGCAGGTTGGTGTCATGCGCGCCGCCGATGCTGTCGTCACGGGAAAACTGCTGCTGATAGTAGTGTCCCCATTCATGCGCCACGACGTGCTGGTCAAATTCGTCCGTGTCCGTGCCCGCATCGCCTAACACATAGATCCGCGCCGGCGTGCCGGCATCGTAGAACGTGGTGCCGATGTTGCCGGACGCGCGCTGCGCGGCGACGCTGGCGGCGTTGCCGGTCGGCATCACCGGCCGGTTATTCGGGCTCCACATCATCCGCAGTTCCGGGAAGACCTGGCCGGGACTCGCGCCGAGGACCAACTGAAAGGCCTGGTAGACCGCGTCCAGCACCGAAAACGGCGCCGCCGAGCGCGCACTGCTGTAACCGCTGCCGCCCCAACCCGACGCAGCGTGCAGATTGCGCGTGATGGCGTTGCTGCCGGTATTGAATACGCTGCCATCCAGCGCATAGAGCGAATCGAAGTTGGTGTTGTCGCGGACCGTGAAATTCCAGCCAGGCGTCCCGCTGCGAAGCATCTCGGCGCGGACGCGCACGAAAACGTCGATGTTAGCTTGGGCACTCAGGCTGTAGTTGCCCGCAGCATCGGTGAGGCCCGCGGCAAGGATACTGCCCCCCGGGCCGGCGATGATTTGCACCGTCGCGCCCCGCACCGGCGCGACCGCCACGCGCGCGAAATCCAGCCCGGCGTCCGAGCCCATGCCGAACGGCACTTTGTCAAAGGTGACGCGGCCGCTGATCGTGACACTGGTGGCCGGCGCCGCGCTGCTGCCCGAGCCGCCGCCGCATCCACCGATCAGGATCACGGCCACCACCGCCGTCAGAATTCTCAGCATCGCCCACGCTAACACGGCCATTCGCGCTGCTTCTGGCAGCGGCTCACAGTGCTGCGGGCCTGATTTAACCTATTCGGATCTATCCCATTCGGAACAGGGGCGGGTCGTCGACCAGCGCCATTTGCTCGCGCAGCTCCTGCAGGTGTGATTCCCAGAATCGTGAGTCCGCAAAACCGGGAAAGGCGCGTGGAAACGCCGGGTCCTGCCAGCGCGCCGCGATCCAGCCAGCGTGATGAATGATGCGCAGCGCACGCAGCGGTTCGATCAGGCGCAATTCCCGATAGTCGAAGGCCCGGAATTCCTCGTAGCCCTCCAGCAAGCGATCCAGATTGGCGCGTTGCTCCGGCGCCTCACCGCCTAACAACATCCACAGGTCCTGGATCGCCGGACCCTGCAGGCAGTCATCCAGATCGACGAAAGTGGGTATGCCATCCCGCAGCAGCAGATTGCCGAGATGGCAGTCGCCATGCAGGCGCAGCGATTGATAGCCCTGCAGGTCGTCAAATGCTGCCGCAACTCGCCGCAGCAACTCATCGGTCAGGCCGCCGTAGGCCTGCGCAAGGTCTGGCGGCAGCATGCCGCTCGCCAGCACCTGGGCGCGCGGCCGGCGCCCGAGCCAGTCGGCCGTCAGCGCCGGACGGGTCGTGAATTTCTGCCGCTGCCCTAACAGATGCACCCGGGCTAACAAACGCCCCAGGATGACCAGCACGTCCGGGCTGTCGAGATCGAACGCGCGGCCCGCACAGAACGGAAACACCGCGTAACGAAACCCGGCATGCCGCAGCAGCGTCGCGCCGTCGATTGTTTTGGGCGCGACCACCGGCAGTTCGGCCGCGGCCAGCTCCTGGGCGAATCCATGCTCCTCCAGAATCTGTGCGTCAGTCCAGCGTTCGGGCCGGTAAAACTTGAGAACCCACCAACCCTCGCTACTGCCGACCTGATAGACCCGGTTTTCGTAGCTGTTGAGCGCGAACAGACGCGCATCGGGATCGAGCCCGGCGACATCGAGGGCATCCAGTACCGTATCCGGAGTCAAAGATGCAAAGGGTCTTGGGCCGAAGCGGGACATAATTCACAGAGGCGTAAGGGTCAACCGGTATGATAAGAATATGATCCAGCCTAGCATTCTCGTCACCGGCGGCGCCGGCTATATCGGCAGCCATGTTGTCCTGCAGTTGCGTCAACGCGGCGCGCAGGTCGTCGTCATCGATGACCTGTCGAAGGGCTTTCGCCAGGCCGTGTTAGATACGCCGCTGGTGGTTGGCAATGTCGGCGACCGGACCCTGCTCGGCGCTGTGTTCGAGGAATACAACGTCGAGACCGTGATGCATTTCGCGGCACATACCATCGTGCCCGAATCGGTCGCTGATCCGCTCAAGTACTACGGCAACAACACCTGCTGCACGCGTAACCTGCTCGAAGTCTGCGTCGCGCATGGCATCAGGAAATTCGTGTTCTCGTCCACCGCCGCCGTCTACGGCATGGCGCCTTCCGGGGTCGTTGCCGAAGATGCGCCGATGGCGCCGATCAACGCCTACGGTACCTCGAAGCTGATGTCCGAATGGATGCTGCGGGACACGGCCGCGGCCACCGGCCTGCGCTACGTGGCGCTACGCTATTTCAACGTCGCCGGATCGGACCCCGAGGGCCGCATCGGATGCTCGACGCCGAACGCAACCCTGCTGGTCAAGGTGGCATGCGAGGCGATGGTCGGCAAGCGCGATTATGTGTCGATCTACGGCACCGACTACGACACCAAGGATGGCACCGGCGTGCGTGATTACATCCACGTGCACGACCTTGCGACCGCGCATATCCAGGCGCTCGACTATCTGGACGGCGGCGCTTCCTCGAGCACCCTGAATGTGGGCTATGGACACGGCTTCTCAGTGCGCGAAGTTCTCGACAGTGTGCAGCGGGTGGGCGGCAAGAAGCTGCAAGTTCGCGAACAACCGCGGCGCGCTGGCGACCCCGCGATCCTGATCAGCAAGGCCGACCGGATCCGCGCGGTTCTGGGCTGGAAGCCGCAACTCGACAACCTGGACCGCATCGTTGAAACGTCACTCAAATGGGAAAAGAAGGCCCTTGCGAGTCCCTGGCAGAACAACTGAGCCCAATTAGCAGGCAATAACTTACTAGAATGGCAGCCGTGAAATGGCTGCGCCCCAAATCGCTCAGTGGCCTGATGCTCCTGGGCCTGACCCTGATCGCAGTGCCGCTGCTGATCGCGATCCTGACCGCCGCGATCCAGATGCGCGAACTGACACTGGCCAGCCAGGAACTGGTGCGCCAGAGCGTCCAGAACACGCGCCTCACGCACGACCTCGAAAACCTGATTGCCGCGAACGAGCGCACCACTCGCCTCTACCAGGTCCTGGGCGATCGTCGCCTGCTGGAAGTGCTGCGCCGCAATAGCAACGACATCACGGCATCCAGTCAGGCACTGCGGGGCCCGGCCCCAAGTGCTGAAAATAACGCGCTCCTCAATCAGCTCGATGATCTGCAGGCGAAACGCCGCTCCAATGCGATTGCCTCGGGCAATCCGGCGGCTCTGGTCGACAACCTCGGGCGGCTGCAGGATCTGGCCGCCGTGGCACGCAAGCTAACCGATCTCGGCAACCGCACCACCGATGCGGCCCTTCGTCAGCTGCAGGAGCGTGCCGAACGCGCCCGCACCCAGCTCGCGTGGCAGGCCGCGCTGCTGGCGCCGCTGATCATCCTGGCCGTGATATTGCTGACCTTGTTCGTGGCCCGGCCGCTGGGCCAGATCGACCGCGCCATCAGCGAACTGGGGCGCGGCGACTTCTCGCGCGAGATCACGGTCAAAGGACCCTCGGATCTTGAGCGCCTGGGTGGCCAGCTGGAATGGCTGCGCCTGCGGCTGGGCGAACTGGCGGAGGAACGATCGCGGTTTTTGCGACACATGTCACACGAGCTCAAGACCCCGCTGGCGAACATCCGCGAGGGTACGGATCTACTGCTGGAAGGCGCTGTAGGGACATTGGCGACCGCCCAACATGAGGTCGCCAGCATCCTGCGCGATAACGCCCTGAGGCTGCAGCGGCTGATAGAGAACCTCCTGTCCTATACCGCCTGGCAGAGCCAGAACAGCCGCCTGGAACTGGGTGATTTCCCGATCCGGCCGCTGATCAAGCAGGTGCTGGAGAACCAACAGCTGACGATGCTGTCTCAGAGGCTGAGGCTCGAGGTCAAGGCCGACGACGTGCAGTTAACCGCGGACCGCACCAAGCTGCGCTTGATTATCGACAATCTATTGTCCAACGCGATCAAGTATTCGCCCAAGGGCGGTACCATATATATCGAGGCCCGTGCCGAGGCAGATGCCTGGACACTGGAGGTGGCCGACAGCGGCGGCGGTATACGACCCGCCGAGCGAGAGCGGATTTTCGATGCGTTTTATACCGGCCGAGGCGCCCCCGCAGGCAGCCTGCGCGGCACTGGCATCGGTCTGTCGGTGGTGATGGAATTTGTCAATGCACACGGCGGCACCATTGAATTGCTGGATGGAAAATACCCGGGCGCGCATTTCCGTATCCGCATGCCCATACGAACCAAGGTCGCCAGTGAAGCGCACAAGACGGCTGCCTGATTTCGTCCTGTTGTTAGGCTTTGCACTCGCAGGAACAGCCTGTGGCAGCCTTGGCAAGCAGGCACCGCGTGATCCGTTAGGCGATCGCGGTGTCGCGGCGGTCGAACGCTCGGCCAACCCGCCGGCGTTGACGCAACACCTCGAAGCCATCCAGAAACTGCTGGCCGCCGAGCCGGTCGCGCAAGGCGAGCTGCTGGACAATGCGCGCCGCGACGCCGAGTCGAGCCGGCTCGCCAGCGCGCGCCTCAGGCACGCACTGCTGTTAGCAACCTCGGGTCACGCGGGATTCGATGCCGTGGCCGCGGTGGTCATCCTGCGCGACGTGCTCGCGGCACCGGCCACCCTCCCGCCCGCCGAGCGGGCCCTCGCGATGGTCGAGCTGCAACGAATTACCAACGGCGCGGACCTGAGCAGCGAGAACCAGAGGCTACGACAGCAGCTCGATCGAATGGAAAAAGATCAGCTCGCGAGCGTCAATCGCAAACTGCAGGCCGAGACTGACGAAAACGCGCGCCTGCGCAAGGCGCTCGATGAGGCGCGCGCAAAGCTCGATGCAATCGGCAAAATCGAAACCGGTGACCACAGACGATGATGACCCCCAGACCCAGTCCTGATGCCGGCATCGACGGCGGCAAACCGGCCGCCGCCAGTGCGGCACGCATCCTGGTGGTCGATGACGACCCGGGACTGCTGCGCCTGCTGACCATCCGCTTGCGCGCCGAAAACTACAACGTGGAAGCGGTGGATAACGGCCCAGCCGCCCTCGCCGCCGCCGGGCGCTTCCGCCCCGACCTCGTGATTTCAGATCTGCGCATGGAACCCATGGACGGCATTGCACTGTTGCGCGAAATGCAGAATCGCTGGCCCGGCGTGAAGGTCATCCTGCTAACGGCGCATGGCAGCATCCCGGACGCCGTCCAGGCCACGCAGCAAGGCGCATTTTCGTTCCTGACCAAGCCGGTCGAGAAACAGGAATTGCTGACGCACGTCGAAAAAGCGCTGCGCGTGTCCGGCTTCGCAGCTAACACCGAGGACTGGCGCTCGGACATCGTCACGCGCTCGCCGCTGTTGGAAGAAAAGCTGGCGCTCGCACACATGGTTGCGGGCACCGACACCCGCGTGCTCATCACGGGTGAGAGCGGCACCGGCAAGGAACTCATAGCGCGCGCGATTCACAAGGCAAGTGCGCGGCGCGCGGCGCCCTTCGTGGTCGTCAATTGCGGCGCCCTGAAGGAAGAAACCCTGGAAGTTGAATTATTCGGCAGCCGCGGCGACACCTCCGAGGCGCAGAAAGGCGCGTTCCGCGCCGCCGACGGTGGCAGCCTGCTGCTGAACCAGGTGACCGAGATGCCTGTGAAACTGCAGGTGAAGCTGTTGCGCGTGCTGCATGAGAACGCGATCCGGCCGGTCGGCAGCAACGAATCCATCCCCGTCAATGTTCGGGTGCTGGCGAGCAGCCAGCAGGACGTCACCACCGCCATCATTGCCGGCCAGTTCCGCGAGGATCTCTACTATCGCCTCAACGTCGTGCACATCGAGCTGCCGCCACTGCATAAACGGCGCGAGGACATCCCGCTGCTGGTCGCACACTTCCTGGCCGAGATCGCGCGCGACAGTGGTTCGCGCCGGATTTTTGCGCCCGAGGCGATCGAGTTGTTAGCTACCGCCAACTGGCCGGGCAACGTTCGCCAGTTGATGAACGTGGTGCATCAGGCCGTTGCGACCGCGCAGTCGCCGGTGATCCCGGTCGAGGTGCTGCAGCCCGCGTTGAGCGGCAACGCCGGCCGGCTCGCATCCTTTGACGATGCGCGCGATGAATTCACGCGCAATTATCTCGCCCAGCTGCTGCAGATCACCGGCGGCAACGTCAGCCACGCCGCGCGCCTCGCGAAGCGCAACCGCACCGATTTCTACAAGCTTCTGTCCCGGCATCAGTTGCTGCCGGATGACTTCAAGGGCGGCAAGGCCTGACGATCGCGCTTGACCGACGCGAACTCTGCGATCGACGGGCGAGCGCGATGGCCACGGCCGAGCGGCGAATGGGCAGCGGCTCGGGCGCGCGGTCAGCGCAAACTTAGTGCCATGCGCGCAACTTGGGAAAAGATCCTGTGAGGAACGTTTGCGCCCGCGCGCCTGAGCGAACGCGCAAGATCGCGCGTGAGTCTGCGAGCCGCGATCTTGCAAGCGCGCCGCCCTTTGAGCCGCGCGGCCGTGGCCATCGCGCTTGACCGTCGATCACGAGTTGACGTGTCGACCCGCTCGCTAGAAGGTCTTGGAAACCTCGGGCGACTTGTCGCTCTCAAGACCCGCCGCATCATAGGCCGAGATCGAAAAATACCAGGTGCCGATGCTGAGCCCCGTCACCGTGTAACGCGTGTTAGGCGCGCCGGCGACATCGATGACGCGGGAATAGCTGCCTGGCGCCTGGCCGACAAAGATCTTGTAGCCCGAGAGATTCACGAGCGGCGTGCCATCGATGCGCTGTGTAGGCGCCGCCCAGGACAGCGTCGCACTCTTGTCGTTTGCAACGACCGGCCCGGTTGTGACATCCACCGAAAACGACGGCAGATTGGCCGTGGCCTTGCCGTCCGTGACGCCGATCGTCACGTTCAGGAAGCTACCGGCCTCGGCAGCTGTCGGCGTGCCCGTCAGGGCGCCGGTCGTCGTGTTGAAGGCCGCCCAGGCGGGCTTGTTGGCAATGGTGAAGGTGAGCGCATCGCCGTCGGGATCGGATGCGGTCGGCGTGAAGGAGTACGCGATGTCCACCTGCACCGCGGTGGGTGGACTGCCGGAAATCGTCGGGGCTTTGTTGGCAGTCGCTGCGGTGTTGCCATTCAGCTGACTGGCCGTTGCCTTGATGGACCCGTCGCCCCAGGAACATGCACCTAACAATGTCACCACTAACACCACTAACAGGTGTCTGCTCTGCAATCCCGACACGTTTACCTCACGCTGTTTGAAGGCCTTCAGGAGAAACATCAGGCCGATCCAACTACAAGCAAGCGAGTTCTGAATTTCGCGTCACCGGGCTGTCAGTCCCAGGAGATGGGCAGCGCGCACTTCAGGTCGTCACCAACGACCCGACTATGGAGGAAAAGAAACTGTTTGGTAATGTCTCAAATTGACGACTGTGAGACTTGCAGCCGCGATGCCGATCACATTCCAGACCATCAATCGGCTGCCGGGAGTCATTGAACTATTCGCTCAACATAATGCCGCGGCTGAGCTAGTGTCTGCGTCGTCGCTCAAGGGCTGCGCGACGGGCATCGGCGCGCGCCGTGCCCCGATCCGTGGCGGCCGCGGTCGGTCCTGACTGGCCCGCCAGGAACCGCGCCAGCGTTTCCACGGTGGTGTACTTGAACAGGTCCGTCATCTGGATGGTCTTGCCGGTGGTGTCGCGTAAATCCTTGAGAACCTGTATCACCAGCAGCGAATGCCCACCGATGTCAAAGAAGTTGTCGCGCGGCCCAAAATCACTGTGCCCCAATACACGCTGCCAGATCTTGATGACGAGGTTCTCGGCATCGCCCTTGATCGGCGCACTCACCGTTGCGACCCTTGCGACTGCAGCGCCAGGCGCAGGCAATGCCTTGCGATCGACTTTGCCATTCGGTGTCAAAGGCAGGGCCGCAAGCGCAATGAACGCCGAAGGCACCATGAATTCGGGCAGCGACTCGCGCAACCTGGCCTTCAAGGCGCTGGCGTCTAATTCACGTCCATCAGCCGTGCGCACATAGGCGACGAGGCGCTTGTCGCCAGGCGCATCTTCGCGCAACACAACCACCGCTTCAGCAACGGTGGCGCAGTCCCGCAGGCGCGCTTCGATCTCCCCCAGTTCCACGCGATAACCGCGAATTTTGACCTGCAGATCAACCCGGCCCAGGCACTCGATGCGCCCGTCCGGCAGGAAGCGCGCGCGATCGCCAGTGCGATACATCCTGGCGCCGGGTGCGGCTGCAAAAGGATCCGCCAGGAACCGCATACTTGTCAGCTCGGGCTGGCGCCAGTAGCCGCGGCTGACGCCCGCGCCGCCGATGACGAGTTCGCCGGCCACGCCCGCGGGCAGCAACTGCTGGTGCTGATCGAGTATGTAGGCGGACTGATTGGGCAGCGGCCGGCCGATCGCCACGTTGGTGGTGGGCAACTCGGCATCGCTGACGTCCCCCACGGCCGACCAGATGGTGGTTTCCGTGGGGCCGTACATGTTGGTCACCCGACCGCCGACCAGCCGGCGCAAATTTCGCGCGAGCTCGGGCGGAAACGCCTCGCCCCCGACCATCATGTGCTTCAGTCTGCGCAGCGCCGGCTGTGCCACGGGGTCGGCTGCGAGCATGGTTGCCATGGACGGCGTGCATTGAAGGTGCGTCACGTTGTGCGCCGCAATCAACTCGTGGATCGGCGTCGCGGCAACCGGGCTCGCCACGCGCTTTTGCTGAATGTCCTTGCGCAGTGTATTGAGGTACGGCAAGTGCTCCAGCACCAGCTCGGTCTGGATGCCGAAATCGATCAGGCAGGCAATCTCATCGACGCCCGCAGCCATGACTCGCTCAACCATGACCCGGCACTGCTCCAGCGTCCCGAACAGGCCGCTGGTCCTGAAATAGCGTTGAAACGAAAATTCCAGCAGGCCATCCAGGTCCTCGTCGGAAATCGTCGCGAAGAACTGATCGAGCGTCTGGCCCTGCTCGTCGGACATTTTCTTGAAAGTCGGAAACTGCCAGGCCGCAGCCTTGACCAGAAACATCGCGCTCTTCAGATATTCCTTGAGCGGCTGGCGCACGACTCGTTCGACCGCGTCTGCATCGGGACCGACCAGAGTGTGCAACATCAGACTGACCGTACCCCGACCGGCATGCCCCGCGTCGCGCCAGGCGGCGCGGTAGGCGGCCACTTTTTTCGCCACCTCCTCGACGCTCTGACCTAACAAGTGAGTCAGCAGGTTATAGCCCAGTTTGCCGGCCTGCACGAACGAATCGATATTGCCCGCCGTTGTCATCCATAGCGGCAGCTCTTTTTGAATCGGGCGGGGTAACGTGCGAACCCTGACCTCACCCGAGGGACCCGGGAATGGCACGGTCTCGCCGCGCCACAACTTGCGCAGCGTTTCCGCCGAGTCGAACATGATCTGCTTGGCGTTGGCGAAGTTTTCCGGCTTGATCGCGAAATCGGGTGGCGCCCAGCCCGAGGCGATCGACAGGCCGACACGCCCGTTAGACAGGTTATCGACTACCGCCCATTCTTCGGCGATGCGTATTGGGCTATGCAGCGGCACCACGCAGCTGCCCGCGCGCAGCTGGACGTTTTTGGTGATGGTCGCGAGCGCTGCACAGGTCACCGACGGATTCGGGAACAGCCCGCCAAACGCCTCGAAGTGCCGCTCCGGATTCCAGACTGCAACGAATCCGTTGGCATCCGCAAACTTTGCGCCCTCGATCAACAGGCGATATTTCTCCGCGTCATAGTCGGCTTCGCTTTTGGCGACGTTCCAGTAAAACAAACTGAAATCCATGGTCCTGGCGGCTGCCGGCTTACGTGAGCCATCGGTATTCAGTACCACCGTGAATCCGTTGCTCAGTGTCCAGAACAACTCGAGTACCGAGATGTCGAAGGAAATGCTGGTGACCGCGAGCCAGGTGCCGGCTGTGGTGCCGATGCACTCGTTCATGCCTTCGAAGAAATTCGCGACGTTGCGGTGTTCGACCATCACGCCCTTGGGCTTGCCGGTCGATCCTGAGGTGTAGATCACATACGCGAGGTCCGAGGGCTCCACCGCCACATCGAGATTGTCGGCATCTAGTTGCCCGACGTCAGCCGGTAGTGCATCGATCGCGATCGGCTGGGCCGCGGCAACGTTGTTAGCGCGGGATTGGGTCGTAATCACCAGTCGCAGACTGGAATCTGCAATCATGTATTCGAGGCGATCGCGCGGGTATTCCGGGTCGAGGGGCACATAGGCAGCGCCGCACTTATGCACGGCATAAAGTGCGACCAGCATGTCGGTCGAGCGCTCGATCATCACGCCCAGCAGATCGCCCCGCTGCGTGCCGAGGCGCTGCAGGTGCCGCGCCAGGCGATTGGCCCGTGCGTTGAAATCCGCGTAGCTGATGGATTCATCGCCATCAACGCACGCGATCCGCCCGGGCGAGCGGGCAACCTGCGCTTCAAAGCGTCGATGAATACTCGCTTCGGTTCCGCCTTGCGAATCAGCCGCAGTCTTCCGTGCCGCCCAGGCTAACAACTGGCTGCGTTCGGATGCCGGCAGCAGGTTGACCTGGCTCGCGATGGCCGCAGGATTCTCACGCACACCCTCCAGCAGCACGCGGTATGCATCGAGCAGCCGATCAGATTCCGCGAACATCGCGAGCGCCGGCGATTGATCAGCGATGAACAGGCTGAGACCGGCGCCTGGATCCACGGCGCGCGCCGCCTCTTCGGTCCAGCGGGGCGCAAGGTATAAACGGATCGGCAGATTTTCAACCGCGGTCTGCTCTCGCAGTCCGGGTATCCGTGCCAACAAGTCGTGGTGATAGGCGCCGCGGTTGGCCGCGACTTGCACAAACTCGTTGACCTGTCCGGCCAGGTCCGCGACCGGCTTGTCGGGATCAAATCGCAGCGTCAGCGGCAACCAACTCGCGAGCAGCGCTTGTTCGAGAAAGGTTTGGCTGTGATCCGCAAACCTGGCAACCGCCACGGTGCCGCGCGACTTGTCTGACAGCCGAAACAGCAGCAACATCAAAGCTGTTAACAGCTCCGATTGCGTCGCAGTGAGCGCTGCGCTGCGCCAGGACATGCCAGTGGAGCCGCTGGCCGGCGGCGGGATAGGCGTCTCGAGTGGCTCGATGTCACGCAGCGCGCGCCGCCAGTATTCCTCGTGGCGCGATGCCTGCTGCAGCGGGCCCTCGAGTCGGGAAATTTCCGCCCGATCAACACGCGCCAGCAGCGAACCGACCTTCAGGCCCTCGGACTGCAGCGCCAGCGCCACATCGACGGGGTCGCCCCGGCTATTGGTCACCCGATTGAATCGAATCGCGCTGCCGCCAACCCCGACCGTCAGCGACCGCGACGATACGGCCTGCACCGCACCCGATTGGATGCCGCTCACGGCCGGCTCCTGCTCGGCATCGCGCACCAATAGCAGATTCTTGCCTAACAACAACTTGGGCAACGCGACCGGATTCGGATACGGGCCGAAATCAAGCGCGCGCACCCAGCGGATCAGCTCCGTTGCCGACTTGCTCAGGTCGAGTATGGCCTCGTTTGCCGGGCGCGAGGTCAAGCCGAAATAGCTGCGCCGGGAAAGATCCTGCGCCTGCGGGACTAGGCTTCCAGCGAGCAGTGCTTCGATCAATTCCGAGAAACTCGCCAGGCCGTTTTCATAACAACGGGCATTGAGACTGAATACCGTGTCGTCCACCTCGATCGCGAATTTGCGGCTGACAAGTACCGCACCGGTATCCGCGCCTTCCTCGATCACGTGCCACGAAACCCCGTGCTCGGTCTCGCCCCCGATCAAGGCCCAGACGGGCGCACTGAGTCCCGCGTACCTCGGCAATGGACCATCGTGAAAATTGATCGCCAACTTGCGGGCACGCCGCAGCAGATCCAGGGGCAACATGCGCAAATTCGTGATGCTGAAGAGATAGTCAAATTCAGCCTGACCCAGCGCACCTGGAAGCTGTTCAAGCGTTTCGGTAACCAAAATATTTTTCTGCGCGCACCAGGCGCTGATGCGCGCATCCGCCGTGACCACGGTCAAAATTCTGAAGCCACGCTGCAGTAACAATTCAGAGCATTGAATGAGTAGCGATTGCTCGCCCAGGACGACCGCCACCAGGCGCTCAGCCGCCACTTGTTGGCACCTCGGCCATCCAGCTGGCGATGGACTGCACGATCTGCGCCTGACACTGCGGTTGCGTGATGATGTGGCTGGTTTGCGGGTAATAATCGACCCGCAACAACTTGCCAAATTTCACGTCCGGGAAGCTGGCGCGATACTGGTCTTGATAGCTGTAGGCCGGCTCACCGCCGGTGAAATTCACGTACATGAAGATCCCGCGTGCAACAAGTTTCTGCAGACCCTTGGCGACCACTTCGCGCGGCGGAAAGATCCGCGTGTAGGTCGGGATCTCGTAGTCCTCGCCTTCGGGCTGCGACCGCGACTGCGTATCGCTGGCAGGACCCTGGCCGAACAATTTTCGCAACATCCGCCCCAGAAAACTGCGCCAACGATCCAGTCGGAACACGATAGGCCGGTAGAACTCGACGTAGAATCGCAAAGTCCGGTAACAGTAGGCATCGATCTGCGCGATCGCTATAACGCGCGGATCCACCAATGCGGTGTTATACGACGCGTCGGCGCCGGAACACAGGCCATACAGGATAAAGCGCCGGCATCCTCGGGTCTTCTCCAGGTAATCCATCACTTCGCCACACTCGCGCGGCGATACTTCATCGAAAGAATCGCTGCCACGCCGCGGCTCGCTGTCACCGATCCCGGAATAATCGAATCGCGCTGCCAGCAGGCCTTTCGCAGCGACCTCGCGCGCCAGCTTGACCGACAGGCGACAGGCGCCGACGTGGTGCATGATGCCGGAATTGAGAATGATGACGGCGGGCCGGGCCGGGTCGAAGGTCTCGGGTTCCGAGACGACGCCAATCAGTGGCGTTGGCCGGCCAATTCTCAGTGCACGTTCTTTCATGGCCGTTCGGTCGCTTCCACCCAGCTGACAATCGCGCGAATTACCGCTTGCGGCAACAGTATTCCGCCAAAATTGTCGACGAAGTTCCAATCATGCGGCGCGGGCGCATGCAAGTAACGGAATCCGGGCAGCTTGCTCCACGCGGTGCGCAGCTGCGTAAAATCGTCGGACTCGTGCGACACCGCCAGCAACACCCGCGGCACCGCCCGCGGCATGGCGCCGAGCAGGTCGAACTTCTTCATGCTGGCGCGAAACGCCGCGGACAAAACAAACCCGTTGTAACTGAGATTGCCGCGCGCATCCTCGCCGTTGCCGGAATGCGGACCGGCGGCAGCCAGATTCTCGGCGGCAATTTCGGCCAGCAACTCGGCGTCATAATGGTTGCCCGACAACACCGGATCCCACAAAATCAATCGATCAATATCATCTCGCGCCTTGCACACCTCCGCCGCAACTAACGCACCGAGCCGCAACCCCACGACGCCGACTCGCTGAATGTTAGCAACGTCGCGCAATTCCTGGACCGCGTGGCCGACATCGGCCACCCAGTCGTCCGCGATGACGTTGTCCAGTTCACCACTGGAGTCGCCCGTGCCCCGGTAATCGAAACGCAATACATGAAAGCCAATTTTTGTCAGCAGCAACGCCAGCTGGCGATAAGCCCGGTGCGCCCGCATATATTCCTGACCGAACGGATAACAAAGCACCAGGCCCGCATCCAGGGCTTTTCCCTCCGGCGGCTGGTGGACGCCATACAAGGGTGTTTCTGCCGGGCCAAAGAACAACGGGTTCATTGCGCCCCACCGCTGCGCTGCCCGAAGATCGACGCCAGCAGTCCACGACGGTTGTCGGCCGGCTTATTCGCGGCCGTTGGCGCCGCAACGCCGGCAGCAGCCACGCGCGTGTCGATGTCCTTGGAAATCTGCTCGAGCGTATTCAAGACCATCGTCGCCTGATCCAGCCTGACACCCAGTCGCTTCTGGGCCTGGATGATGACACGCGTGGAAATCAAAGAGTGCCCGCCGAGGTCGAAAAAATTATCCGCCAGCCCGACCCGGTCGACTCCTAACGCGTCCTGCCAGATCCGGGCCAGCAGTTTTTCTGTCGAGGTTCGCGGCGCACTGTACTTGTCGATCGGAGCTAACGGATCGCGCTGCGACGTGCGCACAATCAGTCCATCTGCTCCCACATCCAGTGTGTCGATTTCAACAAACTGCTGTGGGATGCGATCGGCCGGCAGATTCTGGCGCGCAAAATTCCGCACCGCGCCCAGGGTCGTGTACGCGGCAAAGTGCGGCAGAAAATATGCGACCAGTCGTGTTTCTTCATTGCCATCCAGAAAGCTGCGGACCACAACCTTGTCCACCATGCGGCAACCGCCCAGAATCTTCTCCACCGCCGGTATCACCGGATCGGCGTCCGGATCGTGGCGCGGTGCCGCCAACACGGCCTTGGGCAATGCCGCGGCCAGCAATTCCGCTTGCAGATGGTCGGGTTGGTAGGGGCTAACAAGAATCTGCCCCGGAACGCCACTGCGCAATATTTCAGCCAGAGCTGCTAGTCCATCGGCAGCGTCGATGCCCAGTGCCAGCGTTCGCTTAAGCGACGGAGGTTCGATGGCTTCGATGACTTCGGCCGAGCGACGGAATGCGGCCGGGTCCGGCAGGCGGCGCATGGAAAAACCCTCGGCGATCAGACACACCGCCCCTTGCAGGTCCGCAATCCGGACATCAAATATGACGACGTCATGCTGGTGCGGACCGCCACTTGGGCGCAACACAACATGACTCACACATTTTTCCGGCAGCCGCCCGGAGAAATGCAGGCGGCGGTAACCGATCGGCACGTAGAAATCTTCCATCGGCACGTAGTTGTCGATGATGACCTGGGCGCCGGCGGTGGCCATGTCTAACAATGCAGGATGCAGCCGATAGACCTCGAGCTCATCCGCCAACGCGGCATCGAGCGCGAGCTCGATCAGGGCTTCGCCCGACCCCACATGAACGCCGCGCAGGGATTCCCAGCGCGAGCCGAAATTCATGAATGGGTGGTGCTCCGGATCCGAAAATGATTGCGCGCCGCGGTTGCAACGGCCCCGGATTGCGCCGATATCCAGGCGCTCAGCCACGAAGGGCCGCGACCGGGCCGTACCGGCGACATGTGTCACCTGCTCGCCGAATTGCTCACTCAGCAGCTTGAAGTCGGCGCCGTCAGGCCGCAGGGCGAGCTGGGCCCGCAACAGGCGTGACTGGCGATCACCCACGACGAATGGAAACTCGAAAGACACTGCTTCGAACTCCATTGCCTGCTGCGGATCGCCGCCCTCCTGGAACGCGGCTCTTGCGATCTCCATGAAGCCGGATCCGGGAATCAGTGCCGCGCCGTTCGTGAGTCGATGTTCGTGCAGCATCCAGAACTTGGCAACGTCGAAGAGTGTTGCGTACTCGCGCATTGTCGCACTCTGCTCACAGCGACGCTGCAACAAGGGATGCGCCGTCGGCACACCGGCAGGCAGTCGCGGCGCCTTGCCGCCCCGGGCTGCCGTCGCCGCCATGCCAACCTCTCGCCAGACCGGCCAATTCACGGCGACAAAACGCCAGCGCACCTCGCGAGCGCTGGATGCATAGGCATCCATGAAAGCGTTAGCTGCCGCATAGTCGATCTGACCCGGCAGCCCGATAAATGCGCTGGTCGAAGAATACGCAACGAACCAATCCTGCAGCAAATCGCCAAAAGCGTCGGCAAGCACCAACGTACCGCTTACTTTCGGCGCCAACACGCGCAGCGCCTGCTCCAGGTCCTTGTCGGTCAGCAAGGCGTCCTGGAGCACGCCGGCCGTATGCAAGATGCCATGCAACACGTCGAATTCTTTGCGCACCGATGCCGCCAACTCGCGCATGCGGGTGGCGTCTGTGACATCGCCCGTTTCCAACCTCACCGTGGCGCCGCGCGACTCAAGCTCCAGCAAGGTCTCGAGCAACGCAGCATCAGGAGAACCGGCATCGACCAGCGATTGCCAGTATTGACGCTCCGGCAACGCATGACGGGCGAGCAATATCAAAGTCACAGCGGGTTGCGAGGCCAACATCCGCGCGGCGGCCAAACCCAGCCCTCCGGTGCCACCCGTAATCAGGTAGACGCCGCGATCGCGCACGGCAGTATCCAACCCGTACTGCGATGGCTGCCCGGCGAAGCGCACGAAGCGCCGCACGAAGCGACCCGCACCGCGCAACGCAACGATGTCAGGCGCCCGCGCAGGCGGCGATTCGTCGGAGATTTCCGCCCAGATTTGATCGGCCAGCCGCGCTGGCGGCAAACCACCCGACTCCACCGCTTCCACGTCGATCATCCGCCAACGCCAACCCGGATTTTCATGCGGCAGCACCGACACCGGACCCAGCGCCAGCGCACCTAACGGCGATCGGACGCGCTCCGCGCCGACCGACACCGCCTGTGGCGTCAGCACGGTCCAGGAGAGCCGCTGCCAATCCTGGTTTGCCGCGCACTGCGCCAGCAGAAACAGACTGTCGAACGCGAGCGCCCGGTGGCCGGCTCCGGCATCCGTCCCGGCCGGGAGATCGAGTGCCAGTGCGTGCACGATGTGAGTCGGTTGCCATCCTGATTTCTCGAGGCTGTCGAGCAACTGCGCCCAGTCATTGGTCTTGCCGGCTGTCACGACGCGGACCTCTGCCGCTTGTGCGGACATCACGTCTGCTAACAATGATGTCAGGCGATGCCCACCGCCCACCAGCAGAATCCGGGCGGACTCGAGGCTACGGGACCGCAACAGCGCCGTCGGCTGCCACGCGGGTTGGTACAGCATCTGCTCGGCGCTGACTGCGCGGCGCGATCCGTCGGGCAACCTGGCGCGACCGGCACCCAGACCCGAGCCGGGCTCCACCCAGCAGCGCACATGATCAAATGCGTAGGTTGGCAGTGGCACGAGCCGCCGGTTCTGTGCGCCGTAGAATTTGCGCCAACCGACAACAACGCCGCGAGCCCAGAGGCGACCTAACGAACCTAACATGTGGCCGAGATCATCGGTTTTCTCGTCGGCCTGGCGCATCGAATTGACCAGCGTCGAATTCGCGCTCTTCGCAGGATGCATGCCCGCCAGCGATGCCAGCGTTCGACCGGGCCCAACCTCAAGCAATGCAAATTCCTGAGCTTGCAGCAGCAGCTGCACACCCTGCGAAAACCGCACGGTATTGCGCAGGTGGCGCACCCAGTAGTCCGGGTCGGTGGCTTCGGCGACCGTTATCCAGTCGCCGGTCAGATTCGACACGAAGGGCACGGATGGCGCCTGCAGCCGAATCGAGCGCAGGTAGTCGCCGAAAGGCACGAGAATGCTCTCGAGCATCGACGAATGCGCCGCGACCTCGATCCTGACACGGCGGCACCCCACGCCGCGGCTCGCCAGCTGCTGCTCCAGCGTCGCAATGGCCGCTATCGGGCCCGAGGCAACCGACAACCCGGGCGCGTTCGCAGCCGCCAGGCTGAGCTCGGTGCCCAGCAGCGGCCGCAAATCATCCTCGCCAAGCTCAACACCTAACATCAGGCCGGCGCCGACGGTTTCGAACAAACGGCCGCGCAGCGCGACCAGGCCGAGCGCATCGCGCAGTGACAGGACACCGGCGATGCAGGCAGCCGTATTCTCGCCCATGCTGTGACCGATCATCGCGGCAGGTTCGATGCCCCACGACTGCCACAAGCGGGCCTGCGCATACTGGGTGGCGAACAAGGCCGGCAGTGTCCGGCTGGGTCGCTCGAGCGCCGCTGACGCGGCCTGCATCGCGTCCGGTCCATCCGGGAACATCAGTGCGCGCAAATCAAAATCGATGAATTCCCGAAACAGCGCCAGGCACTCATCGACCGCGTCGCGATACACGGTTTCCGCTTCGTACAGGTCGCGACCCATGCCGGGATATTGCGCACCGCCGCCTGCAAACATGAAGGCCACTTTGCATTCCGACGTCGCGGCATCGTGGATCACCAGTGACTCACGCGCCGACTGATCAAGCGCGGCCACCGCGCCGTTGCTGCTGTCCACCAGCAGCCAGGCGCGCTTGCGAAATGCCTTGCGGCCGACGGCGAGCGTAAAGGCGGCATCCGCAAGGGACGAGGCGTCGTCGTTGGCATGCGACTCAAAATAGCGTGTCAAACGATCGCGAAACCGCAACACCGAAGTTTCACTGCGCGCCGACAGCACCAACAATTCTTTTCTGCGGCCAGGCCCCGTGGCCTCGCGACGCGGCGCCTCCTCGAGAATCAGGTGCGCATTGGTGCCACCCACGCCGAGCGAACTGACACCCGCACGCAACGGGCCGTGGCTTTTCCAGTGCTGCAGCGACTGGTTGACGTAAAACGGGCTGTCCTGGAAATTGATCGCCGGATTGGGCGCCGTGTAGTGCAGGGTCGCCGGCAGGTGCCGATGCTGCATGGCTAACAGCACCTTGAAGACGCTGGCAATACCGGCAGCCGTATCGAGGTGGCCGACGTTGGATTTGACCGAGCCGATGCCACAACGGTTGCGACCACCCGCCGCCGCGCCGTAAGCCTGGAGCAGCGCCGCCACTTCAATCGGATCCCCAAGCTGGGTCCCAGTGCCGTGCGTTTCAATGTAGGTGACAGTCTGCGGATCGATGCCGCCGATCGCGAGCGCTTCACGAATCGCCGCCGTCTGACCATCCACGCTCGGCGCGAGATAGCTCACTTTGCCGGCGCCGTCGTTATTGACCGCCGATGCCTTGAGCACGCCGTAGATATGATCGCCATCGGCCAGTGCGGTATCGAGACGCTTCAGCACCGCGACGCCAACGCCACTGCCGAACACCGTGCCGCCCGCGCTGGCATCGAACGGGCGGCAATGGCCATCGCGCGACAGAATTTCGGATTCCTTGAACAGGTAGCCGTGGCGATGCGGAAGTTCTATGGTGACGCCCCCCGCCAGCGCGATGTCGCACTCGCCCGACAGCAGGCTTTGCGCGGCGGCGTGAATAGCCACCAGCGACGTTGAGCAGGCGGTCTGGATGTTGACGCTGGGACCCTTGAGATCGAAACAGTACGAGGCCCGTGTAGCGAGAAAGTCCTTGTCATTGCCCGTATGACGCAGCAGGAAGAAACCCACTTCAGCTAACAGGTCCGGGTTGGTCAGGAGATTGGAGGCGAGATAGAGGTTATGGCCGGAACCGGCGAAAACGCCAATGGCCCCGGCGTAACGAACCGGATCGCAGCCCGCGTCCTCCAAAGCCTCCCACGCGCACTCGAGGAACTGGCGATGCTGCGGATCCATGACGCGGCCGTCGAGCGGACTCAGGCCAAAAAAACCGGGATCGAACTGTTCCATGTGCGGCAGGAACATGCCTGCTTTCACGTAATCCGGATTCGACAGCTGTAAGTCCGGAACGCCAGCGGCGCGCAAGTCGGCGTCGCTCAACTCCGTCCGCGCCTCGCGTCCGTCCTTGAGCAATTCCCAGAATTCCTCCGTGTTGGACGCGCCCGGGAAACGGCAGGCGACGCCGATCAATGCGACGTCGTTGGCTGCGATCTCGGTTGCTGTCTGGGGTGTGCTCATTTTCCGACAGTTGCAACCTGAACTGGCTGCTGGCTAGGTTACCTTGTTTGACAAAATCGTTAGCGAACCGGGCCACATAATGCGGTTCAGGCGATGAAATGCTGCTATGCAGCATTCCTCGATTATGTAACGGTAGGCAGGTGCCCGACCCGTGCCTCGCCGTCGATAAACTGACGCTGCCAGATCTCAAGATTGAGCAGCAGCCACAGTCGTTCGGAATGGTCGGCCCCCGCTGCATGCTCGGCCACCAGCGAGCGGACGGCCTCGGGCTCAAACAGCCCGCGCGCAAGCGACCGGGTACTCAGCAGGTGCTCCTGCACCAGCGGCTGAAAATCGGTCCGCAGCCAACGCGCCAGCGGCACCGGGAAGCCCATTTTCTTGCGGGTCAGGATTTCATCGGGCAGCAGGCCCTTCATGGCCTCCCGGAGCACGCGCTTGGTGGTCAGGCCCTGGAGTTTCAAATGATCGGGCAGCGCCGTTGAGAATTCCACCAGCTTGTGATCGAGGAACGGCACCCGGCTTTCGATCGATGCCGCCATGCTCATCTGGTCCTGCTTCATCAGCAACTCGTGCAGGTAGGTTTTCAGGTCCGAGTACAGCATGCGCTGCAGCAGGCT
>JANMYM010000042.1:0-18930 GCA_031382085.1 Gammaproteobacteria bacterium
GGGGCCCCAATTTCGACTTCGCAATTTGGCAGCCAGTCATGCGGCGCGAAGACGTAGTCGATGTGGTAGGCCTTTTTGTAGTTTCTGTGCATGAAAAAGGTTGGATCAGTCTCATTGCCTTGTGAAAGATGATTCTTGTGATGGTAGACACTTGCTAGGCCAGCCGTGTCGAGCTCTCTTACTACGTCCGAGTGATTCCACCAACGGTCCCATTCGTCCCACTGCGTATTGCTGTTGAAATCGCCGATTACGACAGATGGGCTGGATGCAATTGCACTTCGATACAGATGAAGATACTTCCATAGCTGGCCTATGTATCGGAAGTTGGGGGAGTTTGCCTGCTTCGTCCAAACGGCAATGAGAAGGAGTTTGTTATTTATCCGACATGGCAAAAAGAGCTGAAGCAATCCGGAATTAAAGTTCGCTGGCTGCAACTGAATGTGCGATTTTGCGAAAACGCCGAGACCGCGGTTCTTGTTTGGTCCTGTCCAAAGGTAATTGGATGCCCAGGTTTTGTAGTGGTTGTCAGTTGATCTTGCAGGATCATCGCACTCTTGGATTACTGCGATGTCGGCGTTTAGCTCCAGCAGTGGTTGCAGTTTTTTTCGAAGCGACCCGTTGCAGTTCCATGTGACCAAGACCATGACGCCTAACTCGATTTAGAATTGCGGTTCATTACGACTAACATAGCACCTCGTCGAAAATATCCGTGCGAAAGTCCCACGTGACCCTCTGGCACGAATTCCATGTGCCGCCCGAGACTACGCTTGTCCGCGTTACTAACCGATTCGACAAATCTGGCTGGCTACAAACTTGAATTGCAGGTTAGCCGTTTCGACGCTAACTGAGTGCTCAGCGTAGACTAGCCAGCTGAAGTGCTGAATGGTTGGTTTGCCAAATTTACAACGCACTTACTGCTGAATTTTCGATTTGGTTCATGCGGCAGGTAGCCACGTGGATTGCAAATGACGCGCGTGCCATTGACAACGTAGTCCATGGATTCATGAGTGTGACCATGAATCCAGAGTTTCACTGGTTCGCAAACCAGGCTATCGAGACAGCTGAAGCACTTCGTGCGCGCCGAGCGCATCGCGGAACTTGTCGCGGAATGTGATCGGGTTGCCGATCGGGGTCACCGCAACTTCAATCGCACCAACCCCTACTTCACGACCGATCGCCCGGAATTGCCAGCGACCCATCCGCTGCGCCGGTTCTACGATCGCTCCAATGCCTTCGTTCCAGCCGACAATTTCGGGCCGGAGAGCATCATCCGCGCCATTTATGAGTGGCCGGCCTTTGCGCCCTTTATTCAGGTGACGCTCGGCGAGCCGCGCTTCTATCGCTATGCTGATCCGCTGGCCGATGTCATCGTCAACCTGGCCGAAGCCAGCAATGTTTTTCCCTGGCATTTCGACACCAACAACTACACCGTGACGCTGGCCATCCAGAACGCCGTGTCGGGCGGCGATTTTGAATACAGCCCGCATCTGCGTAGCGCCACTTACGAGAACTACGCGGGCGTGACGGCCGTGCTCGACGGCGACCAACGGCTGATCCGGACGTTGCGGCTCGAGCCGGGAGACGTGCAGATCTTCAAGGGCCGCTACTCGCTGCACCGGGTCACGCCGCTCGGCGGCGCGCGGCCGCGCTACGTGGCTATCTTCAGTTTCGCGCAAGAGCCTAATATGGTCGGCAGCCCGGAACGTACGCGGCAGCTCTACGGCCGCGTATTGCCAGTGCACCTGGCGCGCGCCGGACTGCGCGCCGATGCTCTGATCGATTGAGCGGGCGCAGCGCCATTTCATCCGGACCGTTATTTTCAGGGAGTCGGCCATGAAGAAGATCAGCCGCCGCGCCTTCGTTGCCACGGGTCTGGGTGCCAGCGCTGCCGCAATAGCAAGCCTGCGCACGCATCAATTTGAAGTCGTGATCGCAGGCTGAAGTGTACGAAATTGTACTGGCCGAAAGCAGTCGTTGGCGGATGGCCGCAGCGGGTCGCGCCTACCAATTGCCGGACACTTCCAATCTTGGCAGTGTTAGATTTGGCGGTTTGAAGGGAACGGCAGGTTACCTCGCCCGTCAGGTGTCGTTTAAATTCACTGCCGACCCAGAGCCGTCAGTGGCCAATACCAGTTTGGGTCGGGCAAATCGAGACCACGCCTGCAGCGGCGGCATTTCACAGGCACGCACTGCGTTCTCGCGTAGTGTGTTAACGAACAGATCGAACGCTGCGATCATTGTACATTTCAAAATGCTGCTGGCTCTTCCTGTGCTACGTCTTCAACGAATTCTGTAACTTAGGAATTACGTGATGCGATTAATCAATCATTCCAGTGGGCCTGTGCGAACGGCCATGCAGTCCAGTGAATTTTAACGGTGAGGTGGAAACGATGACACGCTCCCAGATTTGTAGGATAAGCGGTCTCAGCCTGCTGATTGGCGCCGTGGCGTTTGTTGTGCATGTCGTGTTGAGGTCGTGGATTACCGCCGGTGTTGATCCATCAGTTGTAGCAGTGCAAAGCCTCTGGCTGCCGGTGAACGTTCTCGGAGTCCTTGGCGCTGTGCTCGTGCTCCTGGGAATGCCCGGAATGTATGCCCGCGTAGCCGACTCAATGGGATTATTCGGCGTGGTCGGCGTAGCGCTGATTGCCATGGCCTGGATGTTCTTCGGCCTGTTTCTCAGTCTTTACGCCGCACTCGTGTCCCCATGGCTGGCCACCAAGGCTCCAACGCTTGTTGCAGCGACTGCGCCATTTCCCGCGGGCATCGTTGTTGCGTTCGCAGTGGGACTGGTCGCCTGGTTCGCAGGTGGGGCGTTGTTCGGCATTCCTTTCATTCGTGGACGTCTTGGGCCGCACTGGGTCGGGTACCTGCTGCCCGCATCAGCGCTGTGGGTAGTGCTTGGAGACTTTGTTATTGCCCCAGGCGGACCGGCGGCCAACCTTGCCGTGAACTTGTTGTCGAACCTGGGGCCAGTGCTGCTTCTTGTCGCGATCGGATACCTTGGCTTTCAGACGTGGCATGACAATGCCTTAAGTGCGGCGCACCCTTTACCTTTGCGTTAGCTCTCGGAGCAAGTCCCTTTGTTCTCCATGAAGAGCACAGCACCAAGTCATCCTTGGCTTTTCTTTGTACTCACCTACGGGCTCAGCGCTCCTTTTTGGATTTTCAGCGCACAGATGATGCGCTCCGGGCTACCTGACAATCTCCCAGTAACCGACATTGGCGCGGTACTTGCACCCACCGTCGCCGCAGTTATCCTCCGATATCGCGAGGCTGGTGCCAGCGGAGTACGCGAATTATTGCTTCGTATCTTCGACTTCCGCCGCATCAAAAATAAACGATGGCTCGTCACCGCGGTCACTGTCTTCCCACTGCTTTACCTGATCACGTACTTTGCGATGCGAGTAATGGCCTACCCCGTGTCGACCCCATGGAATCCTTCGCCTGCACTCGTTGGAGTCTTCTTGCTCTTCTTCGTGGCGGCCTCCGCTGAGGAACTCGGCTACTCTGCATATGAGACCGACGCACTCCAGAGACGCATGACTGCGCTCAATGCCGCACTCGTGGTAGGCCCACTATGGGCGCTTTGGCATCTGCCTTCGATGATCGTCATGGGGCAATCAACGGAACTTATTGTGTGGGGGCTGTGTGTCACGGTCGCCTTTCGTATTCTCAGTATTTGGATCTACAACAACGCTGGCACATCAGTCTTCGCCGTTATTTTGATGCATGCGATAGTCAATACCTCCAGGACTGGCTACCCTGGCGGGCGCAGCGGCTATGAACTCGGTAACGGATCCGTTGCCTATTCAGTCATCATTGTGTTCACTGTTATTGTCGTTGTCCTGTGGCGACCATCCACGCTCGCCAACTTTCTCGGCCGCAAGAAAATAGAGACAAAAGCCTAACAATCATTCGAGCGTTTACGCTCATGTTGAATCGTTCCTTCGCCTATGCCAGAAAATCCACACTCTAAGTTCCTGGCTTATTTCGCATCGGTGCTGATTCTGTCCGTTCCGTTTTATATATGGGGCGTAGTCGCTCCAGTGCGTGGCCTGCCTTTTGGTTTGCCCGCAACCGCATCGATGATCATCGTTCCCGCTGTGGTGGCCACACTACTCACGCGCCGGGAGTTTGGTACTACCGCAGCGTGGTTGCTATGGAAGCGTGCGGGTGACGTCTCGCGCGCGAATTTCGTCTGGCTTGTAGCCTCCGCGGCCATCATGCCTGCCGCCAGTGTTCTCGCATACGTCGTGATGCGCGCACTGACGCTCCCTTTGCCTCCCGCTATTGCAATCGCCTGGTCACAGCTACCGGTCATGATTGCGGTGTATTTCGTTGGGGCCCTTTTCGAGGAGATTGGTTGGACAGGCTATGCGACTGCGCGAATGGAGCCACGGCTCGGTGTCATGCGCACAGGTATGCTGATCGGAGTTGTTTGGGCGGTATGGCACGTAATTCCGTGGTGGCTGGGTCAGGGCCACACGGCGGGCTGGGTCATCAATCAATCGGCGCTCACCGTTCTCATGCGCATCGTCATGGTGTGGATCTACTCGCAGCGCGGCCAAAGTCTCTTCGCGAGCATTGTGTTTCACGCCATGATCAACGTGTCCTACAGTCTGTTTCCGAACGGCGGTTCGCACTACAACCCGACAATTCTGTTGCTCGCCATGGCCCTATTGGTGGGTGTTGTGGCGTTGCTCATTCCGCCTGGAACCGGAACTTCACGTCACTTGGCCTCAGGCGGGAACTCGCCCTGAAGCGGTCACTCGCCACTGACTGCAACGGGTCAATGGCTGTCACACCGGGGATTACCCGATTTCACGCTGGTGACGCAGCGCAAGAACCAGCACGACATCTTGCCGCTGCTCATAGCTATAAAGCGCGACATATCCGCTCTTGCCATAGGAAATCAGGATCTCGCGTAGTCCTTCCTCGCATGGGCGGCCGACCAACGGGTGTCGCTCGAGAATCTCGATTCCGTCGCGAATTACGTCGATAGCTGCAGCAGCGGCTTCAGGGGCATCCTTGGCTAGAAAGTCTGCCAATCGCACCAGGTCGGAAAATGCTTGTCGGGAGTAAACTACTTCTGCCACGTCAGCGCTTTCGGTCGTGTCGCCCGACTGCCGCGGACGCGCGCCGCCACGTAGCGATGAACATCGGCTGCCGCGTAACCCTGGCCACTCCTGAGTGCCTCGGCACGCGAAGCTACGGCATCGGCGACGAATCCGCGGCGCTGTTCGTCCAGCCTGGTCTGGCGCTCAATTGCGTCCAGCATGAAAGCATGGGGCGACTGGTCAGCCGCTTTGGCCGCAGCCGCGACCCGTCGCTTGAGGTCGGGCGCAATTTTCAACGTGGTCGCTACAGGGCTGGACATAACTTGCTCCGGGCATCGGGTGTTACTAAAGTAACACCGCCGCAATCGCTGTTCAAGTGGATCGGCGCGAGGCGCGGCAAGCCCGTGCGGTAGCTCCCGATTCCGGTCATTCGCGACCGACGGCGCCGGGTCAATCTCAGTCGACGCCCAAAAAAAGAACTAGCGCCGGGCAGTTGTAGCCGGTTGTCCTAGCTTGTCGGCGAGCCACAACTTGATCAATGACTGCCGAGTTACGCCCAGCCGGCTTGCTTCACGATCAAGCGAGCTGACCATCCACGACGGAAAATCGACGTTGACCCGCTTCGCATCAGTACCGATACGCTTGGCCTTGCGTAGATCAAGTTGACCCACAATGCTCTTGCCAGAATCGAACTGGCGATCAAATGTCTTGGCTTTCATAAACTTCCCCCTCTTCATCACGCGACCGTCTGACCGAAATAATTCGCACACTGTCACTGCGCCGGGTAATCACTGCCGACCAATGCTTTTCGGCAATCCTGCCGATAAGCAACCATCGTGGCTCGTCGACGACCCGTGCCGGGATCTCCAGCAGCGCAGCGTCCGTCCAAAGCACCTGGGCTTCTTCAAAATCGATACCGTGCTTGCGCTTGTTCTCGGCGCTCTTGTCCGGATCAAACTCGAAGTCCATGGTCAATAACTAGCATGATCAGGCGGTATAGTAAAGGTATAAATACTATACCATTTGATTTCGAAAAGAAGCGTCTTGCCGCCGCCCCGGACTCGCAACACAAGATGGCAAGTAAGCGTTACACGCTGCGACTATCATTGCCCTCCATGCCGACCGAGGACAGACCATGACCAGCCCGATGTATACCCATTCAGTCCCCGTCTTCAAGCAATTGCTGACGGCCTTGAAAACCATGCTGATGCAGGCCCAGGCACATGCTGCCGCGAAATCCATTGAGCCAGACGCACTATTGCAGGCACGCCTGTATCCAGACATGTTCTCGCTGGTCAAACAGGTGCAGATTGCGGCCGATTTTGCGCGCGGGATCTCAGCACGCCTCGCAGATATTGAAGTTCCCGTCTATGAAGGCAAGGAGCAAAGCTTTGCCGATCTTGACGGGCTGCTGGCCCAGACTCTGGTGTTTCTGGATAGCGTGAGCGCTTCACAATTTGCGGGTCGCGAAGTGGCGGAAATCGTACTGCGTCCTGGCACGCCGAAAGAGAAGAAGCTCACCGGTCAGACCTATCTGGCTAACTACGGCTTGCCGCAATTTCTTTTTCATGTCACCACCGCCTACGCCATTTTGCGCCACAACGGCCTTGCCATTGGCAAGCGTGATTTCATGGGGGCGTACTAAGCGGGACACGTCATTGGCAAAATTCCCTATTGCCAAAAGAGCTCACGCTACTGCATTGCGGCCGCAGTGCGCTGCCAGAACTCACCGGGGCGAACGATCGGAATATCCCGAAATAGTTTCAGGTCGAGCAGGTCCCGGTCGACGCTGATTAGCAAGCCGCATTCCCCGGCGACCGCCAGTCGCAGTATCAGTTAGGTAACTGAAGTGGCAAATTGGCTGCTGGCCAGTTCTGCAACACAATGACTGTTGAAATAGCGATTTGGTTCGTGCGGCAGATAACCGCGTGGATTGCAAATAACGCGCGTGCCATTGACCACATAGTCCATGGATTCGTGTGTATGACCATGAATCCAAAGATTCACTGGTTCGCGAACCAAGCTCCCGAGATTGGACGCGAAACTTGGGTTGAGCGAGTCGCCTTCATAACGGCGATGAATGCTTTTTTCGTGAGGCAAGTGGTGTGTCACGACGACAGTGTCACCGTCAAACGATTGGTTTAGTTTGTTAATAAGCCAACGCACTTGTAATGCATGAATCGTGCGCGTGTCTTCTGGCGTTAGGAGACCGGAGTCCTGCAGCCGAATCAGGCGGTAGTCAACCATCGCCTGCCGCGAAATGGACATCGACCGGGCAACAGTGTCGGGTTTCTTGCCGTAGAGTTCAAAGTCTGTCCAAAGTGTCGCGCCAAGAAACCGTACTCCTTCTATGACGATCTCGTCCCCATCTAACAACGCGACATTTTCTCTTTTCGCAACCCGCCGCATCTCTCGTAACGCTGTTTGCATTTCCAAGCCGTAGAACTCGTGGTTCCCAGGTACATAAACGATGTGGGTGTCCGGAAAGTGTTTGCGACCCCAAACGACACCTTCGACGCCAACATGGATATCGCCAGCCAATACAACGACGTCGGCCGACACTTTTGGCGGCATCCAATCGAGAAACTCCAGATGCAAATCGGACAGGATTCGAATTTTCATGAATTTGGTCGAGACACCTGCATTGGCAATCGTCCAAATGGGAGCATTTTTGCTCTATGGGAGTCTAATGGCGTGCTTGTTTAGGGCTGGGTAACTCTGCGGGTACCCGCCGCGCCACTGGCGTCTTTGAAGGTGATCTCGCCCGTTTCCCACGCCTTGTCGCGCACGAGTTTACGCCACCGTGTCGAGATACGCTTTCAGCGACCGTCCCGGGCGTCCCATGATCTTCTCGAAGGTATCGGTCTTGTGCCCCGGCGTGCGGCCGTTGGCGATCTCTGCGAACAGGTGCGCCACGGCATCCGAGTGCCACTGGTTGCGGTGGAACGGACGGATCGCCTCCTGAAAAGCCTTGGCATCGCAGTTGTCGTAAACCACTTTCTGTCCGATGACTGCGCCGATGACCTCTGCAACCTGATGAAAGTTCATGACCGGGTCGGGGCCGGTAATGTCGTAGCACTGGCCGTGATGCTGTGCAGTGTTAGGATCGGTGAGGATGTGCGCAATGAACAGTCCCGCGTCGTTGTTGTCGGTGAGCGCCACGGTGCCGTTGCCCATCGGCATCGATATCTTGCCCGTGGCGCGCGCGGTTTTCAGTGTGCTGCGAAAGTTCTGCATGTAGAAGCTCGGACGCACCAAGGTCCACTTCATGCCAGAGGCCTTGATGGCGTCTTCGGCGCCGATGTGCGCCAACGGGATCGGGCTCGTCGTGCCGCGCACGGCCTCAGGCGAGGAGAGTTTGATGATCCATGTCAGGCCCGCGGCTTTCGCGATGCGCGTGAACGCGATCTCGGCGCGTTCCTGGAACTCGCCATTCGGCATCACCAGCAGCGCCCGGTCGACGCCCGCGAGCGCGCGCTTCACGGCATCCAGGTCTTCGATGTCGCCCTGCACGAGATCGACACCCGGTCCCGCCCACGGCGCCGCCTTTGTTAGGTCGCGCACCATTGCCCGGAAACGGACGCCTTTCACGAGCAATTCCCGTGCCGTTGCGCCACCAATGTTGCCGGTTATTCCTGTGAGCAGAATCATGCAGATCTCCAATGTAGACTGAGTCCGACGGGGTGTCGGGGCCAGTATCCTAAAGGATGCTGGAAATCTAGTCCGCAGAATCTGCCTGCGCCTCTTCTTCCTCCAGCATGCTCAAGATGCTTTGATACTTCTCGATGTACCAGCGATTCTCGCTGTTGTACTTCGGAATTGTTAGCGCGTGGATGCCTGCCGGACCTTCGCGCCACAAGCATGGGCAGGACACGGAATCATCATCCGGTTGCGTCGAGGGCGGGCGCAGGTCTTCGAGGTTCACTCGCATCCGCTTGATGACGCGATAGAGCTTCGTCACATTGCGGGGGCCGCCGTTGTACCCGGCTACTGGGAAGATCCCCAAGACTTTCTTATTATCGCGATAGGGCAAGCGGATGTACGAGGGCATCTGCATCAGCTCGATATCGAACAGGCAGAACGCCGCCTTCATCGCGTTCAAAAGATTGGTCGCACCTCGCTCGAAATCCGGGTCGAGCTGCGCCGCGGGGCATCGCCTGACAACGAGCGCATAGGTTCCATTGCCGCGCCAATTCGTAAACTGCATCGGGCCAATGGCCTTGGCGCGTGAAACGCTGTAACGGTAGGCATCTTCGCGTTTCAGGCCGTACTGGCTCAGTACTTCTTCGAAGGCTGATTCTTGCTTGCGCCGGTAGTCGACGTCATCGGTCTGCTCGATCACCGCGAGTGTCATGATGACTTCCGCGGGTACGACATCCGCCAGCAGCTCGCCGGGGAACGCCTGCGAAGGGACGCTCGCACGACGCAGCTCCTCGACCGCCTTGCGCGCGGTGTCGCGCAGGAACTCTCTGCCCTCAGCGACGAAGCGCGGGTCTAACGTGTCTTCCGTGAAGGGCAGGTAAACGATGGGTCTTGCAGTCGCGACAACCTCACGCCAACGCTTCCTTTTCAGCAGCGCTTCGTCGAACACGGGGAATTTCCGCCCGTATACCTTCAGGGGTTCCGCGCCCCTGGAGAACGAGAACATCAGGCGTTCAGCGCCCGTACCTTTCACATGCTGCGCGCTAATGCTCGGCGCGGCGCGCACAATGAAGCGCAGCGGGCGGCGGCCGGGTTTCCATTTGATGGGCGGGCGGGGGATCTCGACGTGAGCCACTGACCACGATTTCGTGGCCTCGCTCCATAGTGCAAAGGCCACGGGCCGCCCGCGCAGTGTTTCGCGCCGACCCTTGCCGGTGAAGACGTATTGTAGTTCGATATCGTGGAGCAGAACTTTCGCTTCCGCCACGAGATCCCGGATTAGTTCGTGACGTTGCTCCGGCTTGGCGGCGACTATCACCTGGGCCAAGCCATCAGCGGAACGATCGCCCTCCCGCGGTTCGGACCGTGCTACTGGCGCCGCCGATTCCTCGGCTTCGCCGCCCGACGCTTTCTCCGTGGGCTCCTCTGTCGGCGCCTCTGGCGTTGCCTGCGTGGCGTTCGGCTCGTCTGGGATGTAGACCGGTTCTCCTTCCTCGGCAGTGAGGTCTTGCGTGGCGCAAGCAGTGAACACCACGGGCGAGAATGCCAGCAGCGTCCAAGCCGCGATCCGTGAAGCAGTCCTTTTCATGATGTCCGGTGTCAGCAAGCCGGAGTTGGCAACCGTTTGCATATTTTACTGCGAAAGGCGCAGCAGGATCTGTGACGGGAGTGGTGGCCTGCGCAAGCGCACCTTCAATTCCGAGGTAGCGCCAGTTAGCACCAGGTCGGTCGATTTGCGGTCGCGGTCGCTTTGCAATAATAGTGCATTGTACGGTATATTACCGTACACAGACATGTTTGGAATTTGATTATGCCTGCCACCGCACGCCTCGATTTACGACTGTCCTCCAAGGATCGGCAACGCATTGATCGGGCCGCCTCGCTTGCGGGGCTGCCGCTGGCTGCTTTTGTACGGGCTGCGGCAATCCGTGAAGCCGCTCGAACAGTGGCGGCCGAATCCACAGTATCGCTGTCGCCGACCGAATCGAAGCGGTTCCTGGCGGCGCTCGCCAAGCCATTTGCGCCCAACGCGGCTTTGCGGCGCGCCCTCCAGAAGGGTGACGATTTCGGCATTTGAAGTGACATTCGCCGTAGAAGAAATCGATCCTCGGCGGCATGATCGCGCCGGGTTCGAATGCGGGGTGGAATTGCTGAACCGCTACCTCAGAAATCTTGCCGCACAACACCGCGCCAAAGGTATTGCGACGACATTTGTCGTTGTTGACGTCGAACGACCCAGTCAGATTCTGGGCTACTATGCTCTTGGCGCCGCCACGATTGAGCCGGAAAAGCTAACAGATGATGACGGCAAAGGGTTTTCGGCATATCCGATTCCTGCGGTTCGCATTGGGCGACTTGCGACATCGTTGGCCGCGCGCGGGCAGGGAGTCGGCGAATTAATGCTGCAAAATGCCGTTAAGCGAGTGTTGCAGGCGCGCAGCATGCTTGGCGTGTACGGGATTGTCGTTGCAGCCAAAGACGCTAAAGAGGAGGCATTTTATCGCCGATATGGTTTTCGGCTCACCGATGCGACATCCCGGCAGCTCTATTTGCCACTCGGCGCTGGGTAAGGTTCCAAAGTGTTGCCACTCGATCCCGCCGATGTGGCCGCTTGCCTGCGCGTACTTAAGGCCGTTGAGGCTGATCGCGGCGTTCTAACCAGTTTGTCGCAGAGCGAGCGGCGTGAATTGTTGACGTTGGCGGGTCTTATCGCCAAGCCAGATGGCAAAGATCGGCGACGATTGGTGAAGGCATTCCGTCGCGCGGAGCGCGAACTGGAGCGGCAACGGGACAGCCAAGCGCTCGAACGCGCGGGCCTGCGGCAGCAGCGTCGCAGTGAAACGTACGCACCGCTGTGGTTGCCGCCGCCGGACGCTGGCACGCCGGCCGTGCAGCCGACGTTAGGCGCCTCGCGGGCCTGTTATGTCTGCAAGGAATCGTATCGAGTCGTACATCGCTATTACGACTCGATGTGTGAGACCTGCGGCGATTTCAACTACGTAAAGCGTGAACAGACGGCGGACCTTCGCGGCCGGTATGCGTTAGTCACGGGTGCGCGCGTAAAGATTGGTTTTCAGGCGTCGCTGAAGTTCCTGCGTGCGGGTGCGTATGTGGTAGTAACCACGCGCTTCCCGGTGGACGCGGCGCAGCGTTACGCCCAGGAATTGGATCATGCAGCTTTCCGCGACCGATTGCAGATTCACGGGCTTGACTTGCGGCACACCCCCAGTGTGGAGCTGTTTTCGCGCTGGCTGCGCGAGCAGCTGCCGCGGCTGGATTTCATTTTGAATAATGCCTGTCAGACCGTGCGTCGGCCGGCCGGGTTTTTTCGCCATTTGTTAACACAGGAGGCTCAAGGCGCGGCCGGGCTGCCGGTAGACTGGCGCGGGCCGCTAGCGCAGCACGAGGCTCTGTGCCAGAGGTTGCTGGCGTCGTCGAATCATTCCGATCGCGCCATGCTAACGAGCGCGACGCGCGGCCAGGCGCAAGGGCTCGTGTCCAGCGCTGCGTTGTCGCAACGGCATTATCTCGATGAAGACTATCTGGATGGCGAGTCTCTTTTTCCGCGCGGTCGATTCGACGAAGACCATCAGCAGGTGGACCTGCGCGAGATGAACAGTTGGCGTCTGCGCCTGCACGAGGTGCAGGCGCCGGAGTTGCTCGAAGTGCAATTGATCAACGCCATCGCGCCGTATGTGCTGAATGCGCGCCTCAAGCCGCTGATGATGAAAAGTGGCTGTCGCGATTTGCACATCGTCAATGTGAGTGCGATGGAAGGGCAGTTCTACCGCACGACGAAAACCGACAAACACCCGCACACGAACATGGCAAAGGCCGCGCTCAACATGATGACGCGCACCAGTGCGCCGGACTACGTGCGCGATGGGATCCACATGAATGCCGTGGACACGGGCTGGGTGACGGATGAAGACCCGGCGGTGCACGCCACACGCAAGGCGGAGCAAGGTTTTGCGCCGCCGCTCGACATCATCGACGGCGCCGCGCGCATCGTCGATACGATTTTCTCCGGCATCAACAGCGGAGCGCACGTGTGGGGTCAGTTCCTCAAAGACTACAAGCCGGCGCCGTGGTAGGGCGCAAGAAGTACTTTGTTAGGGGATGGCGTCAAGGCATTTCAAGATCGCCTTCTCGTTCAAGGCTGGTTTGCGGTCCTGCTGAGGACATCCACGCGGGGTGACCTGAAAACGTTGGAAAGCATCAGACAGCCGTGTTCGGTGAAGGCGAGGGGCAGGCGGTCAAGGTGTCGGCGGACCCTTCTGTCCAGAAGTCGATGAAGCTACACAGGGTGTGACTGCCCCTCGCAGGCAATTGCCATCAGCGGGGCGTTCTGGTTGGCGAGTCGCGTGACCTAACAGGCCGCGGCAGCGGGGTGGATCGTTTACGGCGCAGGTCGGATGTCCGCCAGATTGTCAATTGCGATTGCACAGGCGCGTCCGGAAACGCCTGACGCAGCTCCGCCGTCACTTTTCGTCTGTCGTTCTCGTTGGCCACGATGCCGATCAACCGGATACTGCCGTCGTCACGAACCGCAGCGGTGACAAAACGCCAACGCTTGGCGGCGAGAAAGCTCTGTACATCCTTGCGACGCCAGGTTGGCGACACGTGGGTACCGTCTCTAACCCCCGCGACACCGGGCTGCGAACCAACCAACACCAGTACGGCGGCGCGCTGCTCTGGGCTGTCGACGGGTCCAGATATCGAGGTGAGAAACTGCGGCCCAACCGAAACCGAGAATTGGCGCGGCCACCGCGCCTCGAGCGCAGCCGAGACACGGCCGGCGACATCATCAGGCAACGGCTCGATGGCGACCGCGTCGACCACCGTTTTGAACTGTGTCTTGCGTCGCGCCATGGCTAACAAGGCGCCGTGCAGCGCAGTGCCTGCAACTTTGCCAGACAGTCGTAGATTCCAACGATCATCCAGCGCCGCCACGACCTGCGGCGCACCCATTCGAGTAACTTCCGCGCGCAGCGATTGCACTGCGTCGTCTCGCAACGCACGTGGCCTAACAAACGCCAGGTACGCAGCAGCACTGGCCAGAGCTATGCCGATCACGAACAGCCCGACTGACTTCCATGGCCGGCGGCTCGGCAGGACAAGAATAGGGAGTTCCGCGGTTATGTCTTCGTCCAGAGACGACGACGCGTCCGGTGGCAATTGGCATCGTGCGCAGACCGGAACGTCAGGCGGAATTTCGTTCAGGCAGTTTTGGCAAATCATAAGTCAGTGCAGCAGGATACCTGTACGCTGAATCTGAATATACCAAGGTGTCCGCAAAATCAACGAAAACGGCGGTGGCGGGGCACTGTTCAGGCTCTCCTGCTCTCATACAACGCTATCAGCACTTACTGCGTGTACGAGGAAAACGGATGGCCGTCGAGCACGAGCGACATCGCGGCACCGCCAAATTGAGACCCTGATCTCTCGAGACCACCCAAAACCATGCGCGATTTCTTTCGAAGTGATTCTCGGCGAGTTCCTGACAGGACCGCATTGGCGCAATTCGTCGAAATCTGCCTATGATGGACGCTCGACAACGAGCCAATCCAACGACGGAGGTAATGAGCCATGTCACACAAATACGCGGGCGGTTGCGATCATGTCCACACCCATGCTGATCGCGATCCCGTAGACAGTCACACCTGTCACTGCTCTGTCTGCAAGGCCGTGACGGGCCAGGCGACGACGCACGTGGTTTTCTTCAAGCACTCAGACCTGAGCATCGACAATTCAGCGGCTTTGAAGCGTCAGCCGTTCAACAGCAAGAATCCTAACGGACCGCTCGAACTGTGCACCTGCGCCAGTTGCGGCAAACCGATCATGTTGGATGACAAGCAACGGCGCATCCGCGCGATCGTGCCGAATCTCATGGGGTTCGACGCCGCCCAGTTGCCGGCAACCTACCACGCGTTTTACGACCCGGCGACCGGCGTCCCGCGTCCCAAAGACGGCCGACCGGTGTACGAGGGATTGCGTCCGGAATTTGTCTGGCCGGCGTCCGCAGCAGGTTAGGGTGACGATTTGGAGCGATTCGATTACTCCCGTATCCCAGACCTTCCGGCGTCGGTCTATGTCGCCCCGCTGAGCAAGCCCGCCGGTCTTGGCAATGACTGGCTCGAACCTGCGTGGCGCCGCTACAGCGCGGCCGAGCACCGGATCTGGGACGAACTCTACGCGCGCCAGATGGCGCTGATGCCCGGACACGCCTGCCGCGAGTTCATGCACGGTCTCGAGCGGCTCGACCTCGGCCGCGGCGGTGTGCCGGACTTCCACGCGGTCAGCGAGGAACTGCGCAGCCTGACGGGTTGGACGGTCGTCCCTGTGCCGATGCTGATACCCGACCACGTGTTCTACTATCACCTAGCTAACAGGCGCTTTCCGGCGGGCAACTTCATACGCAAGCGCGAGCAGTTCGACTACATCCAGGAGCCGGACGTGTTCCATGATGTGTTTGGGCACGTGCCGCTGCTAACAGACCCTGTGTTTGCAAACTACATGGAGGCCTATGGCCGTGCCGGCTGGAAGGCGCTCAAGTACAACCGCCTCAAGGCCTTGAGCGCACTCTATTGGTACACGGTCGAATTCGGTCTCATCCTCGAAGATGACCAGCTGCGCATCTACGGCGCCGGCATTCTCTCCGGGCCCACCGAGACCGTGTTTTCGATCGAAGGCCGCTCGCCGAATCGTATTCATCTCAACGTTGATCGCGTCATGCGCACCGACTACACGATCTCGGATCTGCAGGCGACCTACTTCGTCATCGAATCGTTCCGCGAACTGTTCCACCTGACCGAGCAGCGCGGCTTCGAGCCCATCTACGAATCGCTCGCTGCCGCATTCCAGTACGCCAGGACCGCCGCGCTCGATACCGATCACATCTATCACCGCGGCACGCAGGAATATGAGCTGCGTGGCGGGCGGGGATCGGGCGCGAAGGCGACTTAGTGCGCCCGGCGTGAATCTCGAATACCCGCCGCGCTATCTCATCGTCGCTCCAGCGACTCCAGCTCGTAGTGGGTCATCATGTAGCCACCGACGTGGGCACGCAGGAAAATGTACTCGCCGTCGGCCGTCACCCACATATGATATGGCGGATGGTGCACGGCGCCGCCATGTGACCAGTCCTCGCTGCCGAGCGAGAAATGCAGCGCGTCGAATCGTCCGGCGGTCACGGTAATTGTCTCCTTGCCGACGAATGTCCAATCCGTCGAATCGCGGCACAGCATAGGCCCGGTCGCGCCCCGATGGTCGAGGCTCGAAGCAAGATTGCGCATGGTGACCGTGCCAGGACCGGCCTGCAGTGGATACGCCGCGGATAGCCAGGCGTCGCCCTGGATCGGATGTGACACGAAACCGTTAGGTGGCTGGTCCAGGGCCAGCAGCTGGTGTATGCGGCCCTCCTGGGCGGTAAAGCCTTCGCATTCCGCCTCGGAATCGTCAAAGCGAAACCAGCTGGAGCCGATCGGCTTGCGATCCACTGAGACCCGCACGAAGGCATCGCGAGGCCGCCAATGTTCGTCCACGGTCTGCGTCACCAGACGAAGGACGGGCGGCGCATCGTCAATCTCGCACTGGACCTGCAGTGTCCGCCAGCCCCGTGAGTCGGTTACGATGCTGAACCATTCACGGCCGCGTTCCTGCCCGAGGCGTTCGGGTTTACGACTGGTATAGAGAATCCGGCCGCGGACCTGATGGCTCATTGTTCAAAACGAAAAGTTGACGCGTGCTGAATAGGTTCGCGGCGGATTCAGGAACGAGTAGCCGGAAATGGCGGACTGCGTGTAAACCTCATCGGTGCAATTATTGCAGTCCACGATGAACTTCCAGCGCTCGTCCGGACCACCGGCCAAGGTCACACTGGCATTGAGCAGCGTGTAGGCCTCCTGCGTGGAGCCGGAGAGGTAACTGCCAATACCGTCGATGTTTATGACGCCGCTCGAATCGATCGAATAGACCAAGTTGGCGGCCGCCGTGTTGGTGGCGGACTGATGCGCGACGTTGATCGAAGGCGTCAAGGTCCAGGCTTCGCCGAGCTTGATGTCATACGAACCGCCAACCGAAAGTGTTAGGTCGGGCGTGCGTACAGGCTTCGCAATGTTGCCCTGCGGGGTGACCACTCCGATACCGCATTGGTTGCCAAAGATGCCGCCCAATGCACGCAGCGCCAGGCAGTTGGCCTGCAGCCCGAGCGTCGTCGGGGTGACGGAGCTGTACTTCGCGTCTTGCAAACCTGCGGTCACGAAGAGGTTCAAGCCCTTGATGGGCCGCGCGTACAGCTCGATCTCCGCACCCTGGTTCTGCATGTCCGCATCGTTGCGCGTGACGAACTGTGTCTGGCCGTTGGAGTCGACGAAGGCCGAGGGAGCCTGGAACTGCTTGTCGATCAGGTAGAAGAAGGTCACGTTGGCACGCAGCCGGTTGTCGAACCACTCCGTCTTGGCGCCGAGCTCGTAGGTCCAGGCTTTCTCAGGCAGGGCAGGCGTGAACGCCGCCGCCGACGTGCCGCGAACATTCCAGCCGCCGGAACGAAAACCCCGCGTGGCCGACGCGAACAACATCACATCCTCTTTCGGCGTGTAGTTCAACGCGACGCGCGGCGTGAGCATCGAGGTGCTGATCCTCGTCGGAATACCGAGGCGCACGAGGTTGGTCGTGTCGAGTCGCAGGTCGGGCCGCTGCACACCCGCGATGATGGGCATTGCTCGAAGGTCACGCTGGTCCGTCACAGCGACTGACTTGGACTCGTCCGTGAATCGTAGACCGACAGTCGCCTTGAAGGCGTCGTTGAACTGCCAGTCGCCTTGCGCGAAGACGGCCCATGACCGCGTCGTGTTCTTGATCAGCCGATCTGCTGACACCCTGGTGTCGTAGGCGCGAGGTACCTGAGCGGCGAGCGTCGTCGCGCCGGTGGTGAAATTCGTGCTCACATCGCCCAAATCGGTGTCGTAGTCTTCGCGGAAATAGTAGAGACCACTGACGTATTTGAGTTTGCCTTCGCGCGCTTCGCCCGTGAGCTTGATTTCCTGCGAGAAGGAATCGCCTGTCTCCTGTTGCGCCAGGATGTTAGGTCCGCCGTTAGGCGAAATGACGCCCGCGGCATTGGCGATGATCAGCGGCCGCTGCACAAGAGGCGCACCGGCAAGCCCAGTCGTGGGGAAACCGCCGAACGAGCGGCCCTGCCGGCCTTCCGAGAAGTCGTAGAGATAGTCCTGCTGCAGGTGAATAATGCCGGTGATGAAGTTCAACGTCGTGTTTTCACCCAGATTGACCTGAAGATTCGACGCGCCGAGCAACGTGTTGGTGTCGAGGCCCGACTTGCGGTCTCCTTTGCCATTGGCCAGTGTCGTCGGCACGAGTTGTGTGGCCGTAGGGCTCACGGTCGGGTTCGGAATCGAAATTAGAATGCCGGAGAGCGGCTGTTGCCCGAAGGCGGAGTTGTTGAACCGACCACTGCAGCCGCCTGCAGGAGTTCCGGGCGCAGCCAGCGTGCCGCACTTGAAATTCAACTTGTTGAAAGTGCCCGAGTACACGAAGTTGAGCGACGCATCCCAGGTCACGTCTTCGGAAACCTTGAGGCGCATCGCGGCGCGCACGCCCTTCTCGTCCTCGGCGTTGTCCTTTTTGCCGGTCGTCACGTTGTTCACGTAACCGTCCGAATCGACGTAATACGCCGCCAGTTGCGTCGAGAGCCGGTCGTTGATTGGCAGATCGATGACGCCGCGAGCGCGTCGCTGTCCAAACGAGCCAAAACCCACTTCGACGAAACCCCGCAGTTCATTGCCGGGTTTGCGCATGATCAAATTGATCGCGCCGCCTGTCGTGTTGCGGCCAAATAACGTTCCCTGCGGACCGTGCAGCACTTCAATGCGCTCGGCGTCGAACAGGCCAAAATTGTTCGAGTTTTGGCGCGCGATATACACATCGTCGACATAAGTACCGACCGGCGGATCGAAGGTTGCGATCGACTCGGTGTTGCCTAAGCCGCGCATGTAATAGACGTTTGCCGAACCGAGGCCCGTGTTGTTGTTGCCATTCAAATTCGGAATGTAAGGGATTAGGGCTAGCGGACTGGTGATGTTGCGTCGCTCGAGCTCGCCGGCAGTGAACGCCGTGATCGAGATCGGGACCTGCTGAATATTCTCCGCGCGGCGCTGCGCCGTGACGGTGACCTCTTCGAGCGCGGCGCCCGTATCGCCTGTTGCCGGCG
>JANMYM010000054.1:0-4478 GCA_031382085.1 Gammaproteobacteria bacterium
TGGAGGCGGCGGGAATTGAACCCGCGTCCGCAAGTCCTACGCGGATGATTCTACGTGTGTAGCTCTCTCATTGTTTCTCGCCTTGCGCTACCCGAGGAGCAGGGAAGACGCTCAGCCAGTGACAGTAACTTTTAACGGCACCTCCTGTCGCACGCGGTGCCGCGATTCTGTTAGCGCGACCTCTGATTCGGTGTAACAGACACCAGCCGGTCAGAGGGCAGCTGCTGTATTAGGCAGCTAGTGCGTAGTTGTCGTTGTTGGCAACTAGATTTTGCAGAAAATTTTTAACGAGGGTCACTGCACCTCGACACGCCTCATACGTTTCGCAACCCACGTCGAAACCGGTCGCCCCCATATTTAGCTATCATCTTCACTATAGGGGCATCCCCGCCAATTGCAAGCCAACGGTTCGTGAAACGCAGGAATCGGTCAATTTTCCAGGTCGGCCGTCTCGCAGCGGCATATGTCGCGTGCGCGCTGCTGGCCTGGCTGCTGCTGGCCCGTTTTGCGGACCGCTGGTGGCCGGTGTCGCTGCTGATGTTCGGGCCGCGCTGGCTGTTGTTGCTGCCCGCAATGCTGCTGGGGCCCTGGGCTTTGCTGCGGCGGCACTGGCGCGCCTTGTTAGGTGTGCTGGGCGCGGCAGCGGTCGTCGCCTGGCCGGTCATGGGCTGGAACTGGGCGGGACTGTGGCCCGACAACGGCGCGACTCGCGACCTGCGAATCATCACCTTCAACATCGGCAACAACAATCGAACGCGCGAACACCGCGTTGATCTGGAGGACCTCCGTCGCCTGTACGATGTCGCGCGCGCAGATGTGCTGGTTCTCGAAGAATGCACCTACGGCAAGGACGCCTTGTTTCCAGTATTCCCCGATGCGCACCTGCTCGCCATCGAAACCCTGTGCGCGGTTTCACGCTGGCCCATGGCTAACATCGAAGCGCGGCCCAGGGGTGATTTGGAATCGCTGGGCGGCAACGGCGTGATTGTCAGCTTTGAGGTCGAGCTGCCGCATGCAAAATTCAGCGTCCTGGCTCTGCACCTGGCAACACAGCGGCAGGGCCTTGAGGAGGTGCTGGCGGGCTCGCCGGATTCTGTTGCGGCGATGCGGGAAAAGATGCTTGCCCGGCGCCTGGACTCCGAGGCCGCGCTGGCATGGTCACTGCGATCGCCGTTGCCGCTGGTGGTCGTGGGCGATTTCAACATGCCGGTGGAAAGCGGCATCTACAAGGATCGCTGGGGCGCCTACGGCAATGCATTCAGCCAATGCGGTTTTGGCTACGGATATACCAAGTTCGAACGGCGCTTCCGTGTTCGCATCGATCATGTGTTGTACGATCGCGCATGGCGCTGCCTTTCTGCCGAGGTCGACGAGAGCCTCGGCGGCGATCACCGTCCATTGATCGCCGATCTGAAATTGCAGCGTTGACTGACAACACAAGGCGCGCGGATTGTCACTCGATGGCTACCGGGAATCAGTACAGTTTCTTCTGCCAGAAATCAGTTCCGTTGCGCTTATCCAGCAGCCAGCCCGCCGGCACCGATAGTCTAGCGTCGCAGTGCGCGGGCTTTGTCGCGCTCCCAGTCGCGGTCTTTTTCGGTCGCGCGCTTGTCGTGCTGCTTCTTGCCCTTGGCGAGACCGATCTGCAGCTTCGCGTTGCCGGCTTTCCAGTACAGCTCTAGCGGCACCAGCGTGTAACCCTTGCGCTCCACGGCGCCCAGCAGATACTCGAGCTCGGAGCGGTTCATCAATAGCTTGCGGGTGCGGGTCGGATCGGCGGTGACGTGAGTCGAGGCGGTATTGAGCGGCGCGAAATGCGCGCCTATCACGAACGCCTCGCCGTTGCGCAGGAACACGTGCGATTCGGTGATCTGCGCCTTGCTCGCGCGCAGCGATTTGACCTCCCAGCCCTGCAGAACCATGCCCGCCTCGAAGCGCTCTTCGATGAAATAATCGAAACGCGCACGACGGTTCTCGGCGATGGGCTTGGGGGTCGTGGACTTGTCTTTCATGTGCCGCGCGCAGTTTACTCGACTGGTTACAATGCCGGCATGGGTGAGGTGACTCGCAGTGTACTGATCGCGCGGCCCGCGGCGTTAGTTTACGGCCTGATCAACGATTTTGAGCGTTATCCGCAGTTTGTCCCCGGCTGTGCCAGCGCGCAGCTGCTGGCGCGCAGCGAGACGGATGTCGTGGCCAGGCTGGGTGTCAGGCAGGGCCCCCTGATCCTGGAATTCACCACCCGTAACCGGCTCACGCCGCATTCCGCGATCGACATGCAGCTGGTCGACGGACCGTTCAGCGAGCTAACAGGCGGCTGGCAGCTAACACCACTGTCCGACAGCGGCTGCCGGGCGACCCTCAGTCTGCGCTTCAAATTCGACAACCCCGTGACCGCTGTCGTGTTGGCGCCTTTTTTTGAAATGATAATCGCAGGTCTGGTTGACGCCTTCGTGGTGCGCGCCCGGCAAATGGCGCCCGAGGCTTGAGCATGCGCTGTACGGTGGTATTTGCGCGCCCCGAGCGTCAATGGGAATGGCGGCTCGAACTGCCGGATGGCGTGGATCTGGCACAGGCCCTCGCGGCAGCGCAAACACAGGCACTGTCAGCGTCCGACCCGCCGCAGATCGACTGGCAGAACGCAAAAGTGGGTATCTTTGGCCTGGCCTGCGGCCGCCATATTCGTCTCAGCGACGGTGACCGCGTGGAGATCTATCGGCCCCTGGCGGTCGATCCGAAAGAATCACGCCGCGACCGGGCGAGGCGATTGCGCAAACCCTAAGTTCGGCACTTCAGCGGCCAGTACCACTTTCTCCGGCACTCGGCATTGCCGAGTTTCGACGCTTTCTTGCCTTCAGCGCCGGCTGTCAGATCTGCGGTCTCGGGGACGCCGGCGTTATCGATCTTGTTGACCTTGTCTTCTTCAAACCAGACTGTCAGGCGCCACTGCTCGGCTTTTTTGGTGCGGCCAATCTGCAGGTAATAGACGTAGTCCCAGCGGTCCTTGTCAAAGGCGTCCGGCAGCATCGGCGTGCCGAGCAGGAAGCGCACCTGGCTGCGGGTCATGCCCATCTGCAGTTGCTTGACGGCCACCGGGTCGAGGTAATTGCCCTGTTGAATGGTCTGGCGGTAGACGCAGCCACTCAAAAGAACCAAAGTGCAGGCTGCGAGGGCTGCCAAACGCGGTGCTAGCCGCTCGAGGTGAAGCTGAAACATAATCGCGCGCATCATACCGGAAGCATCGAGGTCAGGGGTGGAGGGCAAGGATTTACGCCGCGCAGGGCTGAAGGTGACAACACCGAGGCTGCGTATTCTTGAGCTGCTGGAACGTCACCCCGGGCGGCATCTGTCGGCCGAGGACATTGCGCGCCAACTGGGCGGGCAGGAGGACATCGGCCTCGGCACGGTATACCGCGTGTTGACGCAGTTTGAGACCGCGGGGCTCGTCGTTCGCCACCATTTTGCGGACGGCATGGCGGTCTTCGAACTCAATCAGGGCGCGCATCATGACCATATCGTCTGCATGGACTGTGGCCATGTCGAAGAGTTCGTCGATGTCGCGATCGAGGAACGCCAGCTGGCAGCCGCGGTACGGCTAGGCTTCGAAGTGCAGGACCACTCGCTGATTCTTTATGGGCGTTGCCGCCGTGAGGTCTGCCCGCGGCGCGTACGCTCGGGCGACTGAATAGCGCCGCGTACACCTAACATCTCGCGCGCATGCTCGAGCGCGCGGTCGGTGATATCGACGCCGCCTAACATCCGGGCAATTTCCACGATGCGCTCATCGATGGACAGCGCTTTCACCGATGTGCGCGTGCTGCGGCCATCGGTCAGCTTGCTCACCCTGAGCTGCTGGGCGGCCTGAGCGGCCACCTGCGCGAGGTGGGTCACGCACAGCACCTGCGCCTCGGTACCGAGCCGCGCGAGTTCCCGGCCGACGATTTCGGCCACCGCGCCGCCGACGCCGGCATCGACTTCATCGAACACCATGCAGCGCGAGCCGGTCTGCGCCAGCGACACCTGGATCGCGAGCGAAATGCGCGACAACTCGCCGCCCGAGGCCACCTTGGCGATTGGTTTCAGCGGCTGGCCGGGATTGGCGCTGACCAGAAACTCGATGCTGTCGCAGCCGTTGGCATTGGGTTTTGCATCGGAATCGGCCGAGACCGCAACCTCCAGCCTGCCACCGGCCATGCCGAGGGTTTGCATGCGCGCCGCAATGTCCCTGGACAGGCGTCCGGCAGCCTGCTGTCGCTGCAGCGACAGCTCTGCGGCCGCGTTGCGCCAGGCCGCCAGCGTCTTGTCGCGTGCCACGGTCTTTTTTGTTAGCTCGCGCTCGACATTTTCCAGCGTGTCGAGCTCGGCTGAAAGTTCCGCAAGGCGCGCTGGCAGCTCATCGGCGCTGACCCGATGCTTACGCGCCAGTTGTTCGATGGCCGCGAGACGCGACTCGACGGCGTCCTGCCGCCCCGGGTCGA
>JANMYM010000086.1:0-93739 GCA_031382085.1 Gammaproteobacteria bacterium
TACGGTACCGTCGCAGCGAACCAAGCTTGCGAGCGACAGCGGCTAGCGGGCGGCGCACAGCGGCGGCAATGACTTGAGCAAGTCCCAGGTGGCCTGGAACTTTGCCATTTCATCCGCGGTCGGCTGCCGGCCTTCCGACGCAATGAAAACGCCGTAAGCGCTTTCGCCGCTCTCGCCGAAGAACATCAGGCCGCGTGTCGCGCCTTCCTTGGTCGGCAACGCGAAGCCGTAGATTGCGGTAATCAGGTCCGGGCGCAGGTGTCCGCCGAGCCCGGCGCCTGAGGCTTTCAGGTTGAAGAACTTGCTGCGCTTAGATGGCTCACCCGGCGGAATTTTGCTGGTGACCTCAAAGACATTGCCGCCCTTGGTAATCAAAATCATGGATTCGCCCCAGGCGTTGAGGCTGCCCCACACCTGCGCGAAGCTGGCACCGCTGACACCCACCGCCTGTTCGGGTTTATAAGTGCTGACGATCAATGCTTCATTCAGGCCCAGTTCCGTGGCAATTGCCGCGCTGCTGACCGGACCGACAGGGCCCTTGGCGAGCGCTGGCGCGATGCGCGCGGCTTCGTCTTTGTTAGCACAGACACGCGGCGTGTCGGCGATGGCCGTCGTCGCGGACAGGCACAGGATTATCGCAATGGGCAATTTCATTTGAGCTACTCCTCGTAAGTTCGGGATCACTAAGTTTGGGATCAATCGCCGCCCTCGCCAACCGTCTTCAGGGCCTGCTCGGCGGTCATTGCGGCGCCGCTCGCTGTTAGCTGCCCGATCTCTTTATCTGACAGCCCCGCTTCGCGCAACACTTCGACCGTGTGCTCGCCGAGTCGCGGCGCCGGCCGGGTAATAGCCGCTGGCGATGCACTGAAGTTCACCGGGAAGGATGCCATGCGCAGCCGGCCCTCGGTCGGGTGTTCCTGAAACTGCCAGAAGCCCGTGGCCGTGAGATGCGGATCGGTGATCAGTTCCTCGAGGGTGTTGACGACAATCACAGGTACGCCGGACTTGTCGAACACCTTGAGCCACTCGGCGGTGGTACGGGTCGCCATGATCTCGCTGGTTTTCGAATAGGTCGCATCGATATTACGCACGCGGTTCGCGAGTGTCTTGAAGCGCGGATCATCGATCAGTTCCGGATGGCCGGTCAGGCGGCAGAACTTCTCCCAGTGCGCATCGAGGTACGGCAGTATCGCGATGTAACTGTCCTTGGTCGGATAGGGTTTGCGATGCTGGCTCATCAGGCGCACATAACCCGGCGGGCCCTTCGGCGGTTCAAATACCATACCCCAGAGATGTTCGGCCATGACAAAGCTGGTCATGGTTTCGAACATCGGAACTTCGATCTCCTGGCCTTCGCCAGTACGCTCGCGGTGAAACAACGCGGCGAGAATGGCGTAGACGGCGGTAATCGCCGTGGTCTTGTCGGCAACGATGGTCGGCAGGTAACGCGGCTCACCTAACACCAGCTTGTTCAGCATGGCGATGCCGCTGACCGCCTGGATGGAATCGTCCAGCGCGCCGAAGCTGCCATACGGACCCTTTTTCGAATAACCATACGCGCCACAGTAAATGATGTGCGGATTGACCTGCTTCAGGTCGGCATAATCCAGACCGAGCTTGGTCATGACCTGCGGCCGGTTGTTGTGCATCAGCACGTCCGCGGTCTTCACCATGGCTAACAAGGCAGCGCGCGCCGCCGGTTGCTTGAGATCGAGCACGATGCCGCGCTTGTTGCGATTGCAGGTGAGATAGAGTGCGCCCATGCCCGGATTGGCGGCTGCGCCGAGCGTGCGATTGCTGTCGCCGCGCGGCTGTTCGATCTTGACGACATCGGCGCCCATGTCGCCCAGCATCTGGCAGGCCCAGGGGCCCAGCACCACACTGGTCATTTCAATGACTTTGATTCCCTGCAATGGTCCGGCCACCTGGCGTCCTCTTAAATGTGCAGCCCCGCGAATGACTGCGGCCAAATTAGGGGCAGCGGTCGCGACACGCAAGCACAATCGCCTTTGGGCCCTGCTCTGTGGTTTACTCGCCGCGAAATCTATCGGAGGACATCGCGTGTATACCGCCATATTCTGGATGCAGACCCTGCTGCACGTGCTGCTGGTGGCATGGCTGGTCAGGATCTATCGCCAGAGCGGCCTGCTGGTGGCGGCCGTGCTGATCATTCCGCAGGCCGGCCTCGTCTGGGATAACGGCGTCGTCGCGGCCGGCAGCCTGATCGGCATCGGCGACACGCTGAAGGCTCTGTCCTGGCCACGGTTCTGGGTCCACTGGATTTTCGGCGCCTGGCTTATCATCGGTTGCGGCGCGGTGCTGCGCCTGGCTGGCGTGCGCTGGGCGCAGACACGTGCCGGGATGCTGGTGTTCTGCCTGCTAACAGCGGCGCTGATGATTTACGACCTGCCGCATTTTTTCCGCGACCAGCTGTACCCGGTGTGTGAAAAGGGACTGGTGCGCTACTCCACCGTGGTCACGGCCGATCGCCTGTGTTTCGAGGGCCAGTCGCTTACACCCCGCGGCGCGCCACCCTACCCATCCATCATTGCCTGCCTGGTTGTCATTGCAGTCGGCGTGGTACTGCTGATCCGTCGACGGTTCATCTGGATGCTGTTAGGCGGCGTGGTGATGCTGCTGTCGGCGGCGCCGCCCGGCATGAAACTCAAGCTCGACAATCTCAGCGAAGTGTTCATCACCGGCGGTGTCATCTGGGCGCTGGCCACACTGACCCGCGGGCGCGCCCGGCAACCCCTGTCGAGCGACAGCACCCGCCTTGCCTGATTCGCAATCGAAACATGCCGTAACCTGGGGTCTGGTGCTGGTTGGATTTGGCGCGATGCTGTTCGCCTGCAAGGGTCTTTTTGCCAAGGCCCTGTATGCACGCGGCGTCGACAGCGACACCCTGGTAACCGTGCGCGCACTGATCGCACTGCCATTGTTCTGGAGCTTTGCCCTGCTGCGCGAAGGCCGCGCGGCGCTTGCAGCATCATCGCGAACCGCTTTGTTAGCCGCCGCGGCAGCGGGCGTCATCTGCTATTTCTTCGGCGCGCTGGTGGATTTTCACGCGCTGACGCTGATCGATGCGAGTATCGAACGCGTGTTGCTGTTCAGTTATCCGGCGTTTGTCGTCGCGGCCACCGCGTTCATGGAGCGGCGCCGGCCGACCAATGCTGTCTTGTCAGCTGTCGCGCTGACCTGGACCGGCATATTCTTTTCGGTCGGCGGCTTCGACCTGGACGAATTGCGGGCTAACGCGACCGGCGGCTTCTACGCCATTCTGGCCGGCCTCAGCTACGGCATTTATTTTTTGATCGGCGCGCGCTTCACCCGGGAACTTGGCAGCGCGCGTTTCACGCTGTACGCAATGACCGCGTCGGCCGCCGCGTTAGCAATGCATTTTCTGGTCACTGGCAGTGTTGCTGCCATCGTCAATTACGACCCTGGCACCTGGCTGCTGCTGCTCGCGATCAGCACCATCTGCATGTTCGTGCCGGCACTGCTGCAGGCCGAGGGCCTGCGGCGCGTGGGCGCGGTGCGCGGCGCGGTCGTTGCCACGGTCGGTCCTCCGACCACGGTCATGCTCGCATACTGGCTCCTCAACGAGCGCCTGACCGGCTGGCAGGTCGCGGGCATGCTGCTGATACTGTCGGGAATCCTGGTGCTGGACCTGGCGCGCCTGAAAACGCCGGCGCTGCCGGTGGAATAGCGTCAATATCACCTGTGCAGCGTACAAATACTGGTTTGTTCCTGGACTTTGACGGCACGCTGGTCGACTTCGCACTGCCACCTGCTGCGGTGCGTGCTGACGCGCGGCTCATCGGTCTGCTAACACAATTGGCAACCACGCTGCACGGGTCGCTGGCTCTGACGGTGCACTATCGACATGCCCCACAGCACGAACGCGCGACACGCGAATTTGCGCCGTTGCAATTTCCGGACCCCGCTGCGCTGCTCGACTGGCTTCAAGATCTATGAGCCGCGTTGTCACGGTCTCGAATCGCGTGCTGTCATCGGGTCAACACGGCGTGGTCAGCGGACTCGGCAACGCCTTGCGGCAGGCGTTGCGCGGCCAGGACGCGCTCTGGTTCGGCTGGGACGGCCTGGTCAGCAACCAAGCCGCAGCGCATGCCAGGCTCTATCAAGACGACGCGATCCACTATGCAACCTTCAGCCTCCTGCCGGATGAATACCGGCATTACTACGCCGGCTTTTGCAACAGCACGCTGTGGCCTTGGTTGCATGGCTTACCGGATCAGGTTCAGGGGCAGGCACGCGACTATTGGGCCTATCGGGCTGCGAATCGCCGGTTTGCACGGCTGCTGCATCCGTTGTTGCATGACGATGATTTGATCTGGGTCCATGACTATCACCTGCTGCCGCTGGCTCAGGAACTGCGTCGCCTCGGCGTTCAGGCGCGCATCGGGTTCTTTTTGCACACGGCGTTCGCGATCCCGGAAACGCAGCACCGGCAGCCGATCCTTACGGATCTGCTGCCGGCCATACGTCACTACGATCTGGCGGGTTTTCAGACGCGCCAGGACCGGGACGCGTTTGCACTGTCAGTGGCTCGTATCCCAGACTTTGTTAGCGGCCCGGAAACACTGATTTGCCCCGTGGGCGTCGATGCACCTGCCCTGCAGTCACAGGCCCGACGTTCGCGCATGCAGGAAAATACTGCTGTGGCGCCTCTCATGCTGGGCATTGATCGCCTCGACCCTGCCAAGGGACTGCAGGAACGCCTGACAGGTTTCGAGTCCTTCATGGCCTCCTCGGCCGACGCCCGCCACCGGCTGCGCTACCGGCAGATCGCGGCGCCGACGCGCGTGGACCTGCCCGATTACCAGGCCTTGCGCAGCGCGCTGCGGAATCGCGCCGCGGCCATTCAGGCTCGTTACTCTGTAAGCACCGAGACGCCAATCGAGTGGCTGGAGCATTGTGTGCCGCACGCAGAGGCGCTCAGTCAGCTGGCGGCTGCGGATATCGCCTGCGTCACGCCACTGCGGGACGGCCTGAACCTGGTTGCCAAAGAGTTCGTGGCGGTGCAGGACAGCGCCGATCCTGGCATCCTCATTCTGGCAAAAACCGCGGGCGCAGCCCGCGAGCTAACAAGCGCGCTGCTGGTCGATGCCGAAGAACCCGGGAGCATCACGGCCGCCATTGTGCAGGCATTGGGTATGCGCCTGGCAGAACGCCGCGCGCGACATCAGCAACTCTGGTCGGCATTGCAACGGCATACCTTGTCACACTGGTATCAAGACCTGGTCACGGCCCTCGACAGCAGCGCCACGCAAGACCAACGCCTCAGCACACAAGCAGCCTGGGTGGACCGCGAAACACGTTTCCAATCTGCGAAAATCCGGCTGTAGTGAGTGCCGCGACTTCCGCGGCGTCAACCGCGACCAACAAGCCCCCGGATGTTTGTGGATCCGTGACCACTACCTGCAGTTCCTGGCTCACACTGCCCGAAAATTCGAGCACGCTGCCGGACGGCCGCGGTTGACGGTGCGCCGACGTGCGCACCCCGGCCTGCGCCGCCGCCAGTGCGCCTGCTAACAGCGGCACGCGGTCCGATTCCAGACGGGCGCTGACACCCGACTGAGTAATCATTTCTTCGAGGTGACCGACCAGGCCGAATCCCGACACATCGGTCACCGCATGCGGAGCACGCGCGAGCGCCTGCAACGCGGCCGCGGCCGCACGATTGGTGGTCTTCATCGACGCGATCGCCGCCGCCAGGGGACCCGGCCTGTTTGCCGACACCAGCAAGCCCGTGCCCAGCGGCTTCGACAGCATCAGCACATCACCGGCCCGCGCGCCGCACTTGCGCCAGATCCGCTCGGGATGCACGAAGCCTAACACGCAGAGGCCGAATACCGGTTCCACGCAATGAATGCTGTGCCCGCCCAGCACCGAGCCGCCGCATTGCCGGACCACCGCCGCGGCCGCGCCCGCAACGCGGGCGAGCACATCAGCCGGAACTCCTGCCGGAAAACCGGACACCGCCAGCGCAAACGCCACCGAGCCCCCCATCGCGTAGATATCGCTGACGGCGTTCGCGGCCGCGATGGCCCCATAGTCGTCAGGATCGTCCAGCAGCGGCGGAAAAAAATCCACGGTCGCAATGAGCGCGCGCTCGCCGTCGAGCGCGTACACGGCGGCATCGTCATACGGCGTCAGGCCGACCAGGACCTCGGCGCCAACACCTGCAGCGGCAGCCACCTGACCTAACAAGGCTACTATGTCGCTCGGGGCCTTGGCGGCGCAGCCACCGCAACCCGCCAACGCGCGCAGCCCGGCAAAGGGCGTCGTCGCTGTCCTGGATTCGACAATGCTCATCGCCGCGGGTTCACGACTTCACTGGCGCAGACTTGGACGCGTCGAACCGCAGCCCCAGGGTTTCCGCAATGGTCGTGCGCTGCACTTCGTCGGTGCCGCCTGGTATTCGCAGGTTGCGCGCAATCTGGAACAACTTGTTGATCGGGTTGTTGCGCATGACGCCGTAGCCGCCATGGATCTGCAACGCGCGGTCAGCCACACGGTAGAACGATTCGTCGTTACTGACCTTGAGCGCGCAGATGCGGCGGATTTCATCTTTCGGCCGCGGCAGCGCGTACCAGGGACCCGGATGATCGATGCTGCGCGCCACCTCGAGCGACAAGGATCGTGTCTGCAACCAGTCCACGTACATGTCGGAAATCATCCATTGAATGCCCTGGTTGGCGCCTAACGGCTTGTCCGCGATGACGCGTGACTGCGCACGTTCGAGACTGCGCTCGATCAGGTAACGCGACCAGCCCGAACACATGCCCGCGCGCCGCATGCGCGTGTAGTTGAAGGACATGACGGCGATATCAAATCCCTGGCCGGGTTCACCGATCACGGCGCTGTCCGGCAATACCATGTCGTCGAAGAAAATCTCGCCGGTATAACCGTCACCGAACATGGTCTGGTACACGCGGCCGTGCCGGTAGCCCTTGCCCAGATACTCACGGGTGTCGAACATGAAATACGTGAATGAACGCCGGCCCGCGCCTGGCTCCGTAATCGCAAGCACCTGGGCGACATCCGCATCGAACGCGTTGGTGATGTAGGCCTTGCCGCCTGTTAGCACCCAATCCCGGCCGCGGCGCGTGGCCCGGGTCTTCATATCGAATAAATTGGACCCGGCGCCGGCTTCGGTAACGCCGTGCAGGCTGGTTTTCTCGCCGCGAACCAGCGGCGCGACAAACCGCTCGCGTTGATGGTCGTGGCAATACAACAGGCGCGGTGTCGCACCCTCCGACCAGGACAGCAGCGCGGGATTGAGGCCGCAGCCATAGCCATAGACTTTTTCTTCGACATAGATCATGTCGGTGCGCCCCAAACCCGCGCCACCCAGTCGTTCCGGCAAATGCGCGCTGTAGACGCCGGCCTTACCTGCCGCGCGCATGATTTCCCGGCGCGCCGCCAGAATTTCCGGATGCAGCTTGCCATCCCGGTCGAGGTACAGCATTTCGTCGGACAGCCGCGCGTGCAAGGCCTTTTCCCGCGGCGCAACTTCATCCAGATAAAGTTTGCCGACGCTTTCCAGGATGCCGCGCAGGTGCGCCGGCGGGTGCAATTCGGTTTCCAGCAGGCTCGGTTTCGTAGTCATTTTGTTAGCTCCGGATTAATCAGGCAATGGCATTGGCGCCGGGTTACCGGGCATGGCGACGGAAATGCCAGGGCCCGGCCGGTGCCCGAGAAAAAATGGCCGATTGGCAATTCCTGCCAGCAGCGGCAGCACCTCGGCAGCGCGCAGCCGGCCGAGCTCGCCGCGCATTGCGCTGCGCTCACCGAACTGCAGCACCGCGTCGGGTCGCAGGCCTGGCGCTGCGACCACCAAAGGCGTTGGATCGCCGCTGTGCAGCAAGAACCCTCGTGACGGCGATGCGTGATCGCCCGTCACCGCAACCACTGCCCGATCCGACAGCGCGAGCAAACCGGCCAGCCCGGCGTCGACCGCCTCGATCACATCGCGCTTGAACAGAGGCTTCTTGGTGTGCGCGGCCTCGTCGGTCGCCTTGAAGTGCACGTGAACAAAGTCGTGGTCATCCAGAAGTTTGTTAGCTGCCACCAGGCGGTTTTCAATGTCCCGGGCCGGATCGAGCGCATCGTAGGGAAGATCGACCAGCGTCATCTTCAGGAGCCGTGCCAATCCGCGGTACAAGGCTGTATCTGTGACCGCAGCGCCGCGCAGCCCGGTGTGCGCGTGGAAATCGGGCAGCGCCGGATCTAACATACTCGCCCATTTGGTGACTGCGACCTCAAGGGGCGGCAGCCCGACCGCACGTCGCAGCGCATTCGCCGGATGATGTCGCAGTATCTGCCGGCTGTCGAGCAACCAGGCCTGCAACAACGCTGCAAAATGCCGCGCGCGTGCCGGATCGCGGCTTTCAGGCAACCCTTGTGGTTGCATCCACGGATGCAGGTGCTCGAACAGCGCATCGCTGTCGCTGACATCCCGGGTGCCGGCGCCGCGCGCCACCAGCACCGACTCGCCGGTTCGCAGCGGCAGAATCTCAAAGCTAACACCGTCCACATTCCGGCCGGCCAAAGCGCCGAACAGCTGCTGGCAGGTTTCATCGTCCAGCCGCGGCCGGGCACGCTCGCCCAGCCACAACTTGCCATCGCGAATCGTGGCTGCGCGCAGGGCGAGATGAAACATCGGTTCGGCGATCGGCGCCTGCTGCCCCATGCCGAGCAGCTCGATGAGTGCGCGGCCGGCAAACGGCACTTCGCCAAAGCCAAACAAGGCCCAGTGCGCGGTTTCGCTGGAGGTTGCGCGGCCAGGCCCAAAGGGCACGTGGACCCCGTTGCAGCCACGCGCCGCCAGCGCATCCAGTTGGGGTGTGCGTGCTGCTTCGCAGGGCGTACGATCGCCCAGCTCAGGGCATGCTCGGTCGCCGAGGCCATCGAGGATGACTAACAAAACAGGCAGACGGTCGTCGATCATGGCGCCTCGCCCTGCCAGCTTTGCATCAGCTCGCGCGCGCCGGGCGGCACCCAGTGCTGCCAGGGCTGCTGGCCGTGCATGGCGACGCGAATATCGGCGCCCGATACCCGGGAACCCATATCGCCGGTCAGCACCTGGGGCGGATAACCCGCCGCCGCAAAGCGCCGAATTTTTTCCCGCTCCCAGTCTGAGAACACGCGCACCAGCTGCGGTGTTCCCGGCCGCACAATCGCCGGCCAGCGCTCGGGCTCATCGAGGGGAAATGGCACGATTTCGTAACGCGCTGCTGCGATGCCGGCAGTACTCAGAGCAGCGTCGATCAGCTGGCGCCGCTGTTCGAAGGAATATGGATTCGCGCTTGGCAGGTGACGATGCGGGCTGGCGGGATGCCGGCGCAACGCCGCCGCATCCGCGTTAGTGACGCCAATCAGCGCGCGATCCGCGATCGCCAGCGCCTGCTGCACGAGATCAAGATGGTCGCGATGAAAAGGCTGGAAACGGCCCGTCACCGCAATCAAACCTAAACGCGCGCCAGGCGCGGGCCCACTCACGATTTGGGTTCCAGCCCACGGCCCACCTGGGCGAGGATGCGCTGCGCCTTGTAGACGATTGGGTAGTCGATGAACTGGCCGTTCACCTGTATGGACGCCAGCCCACGGGCCTCGGCCTCGGCAAAGGCGGCAACGATCGTCCGTGCCTGCTCGATTTCCGCGGCGCTGGGCGTGAAGGCCTCGTTGCAGGCCGCAACCTGGTCGGGATGTATGCAGAGCTTGCCGTGAAATCCCATGCCACGGCCGTTGCGGGCCGAGCGCCGGAAGCGTTCAGTATCTTTGACCTCCAGCACCACGGTATCGATCGGCGGCTCGATGCCCGCGACCCGCGATGCATGTGTCAGCCGTGCGCGCGCATAGGCCAGCTCGTGCTCCTCGGGCGTCCAGATCAGGTCGAGATCGTGCGTGTAATCGCCGCCACCGAACGCGAGGCGGCGTACACGCGGCGTTGCCGCGGCAATTTCCGTGGCGTTCTCGATGCCGCGCGCTGTCTCGATAATCGGCACGAGGTCGAGCCCACCCGGTTGCAGGCCGGCGCTGCGTTCCGCATTGGCGATCCAGCCGTCCATCTTCCGCAGTGTTGCCGCGGACTCAGTTTTCGGCAGCACAATGCCATCCAGCCAGGAACCTACCACCGCGCGGATGTCATCCAGGCACCACTCGGTCTCGACCGCGTTCACGCGCACATAGCCTAATGAATTACGCGGCTTTTGCAGCGCTGCGACCACGACCGAGCGGGTTGCGGCTTTCTCCGCCAGCGCCACGGCGTCTTCGAGATCGAGGATGACCACGTCGGCACCGAGCTCAAACACCTTCTGCACGCGCCGCGGATGGTTGCCCGGCGCGAACATGAAGCTGCGCAGGCCTGAAGGCAGCGTTTTTTTCATGGTGCGCTGCCGCCAGCCTGCCAGCCGCGCTGCAATTCCAGGGCAAAGGAGTACCGGTCCGCGGGGTGATGCGACACCGACACCTGGAACACCCGCCGGCCCTGGCCAACATAACGGCGCACGATGCGCAGCGACGGCGAACCCGCGGCAACCTGCAACGCTGCAGCCATCTCGGCAGGCACCAGCTCGGCATGTACGCCCACTTCGACGGTGACCAGTTTTTCGCCGAATTGCTGTTCGATCAGTTCGTACACCAGCTGGCTGCGGCGGCCAATGAGGTCGGCAACCGAACCGTACTCGGGAAGAATGTAGATATCGACCCCACAAATGGCTGCCTTGAGGTTACGCATGCGGCGCAAGGCACTGACGCGCACCCAACGGTCCGATCCGGCGAGTCCCAATTCGCGCGCCAGGCTGCGGCTAACAACGACGGTCGCAACGCTGTGCACGTACAGGCGGCTGTCCGCCGGATAGCGCAGCAGCTCGGCGGGTGAGCGCACCGTGTGCGAGTAGGACTGTGTGGGGCGGCGCGCGCGCACCACGGTGCCGATGCCGCGACGGCGTTCGATGAGTCCCAGGTCGGTCAGCCTGCGCAGTGCCTCACGGACCGTATGGCGGCTCACGCCATGCTGGGCCACCAGTTCATGCTCGCCTGGCAGGGTTGCGCCTACTTTCAGGCTGCCGGCGCGAATGGCGCCAATCAGCGCATCGGCGAGGCGCTGATATCGCGGTTGGCGCAACGGGACTTTGGCACTGGTGGTCATGATGGCCCTGAAATTATCGCTACAACGCCGGGCGGGCAAATCCGGTTTGACAGCGGGCTGGCCCACAACCTAGCATTTGTCCGGACATTATGTATATTGGAAAAGGCCATGAGTCAGCAAGCGATTCCTGTCGGTCCCGCCCGCTATCGTGAAAGTTTTGGACGTTACTATGAGGATTTCGCCGTCGGCGACGTCTACGAGCATCGCCCCGGCCGCACCCTCAGCGAGGCGGACAACACCTGGTTCGCGCTGTTGACCATGAACACCCATCCGCTGCATTTCGACGCCGAGTATGGCAAGGCCAGTGAATACGGCCGCTGCATCGTGTCCTCGCCGCTGACCGTGGCCATCATGGTCGGCATGAGCGTCACCGACGTCAGCCAGAAAGCCATCGCCAATCTGGGCTGGACGGATATCAGGATGACGGCGCCGGTGTTCGCCGGTGACACGCTGTACGCGGAGTCGCAGGTGCTCAACAAACGCGAATCCAATTCCCGTCCTAACGCCGGCCTCGTGACCGTGCGCACCACCGGGCGCAATCAAAGCGGCACGGTGGTCTGCACTTTCGAGCGCACCATCCTCGTGGCCAAGCGCGGCCACGCGGTCGATGACAAGATGGGTTACTGAGGCGACACCATGACTAACAGCGACGATGATCGCGCCATCCTCGAGTCCATCGGGCGCTGGGCGGAAAAGGAACTGCGGCCGATTGCGCGCAAGTTCGATCACGCCGATGAATACCCCGCCGCTATTGTCAGCCAGATGCAGGAACTCGGGCTCTTTGGCGCGACGATTCGCGCTGAATACGGCGGCCTCGGGCTGACGGCAGCGACCTATGCGCGCATCGTCTCGCTGATTTCTTCGATCTGGATGGCGCCGGTCGGCATCTTCAATTCGCACCTGATCATGGCGGCCTGCGTGCAGAGCTACGGCACCGAGGAGCAGAAACGCGCCTGGTTGCCGCGCTTTGCCAGCGGCGAACTGCGCGGCGGCATCGGCCTCACCGAACCTAACGCCGGCACCGACCTGCAGAGCATCCGCACGGTCGCGCGCCGCGACGGCGACCAGTACGTGTTGAATGGCACCAAAACCTGGATCACCAATGGCGTCTACGGCTCGGTGTTCGGCGTGCTGGTCAAGACAGACCCGGATGCACAACCGCGCCATAAGGGCATGAGTCTTTTTATCTGTGAAAAAGGCGCCGGATTCACCCATTCGCGCAAGATCAGGAAGATGGGTTACAAGGCAATCGACAGCGCCGAGCTGGTATTCGATAACTGCAAAGTCCCGGCGGCCAACCTGATCGGTGGCGTTGAAGGACGGGGATTCATTCATGCGACCGGCGGCCTGGCGCTGGGCCGCATCAACGTCGCCGCGCGCGGCGCCGGTATCGCGATGGGCGCGCTGCGAGATTCGCTGCGCTATGCGCAGGAGCGCCAAACTTTCGGTAAACCGATCGCCCAGCACCAGGCGATCCAGGCCAAGCTCGCCGACATGGCGACGCGGGTCGAGGCGTCGCGCCTGCTGATCGAACAGGCTGCTAACAAATATGACTCCGGCGAGCGCTGCGACCTCGAAGCCGGCATGGCCAAGCTGTTTGCCTCGGAAGCCGGCCTGGAAAACGCCACGGAGGCCATGCGCATTTTCGGCGGCTACAGCTACTCGACCGATTTCGATGTCGAGCGCTACTACCGCGATGCGCCGCTGATGTGCATCGGCGAAGGCACGAACGAAATGCAGCGCATCATCATCGCGCGGCAGCTCATCGAGAGGAATCCGCTGTGAGCGGCCTGTTCCTGCCGCTGCAGGGCATCCGGGTGCTGACGTTCGAGGCGTTTGGCGCGGGTCCGTTCGGCTCAATGTACCTGGCGGATCTCGGCGCCGATGTCATCAAGATCGAGAACCGCGAACAGGGTGGCGACGCCACGCGCGGCATGGGCCCGTTTTTCCTGGGCGATGACGACAGCCACTTTTTCCAGACCTTCAACATCAACAAGCGCAGCGTCTGCCTGAACCTGAAGACCGCCGAGGGCCAGGCGCTGTTTCGCAAGCTGGTCGGCCGCTCGCATGCGGTGCTCAATAATCTGCGTGGCGATCAACCGGACAAGCTCGGCCTGACCTACACGGCACTCAAGGATGCCAACCCGCGCATCGTCTGCGCGCACCTGTCGGCCTACGGCCGCGACAACGAGCGCCGCGCCTGGCCCGGCTACGATTACCTGATGCAGGCCGAGGCGGGCTACCTGTACCTGTCCGGCGAACCGGGCTCGCCGCCGGCGCGCATGGGTCTGTCGATCATCGATTTCATGACCGGCATCACGACATCGCTGGCGCTGGTCAGCGCCTTGTTAGGTGTGGAAAGAAACGGCCAGGGCCGCGATGTCGATGTCAGCCTGTTCGACGTCGCGCTGCATCAGCTCAGCTATCCGGGCAGCTGGTACCTGAACGAAAAGCACATGACCGAGCGCCTGCCGCGTAGTTCGCATCCCTCGGCCGTACCGGTACAGCTGTTCCGCACCCGCGATGGCTGGATCTTCATCATGTGCATGACCGAGAAATTCTGGCAGGAATTACTCGAAATTCTCGGGCGGCCCGCGGACCTGGCGCAGGACGCACGTTTCAAGGACGCGGTGGCGCGCCGCGAGCACCGCGATCTGCTGACCCCGATCCTGGATACGCAGCTGCAAAAAGACACCACCGCCAACTGGCTCAGCAAACTGCAGGGCCGCCTGCCGGCAGCGCCCGTGTACCACATGAGCCAGGCACTCGACAGTGCATTTCCGGCCTCGATCGGCATGGTGCGGCCGCTGCCCCATCCACTGCGCCCGGATTTCCGCGGGCTCGGAAATCCGATCAAGCTCGACGGCCAGCGCCTGCCGGGCCGCTCGGCCTCGGCGCTGGGTGCCGACACGGAAGACGTGCTGAGGGAACTGGGTGTGGACGCCGCCGACTTCGGCCGCCTGCGCGAGGCCAAAGTCATATGAAACTCGAAGGCATACGTGTCGTCGATCTGTCGCTGTTCCTGCCCGGGCCGTTGCTGTCGCAGACCATGGCGGACCACGGCGCCGAGGTCATCAAGGTCGAACCGCCAGACGGCGAACCTAACAGAGACTTCGGCCCGCGCGAGGGTGAACACACGGTCTACTTTCGCAACACGCATCGCGGCAAGAAGAGCCTGTGCCTGAACCTGAAGGATCCGGCGGCGCGTGAAGCGTTGCTGAGACTCTGCGCAACAGCGGATGTTTTCATCGAGGCGTTCCGCCCCGGCGTTGCAGCCCGCCTGGGCGTCGACTACCCGGCCGTGTCGGCCCGTAATCCGCGCATTGTTTACTGCTCGATCAGTGCGTTCGGCCAGTACGGGCCTTACCGGGATCATCCGGCCCACGATCTTGCGACCGAGGCTCTCGCGGGCGTCGTCAGCGTGAACCTTGGCGCGAACGGCGAGCCCGTGATGCCGCACATGCCGGTCGCGGACATCACCGCCTCGGCGCTGTCCCTGAGCGGCATCCTGATGGCGCTGCTGCGACGCGAAAAAACCGGCCGCGGCGACTGCATCGACGTCGCGATGCACGATTCCGTCCTGTCGTGGACCGCGAACGTTCTCGGCGATGTCTTTGCTAACAAGAAAAGTCCGGACGTCAAGAATGAACGCACCTGGGGCGGTGCCTCGTTCTACAACATCTACCCGACGCGCGACGGCCGCCACGTTGTGCTGGGCGCCCAGGAACTGAAATTCGCGCGCAATCTGCTGACCGAGTTTGCTCGCATGGACCTCTACCCGCTGTGCGAGCGCGGTTGGGGCGCGCACCAGAAGCCGCTGACCGAATACCTGCGCAGCAGATTTCTGCAAAGAACCCAGGCGGAATGGATCGAGTGGTTTCGCGGCAAGGACATTGCCTTTGCGCCCGTCAAGACGCTGCGCGAGGCTTTCGATGATCCGCAGGTGGCTGCGCGCGCCATGCGCGTGGTCGATGCGGCCGGCCTCGAACACATCGGCATTCCGATCCAGTTCAGCGCGGAGCCCGGACGGGTCAATCCGGCGCTGCCGCGGCTGGGCGAGCACAACGTCGAACTGCTGCGGGCGTTAGGTTATGACGACGGCGCAATCTGTGCACTGCGCCCGCCACCGGGCGCTAAAGCAGCACATTGATTTCCATATAGATCCCGTTGGGATCGAACAGCGACATCGAGCGCAACTGGATCCAGCCCTTGCCATCGTTGGATGGAACTTTCCAGTTGACGGGCGGCGTTACCACATTGGCGCCGGCCTTGAGCGCACGCTGGTGCACCGCCTCGATTTCCCGGGTCTCGATGACCAGGATGGCCTCACCCATGCGCACCTTGCTGCGCTTCGTCGGCACCGCCGTGTCAAACGGTGGCTCAAGATACTGCAGCAGACCTAACATACCGACCTTGGGATCCTCGACCTGCAGCAGCACCAGGTGCGCGCGCGCACCGTCCGGCGCCGCCGGCGGAAAGCGCCAGTCGACCGACAGCTCATTGTCGTACCAGACCTTCCAACCGAACACGTCAACGTAGAACTTTGCCGCGGCGCGCGCATCCGGCACCAGGAATGTGGTGCGACGGAACAGATTCTCTGCCATGGTGGTCTCCAAAATTTGAAATTAATGTCAGCCTGCTAACAAAACGGTTTCCGCGTGCTCCAGCGCCGCCGGCAGCCCGTAGATCACCAACACGTCGCCTTCGCGCAGCGCCATGGCGCCGTCGGGCTCACGGCCGAGGATGCCGCTGCGGCGTACCCCCGAAAAGACCACGTCGGCGCCAGCCGCCTTGACGTCCGCCAGACTGCGACCAACCGCCCAGCTCCCCGGCGGCAGCACCACCGACTTCAATTCCTCGCGGTAGCTGTGTGATTCGTCAATCGGCAGCGCGGTGTCGCGCCGGACAATACTGCGCAGCATCGAGTAGCGATGCGCGCGAATGTCACCCACCGTTCGCACCACACGCGACATCGGCACCTGCAGCAGCAGCAGTGTCTGCGAAACCAGCATCAGACTCGCTTCGAAAGTCTCGGGCACCACTTCGGTGGCGCCGGCGCGCTTCAGCTCCTCCACCCGCGTGTCATCCTGCGTGCGGACCAGGACCGGCAGTGTCTTGTTCAGGCGCCGCACGCTGTGGACGATGGCTAACGCGGTGCTTGGATCGCTGAACGAAATGACCAGCGCGCTGGCCTTGTCGATACCCACCCCCCGCAGCACATCCTCATCGGCCGAGTCGCCGTAGATGACCGGGTCGCCGGCCTGCCTCGCCATGACCACGCGCGCCGGATCCAGATCCATCGCCAGGTATTCAAAACCCTGCGACTCAAGCACGCGGGCCACGTTCTGGCCGACGCGGCCGAAGCCGCACAGAATGACGTGCTCGCGACGCGCCAGACCGAGCGTCGCGGCATCATCGCGCGCCAGGGATGTGCTCTCGGCGGAAGGCCCGTGCTCGCGCAACAACAGGCGCACGATGCGCTTGTTGTTTTTCAGAACGAAACTACCTAACACCATCGACAGCACTGTCGAAACCAGCAGCGGCTGCAGAATCTCGGGCGGCAACACCGAGCCTTTCAGCAGGATCGTCAGCAACGCAATGCCGAACTCGCCGCCGACCGACAGCACAATGCCGGCGCGCACGGCTTTGAACCAGGGCACGCCAAAGACTTTCGACAACAGCGCCATCACCGCGGCGCGCAGCAGCTGGGCCGCCAGCACCAGCGCAACGATCAACAGAAATTCCCGCGACAGCAGCTCGATATCCAGCAGCAGCCCGACGGTGATGAAAAAGAGTCCGAGCAGCATTTCCTGGAATGGCCGGATCACCGCTTCCACCTGATGCCGGTATTCGGTTTCCGCCAGCATCATGCCGGCAAGAAACGCCCCCGTGGCCGAGGACAGCCCCGCGCGCTGCGACACCCAGGCCGACGCCAGTACCACCAGCAGCACCGCCATGGTGAAAAGTTCCCGCAACCGGCTGTGTGCGATCGCATAGAAGAGCGGTCGCAGCAAATAGCGGCCGGCAAACAACACCAGCAGTAGTGCGAGCGCAGCGCCGGCCACCGACAGCGTCACCCCGGCAACTGAAAAATCGCTGTCCCGCAATGCCAGTGCCGAGGCCAGCGCGAGAAATGGCACAACCGCCAGGTCCTGAAACAGCACAACGCTGAATGCGAGCCGGCCATGGGTGCGATTGAGTTCCGCGAGTTCCCGCATTTGTTGCACCACGAGTACCGTCGAGCTCATCGCGAGCGCGCCGCCGACAGCGACCGCGGGCAGCACCGGCAGGCCGCAGGCGAGCGCCAACAAGGTGATGATGCCCGCCGTGCTGAGCACCTGCGCCGCGCCCAGGCCGAACACCTCGCGGCGCATCGCCACCATGCGCGGCCAGGAAAAATCCAGGCCTAACGTGAACAGCAGGAATACCACGCCGAGTTCGGACAGCAGCGAGGTTGTCGGCGTGTCTTCGAGAATGCCGGAGGTGTGCGGGCCCAGCAGCACTCCCACTGCGAGATAACCCAGGACTGAAGGCAGTCCCAGGCGGCGCGCCGCCATGACCACGAACAGTGCGGCCGACAGTAGAATCAGGATCTGGGCTAGCGTTCCATCGACCATTCGCCCAAGAGTGCAATTAAGCCGGGAAAAACTCCAGCAATTTGGTGGCAGTCATCGACGCCACATCCTTGGCTTCAAACTTGAACAACTTGACCCGCGAAACAATCTTGGACTCAAGATCGGGATCTTTCAGTTCGCTCGAGACCACGCGACACATGGTCACGTCGCCCGACGGCGCTATGGTCAGCTCCAGCACGAGCTTGCCCTGCAACTCCGGATTCTCGCGCAGCGCGCGCGTATAGAGCGCATAGAGCGCGCCCTTGTTGCGATCGAAAACGGTCTCGATTTCCTCGCGGCTACGCGAAGCTTTGCCACTGCCGCCACGCTGCACTGCGTTACCGCGTCCGGTCAGCGACGACGGCGCGGCCACGGTGGTCGTGGTATGCGTACCGATTGCACCCGCACCACCGCCGAAACCGCGGCTCATGGCTGAGGTGTTGATGCCGGAGCTCGCGGCGCCGACGTTCGAAGTGATCAGGCTGCGCTCGGAGCGAACATCCGGACCCTGGTTCAGGTCTTCGGGTTTCGGTTGCTCGAAATCCTGCGGCTCGCGCAACTCGGCGAGTTCATCCTGCAAAGCTAACATACCCTTGTTGCGCACCCGCTGTTTCACATCCACTGGAGTCTTCAACTGCACCGGAGAGGGCTCGGGCTTGACTTCCGGCTTAACCTCCGGTGGCGGCGGTGGCGGGATCGGCGTTTCGACAATCAACTTCACGACCCGTTCCGGCAAATCGGCCGGCGTGCTGCGCAGTGTATCCTGATGCGGCAACAACCCGACGATCGCGCCGAGCACCAGGAAAATCGCGAGCGCGATTTTCTGGTTGAAACGGTATTTGCGCTCGATCTCGTTTTCGAGTGCCCACGGCAGTTCGAATTCGCGGTAATGGGGTGCCATGACGAGTGCGTTCATGCCAGGTCCGCCTTCAACCCGCACCCGGCGCGCGTTCCGCCTCGACTACGGCCAGGGACACTTTGCCGTAGCTGGCCTCGGTACAGGTGGCCATCACCTTCTTCAGGATGCGAAACGGCAGATCCTTGTCGCCCATGATGGTGATTTCGCGCGCCGCCTGATCGTCGCGCGCGGCATTGCGCAGCACCCGGTCGGCCTGGCTCGCCAGCTCTGCTTTCAGCGGCTGAATAATGGTTTCCGTATCCGGCATCGCATTCAACGTTGCGATTGGCACGACGGTCCGGCCGTTTACCAGCACCGCAAAACGGGTCACCATGACGACGACGGTCGCGCGCGGCTTGAGCTCGGAGATCGATTGCGGGATCGCAATATTCTTGGTGTTAGGGAGGATGTCCACATCCGCGGTATGCACCAGCAAGAACACCACCAGGATCGTCATCATGTCGATGAACGGAATCAGCGCCATGTGGTTCGGTCCATGCGAACGCTTGCGATGCCGCCGGCCACGCAACCCGCTCATGGCCGCGCTCCGGGCGCCGCTGGCGCCGGCGGCGTCCCAGACGCCGCAGCCCCGGTCAAGGGCGCGTCGCCGACTGAAATCTGCGGGAACAGTTCGTACTTGGTCCACTGACCGTCATCGATCGTGAACAAGCGCGTGGTGTCCATCACCTGCACCAGCGTGTCGTACGGCACCTCGGGCTCCATCAGCACGCTGGATTCGGTCTTGGTCGGAAAACGTGTCTTGACCGCGCGCAGGAACAGCGACAAGGTCTTCAGATCGTAGCCCTCGGCCGTGTTAGGCAGCGTGCGCAGGATGCCGGTGCGCTTGTCCGCCACTTCGATGCGGTCCGGACGCACGATGACTTCCAGCTGCAGCCCCTCCGGCAATTCCGGCGACGAACTGTTAGGTGCGGGCAGGTTCAATTCCAAAATATTGGTCTTGGAGAAGACCGCGGTGAAAATCAGGAAGAACACCAGGATCACCATCATGTCGATCATCGGCACGATGTTCAGATCGTTCTTACCACGCAGGCGTGCGTGATTGCGCAAGGCTCGGCGCGCGAGTATTGAACTGCTCATCTGGCTACTTGCAGCTGCTGGCTATAGGCCCGCGACAACCGCTCAGGCGCCAGCCGGCCGTGGTGCCGCAGGCCGAGGCGCAGGGGCCGCAGGCGGCGCCGCTGGCGCCGGCGCAACTGCGTCATCGCGCCGCTCGGTGATCGAATTCAGGAACTTGACAACAGCAATTTCCAGGCTGTCGATCAGCGCGGTTGTTTTGCCCTCAAGGTACATGTGCGACAACAGCAAAGTGATCGCGACGAACAGACCCGAAGCGGTGTTGTTCATCGCGACCGAGATGGCGGCCGCGAGCAAGCTGGCTTTCTCGGCGGGATTCGCCTGCGCGACCGCCTGGAAGGCGCCGATCAGACCCATCACGGTACCGAGCAGACCGATCAACAGTCCGATGTTAGCCAGCGACGCCAGGTAGTGGGTGCGCTTTTCAAGCTGCGGTACCACTTCGAGCAGGCTTTCTTCCATGGCCTGTTGGATGGCGTCGCGGTTGCGCGCCGAAGAAATACGCGACAGGCCGTACTTCAGCATGGTGGCAATATGTGACGAGGATTCGCCCGCCATGGCCGCGGCCTTGCGGAAATTGCCGGCCTGCAGCACGGGCGTGATTTCGTCCCACAAGTCCCGATTACGCGAGGTTTCGCGGGTCAGGTAGATGAAGCGTTCGATCGAAATGACCACGCCCACCACAAAGATAAGGGCCAATGGGTAGAGGAAAAAACCCCCATCCTGGAAAAAGTTGATGGCTTTCTGTAAAAAATCCACGGCGGTTTACTCCTCATTAACGACCACTCAAGTTTGAACGAGACCTCAAAGGCATTCCAAGACTCAGCTCTCAGGCTTCGGCTCTGGCGCCGGCTGGGATGTGCCGGCGGGCACGGTCGCCGCCCCCGGACTTTCCGCCCCCGGACTTTCCGCCCCCGGACTTTCCGCCCCCGGACTGGCCGCCCCTGAACCGGTGGCCGGGGTGGCTGCCGGAACCGGTGCCGGAGCGGGCTTTTCGCCTGCTGTCTGCAGGGCGTTGAAATAACGGTTCTCGCGACGAAAAACGTCGCGGTCAACGGGTGTCAGCACCTCGTCCAGCAGGCTGTTAAGCGGCCGGCCGGCCAAGTCGCCGAGCTCGGGGCGCTTCCAGGGGACGATATACAGCACCTTGGGCAATTCCCGGTTACCGGTAATTTGGGTGGTGTCGAGATCGATACGATCGGTGCTGGCACGCGTGCCAGCACCGCGCGCGGCGCCTTTTGCCGGCGCGCGCTGCGCTGGGGCCGAGGTATTCACACGCGGCTCAATTTCAGCGGCGGCCGGCGCCTGGGTCGCAGGCGCGGCAGCGGGTGCGGGTGCGGGCTGGGTCTGCGCAATAGCGGCGCCGGCTAACAAATGAGCCGCGCACGCCTGCCACAACAGGGCGCGAATGCGTTGTTTCATGCACCACCTCCGGGCGGCTCTGCGGGTGCCGGCTTAGCCAGCTTTGCAAGCCGCTGTTTTAGTTCCGCGATCCAGCCGGATACGGGCTTTTCCTCGCCTGTCAGGGCGCGATAGCGCTCGAAGGCAGCCAGGGCCGCCGCCGGATCGTCGAGAAACAAGTCAAGCAACACGCCTAGATTACGCTGAGCGGGCGCATATGTCGCGTCCAGCGCGACTGCTTTTTCGTAAGCCACGCGGGCATCGGCAAATTTGCCCTGCAGGCGCTGTACGTATCCCAGCTCCGCGAACACCAGCAGGTCGCTGGCGCTACCGTCGATCTTCTTTGTTAGCAATTCCTCGGCACGGGGGAGATCACCACCTTGCCGCGCCGCGGTCGCCGCAGCTAACACCGGGGCGGTCACGATTTGTTCGGTCTTGGCGTAGCGGCCGGGCTTGAGTTCCGCCAACGCGGTGAAACTGGCTCTGATCGAATCGTCCCACAGTCCTTCACGGACCCGCGCGACGTTGACCTCATGGATGCCGATCGCCTGTTCTTCAAAGGGAAACGCCTGCTCCTCGAGCAGCGTGTCGTACTGTTCGCGTTCGTCCTTATTGAGCTTGCGCGGGCGCTCGGACTTCATGATGTCCTTGCCCAGCTGCCGATAGAGTTCGGCGGTCTCGTAGGTCGCGGCCGTGGTCACTTCCGCGACGCGATATTCCATGACGGTTCGGTAGGCATTGCGCGCAGCCTCGAGTGCCTTGCGCTTGGCTGCCAGACTCTTCTTGAGTGGGGCCACCAGCTTGATGGCCCGAAACGCGTCGCGCGTCGGGACGCTGAGCGCCAACTGCGCCCGCGCGGCTAACAATCGCGACCGGTCGGTGCGGGTATCGCCGGCGGCGGCATCCGCCTTGATGATTTCCTTTTGCCAGAACGTCAGGCGGGCAGCGTTGCCGGCTTGCGCCGCAATATCGGCCAGGCGCTGGCGCGATTCGATCGCAGCGGCAAACGGGATCGGGTATTGCGCGACGTAACGCTCCAGCACATTCACGGTACGGGCTGTATTGCCGGCTTTTTCGTAGTTGTCGGCCGCGGACGCGAGCGCCTCGCGCCGCAGATCCGCGGACTCCGCGCTGTTAGCAGCGATACGTTCAAATTCGACAGCGGCGTCGCCCGGCCGGCCGGCCTCGACAAAGACGACGGCCAGTTTGCGCGTTACGTCGGACTGCAGCTGACTCAGGGGCCAATTGCGCCGGAAGCCCTCCAGCACACCGATAGCGCGATCCCACTGCTTGAGCGTAATCAGCTGCGCCGCCGCATCGTATTCGGCGGTGGTTCGCACCGGAGAATCGGGCGCGAGCTGCGCGACGCGCAAGAAATCATCGACTGCGCCGGCGCCGTCGCCCGCGCTACGCTTGGCCTCGCCCTGCTTGTACACGGCCGCAGCCAGGCGTTCGGTCAGATCCTTGCGCAGCGGGTCGCCCGACGGCACCAGCTCACGCGCCCGGACAAATGCCTGTTCCGCTGGCGCGAATTGCCCAAGATCGAATTTCGATTGCGCAATCACGGTCCACGCGATGCGTTGCTTGGGCACATCCACGACCGGCTGGTGATCCAGCACCGCCTGCGCAATTTCAATCGCGCGTGGCAGGTCGCCCTGATTGAAGATGTCCTGCGCCGCCCGGGTCAGCACGCCGCCGCTGTCCGGATGTTCCGGAAAGTTTTTCGCGAAACGCACGCCGGCATTGATCGAAAGGCGATGCCATTCAGTCCGGGGATCGCCGCTCAGACCGGCTTCGTGCTTGTCGTAAGCGGCCAGGGAGGCATAGGCGGCGGCAGCGGACTTGGCGTTACGCGGGTAGTCATAGGCGGTGCGTTGGTATTCTTCGGCTGCCGCGGCAAACTGTTGGCTCTCGAACAGCGTCTCTGCTAAAAGATAATTGGTTGCGGCGGAATCATCGGCATCGGGAAAGGACCGCAGGTAATCGCGATACCAGCGCGCGGCCTGTTCATAGTCGCCAACCTTTTTCGAGGTCTGGGCGGTCGAGTGGTACCAGGTCGCGACGTCCTTCAAACTGACCCGCAGCGCAGCTTCGATCGCCGGGTACTTGCCGCGTTCACGCCCCTGCCAGAATGCGCTGCTGAAATTGTAGCGCTCGACGAAATCGCGCTTGCCATCCAGCACCAGTTGCCCGAAACCGCCCTTGCCATACGCCTCGATCGCCCGCATCGCGAGGCCCGGCGCATATTCGCTGTTAGGTTCCTTGGCGACATAAGCGCGGTACGACGCCGCGGCATCCTGCCAGCGCTGTTTCTCCACGAACAGGTCGCCGAGGCGCGAATAAAGCAGGTGCGCATACGCCGGCCGCTCGCCCCTGGCCAGGTAAGTTTCCAGCGACGCGGCGCCGTCCAGATAGGAGAACGTGATGCTGCTGACACGCAGCGTGTCTTCGACCAGTTCCGTTTCCGGCCTGCTGAGACTTTTCTCGGGACGCAGCCTGCGTTTGTTAGCAGATTCGAGCAACAGCGAATCCAGCACCCCCATGAAAGACGGCAACGAGTCCTCGTTCAAGCCCTGCTTGAACAGCGCCCAGCCGTGCTTGTAGAGACTCTGATTGTAAAACTGACCTTTTGCGCCGCGCGCGATGACCCGCTCATAGGACCGCTGCGCATCCGGCCAGCGGCGTGCGGAAAACAGGATTTCGCCGCGCCGGAAATCGACCTCGGGCATCAGTACGGCGTTAGGATAACGGCTAACGATGCGCTCCAGCGTTGCCAGCGCAAGATCGCTCTGCGCGGTCGTCTCGTAGGCACGCGCCAGCTGATACAGCACCTCATCGTTGCGCGGGTAGTCGGGATAGGCCTTGAGCAGCAGCGTGTACAGCCGGATGGCTTCGGCGCCCTGGATATCGAGCGATGAGACCTCTTTTTCCATGCGCTCAAGTTCGCCAGCTTCCAGATTCAGGTCGCCCAGGCGGCGTAGCGCTTCGACGCGCAGCTTTGGATCGGTTTTCTGCAGCTCGAGGAATTTGCGGTAGTTTTCCATTGCGCGTGCGGCGCTCGCATCGACGCGGGACTCACGGCGAATCTCGATGCTGGGCGGCTTCAGGTCGCCCAGGGTCTGCGGTTTGGGTTTGTCGCGAGCCAGTGCGCTGCCGCACGCCACCAGGGCGCCGCCCACGGCGACGGAACCTAACAAAACCGGCCAGCGGCGTGCGCGCTTCATGGACGCGGCTGCGGCGCAGGCGGCGGTGGAGTGGTCGGCGCCGCCTCGGGTGCGGGTTCTGCCGTCGCGGGCTCTGCCGCCGGAGGTTTCTTCACGGGCAGATCCGGAGTCGCGGCCTTGTCGTAGATAGCGGCCAGCGAATAGCGTGCCTGCACCTGGTAGGTGCCGAGCCGTTCCTGCTGCTGTTGCAGTTCATGCACACCCAGGTCGGCGAGATAAGTGGCCTGCAGCGTGCGTGTGTCCTTCAGACGTGCATGCAGCGTGCTCAGCCGCTCCGCCATCGCCGCGAGCCGGGTGGTAAATTCCTGCCGGTTTGCACCCGCCTGGTCACGAATGCCGGCGAGCCGCGCGAAGCGCTCGCCACTTTCCTGCAAATCGGTCTCGAGCGCCTTTAGCTGCCGGCGATCATCAAGCATGCGTGCCTTGAACTGCTGATTCAGGCGCCAATAGAGAACGCCCTTGATCAGACGCAGCTTGGCGCGCTGCTCGGCGTTGGCATCGTCGGCCGGCTGGGCCGCAATCGCCTGCTCGATATCGAGAACCTGCTGCCACTGGGCCCGCTCGGTCGTCGTGCCTGAAAGAGCAACATCACCGGTACGCTGCGCGGCTTCCAGTTGGGCGTCGAACGCATCGCGGCGCGCAACCATAGGCGGCAACGGCTGCGCCGCTAACAGCGCGTCAGCTTGCGGCAGGCGCTCCGCCAGCGCCTTGTCGCGCGTGCCAATCATGTCGTTGAATGCCTCAATGCTGCCCTCCCAGCGGGTCAGGGTGCCATCGAGGTAGGACATGTCGCGATAGTTCTTCAGGCCTTCCTGGAAATCGTGGCCGGCCATGACGGCGTAGAGGTAGCGCGATTCCGGCGCATCCGGAACCTGCTGCAACTGCCAGAACCAGCCGTACCTGGCGCCATCCGCCTCGCGCGCGAGAATACCGTCGAGCATCTGGCCGCTGCGGATGCGGACCACGGCTTCATCGAGACGCTGGCTCTCCTGCGCAAACGATGTCACCGCCTGCTCGTAGTATTCGGCCGCCTGGGCGGTTGCATTCAGCTTCGCAAGCGCATAGGGCACCGCGAGGTAGGATTCCTGCACCGCAGAATCCAGCAGGTTACGGCTGCGCAGCTCCATCCACGGTGTCAGTGATTCGCGATGCCGCCCGAGCGCGGAATCCGCCCAGCCAAGTCCTAACAACGCCTTGTTGCTCTGTGGCCCATTGAGTCGCACGCGCTGCAGCGCCGCGCGCGCCTTCCCGGGTTGTTGCGCCTGCAGGAACGCGAATCCCAATGCCAGATTTGCCTTGTCACGCAGCGCCAGCAGCTCGGAACGGTCGCTGTCCAGCATTCCGACCCCGGTCAGAATGGCATCGGCACGCTCAAGTTGATTCTGACGCACCAGCGCCACGCCAAGATTGAAGCGCGCGTACGCGGTCCAGATATCCGGACCTTTCCAGTTGGTGAGTACTTTCTCGGCGTCCGCGAAGCGTCCCTGGCGCATCAGTACATTGGCTAACAAAAGCTGGCGCTCGGCTTCGAGACTAGGCTGCAGGCTGCCGCTGATGCTGCCCAGCGCGCGTTCCGCGCGATCGTCGTAGCCGCGTGCATGCCAGACCTTGGCCAGGTAAAACCACGCCCGGTTGCGGACGTTCACCGGCACCTTGGGGGTCAGCAGCGTCTCGAATCGCTGCCCGGCTTCATTGTGCAGCCCGAGCTCCAGGTACAAGCCACCTAACAAAAGCTGCGATTCACCCTCGTGATTCGGGATCCGATGCCAGGCGTCATAGGCCAGCAGCCGTGTCAGCGCCTCAAAACTCTCGCCCTGATAGAACCAGAACAGCACGTCGCCATAATGCAGATCAAGCACGCGCGTGACCGGCAGCTTGTCCGGATCTTTCTTCCTGGCCGCCTGCGCAGGCTGCGCAGCCAGCATCGCGATCGCGCCCAGCGCGACCACGGCCAGCGATTGCAGCGATCTCGCGGCTGGGCGCAAGCTATTCCCAGTCCTTGATTTCAAATTCCGGCTGCGCACGCCGCTGACGATCCGAGATCTTCAGCTCGAGGTACTTGGCGCCGACCGACTTCTTGAAACGCAGCGCCGCGCCGCGACGGTAGTCGCGCTCGCTGGGTCCCTTGCCGGTGAAAATCGCAACCAGTTCGTGGTCACCCACCTTGAGATTGCCGAGGTACAACCGTTGCACGCCACCGCGCAGCAGGGCCTCGGCCTCGCGCGGCGTGTAAAGATAGTTTGTCACTTCCTTGTTATCGATCTTGATCTGCACGGTGTCGATCGCGAAGTACTCGCCGACATCCATCGACAGGAACAGCGCCACCTGGGTGTTGGCCGGGAACAGCAGCTCTTCCTCGAGCATGAACAATTCGCGGTTCAGATCGACGGCGTCTTTCTTGAGAGTCTGAATCTGTTCATCGAGTGACCGGGTATCCGCAGCAGCCGCGGCGTCAGCCGGAGCTGCTGCGGGTGGCGTTGCCGCCGCATCAGTGGGGGGCGGCGTCTGTGCGCCGGAACTAACAGCCGCCAGCGCTAGCATGACGGGAATCAACACTCGGGCAACACGCAACATTTCCGCAAACTCCCTACTGAGCTAACAAACGGCGCAGTTCCGCACCGGCACTACTGGGCGCGCCGGAGCGATCGTCGCGGCGTACGCCGCGGACAATCCCCTGACGGTCAATGCTAAACATCATCGGCAGGGTATCGACGCGATAGGCTCGCGCCACTCCCTTGCCAGGATCGAGCAACAAAGGAATCTTCAACGCCAGACCCGAGGCGTACTCGCGCGCCGCGCGCATGTCGTCGTCGACATTGACGGCGTACACGATCAGGCCCTGGCCTTTCAGAGTCGCGTTCAGGGCATCGAGTTCCTTCAGATGCGCACGACAAGGCCCACAGCGGCTGGACCAGAAAGCGACCACCACGACCTCACCCAGCTGCTCCGACAAGCGCACGTTTGGGCCGCCGACCGACCGCAAGGCAAAATCGGGCGCGGTCTGGCCTGCGCGCAAGGCGCGCTCAGCCGGCAACGCCGCCGTCGCAGCACTGAATGCGAGCAACGTCGCCATCAACCAACGAGATGGTGAACGACTGGATATCAAACGTTAGAACCCGGGGGCACGCGGGCCGATTCACAGCGAATCAACCTGAATGTCCCTCACAAGCAAGCGCAGCAAAGCTCGCATACTGACTTTACAAGTGTCAACGCAACAGTACCCACATTTCGCTCGATGTGGCCCCGGTCACACTAAACCGATACGGACTGTCGCCAGTCACCGACGAACGGAATCAGCTTGCACGCGGCTGGCGAGGCAGCCGCGCTACCAGCGGCGCCGCTGCAGCGCCTGTTCGTGTATCTGCAGCAGGAACCGCCGTACCGCGGCCACGGCCTCGTCGAGCGGCATCAGGCGTTTTGCAACGAGACTGGCGGCGATATCGGCGATGCTGCGTCGACCGTCGACCCGAGTCGCGACAAATCCATAGACCTGCTGCCTGAGCGCCTGTTCGCTCAAAATGGCGCTCTGGGGCACGGGCAGATGCACGTCTTGCGCCCAGTCCGGCACGCAGCCCAAGGGCGCCGGTTCGGGTAGCGCAGCGTGGCGACGCGCGACAAAGGAGTAGGTCTGCTCGATGCGACTGTGGCGACTGGCCGGAGAGCGAAGATAAGGCAGCGGGTCGTCGCGTTCACGTTCGATCGACAAACCATGGGCACCGAGCACCGCCCCGACTTCGGTACAAGTCAGATTGTCAGCCGGGTCGGCCAGCGCGAAAGGTAGCGCGCCAAAGTTGATCCAGCGCCCGCCCGGAGCCAGCAGCCTGGCAATGTGCTGCGCGACCTGCGGCAGGGTCTCTGGCAGCGTGTCGATCAGCCATGCCGTGACGACGGTGTCAAAGCTTTCCGGCTCGAATGGCGCGTGCAACACCTCCCCTAACAACACGGCAAAGCCGCTGCGCGCTGCCGCCGGCGCCCGCAGCTCGCGCGGCACAGCGACATCCTCCGCGGTGCGCGGCGCGCGCGGGAACTCGACCAGGTTGAGCGTGTCCCCGGCGGCGAGGCGCTTGAGACTCCAGACCAGCAAGGGGTTGCTGTCGAGCGCGGTGGTCGATGCGGGCGCCAGGTCCTGGTGCATGTCGTAGGCCAGGCGCCCGGCCCCCGCGCCCGGCACTAACAGCCGCCCGAGCGGCTCGCTGTCGGCGAAGTCCCGCACAATCGCGACCGCGGAGCGGTTCTCGACGTCGCCCCAGACCCAGTCCCGGTGCAGGTTGATGAAGCAGCGCGCCGGATCCTCGCCGGGCGGCGTGTCGGACTGCAGCGCTTCCAGCACCGGCACCGCGGTCGCGCTCGCCAGCTGCAACGGAGCTAACAAAGCATGCAGATTGCGGCGATGGGCAGCGTGACCGGCAGCGAGTCTGGCGAGCCGCGACCAGGCGACGCGCGACAGGTCTGCGCCCTGCAGTCGTTCGCGCAGCTGGCGCTCGATCTGCTCGTCTCGCTTGATCAGCAGCAAATAACGCTGCCGCCATTCCTGCCAATGTCGCAACGGCTGCGGCACCAGCCAGGGTACGCCTTGCAGCACAGGAAATACCTGGGCGCAGGCGCCGCAGCGCCATTCGGTAGCATCGGGAGCTGCCGCAAGCACTCCCGCTGCGCACTGGGGACAGCGAAAATGAGCCGCCATGACGGCGGATCTTAGCCGATGGCCTAGGCGATGGTGCCGTTAACGATCGGGTTGAAGGCCGTCAGGCTGTCGCGCAGCGCCACTGAGCCGAGTCCATGTTGCGGGAAGCGCGTCGCGAACAGGTTTTGCTCGCCATGCAGGGCCATGTAGTTGAGCGCCACCGTCTCGACCAGCAGGTTGACGTTGTTAGCGGCCGGTGTTGCGCCGGTTTCAATCGACGCGTCGGAACGGAAGTACCCGAGCTGCTGATGCCGGACAGCCGGCACGCTGTCACCGCTGAAGAGTGCCGCGCGGCCCGCCGGGTTGTAGACCATGAAAAACGCGGACGCCGTGGACTGGTTGTCGCTCGCCCATGCCAACTTGCCGCGACCATTGACGCTGTTATCCACCATGCCGTTGGCGGACAAACTGCCATCGCTGAACACGTACAACATCAGCGGCGTAGCTTTGCGCGCCGCGTACTCCAGGCAGGCGCCGATGCAATGACCCGCACGCAAATCGCGCATTTCGCCGGTCGCGCGCGTGCCATCGTGATAGTCATAGCCGCCCAGCGCGATCGTACCCGCACCGGCGTAACCTTCGACCACCAGCTTCATCACCGCCGCGGTCTTGCGGTACTCCGCGTCGGCATCGAATTCGGCGCGCGTGAAAATACCGTTGGCTCCGAGAATGTCGGGATCCAGTTCCGGGTTCAGTGAGCTCGGGTTGCCGAATCGATCCGCGAGGTCCGCGGCCTTGACGTAGTTGCAACGCACCAGCTCGCGAATCAGGTCGTCGCGCGTGATCGTTTTGGGTTCGCTGCGCGCCAGCTTCATGTCGGTAATGCGCTGCATGGATTCCATGACAGCGACCGCATCCGCCTGGCTGAGCAGACCGACCAGCTTGCCGGTGTCGACCAGGCCCGTGACATCCGAAGTCCGATCGACTTTGGTTGGTGCGACGCTCGGGTCGATCATGGTCATGGGCGAATTCGAGTTGCCGCCCGATACGCTGGCGCGCGAGCCGATCAAGGTCAGCAGCTCGCCGTCCGCACCGGCCTTGTAGATGCCGTACATCGGATTGTGCGGATTGTTGGCGGTATCGTTTTCCGAACGCGCCGGCAGTACCGCGCCGTTGAGGTTAGCCGCGGTGGCCGGGCTTATCTCGGCGAGCATGCCACGCAGGAATGCGCTGTCCGAATGGAACGCCAATCCCAAGGAACTGTTGACGAAATTGTTAGTCGGGCTTTGCGCGTTAGGCGCGTTAGGCACCATGTCGCCGGGCAGCCCGAGCTTGGCGTAACCGGCCGTCGAGAGGAAGTCGAGCTGGCCGCCCTGCCCGCCGATCAGTACGTTGGAGCCTGCTATATTGGCACCGCCCGCCAGGTCGATACAGATGAACGGAATCTTGCCGGCGCCCTGCACCGCAAAACCGCAACCCGCCTTCAGCGCCGAGACGTCGGATGACAATGCGGCCTGTGCGGCGCGCGGATTGGCAAACAGGCTGAAGACCGACGCGCCCGCCAAGGCGATACCGCCGCGCGAGAATCCCTGCGCAATGAAATCGCGACGCGTGCGTGGACGCTGGTGACCCTCCTGATAACGCAACGGCGCATCAAGTGGAGTGGCTTGCGGAAGACTTTTACGAATCAACATGTGGCGCCTCGCATCACTGTAAGAGGGTTACGGCACTACCGAGTACCGCACCGCAACTGGCTTTGGCAATCGTCTTGCTGCGATCCGCAGCGCATGAACCACCGCAGGAACTCAGTTTCGCGGCCAGGCTGTCGAGCTCGCCGCGCACCGCTGCACGATCCGGCTGTGTGCCTACCGATACACCTAACATCCGGTCGAGCAATGGGTTGAACACCTGGTCGCGAGCGCCGGCGCTGCCGAACACCGCGCTGGCCGAGCCGGCAAAATCGACACCCGGGAAGTACGCGCTGCGCAGCGTGCCGTTTTCCACCAGTGCGTTGCAGTACTCGATCGACAATTGCGCGATTCCGACCTGCTGCGCACTGAGGAAGCCTTCGATGCTCTCGTTCTGGGGCAGCGCCTGCTTCACAAGATCGTAGGTCGCCTTCACTTCTGCCTGTGTCGTCGGCACCGTGGTCATCGCCGACATCGAGGCGCTGATTTCCTCGAACTGCCTGAGACCAACCTGGCTCTGCGGCGGCAGGTCGACCGGCGCTGCAGGCGGCGCCAGTGGTGGCTCTGTCACCGTATGGCTGTTAGCCGCGATGCGTTCGAAGGTCAGGAAGAACTGGTCGTTGGCCGGACCCTTCTCCAGCGCGACCACTGTACCAATCCCGCCGAGCGGCTGCCCGGTGCTGGGCGCGTAATTGGAATCGTTCACCATTACGTCCATCGGCACATAGGCCTGACCGACGCGTGCCTCGGCGCCGTTGAGGCCGATACGCAGGCCCTTTAATGGCATGCTGCCCGGCCGCGCGGCCGGATCGAGGCTGACGAACGTGGGCTTGGCGAACATATAACTGTAACTGTCGTACTGGCTCGCCTCGAACATGATGTAGCTCTGCGGCACATTGGTCAGCTGTGTCACATTGAACAGCATGAAGTAGCGCTCACCGACGCCCGCATCGAAGTTCTGGCGGACCTGCGCACCGCTCAGCGCGCGGCTATGAACGGCCACCAGCTTGAGCACGCCGGTCCAGGGGCGCGTGCCGCTGGTCTCGTTGCCTAACACCAGCGCGAAACTGTCATCCCAGTCCGACAGATTGCCGCCGCCCGCGCGATCGACATCGCCGGTCGCGACGCCGTTGACGTAGAGGCGTTGACCATTGACCGGATCGTAGGTCAGCACCACGTGCTGCAGAGACGCCTGTGCATCGCGGTCCGTGTCTTTGGTCAGTGTGATCGGCGCGCCGTTAGCATCGGTGCGGCTGCTACGCGTCTGGACCTGGTACTGATAGGCGCGCTGCCCGAGGGTCGCATTGCGCGCCGCGGGACCGCCGGAATAACTGACAATCCAGGCATCTTCCTGCACGACATTGGCCGGCGCGACCCAGGCTTCGATGCTGTATTCACCGGTGGCCTTGATGCGATCAGCGAGTTTCTTGCTGGCACTCGAGGTGCCCTGCGCCTTGCCGCCGGCGCCGACTTTCATGCCCCAGCCGCCAACCCAGGACACATCACCACTGAAGTTCAGATTGATCGCCGGTTCCTGGCCGCTGGTGTCGAACGCGGTCGTGCCCATGCCGGTCTTGAATTCCCACAACGCGATGACGTTGCTTTCATAGCGGTTGCCACCCGCGGCGACCGTGCCTTCATACAAGGTCAGTGCTTTGGAGGTGACAAGGCTCGGATCGACCTGTGTCAGCGGAATGCCGTTGGCGAACGCATCGATCTTTTGCAGCATCGTCGCGGCGCTGGTGGCGCAGTCGCCCCAGCAGTTGTGGAACTCATCACGCAGGCGCACTTCAAGGCGCGACAACGAGGTGTTATCCAGATTGATCTTGGAGCGCGCAGCGGAATAAGCCGCGTCGACGTTGGCGTCCGCAAAATACGGCGACACCGGTGTGCCGGCGTTCGACGCATGGCAGCGCGAGCAGAACTGGCGCACGAGCGGATGAATCGTGCTGGCGTACAGTGTTGAATCCGTCGGAAACGTCTTGCTGGAACCGACATCACGGACCGGCGGCGCGACCAGCTGAATGGTCTTGCCACCGGTGGCGACCGCGCCCGCCCAGTTGCGGATCCAGACAGTCATGGTGTCGGCGCAGGCCGAATTGGCAGACAGCCAGCAGTTGTGACCGCCGCCGACCTTGGTAACAAAGCGCGACATGTCCGGTTGCGTCAGATTCACCAGTGCCAATGCATCCTGGTAGGCCAGGTTCACATCGTCATTGCGCGCGAAGCGTGGTGACTGACCGGTCGCGTTGTGACAACCGCCACAGCGATTGCTCGCCTTGAGATTTTCCCACACGTTGATCTTGAAGGCCTGTATGTCCGGCGTCGAAGCCGCGGGTCCCGTGTAGTCGGGCACCGGGGCCTGGTTGATGATCGGGTTTTCCTTGGTTTCAGCACCACCGCCGCAGGCTGCCAGTGACAGCACGGCTAACAAAACCAGGGGACGCAGTAAGTTCATTGCACGTGACATGTTGGTTCCTCAATCGCCCATGCAGTAGGCGGCGGTCTCGGCAAAGACCTGTTTCATCTTGTAGCCGCCTGCTTTGAAATCGCTCTTGATGACCTGGATGCGGGCGCGATCCGTGGCATCCGCGGGCGCACGGAAGCACACCGTCTTGAAGACTTTCTCCACCTGGCACGCGGCGAACGCATCAGAACGCGCCAGCTCCTGGCCCATGGTCTTAGCGCCGTTGCCGGAACCGGGCAATTGAATGTCCCAGCCAACCACCTGGTCAGGACCTTTGCGCCAGTAGTTGTCCCAACGATCGTCGGGCGTCACGTAGCCCGGCTTGAAATTATCCGAGTTGTTGAAGTACTTCGGCTGCACCTGCCCGGCGGTATAAACCAGACGCGCGAGCGTTTCGTCGTACTGATAATAGGCAAAGGACTGGGCCAGCGGATCCATGCCGCTGTGACAGCCGATGCAGTTGTTGAGGAAGATGCGGCTGTCGCCACCGGGCGAGCGGCTGACGTCCTGGCGGATGCGATCCGGCGGGCGCGAGGTATCGAGCATCTGCTCCATATCGCGGCACAGATGATTCATCAGCGTGAAGCGGAACATCGCGCGGTTCGTGCCGGCAATGAAGAACGCCTGCGCAGCGGCACGTGAGGTCATGACGCCGGCCGTCGCCGCCGCGGGAATGCCATTCAGGCCCGACTGGGTCTGCTTGACCAGCAGGGTCTTGAGGTCCGCGCCGGTCTGCTCGAGCTGCTCGAAGTGATCGTTGTTAGACGGCGAGTAGGCCGCGACACCCGACGCGCCGGGCGCGCTATAGAGAATGTCAGCCGACAGCACCGTGTCGAACGGCTCGTCATCGCGCACCATGCCGATGACAGTCGCGGTGTAATCGTTCAGCGGCACGAACACGCTCTGTTCGCGGTTGGTCCAGGGAGCGACGAAGTTCTTGAGCGTCACGTTGTAGAAGGCGCTCGACTGCATGGCGATGTTGGCCGCGACCAGGGGCCGGCCGGCGGCAATTTCCGCCGCCATCTGGTCCAGCACGGCGGCCGCCGGCGGCACGCCTGCTATACGATCGTGCATGCGTTTGGCCTGCTCGCGTGAGCCGGCCTGCGCAACTCCGATTGCTAACAAGCCCAGCGCCAGCGCTGTGCAGGTGAGTTTTCCAATACTTACAGACATCTTTGCCACCTGATTGATTCCGCCCTGTTCAGTCGACACTGCCCGCATCTTGCGGTCAACAATCTTGTACCGTCGCCGTCTGCGAACCCAGACGTCGCAAGACGCCGACAGCGCGTCCTATTACGTTTGATTGTCCCGGCCGTACTGTGAAAATGGGATGCTGATCACAGTGCGCAGGACCCCGACGGCAGTCCACTGCCGTAGTGCTAGAGAACCGCTTTTGGCGACCCGGCGCTGTGACCATGTCGGCAGATCACAGGGCCGACATGGCACAAAATTGGATTACGTAAAGACCGCTGACGACGCTGGAGATCATTGAATGGCAAGCACCCGAACCTGCATGACGGCGAGAGTTGTTAGCTGCGCGGCCCTGGCAGGCGTGCTTGGCGCCTGCTCGCCGGGTGGCAACGTCGCGATTGGCTCCGGACAAAAGCCGGATCCTGCGACGGTCGATTTCCCGATTGCCTACGTCAAGCGCACGATTCCCGTCATGACTAACGAAGACGTGCGCAACCTGCGCACGTTTTTCGTTGACGCTGAAGTCTATGTCCGCGAGCGCGCCGACTCTTCGGTCCCGGAAACCAACATTACCGCGAGCGTTACCAACAATGGCGCATACGACATCCGCGACCTGGATGTGTCATTCGATGGCACCAGGCTGGCGTTTGCACTGCGCGGACCTCTGGTACCTAACGCCCGGGAAGAGAACCAGCCGAAATGGGCGATCTGGGAATACACTTTTACATCCAAGCAGCTGCGGCGCGTGATCAGCTCCAACCTGTCGGCCGCCGAAGGTCATGACGTCGCGCCGAACTACCTGCCCAGCGGCGACATTGTTTTCACATCGACGCGCCAGCGTGCCTCCAAGGCGGTGCTGATCGACGAAGGCAAGGCGCAGTTCGAAGCGCAGACCGAGGACCGGCGTGAACCGGCCTTTGTATTGCACGCCATGCGCAGCGATGGCGGCAACCAGCGCCAGATCAGTTTCAACCAGAGCCATGACATGGATCCCACGGTGCTGCAAAACGGCCGCGTCCTGTGGAGCCGCTGGGATGCGTTCCCGGGCAAGAATGGCATTCACCTTTATTCCGCGAATCCGGACGGCACCGACCTGCAACTTTTGTATGGCGCACAGAGTCACCTGACCGGCACCAACAACACGGCGATCCAGTTCACCAAGCCGCGCGAGTTGCCTAACGGCGATATCCTGGCGTTGACGCGCCCATTCGGTGGCACCGATATGGGCGGCGACATCGTGCTGATCGACACGCGCAACTACGTTGAGAATACCCAGCCGCTCGCCGCGAGCCCCAGCCTGACTGGCCCGGCGCAGCGAATTGCCACCGGCAACGACGTGCGTACGATCCCGGGCCTGTCGCCGGGCGGACGATTTGCAGCCGCGTTCCCGCTCTGGGACGGCAGCGGACGTATCGCGGTCAGCTGGACGCAATGCCGCGCGCAAATCGGCGCGCAACTGCGCGCCTGCACCAGTGATGTGTTAGCCGACCCGGCTGCGACGGAGGCGCCACCACTCTATTCGCTCTGGATGTACGACACCGTCGCGCGCGCCTTCCTGCCGCTGCAGACGCCCGAGCCAGGCGTCATGATCACTGACGTGGTGATCGCACAGCCGCGCACGCCGCCGGCCGTGATCCTCGACAAGCTGCCGGGTATCGACCTCAACCCCGACTGGGTTACCGAAAATGTCGGCGTGGTGGATATCCGCTCCTCCTATGACCTGGATGGCGTCGATTCGGCGATACCTAACATCGCGACGCTCGCCAACCCGGCCCTGCGTACCGCCTCGCAGCGGCCAGCGCGCTTCCTGCGCATCGAAAAAGCGGTATCCCTGCCGGATCGCCTGGTGCGCGATATCGATCAGTCCGGGTTCGGTGCCAGCAATTTCATGCGCGAGATCATTGGTTACGTACCGATCGAGCCAGACGGGTCGGTGCGCGCCAAAGTGCCCGCGAACGTCGCCCTGATCATCTCGGTGCTCGATCAGAACGCGCGGCGCATCACGCCCGTCCACCGCAACTGGCTTCAGGTCCGTCCCGGTGAGGTCCTGAGTTGCAACGGTTGCCATGTGCCTAATGCGCTGACGCCGAAGTCGCATGGCCGCGCGGGTCTCTTTGCCTCGATCTGGAGTGGTGGCACGGGCAGCTCGTTCCCGGGCGCCGATCCCACCCTAACATCGCAGTCCGGCGAGACCATGGCACAGACGCGCGCGCGCATCAGCTGCGCACTCGCAGGCCAGGACAAATGCAAGTCCATGCTGCCGAGCGTGGACGTCGTGTTCGACGATGCCTGGACGGACCCGGTGGTTTCGGGCCGGGCGAAAGACGCCAGTTTTGCCTGGCGCTACGCCGACCTGACCACGCAGTCGCCGACGACACTGGATTGCGCGACCCGTTGGTCGGCGACCTGTCGCATCGTCATCAACTATGAACGGATGATTCATCCGCTGTGGTCGAAACCGCGCCTGGTTGGCATCGTGGACCGCACCTGCACAAGCTGTCACAGCCCGCGTGATGCGGCCAACGCGATTCGCGTCCCAGCTTCCCAATTAGACCTCAGTGACGGTCCTGCCGACGACGACGCGGACCAATTCAAGAGTTATCGCGAACTTTTGTTCACCGACAACGCTCAGGAAGTTAACATGGGCGCCTTGCAGGACATTCAGGTCGTGGTGGGCACGGACCCGGTGACGGGTCTACCGATTACACAACCCGTAACGGTTCCCGCTTCGATGGCGGCGGGCAACGCGCGTGGCTCCGCACGGTTTTTCAGCCGTATGGATCCAGGTGGCAGCCATGCCGGTGATTTGAATGATGCAGAACGTCGCTTGCTTTCTGAGTGGCTCGATATTGGGGCACAGTACTACAACAATCCGTTCGCGGCGCCTGTCAACTAAGCGCCTTACCGGCTGCATCGCACTATTGCTGTGCGCGATACTGGCAACGCCTGCAGCGTTAGCCGGCAAGCGCGACTACGTCCAGCTTTTTGTCGCCGAGCCGTATCTGGAGCTCAAGACCGGGCCCGGGCGCGGCTATCCGGTAACGCAGGTGGTGGCACGCGGCGAAGCCGTGGACGTGCTGTTCCGTCGCACCGACTACTTCAAGGTTCGTACCGAGCGCGGAGTCGAGGGCTGGGCATCGGTCATGGATCTGCTCAAGGCCCAGTATGCCGATGGCAGCAATTTCTCGATTGACCTCGGTGATCGCAATGGATTTCGCACCCACAGCTGGGAGATGGGCGTCTTCGCCGGAGACTTCGATGGCGCCAGCCTCGTGTCAGGCTACGTCGCGCGCTCGTTTAATGACAACATGAAACTTGAGCTAACAGGGTCGCAGTTCATCGGCGATCAACGCTCGGGTTACATGCTGGAAATGGGGCTGGCCCAGGTATTCGCGCCCGAATGGCGCTGGTCGCCCTATGTGACCATCGGCGGTGGTATTTTCCGCGTGCAGAAGGACCTGCAGCGCCCCAACCTGGTCGATCGGAATGACGAAACCGCCTATATCGGGCTCGGCGTGCGCTACTACCTGACGCGCCGCTTTTTTGTGCGCGCCGAAGGCAAGGAGCGCGTGATTTTCACGAGCCGCAATGACAACGAGGAGCTAACAGAATGGAAAGTCGGACTCGCGTTCTTCTTTTGACCCGCGCGCTGGTGGCAGCGACTTTACTGACTTTCAGTCTGAGCGGTTGCGCCTGGATCAAGGGCATTTTCGGCAAGAAAAAGACCGACGAACAGGAGCAGATCGCCAGGGAACAGACCGAGGAGCAGGAGGACAACGCTGCGGCGCCGCGGGTCATCGATCCCGAGGTGGAACGCCGCGAAATCAAGCGCCCTGCCATCGATACCGAGAATTTCGAGCTCGGCGCCTACTACGGTTCGATGTCGGTGGAGGATTTTGCCTCCAACCCGGTCTATGGCGTCAAGGCGGTGTACCACGTGACGGAAGACTTCTTCTTCGAGGCCAATTACGGCAAAACCAGGCTCGGAAAGACCAGTTTTGAGCTGTTGAATCCGGGCGTCGACCCACTCAATTTGGGGAGTGGGAGGCCGTTCACATATTACTCGCTGTCAGTCGGCTACAACTTCCTCCCAGGCGAGGCTTTTGTCGGTCGCAAGCTCGCCTTGAACAGCGCGTTTTATGTGTCAGGTGGCTTGGGCAGTGTCAGGTATGCGGGCGAGGACAAATTCGCCCTCAATTTTGGCGCTGGCTACCGGGTACTGCCGACCGACTGGTTGACGGTGTACATCGACGTGCAGGATCGGGTCTACAACTCCGATATTTTTGGCACGACGAAGCTCACTAACAACCTGGAAGCGCGCATTGGAGTGACCGCCTTTTTTTGAGGAACGCGCATCATGAATTTCCACCAGTACCGCTCACTGAGCCTTGCCGTGTTAGCTGCGTGCGTCCTGCTCGTGCCCGGCCGCGCGACCGAAGCGGCCGCGGACGCCAGAGGTCCCGCGCCGGAATTCAAGCTGCCACTGCGCGGCGGCAAGGACCTGAGCCTGTCGCAACTGCGCGGACAGGTCGTGATGCTTAATTTCTGGGCCAGCTGGTGCGGTCCGTGCCGCCAGGAAATGCCGCTGCTGGAGTCCATCCAGAAGAAATACAAGCCGCTGGGCTTCACCATGGTCGGCGTCAATGTCGAGCCGGATTCGGCGCAAGCCGAAAAGTTTCTGCAGCAGACCCCGGTCAGCTTTCCGGTCGCCTTTGACCGCAGCAGCAGCGTCAGCAAGCTGTTCCGGGTCAAGGGCATGCCGAGCACGGTCATCGTCGATCGCAATGGCAACACCCGCATGATTCACCAGGGCTACAAGCCCGGCGACGAAAACGTCTATCTGGACCAGATCCGCAGCCTGCTGCGGGAATAGCCTGTCTTGAGGAGTTCGCGATGCGTCCAGCCCGATATCTTGTCCTGCTAGTGCTGGCCCTGCCTGTGCTCACCGCCTGTGCGCCGATCGAACCCTGGGTCAAGCCTTACGAGCGTGAAAAACTTGCCGATCCGATCATGGCGTTTGAGCGCAATCCAGTGTCCGGCAGCTACCTCGACCACGTGTTTGAATCGCGCGAAGGCGCTCGCGGCGCGTCCGGCAGCGCCGGCGGCGGTTGCGGATGCAATTGATGGCACGACAATTTGCTAACAAGGCGCCGCTGATCGTGGGTTCGCTGGCGGCGGCTTCCGCCGCGTTCGCGGGCGTGCTGCCGGAAGACCGTGCCGATGCGCTGTATCACCGCTACCAAGGCGGCGGCATCACCATTTCCGGACCCTCGGTGCTGGTGCGCAAGAAAATCGGCGAGCAGTTTTCGGTGTCCGCCAACTATTACGTCGACATGGTATCGAGCGCATCCATCGACGTCGTGTCCACGGCGAGTCCATACTCCGAACGGCGCACGCAATACAGCCTCGGCGTCGATTACCTGCGCGGCAAGTCGACCTGGAGCGTGGGCTACATCAACAGCGCCGAGTCCGACTACAAAGCCAAGACCATTTATTTCGGCGTGAGTCAGGACATGTTCGGCGACCTGACCACCGTGTCCTTCGGTTTCCGCCGCGGCCAGAATGACGTGCTGCGCAACATCAACACCGCCCAGGGCAAGATCAACGACCCGGCATTCGCCCGCGAAGCCGCTACGCGCGCCTTCAGCGTCGGCGTCACGCAGGTGCTGACGCGGCGACTGTTAGGTTCGCTAAACTATGAATTGATCACCGACGAGGGTTTTCTCAACAGTCCGTATCGATCCGACCGATTCGCCGACCCGACGGCGCCGACCGGGTTTCGCTATGAGTCGGAAGTCTATCCGGCGACCCATACGAGCCATGCGGTCGCAGCGCGCCTTAAGTACTCGCTGCCCTGGTGGCGCGCGTCCGTGGACGGCCAGTACCGTTTCTTCACCGACTCCTGGAACATCAAGTCAAATACGCTGCAACTGGGCTATACCCATCCGCTGGGCCGGTCCTGGATATTGGATGCCTCAGCGCGCTATTACCAGCAGACGCAGGCCAGTTTCTATGCCGACCTGTTTCCGCGGGCTAACGCGCAGAACTTCCGGTCGCGCGACAAGGAACTCGCAACCTATGATGCAATCACCGTGGGCCTCGGCGCGAGCTGGGAATTTCGTATCCAGCGCGCACCGTGGCTGGACCGCGGCACTTTGAATCTGCGGGTCGATCACATGATGATCAACTACGACAATTTCCGGGATGTAACCAAGGGGCCGCGCGGCGGGCAGGAACCGCTCTACAAGCTCAACTCGAACATCATCGAGTTCTACATATCCGCGTGGTACTGATCAGGGCTTGATCTCCGGCGGAGCCAAACCGCGGGAATACAGCACTTTGCCCTGCGGTGTCACGACCACAGCGTCCACATCGTCCAGACGATTGATCATCGCCAGGCCGCGCTCGGCACCCATGACAAATACCGCGGTTGACAAGGCGTCGGATCGCAATGTGTCAGGCGCAAGTACCGTGGCGCTGCGCAGCAAGCGTGCCGAATCCCCGGTCTTCGGATCGATGATATGGTGGTAGCGCGTGCCACCCTCGTCGAAATAGCGCTCGTAGTCGCCCGAAGTTGAGATCGCGATGTCAGTCAGCGGCAGGCGCAACACAACTTTGTCGCGATCGTCAGGATTTCGGATCCCGACAATCCAGGGCTTGCCGAACCGGTCGCCGGCGATGAGCGTGTCGCCGCCGGCATTGACCATGGCGCGCGTGATGCCGCCGCGCTTCAGCACCGCCATCGCGCGGTCCACCGCATAGCCTTTGGCAATGCCGCCGAGATCCACGCGCATACCCGCACGCTCGAAAACGACGCTGTGGCGCCTGTCGTCCAGTCGCAGGTGACGATAATCGATCCCAGGCAATGCGCGGCGGATCGCCGCAGTGTTGGGCCGCCGGTGCGACGGGAAATCATAGAGATAGCCCACGCTTGCGTAAGTCACGTCGAAGGCGCCGTCGCTGAGACGCGAATAAGCTAACGAATCGCGGATCAAACCAAAGAGCTCGACCGACACGACCAGCGGCTGCTGCGCGGCCCGGGCATTGAGTCGCGACAGCTCTGAATCAGGCTTGTAGGTACTCATCAGGCGATCGATGCGCCGCATTTCATCGAATGCCGCGTTAGCCAGGCGGTCCGCCGTGGCGGGCTGGTCGCTCCAGAATTCCACCGCGCAGCGCGTGCCCATGATCGCCTGTTCGCGAAAAATCCACTCGGCCCGCGCCTGCGGAATGCTCAGCAGGCCCAACGAGGACAACAAGAGCGCCGCGGGGATCAACGAATGTCGGTGCATCGCGACAGTATTCTGCCTGAACCAATTGAACGCAATGCTGGTCCAATCGACGGCTGCTTGGTTTAAGCTTCGCGCCTGTGCAGGCGCGTCGCCTGCGAATGACGGAGTTTGCGCATGAGACATCTTCGCGATTTTTGCCTGACCCTCGTTTTTGCAGCGGGCCTGCTGCACGCGACCGCGCACGCGCAGGCGCGCGAGGAATCGAAAGTCATCCTGGCAACGCAGGTCATGGAAGAACTGCGCGGGCAGCGCGATCAATACGTTCCCGACCTGCTGCTGGAACGCGCCTACGGCATCGCAATCATTCCAGACGTTGTCAAAGTCGGCTTTGGTATCGGTGGCCGCCGCGGCACGGGTGTGCTGCTGGTGCGCGACAAGAACGGCCGCTTTTCCAATCCTATTTTCGTCGCCATTACCGGCGGCAGTATCGGCTGGCAGATTGGCGCCCAGAAAACCGATGTGGTGCTGGTTTTCACGACTCGCCAGGGCATCGATGGCATCTCCGATGGCAAGATGACGCTCGGCGCCGATGCCTCGATCGCCGCGGGCCCGGTCGGCCGCAGCGCCTCAGTCGCGACTGATCAGAATTTCAGCGCTGAAATTTATTCTTATTCCCGCTCACGGGGCCTGTTTGCAGGCGTGGCGCTGGATGGCAGCGCACTGACCATCGAGCGGCGTGCTAACACCCGATTCTACGGCCGCAAGGCCGAGGTCAACGATCTCGTCAGCGGCGCTGTCACCCGCGACAGCGAATCAGTCCGCCGGCTCATGAGCACTGTGGCGGCCAGCACGCGCAATCCGGGCGCACCGGCACCCGCGAGCGCCGAACCCGCTGCGCCCGCCACCCCAGCCGCCGCGGCGCCGCCGGCGCCGCCGGCGCCGAAGACTTTTCCGCTGGAAGACAACAAACCCGGTACCGAACCGCCGCGTTAGGCTGGCAATCCGGACAGTTTTCCGGGCAGCACTTGAACGCCTACCTGGCGCCTTAACATCAGGGCGCCAGGCAACTACTACTACGTCGTCGACAGCTCTGCGGGCTTGAAGACAACGTCGCACCCGCCGATACCGCAATACCCATCCGGATTCTTCGCCAGGTACTGCTGGTGATAATCCTCGGCGTAGTAGAACTGCGCGGCCGGCGCAATCTCGGTCGTGATGGTTCCGTGGTGCGCGGCTAACAGACTGTTCTGATAAGTCTTGCAGCTCGAACGGGCAGCGACGGCCTGGTCGTCATCAAACGTGTAGACGGCCGAGCGATATTGCGTGCCGCGATCATTGCCCTGACGCATGCCCTGCGTAGGATCGTGGTTTTCCCAGAATACTTTCAGCAATGCGGCGTAGCTAACACGCGCGGGATCGAATACAACGAGCACCACTTCGCTGTGACCGGTCATGCCGCTGCAGACTTCTTCGTAGGTCGGGTTGGGCGTCAGTCCGCCGGCGTAGCCGACGGCGCTGGAATACACGCCCGGCAGTTGCCAGAAGAGACGCTCGGCGCCCCAAAAACAGCCCATGCCGAACACGGCCTGCTGCATGCCGGCCGGAAATGGCGGCTTGATCCGGTGACCGTTGACGAAATGCGCCTCCGACACGGTCAGCGGTTTCGCTCTCCCGGGCAATGCATCGACGGCGCCGGGCATCCGCCCAGTCTTTGAAAAAAGTCCCATGGGTCCCTCCTCTGCGCTTGTTAGTATAGGGTAGTTGTCATGACAGTTTCAGCCAGCACGCCACGCCTGCGGATCACGCAGTTTTTCTTTGCGCTGTTGACGCTCAGCGGCCTCGTGGCCGGTGCGCCGCCGCGGCCCGCCGTCTGGGCCACGCTGACGACTTTCGCCGGTTTCCTATGTGTCGCGGCGGCCTGCCTGGGCCGAATCTGGTGTTCAGTCTTTATCGCCGGCCGCAAAGACGTGGCGCTGGTCACCAGCGGTCCTTATGCCTGGTGCCGCCATCCTTTGTACGCGTGGTCGCTGCTGGCCAGCTTCGGTCTGGGGCTCGCGACGCAAACATGGCTGTGGCCGGTCCTCGCCGTTGCCGTGCTTGGATTTTTGTTCGGCCGTGAAATCCCGCGCGAGGAGCGCCTGCTCACACAGCTGCATGGCGCGGCGTTTACCGCCTACGCTGCCGAGACCCCGGCGCTCTGGCCGCGACGGCCTGCGTCCGTGACGCCGGTCGCAGAGATCAATCTGCGACCGGAGCTTTTCCGCAAGGCCTTCCTGGATGCCGGTTCGATGCTGCTGCTGTTTGGCCTCGTGGTCCTGTTTGCCGCGTTGCGCCAGTTCGGCACGCTGCCGACGCTCCTACGTTTGCCCTAAAAGTGGCAGAATCGCCCTATGCGCCCTCTCGCCACCCGGCTTGCGCTCCTCACACTGGCTCTGTTAGCCGACAGGCAAGCGGCCGTCGCCAGCGACGGCTTCGTCGGGTCGATGTCCGTTCTCGGCGCGCCTAACAGGGAGCTGCTCGAGGGCGCGGAGTTGCTGGAACGCGGCGACATGACCCGTGGCGTGGAACTTACGCAGATTGGCCTGCGATCGCGCGGCCGGCGGGTGTCGCGCGAAATGGCGCAGCGGGCGCGCAGCAGATCCTGACGCCATGACCCACATTTTGAAGCAGGACTTGTTCGGGCAGGTCAGTCTGGTCGAAAGCCCTGAGTGGGGCAGCCATGTGCTGCGCGACCTGCGACCGGCCAGGGCCTGGATTCGCTGGCTGGCGCGCCACCTGGCACGCCGTGAAGTGCGCGCCCTGCGAGCGTTGACCGGCACGCCAGGTATCCCACGTGTGCTGGCCGCGACGCGCGATACCGTGCGTCGCGAATATCTCGACGGCACGCCAATGCAAGTGGCCCGACCGCAGAATATTGACTATTTCAGGGCGTCCTCGCGGCTGCTGCGTCGCCTGCATCGGCAGGGTGTTGCACACAACGATCTCTCCAAGGAACCCAACTGGCTGGTGCGAACCGATGGCTCACCAGCGCTGGTGGACTTTCAGCTGGCCTCGGTCAGCCGGCGCCGCAGCCGCTGGTTTCGCGCCCTGGCCCATGATGACCTGCGCCACATGCTGAAACACAAGCGCAGCTTTCTGCCGCAGCGGCTCACCGCGCGCGAGCGCAGCATCCTGCTGCGCCGATCCTGGGTGTCGAGGCTGTGGATGGCTGCCGTCAAACCGCTTTATCGATTCGTCACCCGGCGTATTTTCCACTGGGCCGATCGCGAGGGTGCAGGCGATCGTCAGCTGCGGTAGGCTTTCGCATCATGAAAAGCCTGTCCAACGCTCACAATCTGCGTTCACTCCCTCCCGAAATAAAGCCCTTTGGCGTCCGCGTGTCGCTGCGCAGTGGCGATCCGTTCCGCAAACTGTTAGGCCAGGACTGGAACCGCACGCATTGGTATGCGAGCGCGTCGGAAAGGGACGCAGTACTTGCCGACATGAGTCGCGAACATGATTATTCCCGCCGCGGCGATGCGCCGGCGCTGCGCTTTGAGAAAGTCGAAGACCTGGCGGCGCGCGGCAACCGCTAGAAAGTGCGCCCGAGAAACAGGTAGAAGGCATCGGTGCCGTCGTCGTTGATGCCGGCACCGATATACACCGGGCCTAACAACGTATCCAGACCGAGAAATACACTGCCATTGCGCCGCGCGCTGCCGAACGATATATCGCTGCGCCGATCCCAGACATTGCCGGCCTCGAACGAAACGCCGACATAGGTCGGTACGTTCAGAAACCCCTCGCCGCCCTTGCCGATCTTGCGGTAGTAGAGCGCGCGCGCAATCGCGTAGTGGCGGCCGGCAATGGAGTCCGGCCGCAGGCCCGACAGGTTCAGAAATCCACCTAACGAAAAAAGGTTGCGAGGATCGTTGCTCGCGGAATTGATGTTGCTGCCCGCCGACAGCCACAGGACCGAGGTGTTGCGCCCGGCAGAGCGCGCTATCAGTCCATCGACGACCAGTTGATTGTCCCGGCTGCCATCTGCGCGGCGCGAGTGTTCGCTGCTCCATTGCGCAGTGAAAGACTGGCCGCGGCGTGGAAAATTGACATCATCGAGCGCGTCATAGCTGAAGCGCGCGAACAGCCGCTCGACGTCGAAGCGGCTTGCCGGCAGGGTCGGATCGCCGATACGCACCCGCGACCGGCCGGCGTCCAGATGCGCGCCGACCCTGAATTCACCCCAGTTGCCCAGTTCGCGCCCGACGTCCACACCCGCGTCGAAACTGCGCACGCGGTACTCGCCCAGCAGTCGCTGGTTGGCCAGCACCGGCACATTGCGTATGGTGAACCGCGCCTGCGGCGCCAGGAACCAGCGTTGCCGGTCATCGAGCGGCCAGTAAAGTTCCGCGGCGATCACCGGGCTCTCGCCGACCTGCAGATCCGTGGCGAACTCGGCGCCGCGCGCGGTCAGCTCGGTCATGACAAAGCGCGCGGCGGCATTGAAGCTCGAGTTGCCTTCGAAATCATCCTGCAGATTGAGTCCGAAACGCACATAGTTAGGACCATAGGCATTGCGGCGCGCTCGCAACTGAATTCCCTGGCGTGCCGCGCCCGCGGCGTCGATTTCATCGACCCAGTTGTAGTCGAGGCTTTCCAGGTCGCCGCGGCCGTAATACGTGGTGATGCGCGCGTCCAGTTCGGCCGGCAGCAGCGGCTTGCTGGCCAGATCGCTGAATACGCCCTGCAATGCGCGGCGGTAGCGTTCCGAATCGGCATCGACCTGCACAAAATCGATCCTGGGACGACTGGCGCGCGCGTCGCCGCGCGCCTGTTGCCAGGCTTGATAAGAGCCTGGATCAAGGGCCAGCGCTGTTAGCCGGGAAGACGCCGCCTGCGCGCTGGCGACACCGATATCGATCGCGTGCCGCAAATTCGAAAAGTCGAATGAACTTGCTGAGCCAAGCGCAGGCGTAATCAGCAAATCATGCGGACCGAGGCTGGCGCGCTGCCGTGCGCTTTCGCGCTGGATGAGAATTGCCAGCATCTGGTTGCTGATGCGCGCCACCGAATTGAGCTCGGCGCGTTCCAGCAGTGGAAACCCGACGTCGACCACGATCAGGATATCGACTCCCATGCTGCGCGCGACATCGACCGGCAGATTGGCCGACAGTCCACCGTCGACTAACAAGCGCCCTTCGAGCGTGACTGGATTGAAAAGACCCGGCGCAGCAACACTCGAACGCATGGCATCCGCCAGGTCGCCGCGCTCGAGAACGTGCATCGTGCCCGTCTCAAGATCGGTAGCGACGGCGCGAAACGGCGTCGGCAGGCGATCAAACTCGGCAATTGCCGCCACCGGCAAGGTCAGCCTGCGCAGCGTCTGCGACAACTTTTGCCCCCGGATCAGGCCTTTCGGAAGCTTGAACTCACCGCTGCTGATACCTAACGGGAATCGCACCAGAAAATTCTGGTCTTCGCGCTTGCGGCGAAACACCAGCGCCTGACGTGGCGGACGGTCCCGAAATGCGTCCTGCCAGTCGACCGTGGTCATCATGGCTTCAATCTCGGCGGCACTCATGCCTGAGGCATACAGGCCACCGACCACAGCGCCCATGCTCGTGCCTGCAATCGCATCGATGGGTACATGCGCCTGTTCAAGCACTTTCAGCACACCCACATGGGCCGCTCCACGCGCGCCGCCGCCGGACAGAACGAGGCCGATGCGTGGCCTGGCGCCACTCGGGAGCTGGCTTTGACCAAGGGCAACAGACGCCGGTGCGATCAAGAAACACAGGGCCACGGCCCAGTGTTGTAGCCTGCGGCGACGAGAATTCGATGAAGCCATCATGTCTCGTAAAGGATACCGGATAATGAGGCTATGGCCGGAATTGGCATCGGGACCGCAATGTTGGGCGTCGCATTTGCGAACGTCGCGCTGGCTGGCGTTGAGCCGCGGGAGCTCGATTCCGTGGTGGTCACCGCAAGCCGCTTTGCCAAACCGCTTGCCGACTACGCGGGCAGCGCGACGCGCCTGTCGGCCGACGAGATTGCGGGGCGCGGCGCAACTCATTACGCAGATTTACTGAACCTGGTGCCGGGCGTGCAACTGCAACGTGGCAGCGGCCAGGAAGGCCTGCTTGCAATCCGCTCGCCGGTGCTAACAGGCGCCGGCGCCTGTGGCGCTTTCCTGATCCTCGAGGATGGGCTGCCGCTGCGACCGGCCGGGTTTTGCAACGTCAACGACTTGTTCGAAATCAACACGGAGCAGGCCGGCGCACTGGAAGTGCTGCGCGGGCCCGGCAGCGCGACCTATGGCGCTAACGCGGTACACGGCATCGTCAACGTGATCAGCCGGGAGCCCGGGCAGCTGGGAGCCCCGGGCATCAGCGCGCGCTGGGGCAACCAGGACTTTCAGCAGCTCGGTCTGGAATGGCACGCGCCGCTAACAGACAGTCATCAGGCCGGGGCCTATGGGTTCTGGCGACACGATGGCGGGTTTCGCGCCGACTCCGGTACCGACGACGGCAAACTCAATCTGCTGGCGAGGCACCAGGGCGCGGCCGGCGTCTGGACCTGGCGCGCGGCCGGCTCCGTGCTCAACCAGGAAACTGCGGGCTTTATCCGCGGTTTTGACAGTTACCGCGATCGGAGTATCGCCCGCAGCAATGCCAACCCCGAAGCGTTTCGTGATGCCTGGAGCGCACGCAGCTCCCTGCAATACAGCGCCGCGCCCTGCGATCGCTGCGCGACTTCGGGCTACGCGCTGCTGCGCGCCTCGGGCATGCAGTTCCTGCAGCACTTCTTGTTAGGCAAGCCGCTGGAGGAGAACGCCCACACGAGCCTTGCGGCGGGCGCACAGTGGCGGCGTCCGCTGGGTGCTGACGGCGACTGGCAACTCGGATTCGATGCGGGACGCATGGCGATGCGCCTGATCGAATCGCAGGCGGGGCCGACGCTGGAGGGATCTGCGGCAGCACGCGCTATCCGTCCCGCCGGCAGGCACTATGACTTTCGCGTCACGGGCGCCACGCTGGGCGTCAACGGCGCCCTTGAGCACCGACTGAGCGAACGCCAGACCCTGGCCGCGCAACTGCGGCTCGAGAACAATTCCTACCAGTACGACAACCGGCTGAGCGCTGGCAACCTGGCCGAGAACGGCACGGTCTGCGCTTTTGGCGGCTGCCTTTATAACCGGCCGGCCGATCGCAGCGACCGGTTCACGGATCTGTCGGCGCGACTGGAATGGCGCCTGGCGCTGCAAGCTAACGCCCAGTTCTATGCCAGCCTGGCGCGTGGCTTTCGCCCACCCGAAACCACGGAACTCTACCGGCTGCAGCGCGGCCAGAACGCGGCCGCGCTCGATTCGGAAAACCTGCATGGCGCAGAACTGGGCTGGCGGCTGCGGCAGGAGCGCTGGCGCGGCTCGCTGGCCATCTACTACCAGGAAAAGCGCAACGTACTGCTGCGCGATGCTAACGGCTTCAATATCGATGACGGCCGCAGCCGCCATCACGGTGTCGAGTATGAGCTGCAGGGTGCCCTGGGCCCGCATTGGGACGCGCAGCTCGCCGGCAGTTGGGCCCGCCATCGTTACGCCTTCAATCGCGCAATCGAAGGTGGCGAAACGGTGGTCAGCGGGACCGACATCGACACCGCGCCGCGCAAGCTGGCGCGCTTGGCGATCCACTGGCGCGGAGCGCGCGGCCTGTCGGCAGCGCTGCAGCTGCAACAGGTTGGCGAATACAACGTCGATGCGAGCGCAACGCGCTTCTACCCAGGCCATATGGCGGCCAATTTGCTCCTCGACTGGCGCCGACCTAACGGTCAGGCCATCAGCCTTGGGATCGAGAATCTGCTGGATCGCAGCTATGCCGATCGTGCGGATTTTGCCCAGGGCGAGTATCGCTATTTCCCGGCGGCCGGGCGCCATTTCATGCTGGAATATTCCTGGAACAAGCCCTGACAGCGGTCGCGAGGAACCGAGATGCCGTATTTTCTGATTACACTGGCGCTGCAGATTGTCTTTGCGGTGCACTGCATCCGCAGTGGGCGCAATACGCTATGGATCTGGGTAATCGTGCTGCTGCCGCTGGCCGGCGTCATCGCCTATATCATCGCCGAAATCCTGCCGGAACTCCTTGGCAGCCGCACCGCCAGGCGCGCGGCCCGCGACTTGCGCAGCAAGCTGGATCCGGAACGCGAACTGCGCGCGGCCGAGCTGGCCGCGCGCGGCGCCACCGACGTCGCCAGCCGTCAGCGTTACGCGGACGAACTACTGCGTCAGAACCGCGCCCGAGAAGCCGCCGCCATCTACCAGCAGCTGCTAACAGGCCTGTACGAGCATGATCCCAACCTGATGCTGCGCCTGGCGCGCGCGCAGTTTGATATGCACGACTACGGGTCCACCCGCGGCACGCTTGAAAACCTCATCGCACAAAATCCGGATTTCAAGTCGCCACAAGGCCACCTGCTGTACGCGCGCACACTGGAGGAACTGCAGGATCTGAACGGCGCGCTGGGCGAATACGCCGCACTGGCGCCCTCCTACCCGGGCGCGGAGCCAACGGTGCGCTATGCACGCCTGCTGCGAACTGCCGCCCGCGGTGCCGAGGCGTCGCAACTGCTGCGTGACTTGCTCGAGCGTGCCGAACGCGCGCCCAAACACTATCGCAAGGCTCAGCAGGAATGGCTCGACGCCGCGGCACGTGACGCGCAATAATCGCGCGCAATGAATGCGAACTGGCGCGAGGCGGTGCTCCCTGCCACGACCGCGGCTGAGCCCGCCGACTGGGCGCTGCAGGCACTTGAGCTTCATCCTGTTGCACACACCGTGCTGTCCGCTGACGGCGTCGTTCAATGGCTCAACCTCGCCTCGGCGCGCCTGCTGGACTGCAGCCCGCGCGACGCCATTGGCGCGAACTGGGAAGATGTCAAACCCTGCTATGCCGGCAAGCTCGACTTCAGGACCGCAACCGTGCCGGCACGCCACACCTGGTTGCGCCGCGATGGCCGAGTTGGGCACTTCACATCCCAACTGACCGGGCTCGCCGACGGCAGATTCCTGCTGATCGAAAATGATGTCAGCGACGTACTCCGCACCCGGCACGAAGATCGGGACCGGCGGCAACGGCTTGCTGAACTGGTCAATGGCAGTCCCGACTGCATCCTGATCCTGGACGCCGCCGGCAGTCTGTTGGCGCATTCGGACGCCGCCGCTGAGTTGTTAGGTCTTTGCACCGGCAGCAACCGCCAGAGCAATATCCTCGAACGGATCCATGTCGACGACCTGCCCATGGTTCGCCAGCGATTGGCAACCGGCGCGGTGGCCCACAGTCCAGCACGCTTCGAGCAGGCATTGTGCCGCTGCCGCAATGCCGAGGGTGCCTGGCAATGGGTTTCGGCGGTGATGATCAACGCGCTGACCGTGCCCAGCATTGAGGCGGTCATTGTCTATGTCCGCGATGCCACGCGCCAGGTCGAGCTCGAAAGCGAGCTACGGAATCGCGAGCGGCGATTTGCAGCGCTGACCGAAAACAGCGATGACATGATCGTGGTGGTCGGCAAGGATGGCCGAGTCAATTTTGAAAGTGCATCAATCAGCCGGATTCTCGGCTACCGCGCCAAACAGCTCACGACATTGCGACTGCTGCGACGCCTGCACAAGACTGATCGCCACCGGGTACTGGGGCTGGTTCGCGATCTGATGCGCAATCGGGGTGGCGAGCTGACCGTCGAATGCCTGATCCGCGCCTACGACGGTAAATATCGCTGGATCGAAGCAGTCTGCGTCAATCTTCTCGATGACCCGGATGTCGCCGGCATTTTGTGCAATGCCCGTGACGTTACCGCGCGCAAGAATGCGGAGCTGGAGCGTGATACGGCTGTGGTCTGCGGTGACATCGCCTTGTGGGACTTCGATGTGGGCTACCGCACCGCCCGCTGGATTGGCATTGGCATGCCCCGGCTGTTCGGAACGGTCGACGGAATTTTCAGCGAGGAAAACTATTTCACCCATATACATCCTGATGATCGCGAAACCGTCAGGAAAAGCTACGACCTGGCAGAGCGTGGCCTGGCGAACGATGTGCAGGTGCAGTTCCGTACCCAGGACAGCGATGGCCGCTGGCGCTGGATAATCGAGCGCGGACAAAGCGCTGGTTTCAACCCGGTCACCGGCGCGCGCCGTCTGGCAGGCGTCAGCATCGACATCACCGAGCAGCGCGCAACCGAGGACCAGCTGACAGCCGCGCGTGACCAGTTGAAATTCGCGATGGAATCATCGCAGATGAGTTATTACGATTGGGACCTCGTGGGTGACATTGCGTCCGGCATGGATGATTGGTGCACGCGCCATCGCCTGCCCCTGGAAGGAAGGCCCGGCCACGATGCGCGCTGGGATTCCTATATCCATCATGCCGATTGGCCTGAAGCACAGCGCAAGTTTGTGGCGCATTTGCGCGGCGAATCCGAGTATGCGGACCTGGAATACAGGTTGCATTGTGGTGATGGCCGCCTGATCTGGATCATGGACCGCGCGCGGGTCGTGGAGCGCGGCGCGGACGGCAAGCCGCTGCGTGTCATCGGCGTGCTTGTCAATATCGAAGAACGCAAACGCGTCGAGCAGGCGTTGTTAGCCAGTGAGGCGCGCCTTTCCATGGCCATCTGGGGCGGTAGCTTCGGTTTGTGGGAAATGGACGTTGCGGCGCAACGCACTCGCTGGTTGAGTGACTGGTGCGAGCGCGAGGACCTGGATCCCTGCGAGACCGACCACGTCAACTCCTGGGACTCGCATATTCATCCGGACGACTTGCCGGACGCGGCCGCCGCCTTTACGCGCATGACGCAAGGCGCAACCGACTCCTTTGAAAGTGAATACCGCGTGCGAACGCGCGCGGGCACGTGGACGTGGATATTGGAGCGCAGCCGCGCCATCGCGCGTAGCGGCTCGGGCCAGCCCAGCAGAGTTTCCGGAATTTGCATCAACATCAACAAACGCAAGGCATTTGAAGAGGACTTGCGCAAGAGCGAAGCGCGTTACCGCAGCGTCGCAAGCCTGACACCAGGATTCGTTGCCGAAGTTGCGCTCTGCGACGACAGGCTGCCGCGACTGACCTGGGCCAGCGAAGGATTCACGGAGGTTTTCGGGCGTCCGTTTGTGGAATTTGCCGACACCTCACATTTGCGGGCGCTGTTTGCTGATCTGGCCGACTGGCGCACGGCTACTGAACGTTTCCGATTGGTCGCCCGCGGAACGCAAGTCGACTTTGAGGCCAAGGTACGTCGGCACGACGGGCAGATAAGGTGGATATATCTCATCGCCCGGCCTCTGGCGGACAACAACGGCCGCTACACCACGGCGATTGCGGTCGCACATGACATCACAACACGCAAGGCCGCTGAGACCGCGCTGCACGAAGCGCAGGCGGCGATGCAGATCATCGCAGCGAATTCGCCCGATTGGTTGTTCCTGCTTGACCAGGACGGCCGCGTGCGTTACGCCAATCGTCGATTGGGACGCATGACAGTCGAACAGATGATCGGGCGCCCCGCGACCGAACTTGCCGAATTCAACAACCAGCCGCGCACCGAGATTGAAAATGCGCTTGCCAGCACATTGGCAGGGCACGAAGTATCGTTGCAGCAAACCGTCATTGCCCCGACGACGGGAACGCGGCATGTCCTGATGCACCGCACGCGACCTGTCATTGAAAACGGGTCCACAGTAGGCGCGCTGGTGATTTCGTCCGATATCACGGCGCAAACAGAGCGCGAGCAGCTGCTGCGCCTGCAGAGCAGGGTATTGGCGACCATTCGCGAAGGCGTGGTGCTGTTGGACGCCAGCAATACCGTCACTCTCTCAAACCCGGCGTTCGACCGCATGTGCGGTGCCGGGGCCGGCGAGTTGTTAGGAGTACCGATTGAAGCGCTGCTGCAAGTCGCGCCCGCGCGACTGCGCAATACCGCAGCGCCCCTGGAATGCCTGGTTCGGCGCATCGATGGCAGCCAGTTTGCGGCGGCCGCGGTGGTCACTCCCATGGACGTGAACAACCAGCCGCATTTGCTGGCGGTGATCAATGACGTGACCGAGAGAAAACTTCTGGAGCATGAAATCCTGGAAGTGTCGAGTCTTGAGCAGCAACGAATCGGCAACGATCTACACGACGGCCTGGGCCAGGAACTGACCGGCGTCGCATTGATGCTGCGCGCGTTAGGCGGCCGGATCAGGAAGGAATATCCGCATGCCAATGCTGAAATTAACGAAATCGTCGCATTGGTCAATCACAGCATTGAATCCACGCGCGCGCTGGCGCGCGGCCTGTCGCCGGTCAGCATTGAGCGCGGCGGTCTTCTGCCTGCGTTGCAAACGCTGATTGTCCGCGCACGCGGCGCTTACGGCATCAACATCCAGATGCGTCGCTTGATACGCCGGCCGTTGAAAATTGGACCCGATGCCGCCACGCACCTGTACCGAATTGTGCAAGAGGGCCTGACCAATGCCGTGCGACATGGCCGCGCATCGCGCATTACGCTGACTGTGACGTCCGCGGACAACCACATCGACATTGCGATCCGGGACAATGGCCGCGGCATGGCGCCGGCAACGCCCGCGCGCAGCGCCGGTATCGGTCTCAAGACCATGAGTTATCGAGCTGAGTTGTTGGCGGGCGAGTTGTCGGTCCTGCCCGCGCAGGGCGGCGGAACTGTTGTCAGGTGCCGCTGCCCGCAGAACCCCGGCGAGACCGGCGCTGTGGCCGGCAGCGGAAAAAACCGGCTTCAGATCACGCGCATTTTACCCGGATCATAGGTCGGCGCCGGCCAGCGCAAGGGCAGCTGCTCGAGCTCGCGCAGCAGAATCTGCGAAATTGCAAAATCGCGGAACGCTTTGCGATCCGCGGGAATCAGGTACCAGGGCGCCTGCGCGGTGCTGCAGCGGGCCAGCATCGCCTCAAATGCCTCGCGGTACTGGTCCCACTGCTGGCGCTTGTCGAGATCCGCCGGAGCAAATTTCCAGTGCTTGCGACGGTCGCTAATGCGCTCCTCGAACCTGCGCTTCTGTTCGTCCTTGCTGATATGCAGGAACAATTTCACCACGCGAGTGTTGCAGGCCGTCAACATGCTCTCGAAGTTGTTGATCTGGTCGTAGCGCTCGCGCCACACGGCCGGAGGCACCAGATTGTTCACCCGCACGACCAGGACGTCTTCATAGTGCGAGCGATTGAAGACTGCGATTTCACCGCGCGGCGGCGTGTGCACATGCACACGCCACAGGTAGTCATGGTGCAATTCTTCGGCGCTCGGCGCCTTGAATGACGTCACCGTGCAACCCTGCGGACTGAAAGCGGAGAAAACCCGGCGGATGCTGCTGTCCTTGCCACCGCCGTCGATGGCCTGCAGCACCACCAGTATTGCGTAGCGGCCGTCCACGAACATTTTGTACTGCAGCTCCGACAAGCGGGAATGATTTTCCTGCACGGCCGCCTCACAGCGCTCGCGATCCCAGCCGAAATCCCGGGCCGCCTGAGCATCGCGAAGTCTCGGCTTACTACCCGGCGCGACTTGCAGTACCGCAGGAAGCCCGCGCCGACTCACGCGCTTTTTACTCATCGTAGTCTCCCGGCGCCTGCGCCGTCACCGAGTGGAATCTGCTGCGTAATGCAGTGTATGTTGCCGCCGCCTAACAATACTTCACGCGTAGCCACACCGATCACGCGCCGCTGCGGGAAGATGCGCCGCAACTTTGCCAGTGCGGCCGAATCGGTGCGTGCATCGAGCAGTGGCGCAATCACCGCATCGTTGGCGAGATAGAAATTGACGTAGCTTGCGGCCAGCCGCTCGCGCGCATGACGCGGCTTGGCACCGGCCCGAGCCAAAATTCCCGCGGCCTCGGCACGACTCATGTACAGCGGGCCCGGCATCGGCAGCTTGTGCACCTTGAGGCGCCGGCCACGCGCATCGCGCGCATCACTCAGACGTTCGAAGGCGTCGCGCGACATGCGGTATTGCGGATCGCGGCGATTGTCGGTCCAGCCGAGCACGACTTCACCCGGCCTGGCAAAACACGCGATATTGTCGATGTGCCCGTCAGTTTCATCGTTGAATACGCCTTGGTCCAGCCAGATTACCGTGCTGACGCCCAGGTACTGGCGCAGGATGACTTCCAGCTGCGCCTGTGTTAGCTGCGGATTACGGTTGCCGCGCAGCAGGCATTGCTCGGTCACCAGCAGCGTGCCCTGCCCATCGACATGAATGCTGCCGCCCTCGCAGACGATGGGCGCGCGATAGCGCTCGAGGCGTTCGGCTTCGAGGACCTTGCGCGCCACCAGATCATCCTGATCCCAGGGAAAATACAGACCGCCGGCCAGGCCGCCCCAGGCATTGAAATGCCAGTCGATTCCGCGCACCCCGCCGCGATCATCGACGATGCAGGTCGGTCCGACATCGCGCATCCAGGCGTCGTTGCTGGCAACTTCCAGCACCCGTACCGAAGCCGGCAGCTGGGCGCGCGCAAATTCGTATTGGCCGGTGCAGACGCCAACCGTGACGGGTTCAAACCCGGCAATGGCCGCCGCCACCGCGGCAAACGTGCGCTGCGCTGGCACTCCTCCATCGCGCCAGTTGTCTGAGCGGTACGGCCACAACATCCAGCAGCCGGAATGCGCTTCAAATTCGCCGGGCATGCGGAAGCCATCCGCGGCAGGCGTACTGTGGTGGGTCGGGTTCATCAGAAGATTGTAGCCTGTCGCCTGTGCTAGGATTCGCGCGCATTTTTTCAGGAGTTTTCGCGCCATGTCGACGCCCGCCAGGATGACCCTGACCCCGCCTGTCGGCGGCCAACGCATTACCATACAGAGCGGCAAGTTGCAGGTGCCGGATCGGCCGATCATCCCGTTCATTGAAGGTGACGGCACGGGTCCGGATATCTGGCGCGCGAGTGTGCGGGTGCTGGATGCCGCAGTTGCCAGGTGCTACGGCGGCAAGCGCAAGATTCACTGGCTCGAAGTCTATGCGGGCGAGAAATCCTTCAAGCAATTCAACAACTGGCTGCCGGATGAAACCGTGCAGGCCTGCCGCGACTACCTGGTCTCAATCAAAGGCCCCCTAACAACACCGATCGGCGGTGGCATCCGCTCGCTGAATGTGGCGCTGCGCCAGATGCTCGATCTTTACGTTTGCCTGCGCCCGGTGCGCTGGTTCAAGGGCGTGCCTTCGCCGGTGCGGGCCCCGGAAAAAGTGAACATGGTGATCTTCCGCGAGAATTGCGAAGACATCTACGCCGGCATCGAATTCGAGCTGGGGACGGCGGACAACGCCAAATTCCAGGAACTGCTGAAAGCCAATTTCCCGAAGGCCTTTGCCAAGATCCGCTTTCCGGAATCCTCCGGCATCGGCATCAAGCCGGTTTCCAGGGAGGGTACCGAACGCCTGGTGCGCGCCGCGATCGATCATGCGATCCGCAACAAGAGCAAGAGCGTCACGCTGGTGCACAAGGGCAACATCATGAAGTTCACCGAGGGCGCCTTCCGCACCTGGGGCTATGCCCTGGCGGAACGCGAATTCGGCGCCCAGGTGTACACTTGGGAACAATGGGAGCGCAGCAAGGCAGCGAACGGCGAACAAGCAGCTAACGACGAGCAGAACGCAGCCAAAGCGGCCGGCAAGATCATTGTCAAGGATGCGATCGCTGACATCACGCTGCAACAGGTGCTGACGCGGCCGGATGAGTTTGACGTGATCGCGACGCTGAATCTCAATGGAGACTATTTGTCAGATGCGCTGGCTGCGCAGGTCGGCGGCATCGGTATCGCCCCGGGTGGCAACATCAACTACGTGACCGGCCACGCGGTATTCGAAGCAACGCACGGCACCGCGCCGAAGTATGCAAACCTCGACAAGGTAAATCCCGGCTCGGTCATTCTGTCTGGCGAAATGATGTTGCGTTACATGGGCTGGACGGAGGCGGCCGATGCGCTGATCGCCGCAATGGACAAGACCATCGCCCAGAAGACCGTCACCTACGACTTCGCGCGCCTGATGGAGGGCGCGACGGAAGTCAAATGCAGCGAATTTGGCGACGCGCTGATTCGCAATATGTGATCGGACATGGCCGGCGCCTGTGCGGCGCTCAGCCCAGAGCCAGCATCAGCTCGCGTGCTTGGATTCCCTGGGTACGCAGGACTGCGATCTTGTCGTGATCAAAGCCGAGATCTGCGCCGAGCGAATCGGCGAGACTCTCGGTACAGAATTCCGGGTACAAAGACTCCACTGCTAACAAGTGGCCGAAATAGACCGCCATACTTTCGCGTGTCACCACACCCAGCTCGCCCATCTGACGCCATCCCAGGACCGCAGCGCCAACTGCTGCCGGCAATTGCCAGGTTCGTAGCAGCGCTTCGGTCAGTCCGCGCTGCGCATGCGTGACAATCCGGCTGCAGCGGGTCACGTCAATTTTTGCGTTGGCTGCCTGCTCCGCATTGCCGATCGCCTGCAGGGCCAGGGCCTCGCCGACGCGGTGTAAAAGTCCGGCAAAACAGGCCGCGCCAGCGGACAAGCCACTGGCACGTGCAATGCGCGCGGCAAATAGCGAAGTCGTCAAAGCTTCGCGCCACAGCAATTCACATTGACGTTCATGGCCGGCAGCGGTGTACAGCACGGCGCGAACCTCGCGAGTCGCGGCGGCCAGGGCCACGTCGGGCGGCAGCGAGTCCAGGCCATCGCTGGCGCGTTCCAGCAAGGTCGTGAAACCAATGGGTTTCGCGGGCGGCGCCACCGTCAATTGGCGAATTTCCTTTTCCGCCGCACGCGCCAGCACCAGGTGGCTGCGAAACGCAGCCGAGGCCTGGGCTGTCGAACGAGGATCAACTGGATTCGACATAATTGCTGGTTGCCCGGTGGCTTCGAGCAGGAATGGTGTGCGCCGCGGCCGCCCACGTCCACGGCAGCGAACTCGTTTCGCCAAGTGCTTCACGCTTCGCGCGGCGCGAGAGCTCGATCCAGGGCCTGGCTCAGGTCGGCGATCAGGTCGTCCGGGTCCTCGAGGCCAATCGACAAGCGACAGGAACTCGGCGTTATGCCGCACAGAGTGCGCTGTTCCGCCGTGAACTCCCTGGGCTGAAGCATCTGCGGCGGCACGATCAGGCTCTCGGTGGAACCCAGGCTCGCGGTAATGGCAAACAACTGCAGATGCTCGGCAAAACGTCGGCCAAACTCGGCGTCGCGCGCCAGATCCAGGCTAACAATGGTGCCGAAGTCGCGCATTTGCCGTTTAGCCAGGGCGTGACGAGGGTGGCTGGCCAGACCGGGGTAGTGCACGCGCGCAATCGCCGGGTGTCCCTCCAGAAATTCGGCGATTTGCCGGGCGCGTGCGCACTGCTCGCGGTAGCGAACGAAGTACGTCTTCAGGCCCTGCAACATGCGATGCGCGATTTGCGGATCCAGAAACGCGCCGAACAACTGCAAGTCCTGGCGCAGCAGTTTGAGGACCTCCTTGCTGGCGATGATCGCGCCGCCCATCATGTCGCCCGTGCCGGCGGCATACTTGGTCAAGCTGTGAACGAAGACGTCGACCGCGAATTCGCCGTGCTGGTGAAAGCCTGCAAAAGTATTGTCCATGACGGTCAGCGCGCCATGCTGCTGCGCAACCTTTACGATCTGTTCAATGTTTGCAATCCTGGTGATCGGATTGGTCGGGCTCTCGAACACCACCAGTTTGGTTTTTCGTTCGGCTAACACACGAGCGATGCCGGCGTCATCCTCGATAGACAACATGGTGTGGCTGACGCCGAAGCGTGCCAGCAGCCGCCGCACCGCCGCTCGAGTCGGGCTGTAAGTCTCATAGAAACACAGGATATGATCGCCCGCCGCGGTGAGCGCCACAAGCGACTGCACCACCGCGTTGACGCCCGAAGAAGTGACGATGCAGTCGTCCCGGCCCTGCAACTCCGCCAGCAACAACTCAAGCTGGCGATTGGTCGGATTGCTGACCCGCGCATAGAAAAAACCGCCCTCGCCGCGCGCGGCCTTGCTGGCCGCAGCAATATCCTCCGACACGTACTTCACGCTTTGGTGAACCGGCGCTATCAGCGGGCGGTTACCCGGTGGCAAATCAACACTGGGTGGGTGCTGTACGCGGGTGATTTTTTTCATGGGAGAATTTCAAATGAATCGGCGTCAAGCTGCGCCGGAAATTTTTCGCGAAATGCCGCCAGCGCCTGGCCGTCCAGGCTAACAGTCTCGCACCTTGTGTCGGCCCCGAGTTCGACCAGAGGTCGGCCCAGATAGTCGATCGCCGCCGAATCACCCTGGTGCGGCACGCCGTGACCGTCGCGGCCCACACGATTGACACCGATGACAAAGGCCTGGTTCTCAATCGCGCGTGCACGCAGCAGCTGCGACCAGGCATTGGCTCGCATCTGCGGCCAGTTCGCGACGTACAGCAGCACGTCATAATCAAACCCGTCCCGCCGCCGGCTCCAGACCGGGAATCTCAGGTCGTAGCAGACCAGCAGGCCGATCCGCAGGCCGCACCAGGCCACCACCGTATGCGCCGATCCCGCCGCAAACGAGCGGTTCTCCCCGCCCATGCGGAACAGATGCCGCTTGTCGTAGAAGTGCAGCCCGCCCGCGGGCGTAACTAACAAGAGACGGTTGCGATAATCGCCGGCGCCAGCTTCAACAATGATGCTGCCGGCGATCGCTGCGCCGCTACGCAGCGCCTGCGCGCGCAGCCAGTCTGCCGTCGGCCCGTCGGGCCGCTCGGCGAGCTCCTGGGCGGTCATGGTGAACCCCGTCGTGAACATCTCAGGCAGTACGATGAGGTCGGTCTTGCCTGCCAGCCCGGCCAGTTGCTCGGTGAACTGGGCGCGGTTGGCGTTGGCGTCCTGCCAATGAAGGCTCGACTGCACCAGACTGATGCGCAATGGCGTTGGACTTGCGCTCATGCGGCCGCCGCGAATTTTCGCAGCCGTTCGGCGGCGTCCAGCAGGGTGGTATCCTGTTTGGCAATACACAGACGCAACAGCGTCATGTGCGGCCGCTCGCGATAGAAAGGCGACAGAGGGATAGGGGCGAGCCTGGCTTCCTGAATCAGTCGATCGGCAAAATCCACGTCGTTCTCGCGCGACAGTGCGGAGTAATCCAGCAATTGGAAGTAAGTGCCCAGCGCCGCAGGCAGTACAAAGCCCGTGCCCTGCAGCGCGGTACGCAGCAAATCGCGTTTTCGTTGAAAAAAACCGCTCAATTCCTGCCAACTGGATGGCTTCTGCCGCAGGTACGCGGCGATGCCATGCTGCAGCGGCGCGACAACGCTGAAGGTGTTGAACTGATGGACCTTGCGAAATTCACGAGTCAGCGCTGCGCTGGCGACACAGTAGCCGACACGCCAGCCTGTTACATGCAGCGTCTTGCCAAAAGAAAAAACCGCCAGGCTGCGTTCGCGCAGTTCTGCATTGGCTAACACGGAGACATGCTGGCGGCCATCGAATACGACATGCTCATAGACTTCATCCGCCAGCACCCGGCAGTCACGGGTGGCCAGCAACTGTGCCAGTTGCGCGAGATCATCGCGCGTTGCGATCGTGCAGGCTGGATTGTGCGGATTGTTGAGGATCACGAGCCGCGTCCGGTCATCGATGGTGTCGGCGACGCGCCGCCAGTCAATGCGGAAATCCGGCGGCGGCAGCGGAATGCGCCGGCATTGGCCGCCAGCCAGGCGTACCGCAGGCTCATAGGCGTCATAGGCCGGCTCAAACACCACCACGTTGTCCCCCGAGCTAACAAACGCCTGTATGGCCGAAAACAATGCCTCGGTGCCACCGCAGGTCAGCGTGATCTCGTTCACCGGATCGACGGCAACGCCCTGGGTGGCTCGCAATTTATCAGCGACGGCCTCGCGCAGGTCCAGTACGCCCTCCATGGGCGCGTACTGGTTGCGACCCTCCTGCATTGCCTGGGTTGCGCAGGCCGCGAGGTCCGGATCGATCGGATAGTCTGGAAAACCCTGGCCGATGTTGAGCGCGCCTGTCTGCGCAGCACGGCGCGACATCACGGTAAAAATCGTAGTCTCGACGTCCGGAAGCTTGCTGTGCACGATGCGGGAGTTTAGTCCACTGGGACTGCCGGTGTCAGTGCCAACGCGCTTCAGCGGCCGCTGGCGAGTGCGGACTGAATTTCGCGCTGGCGCTGCTGTTCCTGACGTCTCAAGTAAAGCGACGACAGCACGACGCCCAGGGCAACGATGCTCACCAGGATGCTGGCAAGCGCATTGATGGTCGGATCGACGCCCAGGCGCACTTTCGAAAACACGACCATCGGCAGCGTCGTCGATCCGGGGCCCGATACGAATTGCGAAATTACCAGGTCGTCCCAGGACAGGGTGAATGCTAACAGCCAGCCGGACACAACGGCCGGCAGGATCAGCGGCAGGGTCACGCGGAAAAAAACCCTGGCGGGGCGCGCGCCCAGATCCATGGCCGCTTCTTCCATTGAATCGTCGAAGCCCGCAAGCCGCGACTGCACCACGACCGTTACATACGCCATGGAAAACGTGACGTGCGCGATCACCAGCGACCAGACGCCGCGGCCCTGGGGCCAGCCAATCCACACGCCCAGCGTGTGCTCCATGGCCACAAACAGCAGCAACATCGAAATGCCGGTAATCACTTCCGGCATCACCAGCGGCGCCGTCGTCATGCTCGACAACAGCGCGCGGCCGCGGAAAGGCCCGAACCTTGCCATGACCAGGCCGGCCACGGTGCCTAACACCATGGCGCCGGTGGCGCTCATCGCGGCAACCTTGATCGACAGCCAGGCGGCGCTCAGGTACTGGCTGTCATTCAGTAGTTGCCCATACCACTTGATCGTCGGTGAGCCAGCCGAGTCCCAGACCGACACCAGGCGCGAGTTGTTGAAAGAAAACACGATCATCGACAGGATCGGAAAATACAGGAACGCAAAGCCCAGCCACAATGCGCTCTTGCGAAACCAGCCGCGGTTCATTTCCTGGCCTCCAGTTCCTTGTTCTGGAAGCGCTGGAAGTAGATGATCGGCAGCAGCAACAGCACCAGCATCACGATGGCAACGGCGCTCGCGACCGGCCAGTCACGGTTGGAAAAGAACTCATCGGTCAGTACCCGTCCGATCATCAACTGATCCGAACTCCCTAACAGCGAGGGGATGACGTATTCGCCGACCGCGGGAATAAATACCAGCAGGCAGCCCGCGATCACGCCCGGCATCGACAGCGGCAAGGTGATGCTGAAGAAAGCCTTCATCGGGCGCGCGCCCAGGTCCTGCGCCGCCTCGATCAGCGTCAGATCGTGCTTCTCGAGGTTCGAATACAAGGGCAGGATCATGAAGGGCAGATAGGAGTACACGATGCCGATGTACACCGCGAAACTGGTGTACATCATCGTGTACGGCCCAAGACCGAACCAGGCGGCGACGTTGTTGATGACGCCGTCGGTCTTCAGCAGACCCACCCATGCATACACACGCAGCAGGAAACTGGTCCAGAAAGGCAGGATGATCAGCATCAGAAACAGGTTGCGCTGTGCGGGCGTCGAGCGCGCTATCGCGTAGGCCATCGGATAGCCGACTAACAGGCAAAAGAAAGTCGAGACCGCGGCGACTTTCAACGAATAAAGATAGGCGGTGTAATACAGGTCGTCGCTGAACAGGCCCAGGTAATTCTGCAGGTTGAGCTTGATCGTGTAGATACCCTGCTCTACTTGCTGAATCAGGGCCGTATATGGCGGCTGCGCGGTCGCGTATTCCGCAAACGAGATCTTGAAGACCAGCAGGAACGGCACCAGAAAAAACAGCATCAGCCAGAAGTACGGAATCGCGATGACCGCGCGCTGGCCGCTCCAGTACCTGACGACATAGGCTGACCAGCGCAGCGGACCAAAGCGCCGGAAAAATTCCATCAGCGGCGCGAGTCGCCCGGTGGCAAGGGTTTTCCTGGTCTGGCTTGCCGGTGCGTGCAAGGCGGCGGCCTACTGTGTCAGAACGACCGGGCTGACCGGCGCCCAGGACAGCCACACCGGTTCGTCCCAGCTGATCCGATCCGCAGCCTGTCGCTCGATGTTAGGTATGGTGACGCGCACCAGGCGCCCGGTCGCGAGCCTGACCAGATAAACCGACAGGTCGCCCATGTAGGCAATTTCCTTGACGGTGCCCTGCATGCAGTTCTCACCAGTAGCAGCAGGCGCTGCGCGGCTCATCTCGATTTTTTCCGGGCGAATGGCCGCAAATACCTGCGCGCCTGGCGCTGCACTGATGCCATGATTGACGTAAATCAACGCCGGAAATTCCGTGCAGCGTATGCGCACGTGATCCGGCTCATCCGCGATCAATGTGCCCTCGAACATGTTGACCGAGCCGATGAAGTCGGCGACAAACTTGCTGGTCGGATACTCATAGATATCGGTGGGCGTGCCCACCTGCACGATCTCACCGCGATCCATGACCCCGATGCGCGTCGCCAGCGTCATCGCTTCTTCCTGATCGTGCGTAACCACCACGAAGGTGACGCCCAGCTGCTCCTGGATGTTGATCAACTCGAATTGAGTGTACTCACGTAATTTCTTGTCGAGAGCGCCTAACGGCTCATCCAGCAGCAACAGCTTGGGCCGCTTGACCAGGGCTCTGGCCAGCGCGACGCGCTGCTTCTGCCCGCCGGACAGCTGATGCGGCTTGCGCTGCGCAAACTGCGACAGCTTGACCATCTCGAGCATTTCCGCGACACGGCGCTCGACCTCTGCGCGCGGCAGCTTCTCCTGCTCGAGCCCGAAAGCGACATTGCCGTGCACCGTCATGTGCGGGAACAACGCATACGACTGGAACATCATGTTGACCGGCCGGTCGTAGGGCGGGATTCCCGCCATGTCCTGGCCGTCGATGAAAATGCGGCCGCTGCTCGGATTTTCGAAACCGGCCAGCATGCGCAGCAAAGTGGTCTTGCCGCAACCCGACCCACCTAACAAGCAAAAAATCTCACCCTTGTAGACGCTGAGCGTCACATTGTCGACCGCGACAAATTCGCCGAATTTCTTGGTGACGCCCTCGATGCGGATGTATTGTCGCGAGCGGTCGGCCGCGGACGTCGCCATGGTTCTACCGCTCCTCAGCGGCCCGTCTTGAAGCGGGTCCAGGAGCGCGTCAACTTGCGGGCAAACTTCGGCGATTCCGGCAAGTCCGCAACCAGCTTCGCTTTTACCTCCGGCAACGGAAAAATACCTGGATCGTTCTTAACCTCGTCGAGCACCATAGGCAGCGAGGCCAGGTTGCTGCTGGCGTAGCGACGGAAGTTGCTGTTGCGCGCGGCAATGTCGGCGCGCATCAGGTAATTGATCAGGATGTGCGCATTCTTCACATGCTTGGCTCCTTTCGGAATTGCCAGCATGTCGAAAAACGCAATCGCGCCTTCCCTGGGGATGTTGTACTTGACCTTGAAGCCCTTGTTCGCGTCGTTAGCACGGTCACGCGCCTGCAGCACGTCGCCGTTCCAGCCCATGGCCAGGCAGATCTCGCCGTTTGCCAGGTCCTCGATGTACTTGGAGGAATGCACATAGCGCACGTAGGGGCGGATCTGCATCAGGACATTTTCGGCGGCCGCGAGATCCTCCAGCGCTTCGCTGTTAGGGTCCTTGCCGAGCCACAGCAGCACGGTGCCCACGACCTCCGACGGCGCATCGAGGATGGTCACGCCGCAGGATTTGAACTTGGACACGATCTCCGGCTTGTAAAACATGTCGAAGCTGTTGACCGGCGCGTCGGGCATGATCGCCTTGATCTTGTCTTCGTTATAACCGACGCCGGATGTGCCCCACAGGTAGTTGATTGAGTGCACGTTATCGGCGTCAAACACCGCAACGCGCTGCAGCAGTTCGGGGTCCATGTTCTTGAGATTGCTGAGGCGTGATTTGTCGAGCGGCTGAAACACGCCGGCCGCAATCTGGCGCTGCAGAAAGGATGCTGAAGGAACCACGATGTCGTAACCAGTGTTGCCGGCCAGTAACTTGGTTTCCAGCATTTCGTTGGAGTCGAAGACGTCGTAATTGACCTTGATGCCGGTTTCCCTGGTGAATTCCGCCAGCACGGCCAGGTCGATGTAGTCAGACCAGTTATACATGTTGACGACTTTCTCATCGTCCATGTCGAGGTCTGTGTCTAGCGTTGCTGCAGCGGGCTGCCCTGCCGTGGCCGCAGGCAGGGATCCGGCGGCGGCCGGCGCGGCGGGTTTTTGGCCGCAGGCGGCAACAAGAATGATGCTGGCGACGGCCAGCAAGGCCGTGCGAACGAAAACACTTTTCATGTAAGAACCCCGGACTTGGATGAGTTGATTGTCAGTCCCCAACCATCCTTATAACGCAGCCGCTCAGACCTGAGAAGCGCTGCGCAACTCGTTGTGCAGCTCATCGAGCGTCCGACGAGCCTTGGCGACCAACTCGTCAATCTCGGTCCGGGTGATCACCAGCGGCGGCGCGGTAATCAACGTGTCCCAGACGGCGCGCATCACCAGACCGTTTTGCACGCACAGATCCCGCGCCCGTGTACCAACCGCGCCGCGCTCCGGGAAGAACTCGCGAGACGGCTTGCGGGGTACCAATTCCAGCGCGCCAAACAGGCCGAGCGTCCGTGCCTCACCAACCAGCGGGTGATCGGCCAGGGTCATGAACTGTTTGCGCCAATACGGTGCAGTCTGTTCTCGAATTCGGCGAACGATATCCTCGGATGTCATCAGCGCGAGGTTCGCAAGTGCCACCGCGCACGCGACCGGATGTCCCGAGTAGGTAAAGCCATGGAAAAACTCGCCGCCCGAGTTGATCAGCACGTCGGCGACTTTGTCCGACACCATGAGCCCGCCGAGCGGCAGGTAACCCGAGGTGATGGCCTTGGCCAGGGTCATGAAGTCGGGACGGGTCCCGTAGTACTCGCAGCCAAACCACTGACCCGTGCGGCCAAACCCGCAGATAACTTCATCCGAGCAGAACAGAATGCCGTACTTGTCGATGATTTTTTGGACGGCCGGCCAGTAGCTGCCGGGCGGGATGATGACGCCGCCCGCTCCCTGGATCGGTTCGCCGATGAACGCGGCGACCCGCTGCGGACCCAGCTCGAGGATCTTGGCTTCCAGCGCAGCCGCGGCCTTGTGCCCGAACTCCTCGGGTGTCAGGTCGCCGCCGTATTCGAACCAGTACGGCTGCTCGATGTGGACGATATCCGGAATCGGCAGTCCGCCCTGGCCGTGCATCGCCTTCATGCCGCCTAACGACGCAGCGGCCACGGTGCTGCCGTGATAACCGTTCCAGCGCGAAATGATGACCTTGCGCTGTGGCTGGCCCTTGATGTCCCAGTAGCGCCGCGCCATGCGCAGGAAGGTGTCGTTCGCCTCGGAGCCCGAGCCGGTAAAAAATACGTGCTTGAATTGCGGTGGCGTCAGCTCAACCAGAACCCGCGCCAGTTCGATGGCGGGTGGCGTCGTGCACTGGAAGAAATTGTTGTAGTAAGGCAAATCCTGCATCTGTTGAGTCGCGGCGTCCACCAGCGACTGCTGCCCATAACCCATCGCGACACACCAGAGTCCGGACATGCCATCGAGCAGGCGCTGGCCGTTTGCGTCCTCCAGATACACACCCTTTGCACGGGTGATGACCCGCGTGCCGCGCGCCGCCAGTTGCTTGAAATCGGTAAACGGGTGCAGATGGTGGGCGGCATCCAGCTGCTGCCACTTCGCCAGGTCTTGTTGGCTCATAGTGTTGACAGGCTAGACGTTCAGCAACAGATGTTCACGCTCCCAGGAGCTGATCGCCTGCTGGAACACTTCGTTTTCGGCCTCACGCACCAGCGTGAAGGCGGTGACGAAGGGTTGGCCAAGAATGTCGATCAGCGGCTCACACTCGCGCAATTGGCGAATCGCCGTATCCAGCGAGCGCGGCAGTGCGAACGGCAGGTCATGCGCGCTGCCGGCAATCGGCTCGGTGGGCGTCAGGTCCTCGATCATGCCGAGGTAGCCACAGGCGAGCGACGCTGCAATCGCCAGGTACGGATTGGCATCGGCGCCCGAGAGTCGATTCTCGACACGCCGCGCTTCAGGATCCGAGCCCGGCACCCGCAGTCCGGCGGTACGATTGTCGTAGCCCCATTGCACATTGATCGGCGCGACCTGAAACCGGGTCAGGCGCCGGTACGAGTTGACGTTAGGTGCTATCAGACACATTGCGGCAGGCAGATATTTCTGCAGCCCCGCGATGTGTGCAAAGAACAACTGGGTCGGCGTACCGTCGGCCGCCGAAAAAATATTCTTGCGGGTCTTGCGATCGACAATGCTCTGGTGGATGTGCATCGCGCTGCCCGGCTCCTTGGCATGCGGCTTGGCCATGAAGGTCGCATACATCTTGTGGCGCAGCGCCGCTTCGCGCGCCGTGCGCTTGAACATGAAGGCCTGGTCGGCCAGATCCAGCGCATTGGCGTGCAATAAATTAATTTCCATCTGCGCCGGGCCGTCCTCGTGGATCAGCGTGTCGATCTCGATGTCCTGGTCCTCGCAGAACTGATAGAGATCATCGAACAACGGATCGAATTCGTTGACCGCCGCGATGCTGTAGCTTTGCCGGCCCGGCTCGGAACGGCCCGAGCGACCGATCGGCGGCTTGAGCGGATAGTCGGCATCGGCATTGACTTCCACCAGATAGAATTCGAGTTCCGGCGCCACCACCGGGTCCCAGCCTTTTTGCGCGTACAGTTCCAGCACGTGTTTCAGCACCTCGCGCGGTGCCATTTTCACCAGCCGCCCGTCGGCATAAAAACAATCATGGATCACCTGCGCCGTCGGCTCGGCAGCCCAGGGGACGCGTCGCACGGTGCGCGCGTCGGGCTTCAGGATGATGTCGATTTCCGCAGGACTCATCGCGCTCGACGAATTGGCCGGGTAATCGCCGGTAACAGTCTGCAGGAAGATGCTTTCCGGCAGGCGCATGCCCTGATCTTCGGTAAATTTTTCCGCCGGCATGACCTTGCCACGCGCGATACCGGCCATGTCGGGAACGATCGCCTCGACCTCCTGGATGCCGTGATCGCGAAAAAACTGTTGAATCTCGTTAGCCATGTTAGCTCCTGCGGCCTTCTGCGGCGCGCTCCCGGGCAGCCTGCCCGAACGCCGCAAACAGCGCTGTTGAAAAAGAATTGCTCAGCACCCGCCATTCGGGATGCCATTGCACGGCGATCGCAAAGCCACGCGCTGCGGCCACCCGGAATCCTTCGATCAAACCATCCGGTGCGCGCGCTTCCACGATCAGGCCCGGCGCCAGGTCGCGAATCCCCTGCGAATGCAGTGAATTCACCTCGATGCGGTCGCTGTCAGCAAGGCCGCGCAGCAGGCCGCCGGCAGTCAGCTGTACCGCATGCGCGAGCGCATATTGCTGGTCCAGGGGATCATCCTTGTTTTCGCGATGATCCAGATAACCCGGCAGCTCCTGCACGCACTGCCACAACGTGCCGCCATACGCGACATTCATTTCCTGAAAACCGCGGCACAGACCTAACACCGGGACACCCGCCGCAACCGCCGCCGGTATCAGCGCCAGGCTGGTGGCGTCTCGTTCCGGGTCGTGCAGGGTCCCGGGCTGACTCGGGTCACCGCCATAGCGGGCCGGCTCGACGTTCGACGGACTGCCGGTAAACAGCAGGCCATCGACGCCCGCCAGTAGCTCGGCCACGCCCAGCGGCTCCGGCAGTACCGGCAGGACGACAGGAAGCGCGTCAGCGCCTCTGGCAACCGCGTGTACATATTTCTCACCCGCCATCTGGAACGGGTGAGGGCCAACCATGCGCCGATCGGCGATGATTCCTATGACGGGTCGAGGGCTATTCATAAAAGGGTCGCCGATACGGCGCCGGTATTGTCTTTCGACCTGAGCATTAGACCACAGGCCACCCCCAGAGCGCCGTGAGAAGCCACATATTTTGCCTTCCCCGGCTATCTTTAGTGGTGCCTAAGTTATTGTTTTTTATCATTTTATGGCGAACAACAGCACAAACCGGTATGCTGCAGCTGTGCTGACGCCCCTTGCATTTCGGACGGGGTTCCGGTCTGTACTGCTGGGGTGGAATATGTCTAATTCTGCGGATTCTGAGTTGGGTCAACTGCTCGCCAACCATCCGGACATTCGATTCGTTGATGCCTTCGTCACCGACCTCAACGGCGTCGAACGTGGCAAACGTATTGATCGTGCGTCCGCCGAAAAAATCTGGTCAGCGGGCGTGCCTTTGCCAGGATCCATGTTCGCGCTCGACGTACTGGGCGCGACCGTGCAGTCGACCGGCCTCGGCTTTGACGACGGCGACGCGGACCGGCCGTGCCAGCCGGTGCCTGGGACATTGGTGTCCGTGCCGTGGGACCCGCAGCTGGCGCAGCTGCAGCTCAGCATGTTCGAGCCGGACGGGCGCGCCTTCTTCGGCGATCCGCGCCATGTGCTGGCGCGGGTGCTGGAAAAATTTCAACGCCTCAATCTAACGCCCGTGGTCGCGATCGAGTACGAGTTCTATTTTGTCGACCGTGCGCGCAGCGCCGACGGACAGCCCCAGCCGCCGCCGCTGCCACTGACGGCGCGGCGTGAGTTTCGCACCCAGATCAACTCGATGGCGGACCTCAATGAGTATTCGACCTTGCTGACCGCGATCGACAGCGCCTGCCAGCAGCAGCGTGTGCCGGCTTCGAGCGCGCTGGCGGAATACGGCCCGGGCCAGTTTGAGATCAACCTGCATCATCAGCCGGATGCGCTGCGCGCCTGCGACGAAGCAATGCGCTTCAAGCGCATCGTCAAGAGCGTGGCCAGAGCGCAGGGTTGTGACGCCACTTTTCTCGCCAAGCCGTATCGCGACATGGCGGGCAGCGGCCTGCACATCCACGTCAGCGTCCTCGATGCCGGCGGGCGCAACATCTTTGCCTGCGAAGACCCCGGCGAAAGTGCCGATTTGCGTCATGCCGTGTCCGGCTTGCTGGCGACGCTCGCGCAAGGCATGGCCATCTGCGCGCCGGGTCCGAATTCCTACCGGCGCTTTGTCCGCGAAGCCTATGTACCGATGATGCCATCATGGTCGATCAACAACCGCGGGTCCGCCATCCGCATTCCGATGAGCGATGCAGCTAACAAAAGGATCGAGCATCGCCTCGCCGGCGCGGATGCCAATCCGTACCTGGTCATGGCCTGGGTGCTGGCAGGCATCCACTATGGCCTGTCGCGGGCGATCGAGCCGCCGCCGGTGCTGCGGGGCAACGCCTACGAAACCCAGGGCGAGCCGCTGCCAACTCACTGGCCGCTGGCGATCGAAAAATTTCGCAGCAGCGACGTCGCCCGCGAATACCTGGGCCAGCCATTCTGCAAATTATTCGCGACTGTGAAGCGCGCGGAACTGGAGAACTTCAACTCCTACGTGACGCCGCTGGAGGTCGCCTGGTTCATGGGCCCGTTGTGAGTACCGGCGACGCAGCGCGGACCGCGTATGCGAGTAGCATGCGGCTGCCGGCTGGCATCACGAGCGCGAGCTTCGATGGTCCGCTGACTGGCGATGCGGATGTCGACATCTGCGTGGTCGGCGGCGGCGTCGCCGGTTGCTCGGCCGCGCTGCATCTGGCGGAACGCGGCTACAAGGTGGCGTTGCTGGAAGCGCAGGACATCGGCTTTGGAGCCTCCGGCCGCAGCGGCGCGCAGGCGATTTTCGGTGCGGCCTGCGGTCAGAACAAGCTCACGCAACTGCTCGGTGCGGGCGACGCGCGCCGCGTCTGGGATATGAGCGTCGAAGCGCTTACGCTGCAGCGCAGCCTGATCGCGCGCCACCAGATCGATTGCGACTACGTCGCCGGGCAGATGCATGTCGCAATCAAGCCGCGGCACGAGGCGGAGCTGCGCGCCGAAGTCAATTCGCTGCGCAGTCATTTCGATTACGACACCGTGCGCTACGTCGAGCGCGACGAACTGCGCTCACTGCTGGCTACCGAACGCTACGCGGCCGCAATGCTCGACACTAACAGCGGGCACCTGCAGCCGCTCAACTACACGCTGGGACTGGCGGGCGCAGCGGCGCGCGCCGGCGCGAAGATCCATACACACAGTGCCGTTGTCGCGGTCGACGAAAGCACCCCCGGCGGCGCCGCGCGGGTCAACGTGCGCACCGTACACGCTGTGGTCCGTTGTCATCACGCGGTGCTCTGTTGCAATGCTTATATCGGGGCCCTCGCACCCGTATTGTCGGCCCGCATCATGGCCGTCGACACCTACATCGTTGCCACGGAAATTCTCGGCGAGGTACGTGCCGCGAACCTGATTCGCAACAACGCCGCAGTAACGGACATCAACTGGGTGCTGGATTATTTCCGACGTTCCGCGGATCACCGCCTGCTGTTCGGCGGTCGCGTCAGTTATTCGGGCATCGACCCGCTCGGTACCAAGGCAGCCACCCGCTTGCGAATGCTCAAGGTGTTTCCACAACTGCAGGACGTCCGGATCGAATACGCCTGGGGTGGCTATGTCGACATCACCTTGAATCGCGCGCCGGATTTCGGCCGGCTCTCGCCCAACGTCTATTATCTGCAGGGCTTTTCCGGGCACGGCATTGCGCTGACCGGTATCGCCGGCAAACTGGTCGCGGAAGCCGTCGCCGGAGCGGCGGAACGATTCGATGTGTTCGCGCGAATTCCCCACCGTGGGTTTCCGGGAGGACCGGCGCTGCGCCGTCCGGCCCTGGTGCTGGCGATGCTCTGGTACCGACTGCGCGACCTGCTGTAACCTGCACACGATTCCGCGGCTTGCAACGGACACCGTGCAGGCATAGGCTTCCCGCACTGCCGCAACCGCGGCACCTAACAAAAACGGGGACTATTCATGAAAATTCAGAAATATTTGTTGCTGGCAGTGGCCTTGCTGGCACTCGGCGGTACTGCACAACGCAGTTACGCGCAGTCCAGCGATGTGGCGTATACGGAAGGCCCGGTCGTGACGGTGGCGTATATCCGCACCGAACCAGGCCGGTTTGACGAATACATGACTTATCTGGCCGGGAACTACAAGCGCACGATGGAAGAACAGAAAAAAGCCGGCATCATTCTCGACTACGGCATCTATTCAGCCGAGCAGCGTAACGAGCACGATCCGGATTTGATGCTGACCGTGACCTACGCCAACATGGCGGCGCTCGACAACCTGGACGAGAAGACCCGCGCAATCACGGCGAAAGTCTGGGGCTCACGCCAGGCCAGCACTGCCGCGGCCATTGACCGCGGCAAGATGCGTACTGAAGTGGGCGGCCAGCTGCTGCGTAAACTGATCCTGAAATAAAGCGGCCAGACCGCGCAATCAATTGACGCCGGCCGGCTTGGCCAATGACTCGCCGGCCGGCGTCAGCTTGTCGCCGATCTTCGTGATCGAATTTGTTAGCAATGCCGTGCCGGGTGCCGGCTTGGTCGCAGGATCAGCCGCATGCACGGCATTGATCACCAGTTGCACTTTCCACTTGATCGAAAATTCGAAGCGCCCCACCGCTGCGGGTTGACCCAGAAATTCAAATACCCTTTTCAGGAAATTCGCCACAGGCTGCAACCCCGGATCGCTGACCGAGTCGTTGCTGGCTGGTGCCGGTGTCGGGGTCGGTGTCACAACCGCTGACGGCGCAGCGGCAGTTACGGGGGCGGGCTGCGGTTTCAGCAAGGCGCCGGCCGGACCCGATTGTTGCCGCAGTTCCCGGCTCGAGAAATTCAAGGCGAAGCTCGCAATCTGCTCGCCGTCGAAACCGAGGTGCACAGCGGCAGCAAACGCTTTTTGAATGTCGCCCGCAAAAAAATCCTTGGCCAACGTGTCAACCTTGACGACCAGAGCACCGATCGCTGCCAGCTCATCGTCGTTCAAGTCGCCCGCGACCGAAATCTCAATGCGCCCGGAAGCAAAGCCATAGACGCGGCGCTCGGCACCCGCATCCTGCGCGCCATCCTGCGCGATCAGGCCGGTACGTGATGCAAAGCGTACGCGCACCTCATCGCCTTCCAGAGTTTCGATTTTGAGACTCGCCTTGTCGGTGCGCGCGTAGACCGTCGACTGAGCCACCGTCTGTTCAGCACTCGCTGCTAACGATGATCCCAATTGATCACGCACATTGTTCAACGCGGTTTCGATCTGCGCATCGCTGCAGCCGGAGACTTTCAAGGATTCGCCGGCCTTTGCGAGCGCCATGTTGACCGCGTCCAGCACCGCAGGCACGCCATCCTTGCCGCTGGCGGTGGCCTTGACTAACAACGCACGCACGGCCTGCGTGATGCCTTTGAAATCCAGTCCAAGCGCCTTGCCCACTTCATGTAGCGCACGCTCGCAGCCCTCGTACGAGCGTCCTGGCCGCAGCATCGCGGCCACTTCCGGGGACAATTCGTTGGTCAGGCTGCCATGTATACGCATGTCACTCTCCGTGCAGTAGACATCGGCCCATGGCTGGCGTGCTTAAGTGAAACCGCCGTGCGACGACTGCGGTGCGGTGGCAGTTGTGACGAAGTCGTCAGTTCCGCGGGCGCAATTCAAAGCAGCGGTGTATTTTCGCATTGCGTTCAAAATCTGCGGGCAGTGTTTTTCGCGATATGTCCTCGATGGCATAGCGCGACGCGAGTGTTGCATCGAGCTTGAACTTCTGTGCGTTGGTCGAGAATACCAGCACGCCGTCGGTTGCGAGCAACCGCATGCAGGCGTCGATCAGCTCGACATGATCGCGCAGAATATCGAGCACGCCCTGCATGCGGGCGGAATTGGAAAATGTCGGCGGATCGAGAAAAATCAAATCGAATCCGGGTTCGGCGGTCTTGAGCCATTCGCGCGCGTCGGCCTGCACAAGTTCGTGCCGGGCAGCGTCAAAGCCGTTCAAGCGCAGATTGCGCCGCGCCCAGTCGAGATAGGTGTACGAGAGGTCGACCGTGACCGTGTCCCGGGCGCCTCCGGCCGCCGCATAAACCGTCGCGCTGCCCGTGTAGGCAAACAGGTTCAGGAACCTCTTGTTAGCTGACTGATCCCTGAGGCGCTGGCGGGTGATGCGGTGGTCGAGGAACAATCCAGTATCCAGGTAGTCTTCAAAATTGACTTCAAACTCGAGACCGCTTTCGCTCACCACGAAAAACTCGCGGCGCTCGGCCTGCTTTTCGTATTGCTGGGAGCCAGACATGCGTCTGCGGGTGCGCACATGAATGTCGGCGCGCGCCACGCCGGTCGCCTCAGGCAAGGCTGCCAACGCCTCAGCGCGCCGTCGCTTGACCTGCTCCTGCGGAATCTCATCGGGCGCCGCGTACTCCTGCACGTACAGCCACTGGCGCGAACCGTCAGCGGCTTGATAGCGATCAATCGCGAACGCATACTCCGGCATGTCGGCATCGTAGATTCGATAGCAGCTGACGGCTTCGCGTTTCGTCCAGGCGCGCAGGCGCTTCAGATTCTTGGCGATGCGATTGCCGAACATCCGGGAGCCGTTAGACTCCCGCAGGCTGTTGTCGGACTCATCGCGTTGCTGCGGCCGCAGGTCCCGCACCGCCTTGGGCGTGAGATCGAAGCGCAGCAAGCGGCATTCGATCGCGCCATTCCACAGTGTGTGAGTGCGATGTGCACGCAGACCAAGCTCCAGTCCCATTTCGCTCGCTGCAGTGATCACTGTCGCCTGCCAGCCCATAAAGCGCTGTTGCAGCACCTCACCTAACAGGCGATGGGTGGCGCGTGCCGCCTCGCGCTCCTCGAGACGTTCGCCATAGGGAGGATTGGTGCACGCCAGGCCACGCGCCGCACCCGCGGGCGGCGCGGCGTCTGCCAATTCGCCCTGGCTGAAACGCGTCAGTTCGGCGACTCCGGCGCGTTCGGCATTGGCACGCGCGGAACGCAACATGCCGCCATCGCGGTCGCTGCCGCACAGGGCCTGGGTCGGATCCGCGGCGACACGCAGGGCCCAACCTGCGACACCTGCATCGCCGCGCGCGCGTGCGGCTGCACGCACCGACTGCCACAGCAGTTCCTGGTGGCCACGCCAGCCGAAGAAGCCGAAGTATGTTCGCCAGGTGTTAGGCGCCAGGTCCGCGGCAATCATCGCGGCTTCGATCACCAGCGTGCCGGACCCGCACATCGGATCGAGGAATCGCGCACCGTCGCGAACCAGCTGCGGCCAACCGGCGCGCAGCAGAATCCCAGCCGCCAGATTCTCCCGCAGCGGTGCCGGGCCACCTAACAACCTGTAGCCGCGGCGGTGCAGGCCATCGCCCGACAGATCGATGGAGACCTCGACCCGCGCGCCGTTGGCATGTGCGTGCAGCCGCACGCCAGGCTGCTCGGGCTTGATATCCGGGCGCCAGCGCGTCGCCTCGCGCAGCTGGTCGCAGACCGCGTCCTTCAATTTCAGCGCGCCGAACTGGGTGTTGATGATGGTCGGATGCTGGCCGCTGAATTCGCAGGCCAGCGTGGTGCCGTGGGCGATTTCCGAAGTCCAGTCATGTGCCAGCAGCTGCGCGTAGAATTGTTCCGTGGTCGGAGCCTCCAGCGTCAGCAGCGGCAGATAAACCCGGCTGGCAATCCGCGATTCCAGGCAGGCCCGATACGCGATCTCCAGCGTGCCGCTGAAACTGACGCCGCCCCTGCCTGCGCGCAGGTCCAGCGCACCTAACGCCTGCAGTTCGCCGGCCAGCAGATCGGCCAGCCCGCGTGCTGTGCTGGCAAAAAAACGTCGCAGGGTCATTCGGTCATTGTGCCCGAATCCAGCGGCAAATAGCCGCCCTTGCGAGGGTGCTCCCGGAAATGACGCGCCAGGATCCGGTAGGTGTCGGCATTGAACCCGCCGGCACGGCTCGCCTCGTTAGCTAACAAGGCACGGCAGCGTTGGCGCAGATTTTCCGCATCGACGGCTTCCTCATCGCCAGCCCATTCCAGGCTGCCCAGGTGCATCCACCGATCGAGCACGTGCAGCGCCACCGATCCAGCGGCACCGCGCTCGATGGCGGCCACTGCACCGCGGAAGGGCCAGTCCGCGAGCCTCCAGCCGGCCATCGCAAGCCGTGCACGAACTGCGTGCAGGGCCGGAGGTTCGGCGCCGACACAGGCGCCACGACAACGCTGCAACTGATAGGCGAAGCAGGAGCCGTCGCCGCTCTCGACACCCAGGGTCTTGAGACAGAGACGCTGATCCTCGGCCAGGGTTTGCAGCGCCCTGCGTGCGGCACTTTCAGCTTTGAACAGGCCAAAGACGGGAGAACCCGTCGCCAGTGCTTCGTCCAGTTCGAGCAGTTGCGGCGCAGCCGCATCGTCGAGCCACTGCCAACTGAATAATTTTCCGCCGCGCAGTTTGCGGTTGTAGACCGGTTTTCCTTCGCGTACCTGGCGCGCTTCGAGCAGCAGCGCACCCAGTTCCCCGGCGGTCACGCTCCATTCAACACGTCGCGTCTGCTCGCTGAGACGCTGCGACTTGGCATCGCGATGGGCGCCGGCAAAATGACTGAGTACGCGCTCGCGCAGATTGTTAGCCTTGCCGACGTAGATCAGGCTGTCCGCGCCCTGAGTCGTAGCGCCGAAAAACCGGTATACACCGGGCGCCTCAGGCAGGTCATCCGAGAGATCCGCGGACAAATGCGGCGGGAGCATTGCCACCTGCGAAACCTGCGCCAGGGCTTCATCTAACAACGGCAGCGGCCGTTCGCGACGCAGTTTCTGCCAGAACTGCCACAGTGCAGCGGCGTCGGGCATGGCGCGATGGCGCACTGGACAGGAAATACCGTGCACCGCAATCACGGTATCCAGATTGTGACGGGCCTGCTGCGGATATAGTCGTCGCGACAAACGCGCCGTGCACGCTGTCGGTGCCTGCCAGCGCGCGCCGATGCGCTGGAACTCACGGCGGATGAAGCCGTAATCGAAACGCACGTTGTGTGCGATAAACAGGCGGCCGTGCAGGCGTTCGCGCAATTCCCGGGCAATTTCCGCAAAAGGCGGAGCGTCCTGCACCATGCGATTGTCGATACCGGTCAGCGCGCTGATGGACGGGGGTATCGACATGCCTGGATTGACGAGCGTCTGCCACTCGAAATCGAGGGTATCGCCATGCGCCGCGACGATGGCAATTTCGGTGATCCGATGCCAGGTAGCCTGGCCACCAGTCGTCTCAATATCGACGAACGCGACCGCCGCGCCGTCGCGGAAAATTCGCGCTCCTGACATCGCCCGAACTCTAGCTCAAATCACTCGCTCGAAAATGGTGCGTCGTGGACCACCGCATGCCTCGATATCGGGCAGCCACTGCGCAAGCGCGCCATCTCCCAACCGAGGTTCGATGACGCTGCTCATGCTTGGCTAAAGATCATTCTTTCTTGCCACCCAGCGTGAAGGACTTGCTGACGCTGAACACGACCTTGGATTCGGTCGACAACAGGTCGACGCCCAGATCCGGCAGATCGCTGCCGTCGATGTACCTGAGGCCGAAGTTGATATCGTTCCAGCTATAGGTGAGGCCAACCGCGAAGTCGGTATAGCCGTCGCCATTGACCAGGTCCCAGTAATCGCCATCGGAGCGGGCGGCGTGGAACTCGAGGCCAAAGTTTTTCGGCAGTTCAACGCGCGCATTGACTTCGATATAGGTGCCGGATTCGTCACTGGCGTTGAGATCATTGGAGTACCAGAACTTGGCGCCAGCCGAGAATTTGTCGGTAAAAGGCTTGCTGATGCCAACCCAATACTCAGGATAATTGAGGCTGCTTTCCGACACATAGGTGTAGTACGTCGCGCCTGCGCCCCAATTAAATGTTTCGTCGCTGCCGCCATTGAAACTTGGGTTGAAGTCGATCTCGGTATTGGTCTTGGTCCCAAGATCGGTGGTGCTGGCCCACACGCCAAAACCGAATCCGGAGTCGTGTGCCCAGTCGATGCTTAGCTGGGGTGCCGGGTCGCGCGCGCTCAATGAAATTCCGCGAAAGTCGTAGTCGCTATAGATCGCCGGTGTCAGGGTCAATTCTGCCTGCGCCATCGGCGCCATTGCCATCAGCGCCAACGCGCCAGCAGCGTGTTTCAGTTTCATCGCATTCACTCCACGTTTGTATCAGTCGGGGCAAAAGTGCCCAGGCAAGCTAAGCAATAAGTGTACCAGCGGCGCCTATGTGCATTTGTGAGCGAATAGCTACAGGGTCTTGCCGGGCGGCTCGAAGATCACGTAGAGCTTCTCGGTCGGCAGTTTCACATCCCAGGTTCCTGCGAATCCGCGCGGGATGATGAACGCCTGGCCCGGACCGAACTCACAGCGCCGTCCGGATTCTGACTCGATGATCACTCGTCCCGACAGCAGGTAGCAGAACTCGTACTCGGTGTAGTGAACGCGCCAGCGCCCCGGGCTGCTGGCCCACTTGCCGGCGTGAAATTGTCCGGCCGCGTCGCTGAACAGACTCCAGATCTGTTGGCGCGGATTGCCACTGAGAACGCGCCCGGCGTCGGGCGCGCTCGTCTCGGGTGCAGGCCAGGCATCGAAGCTCACGATCTCGGTAACCATGTTCGCTCGCGGCAGAGGTACCAGAGCGTTAGCCTACGATAGCGCCGCTGCCGCAGCCAGTATTCCGCAATGCCGCTCACGGCGTCACCTGTGCGACGACATCCGGCTCCGCGACGTCGTCACCGGCAGGGTCGCCGGTGGCGACCATGCGCACGGTGACGCGCCGCTCCAGCGCACAGCGGTCACTGTCGCGCAGGCAGCCGCTGTTGCCGGGCGCACCCGCGCCCACCACCACGACCTGCCCGCGTGCCAGGCCGCCCTCGACCATCGCATCGGCGACCGCCTCAGCGCGCGCCGTCGACAGTTCGAAGTTGTAGCCGGTGGCGCCGCGTGCGTCCGCATACCCGGTCACGAACACCACGCGATCGGTGCGCTGAGCTAACACTGCGCCGAGTTGCCGCAGCTGATCATGCTCGGGTGCATCGAGTGCCGTGTCCTGGGTGCGAAAGTGCACGTTAGCTGTGAGCACGTCCAGTGGCATGCTGTTAGCACGGAGATCTGACAGCGCCTGCGAGCGGCCGGTCAATTCTGCAGCAACGCGGGCGAGCGCTGAATTGAGGCGTTCGATTTCCGAGCGCATGCGGCTGCGTTCGGTCAGTTGTGACTTGAGCTCCCGTGACAATGACTGCGCGAGTTGTTTTTCACGGTGCAGGCGCTCACCCAGCCAGCCACCTGCTGCGGCGCCGGAGATGGCACCGATCGGACCGGCGGCAGCGGCGCCGATCGCAAGTCCTGACAGGACTCCGGTTGTTTCAGGCCTGGAGGTTTTCCGGCGGACCGGCGCCGCGGTATCCGCGAGCGCACGATCAAGACTGGATGCGGCGATCAGGATGGCCGCGATGACAGCGGCGACCCGGCGAGGATGAGACATGACACAACTCCTTGCAGATGGTGGTGGGGCCTGTCGACCCCATGGCACCCATCTTCGGTGTGAATTACGCGGCCTCGAAGGCTCGAAGCGGGCAAGCCGCCGATGATTTGTGGCGGAATATGGCGGGCTCTCGGCATACTTCAGGCCATGAGAAAACTCAGTCTGATCTGGCTGCTGGCGGCTGCGGGAGCGCAAGCGGCCGCGCCCGTTGAGATGGTTGTCGGCGGCACTGCGTTTCGAAATACCGCCGGCGAGAAGGTCTGGCAGGATTTCCAGCGCAAGGTAGAGGCTGCCGCCCAGGGTGGGCTGCGGCTGCGCATGTTGGTGCACGGCGAACTCGGGCCGGAGGAGCAGATCGTCAGCGGTCTTCGGCGCAATCGAGTGCAGTACGCGAATCTCTCGGCGCTGGTCGCCTCCACCGTGGTGCCGGAAACGGCGCTTCTGTATGCGCCCTATCTTTTTGACTCCACCGCCGAAGCGGATTTCGTCGTCGACCAATACCTGGCGCCGGAATATCGCAAATTGCTTGCGGCAAAAGGGCTTGAACTGATCGCCTGGTACGATCTTGGAAATTCGATTTTCTGGTCGCGCAACAAGCCCTTGCTAACACCCGCGGACTTGCGCGGCGTACGCCTGCGTATTGGCGCCAACCGCGCAACGCAGTTTCTGGGCCAGGCGCTGAAAGCCGATGTAATACCACTGCCGTTCTCCGATATCATCCCTTCATTGCAGCGTGGGCTGATTGAGGCGGGGGAAAATGGTCTGCCTCTCTACACGCGTACCGGCATCGCGCGCGAAGCGCCTTTCGTGACCATGACGGAACACTGCCTCGCCGTTTCTTTCGTCGTGGCGGACAAGCGCTGGCTCGACCGCCAGACGCCGGTATTGCAAAAGATCCTGCGCAACAGCTTTCCGGACGCGGCGGCCCTGCGCAAGAGCACCCGCGACGAAATCGCCGTGGATCTCGCCAACGCCGGCAAGCTGGGATTCAAAATTTATCGATTGAACAGCGCGCAGCAACAGGCGTGGGCCAGTGCAACCCGCGGCACCCACCCGGCGCTGATCGCTGAAATCGGCGGCGAAAGCCCGCGCCTCTATGCGGGAATCACTGCGAGCCGCAAGACATTTGCGGCGCGCCTGGCAAGACCGGCGCGGCCCTGAACCGGGCCGGCCAGCCGCTACCTGGCCAACGCTGCGTGACCTGGGTGGCTGAGACCTGCATGTTCTGGCCGGTGCCGACCCACCCGCAGCTGCCGCATCAGTGGCAACGCCTAACAAATCATCATATTTTCCGTACCGACCGTGGCCGGCGAAACCGCAAGATACACGATCAATTGCTTGGAGCGGGTTCAGGATCAGTTCATGTTTTCCAGCTCCGCACTGGTTGCGGTGAAGGTTGCGCCGCTGAACGACCCGCGATTTGGCTGAAATACTGCGCCTGCGTGGTGGGTCCGTTGAGGTCACGGAATGTGGCCCCATTGGTTTCGCGCCGCGGATCGAGATTGCGGCGCACGCTGATAGTGACACCGAAAATCGTCAGTATCTTGTTAGTCGCATTGAGTGTGTCGACCGTGCCCTGGAAGCGGGTGGTCGTGTCAGTCTTGAAGTAACCCTTGGTTGAACCGCCCCGGCTTTCCCGGAGACTCCAACATGAGAGAGGATGGAGTATATGGGAACAACCAGGAACCGGTTTTCACCGGAGTTGAGGGAACGGGCGGTGCGGATGGTGCTGGATCATCGCGGCGAGCATCGCTGGCCACCAGCGCAAAAAGGCTGGATGCTGCAAACAAATTACGCGCTTTCATTCGCGGTGCCCTCGATCCGCAGCTGTTTGAATGTGGTAGAGGCCCACGCCCAGGCGCAGCACGCGCGGCGGATTGTGGCCGGGCGGCGCCGCCCTGGCTTCGTGCTCGGAGAGCCAGGCATCCACCCGTTCAAGGAACGCCTGGCCTTCCGCCTCGAGCATCGCCTGGAACACAGGCACGTGCCGTATGTCGATGCGATCGTTTTCGGCGCGGCGCTCGAAGCGCAGTCGCTGGCCGTTAAGACACAAGAGGTCATAGACAACTGTCTCGCCGATGTCCTCGATGACACTGCCGGCGCGCAGCACCTTTGCGCTGTCGAACTGCGACGGAAAATACACACGCTGCAGCGCCCGCACTTTCGTGCCTTCACCCGCGCCGACCTTGCGAAGTTCCTTGAGCAGGGCCGTCGCCGGAATGTCGCCGGCATAACGTCTGCACAGATCGCCGAAAGAGGATGCCGCGGCAGCCACGGCCAGTTCGCGCGGCGTGCCGTCGGCTTGCACGTAGTCCGGATCCTGGTACCAGCCTGTTAGCACGCGCTGCGCCGGATTCAGAAACTCGGTGTCAGGTGGCGGTTGGTTGCCATCCAGCTGGTCGCATTGGTTGGCCGGCCGCGGATGCCGAATTCATCGGTCGCGATCTCGACGTAGGTTGTCTTGACGAGCTCCGCAAAATCCTTCCACGGTATTCCCGAGCGCAGCAAAAGCCGTACAATCGGTCGTAGCAACACCCGACACGCCGCAAGCACACTGGCCTTTGGGCGAACTTCCTTATATGTGCCAAATTATCCCAAATATGGGAATTGTTAACTAGATGCCTGCTAAGCGCTCCGTCCCTCTCGAGCACCCGCTGACGACCGATACGGTGACTGAATTGGCGCGCATGGCTGGGCACCACGTCACCGATCAAGATGTCGCCGCACGCATCGCAGCCGGCGCCGCCGCGGCCTGTGCTGCGGTCACGCGCTTTGCGGCGCGCGGGCTGAGTGGCGCTGAGCCCGACGACTTTCTGGCCGCGCAGGCGGAGCTCGCGCCGGCCGCACCTGCGCGCTCGGAGCCACTACCGCCCTCGCCCCCTCCCCTGCATAGACCGGGCGCGGTCACGGATCTCACCGCGCTGTCGCTGACAGAAGCTGCGACGGCTGTGGCGTCGGGCCGTTGCACCAGCGTCGCGCTGACCGAGGCCTACCTCGCCCGTGCGCGCGTTGAACAGGATCGCCTCAACTGCTTTCTCACCCTCGATTCCGAACGGGCGATGGCGGCGGCGCAGCAGGCCGACGATGCGCTACGGCGTGGAATGACGCCGGGCCCGTTGCATGGCCTGCCACTGGCACACAAGGCGATGTTCGATATCGCCGGCGACGTGAGCCTGCGTGGTGCGCGCATTCATGTGCCGGCGGCGACCACCGATGCGACGGTGATTGCGCGCCTGCGCGGCGCTGGCGCATTTTCGTTAGGTCAGCTGAACATGGCGGAATTCGCCTTTGGCCCAACGGGCGACAACAAGCACTACCAGCGCACCCGCAATGCCGTGAATCCTGACTACATGGCCGGCGGCTCATCGAGCGGCTCGGGCGCCGCGACCGCCGCGCGGGCCTGCACCGCCAGCCTCGGCTCCGACACCGGCGGCTCGGTGCGCATCCCGGCTGCCGCCAATGGCGTGGTGGGCCTCAAGGCGACCTACGGGCTGATCCCGCGCCGCGGCGTGATGAAGCTGTCGCCGTCGCTCGACTTCGTGGGCCCGATCACCCGCACGGTGCGCGACTGCGCCCGGATGTTAGGCGTGCTCGCCGGATATGATGCGCTCGATGCCGGTTCGTCGCCGCGGCCGGTCCCCGACTATGAGCGCCTGTTAGCACGGGGCGCCCAGGGCCTGCGGGTTGCGCGGATCCGCAACTACTTCTTCGACCACGCCACGCAGGACGTCGTGGCGGCCTGCGAACGCAGCCTGACGGCGCTGGAAAAGGCCGGCGCGCGGGTGCTGGAAGTCGATGTCCCGGAACCCGAACCTCTGGCGGAACTGAGCCGCGCGGTGCTCTACGCCGAGGCCACGGCCCTGCACGGCGAGTGGCTGCGCACTGCGACCGACCGGTACTCGCCGCAGGTGCGGGTGCGGGCACTCACAGGCCTCGCCATTCCGGCGTCGACCTATTACGAAGCGCTGTGCCTACGCGGCCTGCTGTTGCGCGAATTTGTCGGCCAGGCATTTCGCGATTGCGATGTGCTGCTGATGCCAACGGTGGTGATCCCGGTGCCGCGGTTTGCGGACGTCGACGTCGGCACAGGCCCGGCGCTGTGGGACACGCTGGCCCGGCTGGTGCAAAACACCGCGCCATTCAATTACCTGGGCCTGCCCGCACTGTCAGTGCCCGCGGGCTGCACCGCCAACGGCCTGCCCGCCAGCGTGCAGCTGGTCGGCCGGCCGTTCGATGAGTCCACGCTGCTGCGCGCCGCCGAGGTTATCTGCGATCGCTCCAGGACGGGAACGCAGTTCTGAGCGTCGCCATGGAGCAGAACCACAATATGCCGCGCGTCGTGTTCGCGGCGTCGTTAGGTACCGTGTTCGAGTACTACGATTTCATGCTGTACGGAAGCCTGGCGGCGTTCTTTTCCGGCTTGTTTTTTCCAGCGGAAAACCCGACCGCATCCCTGCTCGCGAGCCTCGCGACCTTTGGCGCGGGATTTGCGATGCGGCCGGTGGGTGCGCTGCTGTTCGGGCGGCTGGGGGACACGGTTGGCCGCAAGCGCAGTTTCCTGATCACGATTGTCATCATGGGCCTGGCGACCACGCTGGTCGGCGCGCTGCCGACCTACGCGCAGATCGGCTGGCTGGCGCCGGTTTTGTTAGTACTGCTGCGGCTGTTGCAGGGACTGGCCCTCGGCGGCGAATTCGGCGGCGCGACACTCTACATCGCCGAACACAGTCCGGCCGCGCGCCGCGGCTGGTTCACCGCCTGGATCCAGATCACGGGCACCCTGGGCCTGATCCTGTCGCTGCTGGTGATCCTCGCCTGCCGTGCGCTGTTAGGCGAGGAGGCGTTCCGGGCCTGGGGCTGGCGGCTGCCGTTCCTGTTCTCGGTACTGCTGCTGGGCGTGTCGATATACATCCGCCTGCGCCTGAAAGAATCGCCGCTGTTTGCGCAGTTGCAATCAAGTGGCGGCTTGTCACGCTCACCCATCACCGAAAGTGTGCTGGCTGCGGAGAACCGCCGGCCGATGCTGCTGGCGCTGGCGGCGGCGGCGGCCATGGCGCTCAACTGGTATGCGGCGCAGTTCTATTCCTACGTTTTCTTGCAGAGCACCGTCAAATTGCCATTCACGACTGCCGCCGGCATCGCGATCGTCGCGCTGACGCTCGGTATCCCCATGTTCCTGGCCGCGGGCTACTGGTCGGACCGCAGCGGCCGCTTGAAGCCCATGCTGTTAGGCATGGCGATCGCGAGCGTGAGTTTCCTGCCTGGATTCAAGTTGCTGCTGACCCGCAGTGGCTCGCCGGTCATCCTCACCCTGGCCATCCTCGGCATGATTGTCGGCGCCGCGCTCACCTGCGGGCCGGGCGCGGCCTATCTCGCGGAATTGTTTCCGACCCGCATCCGCTACACCTCGCTGTCGTTCCCGTATCACATCACCAGCGCGTGGTTTGGCGGATTCATGCCGCTGACCGCCACCTGGCTGGTGGCGCGAACCGGCGACCCACTGGCCGGCGTCTGGTATCCGACTGTCATTTCATTCGCCTGCCTGCTGGTTTTGTTAGCAGGCGGCGCCTGGCAACGTGAGCAGCGCGGTGCGACCTGGCGTCAGACGCTCTGATCCGGCAGCGGCATCCTGAGCGCCGCCATATCCTCGCGACTGTCGACGTCGCGAATGGACGGGAGCTCGACGAGCGCATAGCCCTGTGCGCGAAGCAGCTGCAGATGACGGCTGCGACTGCCCTTGCCGTAGGCAAATCCGATCGGCGCCGCAGGCGTCAGCCACAGCAGATTGGTGCCGTCCTGGTGCTGGCAGCTGGCGAGCGCGGCACGCAGTGCGCCCGGCAAGGCCCGGCCGTGCGCAATCATCTGCTCTACGACCTCGGGAGTCAGGGTTGGAAGATCCGCGTGCACGATGAGCACTTCCGTGGCGCCGCGGGCCAGGGCCGTACGGCAGGCGTGCGCCGCGGAATCATTCAGCGACTCGCTCGTTTCGAGATGCTCGACTTCCAGGCTGCGCGCAAAGTCTGGCGGCGGCGCGGCATCGCCGACTAACAGCACGGACTGGACGCATCTCGCTCGCAGTAGCGCGTTCAACACCTGCCCCAGCATGCTCCTGGCGAGTTGCAGGCGTTGCGTCGGACTGAGCTGGTTCGCGAGCCGCGACTTCAGGTCCGGTCGCTCGCGATAGGGCACGATCGCAAAGCAGACCGGCGCGGCGCTTGCCGCGGCGGGGCGATTCGTCATAGCTCAGGGGTCATGGCTCAGGGCTTGAAATCAGGATCGTCACTGACTTTGCGTGCGGTGGTCGCCGCTGGCGGCTGGTACCAGCCCGGGTCGGCATAACTCGCAAGCCGGTCGCGCACCTTCACCGTGGTGAACATGCCACCCATTTCGATGTTCCCGAACAGGCCCTTACCGGCCATCATCGGCAAGGTGTTAGGCGGCGCCTCGTGATGGCCCATCTCGGTGTGCATCTGGTGTTCCGCCATGCCCGCCTGGCCCATGGAAAAATAACCGGGCAAATGCCGGCCGATCTGCTCGTCGAGATCTTGCTGCGCGACGCCCAGCGGATTGGGAATGCCGTGGCCCATCGCGTTCATGGTGTGATGCGACTTGTGACAATGGAACGGCCAGTCGCCCGGCGCGCGCGCTGTAAATTCAATATCGACCGCGGCACCTACCGGTATCAGCGTGGTGGTATCCCGACGCTGTGCGCTCGGCGGAATGGGTCCGGCATCGGTCCCCGCTACCCGGAAATGGTGGCCGTGAAAATGCATTGGATGCTCATGCATGGAGAGATTTGCGACCCGAATGCGTACGCGCTGGCCGGTCCGGACCACCATGGGATCGGTCGCCGGGAATACCTTGCTGTTCAGGGTCCACAAATCGAAATCGGTCATGATTGACGGATCAGGCCGCGAGGTCCCCGGATGCACCGCCCAGTTGTGCAGCACGTAGGCGAAGTCCCGTTCCACGGTTGCCGGGCCGCGCGGGTGAATGATGAACATGCCCATCATCCCCATCGACAGCTGCACGACTTCGTCGGCGTGCGGGTGATAGAAGCGCGTGCCGCTCTCATGCAGCGTGAATTCGTAGGCAAAGGTCTCGCCGGGGCCGATCGGCGGCTGGGTCAGGCCCGACACGCCATCCATGCCATAGGGCAGCAGGATTCCGTGCCAGTGAATCGAGGTATGCTCCGGCAACTTGTTAGTAACGAAAATCCGCACGCGGTCGCCTGCCACCGCCTCGAGGGTCGGACCCGGTGTCGTGCCGTTGTAACCCCAGGCCTTCACGCGCGTGCCGGGCGCGAATTCGTGCTCTATTTCCCCGGCGATCAGATGAAATACCTTCGCGCCGCCCTGCATCTTCCACGGCAGGCTGCGGCCGTTAGGTGTAATGACCTGCCCGGCACGAGCGCCGCTGGCAGCACTGGTCGCGGACGCAACACCGGATGCCGCCCCAAGCGCGCTGGCGCCTAACAAAATTCTGCGCCGTGACAACAAGGCCTGTCGAATATCGCTGCTCATTGGCCACCCGCCTCGCCCGCCGACGCGGGCTCGGCCCACTCGCGGATCGCCTGCAGAGGCAGCGCCGCTGCCCGCGACAAGGCAATCCGCGCCAGCCAGTAGTCACGTTCGGCCCGCAGCTGCTGCAGCTTTGCTTCCATGACCGCGCCGCGCGCCTGCATGGCGGCGAACGGTCCGATGATCATGTAGAAATACTCGCGTTGGCGCAGATCAGCCTGGATCTCCGCAGCTGGCACGCTGGTATCCCGCGCTAACAGCAGCGCCGCACGCGCCACCGTAACCTGTTCGCGCGCCAGGCGGACGTCGCCGCGCACATCGAGAGCGGCAGCCTCTGCTTCCCGCATTGCCAGCCGTGCTGCCGCGTCGCTGCGCGCCAGTGCGACCTGCGCGGCGGAAAAAATCGGCAGCCGCAATTCAAATTGCGGGCCGGAGAGTCGCGTACCATCGGCGTCGCGCTCACGGCCATAGCCAGCTGCCAATTCCGGAAGCACGCGCTGCTGCCTGGCGCTACTCAGCGAGGCGAGACGCGCTTCGACGCGCTGCCGTGCGGCCTGCATATCGAGTCGATTGCGCAGCGCAGTGGCGGCCAGGTCTGTCAGCTCGCCGTCGCTCGCGGGCAACGGCGCGAATTCGCCGCGCAGATCCCAGGCGGGTTGCAGATCACTGACGCCCATCAGGCGCTCGAGCCGCACGCGGGCCTGCAACCGGGCTGTCGCGGCGACTGCGGTTGCACGCTGATGTTCCGCATAGGCCAGCCGCTGCGCCTGCAATTCCGTGTCGGGTTCGTTGCCGGCTTTCACGAAACGTTCCATCAACTCGGCCTCGAGTCGCGCCAGATCGTTGCGTTGTGCAACGAGGCCGGCGATCTTCTCCGCGGTCAGCGCTTCGAGCCAGGCTGAGCGGACGCCGGCGATGCCGGCCAGAATTTCATTGGCCGCGGTCAGGCGAGCGCGGTTCAGCTCCCGCTCAGCGGCGCGGCGCCGCACCGGCAGTGCAAAAAGGCCTGAAATGCTCTGCAGCACCGACCATTCCAGCTTGCTACCGGGCCCGCCACGCAGGCTCTGCCGGCTCCAGCTAACAACAGGGTCACTGAGCGTTGCCGCCTCGAGATAATCGGCGCGCGCAAGTCCCAGGCGCTCGAAACTCGCCTGCAGGTCCGGGCTTGCTAACAAGTAGATCTCGACCGCCGAATCAGCCGTCACGCCTGCCGTCAGGCGTTGGTCGACGACCCGGCGCAGGGACTCATCGGCTTTCATTCGCCATTGCGGCGCGACGCCGGAACTGGACTTGACTACCTGTCCGACATCGTGACCCAGTTTTTCGTAGGAACTGGACGCACAGCCCGCCGCCAAAATGCTCGCGATTAAACCGATGCCCATCGTCCTGCATGCCATCCCTTGAATCCTCGGTAACCCGCCTGCGCCGCAATGGGCAAGCTTAACCGGCCCCTGCCTGCAGGTCGAATAGAGCAGACCCCCGGCTCAGGCTATAGTGCGGCCCATGCACGGGAAATTTTTCTACGGCTGGGTCATTGCCCTCGCCTCCGGAGCTGGTCTCGCCTGTGGCATCGCGACTTTTGTCGCCGCCACGTTTCCGATTTTTGTCGGCCCTATCAGCAAGGAATTCGGCTGGTCGCAGGGCGATGCTTTCAACGCACCGCTGGTCATCACGCTGGCGCTGGTGCTGTCGGCGGCCTGGACCGGCGGCCTGGTCGATCGGCTGGGACCGCGTAACGTGATTCTCTGGGCCTTCGTCGCCGAGGCCCTGATCGTGGCGTCTTTTTATTTCCAGGGTCCATCACCTTACTCGTTCTACGTGCGTTACTTTCTGCTGGGCACGCTGGCGTTAGGCACCACGCACATCGCGTTCGCGCGGCTTGTTTCACTGTGGTTCGATCGCCGCCGTGGCCTGGCCCTCGGCGTCGCGCTCACCGGTGTCGGTATCGGCGGCATCGCGCTGCCAATAATCAGCCAGCTGCTGATCCAGTCGATCGGCTGGCGCAATGCCTACCTGTGGCTCGCGGGCGGACTGCTGGTACTCACGCTGCCGTGCATGGCCCTGCTGGTCCGCGACAGTCCGCAGAGCATGGGACTGACGGTCGACGGTCGGCCGGCGTCAAACCATGCAGCGTCGTCCGCCACCGGCGGTCAGACGCTGCACGCTGCGGTCCGTGGCGGCCTGTTCTGGTGGATGCTGCTGGCCGTGCTGCTGATCGGCATTGGTATCCAAAGCGTCATGCTGCACATGAAGCCGCTGCTGGAATCCCGCGGCATGAGCGCGATGGGCAGCACCTACGGGCAATCGGCGATCTTTGCCGGCCTGGTCGCCGGACGCCTGCTCGCAGGCTGGCTGATGGACCGTTTCTTCGCGCCGCGCGTCGCGTTAGGTTTCCTGGTGTCTGCGCTGGCCGGCATCGTGTTGCTCGAGCGCGGCGCCAGCGGCGCACTCGCCTATCTCGCAGCATTGCTGGTCGGCCTGTCGTCCGGCGGCGAGGTCGATGTCATTGCCTATTTGAGCGGCCGGTACTATGGCCTGCTGCAGTTCAGCCGCATCTACAGCATCTTTTACGCTCTGTATTCATTGGGTGGCGGCATCGGCCCGCGCATCACCGCCTCGCTGGTGGACCAGAGTGGCAACTACTCGAGCGCGCTGCTGCTTGATTTCGGCCTGCTGTTGGTCGCAGGACTGATGCTGTTGCGCTTTCCCGCATTCCCCCCGCCGGAGCGATAGCTGCGGCGGCGGGTCCGCTGCTACAACTGCTGCTGCACTGCCTCGAGTTCGATCCCGGACGGGATGGGTTTCAGAAACAGGTATAACAAGCCCGCACAGATGAGCGGGATCGCAATCAAGAACGAAAATGTCTGGTTCCAGCCAATCTGCTCCTTGGCCCAGGCCATCAGTGGCGGCCCCAGTGCGATACCGAAATTAACCGGCAGCGAAGTGCAGACCGCGAGCCCCGTGGCCCGCAATTGGGTCGGGAACAACTCGGCGACGAACGCGAATTTAACCGCGGCCGTGCCGTAGAAAAACATACTCATCAGCCCGAACGCGGCCAGCGTGCCGTAATAGCTGCTGGTACCCCAGACCAGCCACAGCAGCGACAGCGAACCTAACAAGGTCCAGACCACGACGGTGGTTCGGCGGGTCAGCCAAAACTCACCCACTACCGCCGCCAGCACGTAGCCCAGCACTCCAATCAAGTTGCCGAAGCCGACCAGCCAGGTCGCAGACCCGACCTGCAAATGGCGCGCCTCGTTGAAATACGTTGGAAACAGCAGCGCCGAGCTGCCGTAGGCAATCACAAACAGAAACTGCGCCAGCAGCAGCGTCAGCGTGCGCACGCGCAGCGCCGGGGCGAACAGCGCCGCAACCGATTCGCGCAGCGGCCGCTGCGCGTTGCCGGCGCGCACGCCCTCGAAGCGTGCGGACTCCGTGAGGAAGCGCCGCACCACCCACAGGTACGGCAGGGCTAACAAGGGCACCAGGAACAGCGAGCGCCAGCCCCAAGTGGCCAGCATCGGCGCCGCGATCGCGGCGGCCAGAAACCAGCCGACCGGATACGCGGCCTGCAGCATGCCGGCCCACAGGCCGCGGCGCCGCGCCGGCGCGACTTCGGTCACCATCGCGCCTGTCGCCGGATAGAGCGCGCCGCCGGTAAACACCGAACCTGCGCGCAGGATCGCGATCTGCCAGAGCGCTCCGATCAGCGCATGGGCGGCCACGAAGAGCGAGGAACCGGCGAGCGATACCTGCAGCATGGCCTTGCGGCCGAAGCGATCGGTCAGGTGCCCGAACCAGACCTGCAGCAGTCCGCCTGACACGTAGGCAACGCTGATCGCAAGCGTCACCGCCAGCAGGCTCAGACCCAGCGATTGGCGCAGCGGCGGGAGCGCGTAGGACAACAACGCAAGCTCCGCCTGGCTCAGCGCGTAGGCGCCGAAACAGACGGCGAAAGTGACGCGTGCGTTAGCTTCTGCGCGGGCCAATTCGTTCAGCGAATCTCGACCGGGCCGCTCATTTCGACTTTGTCATAGTCGGTGACAAAGACATCCACGCCGAGGGTCCACTGACCGGGAATGATCATCTCCTGCACCATCGCATGCCACATGCCGCCCGGCTGCTTGCTGGCCTTGATTCGAATGTCGGAAATGCCGGCCGCTGGCAATGATGGGACAATCTCCAGATCCGCGAGATTTTCCAGCACTTTGCCGTCGGCGCCCTTGACCGTCACCATGATCATGTTTTCACCGGGCTTGCCGGGCGTCAGTTCGTACTCCGCGGTGTAGCCGTTCGCCTGCAGCGTGCCGCGCACGCTGGCATTGGCGGCCATGGCTGCCGCGAGCGGGTTCGCTGCGGCGGCGCCCGCGCCGCTCTGCACGATGGCGCGCGGCGGCGTGGTCAAAGTAAGCGTCATCGCAACCAGCAGGATCAGCAGGAACAGCACCAGCTCCAGCCTGATGGCGTTAGCAATGCGGCCGGCCGCCCGGAGCTCGCCGCGTTCCAAAGCCGGCGTCAACCACATCTTGTTGATGCCCGCTATCGCTAACAGAATGACGAACAGCACCAGTTTGCGGATCAGTCCGGTGCCGTAGTCATTGCCGAACAGGTTGCCGAACGACTGCACCTGCGTCCAGGCGATAACGAGGCCTGACAACACGATGGCCCCGACTGCCCAGGCCGCGCGGCTGGAAAATGCCGTCAGCAAGGCGCCGGAGTCCTTCAGCGGCAGCAACTGCGTGCTTCGGGCCAGCGGCCAGAACGCGCCGATCCAGAACGCCGCGCAGGCGAGATGCACGCCCACGGTCGTCGCCATCAGCCACACCGGAGGCGCGGTGGCTGCGTGCCCCGTCACCAGGAAGCTGGCGATACCGAGCGCCGCGCCCAGGCCTAACGCGCCGCCGCGCGGTGGCGTGGCGCCCTTGCCGCAGGCCCAGAACAGCAACAGCATGGCGGGCACGCCGAGCACGGCGCTCGGCGCCAGCGTGCTATCGAAGCCGCGGGCCCAGGCCGCGGCGCTGAACAGGGCGCTGCCGTTACCTAACACCATTTCGGCGCCGCCCAGGCCGATCGCGAGCACGTAGTTGATCGCCGCGAGCAGCGCGGTCGGCCGCCCGACACGCAGTGCCGTTGCAGCGATCGCCGGCGCGGCCGGCATCAACAGCACAAACAGCGCCGAACCGGCTGCGAGCAACATCATGCTGTACAGCAACCAGCGGTTGACGGCCACCGGCGTGGTCCACATGGAAGTGGGCGCCGCGGTCGCGGCGCTGGCGCCACTCAGGTCGCCGATCGGCTCGCCAATGGAAAACGGGATCGTCGCGCCGACCGGATGGGTATCGGCGGAAATGACCCGGTAGGTCATCACATACGTCCCGTTAGGCAGGCTGGTGCCGAGTGACATCAGCATCCTGGTACCGTCGAGGCGGATCTCGCCCGGCTTGCCGACTTCAGTGCCGGTCTTGTCGATGATGCGAAAGAAAATCGGCCCGACGCTCTCGTTGAAGGTCACCGTCACTTCTTGCGGGGCGACGTCGAGCTGCTGTTGCGCCTTGGGCGACGAGTCCATCAGCACGGCATGCGCCCACGCACCCTGCGGCACGAGCGAGCCAAACAGCAGACAGGCTGTCAGCAGGGCGCGGCCGGCCCTGACACACGATCTTAGCACCGGCAAATACCGGATCTGTTAGCGACCCGCCGCCGGCTTCGCTGCATCGGGCTTGGGGACCGCCGGTGCTGCAAACGGATACTGCGGGCGCGCCGGTTTTTCCAGGATCAAAAACGGCGATGGGCCCGGCGTCGCGCTCATGAACTTCAGCAACTTGTCCGGCAGGCCCGGCGTATTGCCCTTGAGTTCTTCCTTGGGCAGGTCGATGTATTTGTCATCGCCTGCGGCGCAGACGTTGACTGTCCGGAAAAACAGAATCTGCCCCGGCGTGTTAGGCAGGGCGCCACGGAATTTGAATCCTTCGAAAGAGCCCATCGCCGGGATCGGCGACTTCGGATCTTTCCAGACAATTTCATCGACCGTTTCGGTCATCATGTTGCCACCCTCGCCGGGGATGGGCTTCGGCAGCTTGCGCATCTTGACCTCGACCGTCCAGTCGCGATTGACACCTGCGCTGACCCGATAGACGCCTTCGGGAATCTTGACGCGGACTTCCGTCACCGGACTGCCCTTGCAGCCATGCGTGACGCGCATTTCGAGGTCCTGCACGTAGCC
>JANMYM010000068.1:0-15325 GCA_031382085.1 Gammaproteobacteria bacterium
GATCAACTCGGGATAACGCTTCAGCGTCGCCACCGCGCCATCGAGGATCGGCACACTCTCCGGCAGCAGATCCGCCTTGTTGGTCTCGAACACCACGCCCGGCAGTTTCAGCTCGGTCTTGAACGAGCAGCCGTAGGAATCCACCCGATCGCCCTTGGGCGTATCCGCGCACTGATCCTTGCTGTTGACGACGCCGTCGCCGTCATCGTCGAGCTCGCAGCCGTTCGCATCGACTTTGGCCCCCGCGGGGGTCATCGGGCACTGATCCAGGCGATTGACAACGCCGTCGCCATCATCGTCGAGCTCGCAGCCACTGGCATCGACCTTCTGGCCGGCCGGCGTGTTAGGACACTTGTCGTTGGGATCCATCACGCCATCGCCGTCGCTGTCTTTCGGCAGCGGGCAACCGGATGCATCCACCGCGGTACCCGCCGGCGTGCCCGGGCAACGGTCGATATCGTCCGTCACGCCGTCGCCGTCAGAGTCGGCGGGTTTGACCACTGGAGCGGCCTTCTCGCCACCGGCGAACTTGTAGCTGAACTCAAGTCCAACCTGGCGCTGCTGACGCAGGGCGCCGAAGAACGCGCGAGGCAAGCTGTACTGCGCCTGCGGCACGCAAGCCGTTACCGGGTTGATGCGCAGGCCCGTCATTGGATCAACCAGCATGTTGATCGGCGCCGAAGCCGTGCTGCCCGGGCACGTCAGTGCCGTCGTGAAGGTCACGGCACCGGTGGTCGCGTTGGTCGTGAAGGCCGGGAAGGCGAATCTGGGGGTCGTGGCGTCCAGCGTGGTACTGGCGCTCACCACACCGGTCTGCGCACTCGGCGTCAGACCCGACGCGAACAGGAACTGGCCGAACCAGCGCGTGGCTGACACCACCGAATCCTCGTTCAGCAGGTTGCGCGCGTAGACGCCGACCTGCCAGCGATCGGTCTTGTAACCCATGCGCAGACCTAACAACGTGGCCGAACCGGTCCAGGGGTTGGCGTGCACCTGCACAGCCTTCTTGTCTTCAAAGCGCAGGTCCGCATTGGTGTAGAACCTCTTGTCGCCGTCACCCACCGGGCGCTCGTAGTCCGCCGTCAACGTGGCCGTGTTCTTGGCCACCAGCGGGAACGGATTGCCCACGATCGAGCAATCGCCGCGGCCCGTGTAGTTGGCCGACAGGCTCGGCGCGTTGGTCAGCAGCGCACCGCCACCACTCGTCAGCTGGTACTGGAAGTCGTCGCAACCCTGCGTGTACTTGGTATCCGCCAGTGCATAGGTCAGGCCAAGGTTGAGGTGGTCAGTCGCCTTGAGTTGCACCTCGACTTCGACACCCTTCACCTCACCCGCGCCCTGGTTGGTCACCACCGAAGTCAGTGCCGCACTCGCAGCGTTCTGAATTGGCGTGGTGAGCTGCTGCGCCGTCACGTCGTTCTTGAACAGCGCGATGTTGGTGATCAGGCGACGATTGAGCCAGCTGGCCTTCAGGCCAAGTTCATAGGTCTTGACCTCTTCGGGCTCGAAGTTGACGTACTGCGGGAAGCCATTGGTCAGCGCCACCGCGCCGTTAAAGCCGCCGGGCTTGGAGCCCTTGGCAAAAATGGCATAGGTCGTGATGTCCGGCGTGATCTTCCAGTCCAGGGTCACGCGCGGCGTGGTGGTCTTGAATTCACGCCGCGAAGAGAACGTGACGGCGCCGGGCGAACCCAAATTGCGACGCCCCGCGGTCGAGCGATCCGTCAAAAACACCGTTTCGGTTGAGTTGCGCGCTTCAACCGTGGCCGAAATATTGTCCGTGAAGTCAAATTCCAGCGACCCGAAAATCGCCTTGTTGTAAGTGTCTAACAGGCGGTTCGGTGCACTCTGCCCCTGTGTGCTGACGAAGTCGACATTGAACTCGTTCTGGTCGCGCTCGAAATGATAGACGCCGACCAGCCAACGGAAGCGGCGATCCGCGGGCGATGAGAGCTTCGCTTCCAATGACCAGTCATCGAAGGCGACAAAGTCGCTGGAGGAGCCATTGGAAAAATCCCGGAAACCATTCGCGTCGACCGGCACCACGTTCAGCGACGAGTGGTCGCTGTCGGAACCCGTGAAGCGATCCTCGGTCTTGACGCCGCCGTCGACCACCAGCGTGTAGCCCGATCCCGCAATGTTCCATTCAACGGCGCCCGTGCCGAAGGTCAGCTTGCGCTTGACGCCGGAGAACGGCAGGCCGACGCGCGTGTCAGCGTAGAACGGATTTGTGGTAAAGCCGAAAATTCCGGCCTGCGCCGCCGTAAACGCGGACGTCAACGGAAAGCCGGCGACCGGCACGATGGGCTGCGTCACCGGGCCATCGTTAAGATAGACCGCCTGCGGCTGAATCGTGCCGCAGAAATACTGGTTGTTATTAGTGCTGGGCGTGATGTTGCTTTGGAAGGACGCCAATGAGCGCGTGCCCGGGTAGCAGTTGTTGTCCTCGCCGGACTTGAAGAACAGGGGACGCGAGCCATCGTTGTCTTCGTTATAGCTGGCGCGCAGCTTGATCTTCAGGTTGTCGGACGGCTTGATCACCAGAGTGCCGGATACGCCGTTAGTCTTTTCCTGGCCGACTTTCTTGCCGGTCAGCTGGTTGGTGTACTGGCCGTCGAAATTGTAATAGCGGGCCGCTATTTCACCCGTGACGAAGTCGCCGATGCCACCCTCAATGCGCAAGCTGGCACGGGTCTCATCGCGATCGACATTGCCCTTCACAAAGGCCTGCAGTTCGCTGCTCGGATCGCGGGTGATGAAATTCACCGCACCGGCATAGGTGTTTCGGCCGTAGAGCGCGCTCTGCGGGCCGCGGATCACTTCGACGCGCTCAAGCGTGCCGAGATCGAGGCTCGAAATGTCGCCCGGGTAGTACACGCCGTCAATGAAGTAGGCGGTGCCGGACTCGAGTCCTGGCGCCGTGCCTGCTAACACGCTGCCGAGGCCGCGGACCACAGGGCGCTCGGTTGCGCGACCAAAAGCCTTGGAGAACACCAGGCCGGGGGCGAACTTCGCGACGTCGTCGATCGAGTTGATCTGCCGTTCGGAAATATTCTCGGCCGTCAGCGCGGTGACCGCGACTGGAACGTCCTGCAATGATTCTTGTTTCTTACGCGCGGTGACTACGACTTCCTCGAGCCCGGCGCTATCTCCCTGCGGTTTGTCCTGCGCGACAGCGGCCTGGCCTGTTAGGCCGGCGAAAGTGGCGGACGCAAGCAATGCAATAATGGATTGGCGACGCATCTGTGTTATTTCCCTGGTTGAATCTTTCAAATCGAGACGCTTGTAGCGCAGACACGGCAACGCCCTGTCATGCGTAAGCTGGACGATTCTAGCCCGAAAACGCCGCAAAACCCTAATTCAGCGGCCCATGTGGCAAGACCGCAACAGCCGGTTCGGGCCTGGGCATGGGATACAGCAACTCAAACCGCTGGAAAATCACCGGCATGTCCTCGCTGGGCTCAAGGCCCCACTCGTGCAACATGCCGCTCCAGTAGGGCCAATGAATCTTGCGCCAGATGTCGACCTGCCGGGCGTTGGGCCCCTCAACCGCGACGTGCTCGGGTCCGATGCCGCTGAATGGGACCGTGGCAACCTCTGTGACTCGATAAACGAGCGCCGGCCGGCCGTCGAACCAGGTCACGACGAAATGGTCGCCCTGGAACGGCTGTGCGGATGAATCGCGCTGGTACTCGGCGGCCAGCGCAAAGGTCCCTGTCTTCTCACCGCTGGCGATCAGCGCTAGCAAAATGTCGGCCATCTCGGCGCTGCGACCAAACGTGCGGGTCTTGTAGCCTGTGGCGGGCAATGAGGGTACGGCGGCGCGTGCGGCCTGCCAGAAAGTGTCCACGGCTGTGCTCATGTTCGTGTGCTCACGGAAGCTATTTCCTGGGTTTGGTGCGGGGCTTGCTGGCCCGAACAACCACCGGCACACCCCGCAATTGGTCGATGATGGCCGGATTTTCCAGCGTCGAGATGTCCTCGGTGATCGGTTCGCCGCGTGCCACGGCGCGCAACAGCCGGCGCATGATTTTGCCCGAACGCGTCTTCGGCAGATTGTCGGTAAAGCGGATTTCGTCCGGCCTGGCGATCGCGCCCAGCTGTTCCGCCACCCAGTCGCGCAGCTCTTTTGTCAGCTGCTCGGCCGCCTTGCCTTGCGGGCGCGCGCCCTTGCAGACCACATAGGCGAACACGGCCTCACCCTTGATTTCATGCTGCTTGCCAACCACGGCGGATTCGGCGACGCGCACATGCGCGACCAGCGCGGACTCGATTTCCATGGTGCCGAGGCGGTGACCGGCGACGTTCAACACGTCGTCGATGCGGCCCATGATCCAGTAGTAACCGTCCTTGTCGCGGTGCGCGCTGTCGCCTGCAACATAGAAACGCTTCTGAAATTTTTCCCAATAGGTCTTGAGATAGCGGTCGTTGTCGCCCCAGATGGTGCGCAGCATCGACGGCCAGGGTTTGCGGATAACGAGGTAGCCACCGGCATCCGGCTGGGTCACCGCGTTGCCGTGATCATCGACAATATCGGCAAATATGCCGGGCAAGGGACGCGTGCAGGAGCCAGGCTTGGTGGGCGTTGCTCCCGGCAGCGGCGAGATCATGATGGCGCCGGTCTCGGTCTGCCACCAGGTATCCACGATGGGGCATTTCTCCCTGCCGATCACACGCTGGTACCACATCCAGGCTTCCGGGTTGATCGGCTCACCCACGCTACCTAACAAACGCAGCCGCGACAGATCATAGCGGGCCGGAATCTCATCGCCCAGTTTCATCAGCGCGCGGATCGCCGTGGGCGCGGTGTAGAAAATGGTGACCCCGTGTTGCTGGCAGATCTGCCAGAAGCGCCCGCCGTCCGGAAAGGTCGGCGCGCCTTCATACATGACGATCGTGGCGCCCGAGGCCAGCGGTCCGTAGGCGACGTAGCTGTGACCGGTAACCCAGCCGACGTCGGCGGTACACCAGAACACATCGTCGTCATGCAGGTCGAAGACCCAGCGCGCGCTGAGTTTGACACCTAACAAATAGCCGGCGCTGGAATGCTGGATGCCCTTGGGCTTGCCGGTGGAGCCCGAGGTGTAGAGCAGGAACAACGGGTGTTCGGCATTGACCCACACCGGTGTCGAGGTGGCGGCCGCGCCGGCTGTCAGCTCATGCCACCACAGGTCACGCCCGGGTTGCATCAACACCGGCTGGGCGGTGCGCCGCAGGACTACGACTTTTTCGATGCTCGGGCAGGCGCCATCCAGGGCCTTGTCCGCGGCCGCCTTGAGTTCAACAACGTGGCCGCCGCGCCAGCCGCCGTCGGCCGTAACCAGCACACTGGCGCCCGCGTCTTCGATTCGATCACGCAGCGAAATGGCTGAAAAGCCGCCAAAAACCACTGAGTGCACCGCGCCGATGCGCGCGCAGGCCTGCATCGCGACGATGGCCTCGGGCACCATGGGCATGTAGATGACGACTCTGTCGCCCGCCACCACGCCTAACGACGTGAGCACGTTAGCAAAGCGGCAGACTTCGGCATGCAGCTCGCGGTAGGAAATTCGGCGAGTATCGCCCGGTTCGCCCTCAAATATGATCGCCGTCTTGTGGCCGCGCTCGGCCAGATGCAAATCGAGGCAATTCCAGGAAACATTGAGCTCGCCGTCGGTGAACCAGCGGTAATTCGGCGCCTGTGAATCGTCCAGCGTGACGCTGAAAGGTTTTTTCCACCAGACCTCGTTGCGCGCCTGCTCGGCCCAGAAGCCGAGCGGATCGGCCGCCGCCTGGCGGTGCATCAAGTCCAGCTCGGCCGCGCTTACCCTGGCGCGCGCCTTGAATGCCGGCGCGGGTGGAAAGACCCGCCGTTCATGCAGCGTGGATTCGATGTTCTGGCCGGTCATGATGGGATTTTAGCAACCCGTTCGGCCTGCCGCCGCAGCATTGGACCAAATCCCAGACGATCACAAAACCGCTCGATTTCCGGCAATAGCGGCGCCCTGCGGCGCATCGCCTCCGTGCCCAGGACCAGCGGCATGTCGCAGACGATCCTTGTTAGTTCGCGCGCCAGCATGGCCGCGCCCTGGTGTTCCAGGAGCTTGGCACCCAGCCTGGCCGCGCCACGTATCGGCAACGCCGCGACCCGGTCGATATTCTGGTAGATCTCCTCCAGCGTTGCGAACTCGGTCAGTAGCGCTGCCGCGGTCTTCGGTCCCACGCCTGGCACGCCCTTGATGTTGTCGACGCTGTCGCCCGTCAGCGCGAGATAATCGGCAAAGCGCTCGGCTTCGACGCCGTAGTGTTCCGCGATCTGATGATGCTCGAGCTTCAGGTTGTCGGTGTAGTTCCAGTAGATATCGCCGCGCCGGATCAGTTGCGCCAGGTCCTTGTCACGTGACACGACTGTCGACGGCCAGCCGGCGGCGCGCGAACGCGTCACCAGCGTGCCGATGATGTCATCGGCTTCGTATTCGTTGCTCGACAGTGCGGTGGTACCAATCAGATCGGCGAATTCGCGGCAGGCGCCGAACTGCCATTTCAGATCGGGCGGCGCCGGCTCTCTGTTAGCTTTGTACGGCGGGTACAGCCGGTTGCGAAACGAGCTCTCCAGGCTTTCATCGAACGCGACCGCAATGTACTCCGGCCTGGCGCGCTCGATCAGGTCACTGAGGAAGCGCGCGAATCCAAACACCGCGTGCACCGAATTGCCGTCGCGATCCTGCATATCCGGCGGCATGGAGTAATAGGCGCGGAAAATATAAACCGACGCGTCGATGAGGTAGATCACGCGCTGCAGTCTACGCCGCGCGGCGTGGCAACTCAGCTCAACCAGTTCTGCAGGCGGCGATGCAGTGGGCTGGAGCGCGGGAAATGCGCCAGCAGGTATTCCATCTGGTCGGCGAGCACGCGACGGCCCTTGAGGAAAATATATTCCGCATAGGTCGGGGTGAACGGCACCGCAATGAGCTGCATGTGCGCCTGCTCCGGCGTCCGCGAGGCCTTGAGGTTGTTACAGACCCGGCAGGCGGTCACCACGTTAGTCCAGACATCGCGGCCACCCTGACTGAAGGGCCGGATGTGATCGCGCGACAGTTCGCGGGCCGCGAAACGCTGGGCGCAATAAAGGCAGACATACGCATCGCGGCGGAACAAGGTCTGGTTGTTGAGCGGTGGCACGTAGTCGTGGCGGGTGTTGCCGGGGTTGGCGGTATGCCCCACGGTGGCGATGATGGAATTGACTTCCAGAATGGTGCGCCGGCCAGAGCGCGCGTTGACGCCGCCATACAGGTTATACAGCGGGGTACCGCAGGTGTAGGCCACCTGATCCTGGTGATAAAGCCGCGCGGCTTCCTTGTAGTCGATCCACTCGAGCGGCATGCCGGCGACGTCGGTGCGCAGCACATGATGATGCAGCGCAGCCAAGCCTGTCCGGGCGGCGATCCTCAGGTCGTCGTCAGGTTTTCGGTCTGCTCGTTCCAGATCAATGCCGTTCATGTCGCGGTTCATATCTCGGAGCTGGGCCATTAAACCTTTAACGATACGGCACGGCTGTGCGAAAATTCAAATACTTGAGAATTTAGCGTGCCGCCCGACCCGGCGCGGCTGGGAGACCTTCCAGATGCCAGTGACCATCGGTGCGCTTCGCGAAAGTGCACCCCAGGAAACCCGTGTTGCCCTCGTTCCCGAGGTCGCCGAGAAATTGGCCCTGGCGGGCGCCCGGGTATTGCTGGAGCGCGGCGCCGGTGTCAGCGCCCAGTTTCCGGACGCCTTGTACAGGAAAGCCGAACTGGTCGACGCCGCTACGGTGTTGGCGCAGAGCGATGTGCTGCTGACGGTGCAACCGCTGACCGTAGCGCAGATCAGCGCCCTCAAGGCGGGCGCCGTGGTGGTCGGCTACATGCAGGCACACACCCGTCACGACCAGGTACGCGCCCTGCGCGACCGCAAGCTGACCAGTTTTGCGATGGAATTCATCCCGCGCATTTCACGCGCGCAGTCGATGGACGCGCTGTCGTCGCAGGCGGCGATCGCCGGGTACAAGGCCGTGCTGATCGCAGCTAACACGCTGGACAAGTTCATGCCGATGCTGACCACCGCGGCGGGCACGATCCGGCCGGCGACGGTGCTGGTCATCGGCGCGGGCGTCGCCGGACTGCAGGCGATCGCCACCGCGCGCCGCCTCGGCGCGATCGTCGAAGCCTACGACGTGCGCAGCGCAACCCGGGAGCAGGTCAAGTCGCTGGGCGCCAAGTTTGTCGACGTCGGCGTCAGCGCCGAAGGCAGTGGCGGCTATGCGCGCGAGCTGACCGCCGAGGAACAGGCCAGGCAGCAGGAAGTGCTGGATGCGCGCATCGCCGCCAGCGATATCGTCATCACGACCGCGTCGGTGCCGGGCCGGCGCGCGCCGCTGATCGTGTCGCGTGGCGCGGTCGAGCGCATGAAGGCCGGCGCAGTGATCGTCGACATTGCCGCAGAACAAGGCGGCAATTGCGAACTGACCAAGGCGGGCGAGACCGTGCAGCATGGCGCTGTGAAGATCATCGGCCCGGTGAACCTCGCCAGCACCCTCGCCTACAACGCGAGCGAAATGTATGCGCGCAACATCCTCAATTTCCTGCGTCCGGCCATCGACCAGGGCGAATTGAAGATTGACTGGACCGATGAAGTGTTCGCGCAGTCCTGCCTGACGCACGACGGCGTGGTTCGCCACGAAGCCACGCGCACCGCGTTAGGCTGAAAGAACCCTGGAGTAAACGCTCATGACCGGAATCATTGCCCTGTACATCTTCATGCTGGCCGGTTTCGTCGGTTACGAAGTCATCGCACGCGTGCCGGTCATCCTGCATACGCCGTTGATGTCGGGTTCGAACTTCGTGCACGGCATCGTGCTGGTCGGCGCCATGGTGGCGCTCGGCAACGCCGACAGCACGCTCGGCAAGATCATCGGCGTGATCGGTGTGGCATTGGCAGCTGGCAACGCGGTGGGCGGTTACGTAGTCACCGAAAGAATGCTGCAGATGTTCAAGTCCAGCGGCCAGAAGAAACCGGGCAAATCGGCGCATTAAGATAATCGTGGGGACTTGACTGTCATGCAGGAATTACTGACCGCCGAAACGCTGATCCAGGCGAGCTACTGGGTCACCGCGGTGCTTTTCATCATGGGCCTGAAGCGCATGAGTTCGCCCGTGACCGCGCGCAGCGGCATCCTCTGGGCGGGCGCCGGCATGCTGGTCGCAACACTGGTCACGTTCGCCTACCCCGGCATGACCAACATGTTCTGGATCATTGCCGGCATCGTCGTCGGCAGTTTGTTTGCGTGGTGGAAAGGCAGCCGGGTCGCGATGACCGACATGCCGCAGATGATTGCGCTCTACAACGGTATGGGCGGCGGCGCGGCGGCGGCGATTGCCGCGGTGGAGTTGTACAAGAGTGCGGACCACGGCGGTGAGCATTCGCTGTCGGTCACGGTCGGGCTGCTCGCGGCGCTGGGCGGCATCATCGGCGCGGTTTCCTTCAGCGGCAGCCTGATCGCCTGGGGCAAGCTCGACGGCAAGATCAACAGGTCCTACCGTTTCCGCGGCCAGCAGATCGTAAACCTGCTGTTGCTGGCAGCTGCGCTGCTGTGCGGTGTGCTGGTGGCATTCGACGTGGACGCGTCGGCGGGCACTGTGACCGCGTTGTTCGCGCTGGCCCTCGTGTTAGGTGTGCTGATGACGCTGCCGATCGGCGGTGCCGACATGCCGGTGGTCATTTCCCTCTATAACGCGCTGACCGGTCTCGCGGTCGCGTTCGAGGGCTTCGTGTTGAACAACGCCGCGATGATCATCGCCGGCACCGTGGTTGGCTCGGCCGGCACATTGCTGACACAGTTGATGGCCCGGGCGATGAACCGTTCGCTGGGCAACGTGCTGTTCTCGGGATTCGGTGACACCGGCGGCGCAGCGACCGGCACGGTAACCGGGTCGATGAAACCGATCGAAGCGGCCGACGTCGGCGTCATGATGGCCTTTGCGCAGAAAGTGATCGTGGTACCGGGCTACGGCATGGCGGTCGCGCAGGCTCAGCACAAGGTGTGGGAACTGTGCCAGCAGCTGATCGAGCGCGGCGTCACCGTCAAGTTCGCGATCCACCCGGTTGCCGGCCGCATGCCCGGCCACATGAATGTTTTGTTAGCCGAGGCCGGTGTGCCGTATGACCTCATCCAGGACCTGGAAGAAATCAACGGCGAGTTCGACACCTGCGACGTGGCACTGATCATCGGCGCCAACGACGTCGTGAATCCGGTGGCGCGCACCGACAAATCGTCGCCGATTTACGGCATGCCGATTCTGAATGCCGACAAGGCGAAGAACGTCATCGTCGTCAAGCGCGGCAAGGGCGCCGGCTTTTCGGGTATCGAAAACGCGCTCTTTTATCTCGACAACACACGCATGCTGTATGCCGACGGCCAGCGCGCGGCTATCGATCTGATTACCGCTGTCAAAGCGGTTGACTAGAACCTGGCGATCAGCGTGGCGGCAGCGCCGGACGCGGAACCGCACCTGCGCGACGCGCCCGCTCGGCGCGCAGTACATCCAGCATCCTGCGCCGCTCGTCGGGAGTCGCGGTACGCCAGGCGTCGCGCAACATGCGCCGCCGCTGCGGAGACATCGACTTGAAACGCTTGAAGCCCGCACGCACCGCATCCTGCTGGTCCGGCGTCAGCGTTTCGAACTGCTGCCAGCGGTTGCGCACCGTGCGCCGCTGGTTGTCATCCATATCGCGCCAGCGCGCAAAGCGCTCGCGGGCCCGCTCGCGCTGTTCGGGCGTCATCGCCAGCAAGCGGTCGCTGCCACGAGCCAACGCCTGCTGACGCTGCGCCGGCAACTGATCCCAGTTCGGCTCAAATCTGCCTAACAGGCGTTGCTGCTCGATACTGAGAGAGCTCCAGGGCAAGGACTGCGCGACTGTGCCTTCTGCCTGCGCATTCGCCGCCGGCATGGCTAACACCAACACCGCCAACGCCGCCAGCAACCGAAGTCTTGATCGCAACGTCTTCATATTCCTTTGCCCTCCGGCGGATTTGCCGGCGTCTTCACCCTGGCAACCTTGCCGATGTCGGTGTTTTTCAGGAACTCCAGCCAATCCTTATCCTCGTTCGCGGCATCGATGCCGCCCAGAAACTCGAGCAGATCGAGATCGTCGTCGGCCGGAGGCGCGGCTTGCGCCGGCCGCTGTGGCAGCTTGCCGGCGGGTTCCACCGCCCACAGCTTCTGTGCGGGCGCCGCACAGTACAGCGCGCTGCCTAACAACAGCGACATTGCCAGTTGCCATGCCTTGCTCGCCACCGGCCCGACCTCAGGAGCCCTGCGCGGCACTGCCCGCGGAATCCTGCGACAGTGCCCACTCGTAAAACTCCGGATCCTCTTCGCTCATCGCAGCCAGGGCATCGCCATCGGCCAGCAACGCCATGTCGTCCGGAGCGCCGTCTTCCGGAGCGCCCGCCGCAACCGCGCCGGCTTCGCCCGGCAGACCAGCGCCCGGACTGCCGACCCAAAGCACCGTGGTGAGCGCAACGACCGCTGCCATGGCGCCCACGGGTGCCAGCACGCTACTGCGTCCGCCCAGGCGCCACCAGCCACCCGTACGCGCACCGGACAGCTCGAGCTTTTCAAGCGCGCGATAGCGGGCCTGCGTAAGCCGCGATCGCGTAGCGCCATCAAGGCGCGTAACGCTCTCCTCCAGCGTCAAGCGCACCTGCTGCTCGAAATCTTTGTCAGCTGTCATGACCAGAACTCCCCCAACTGCGCGCGCAATGTCTGCAGCGCGCGAAAATAATGCGTCTTCACACTGCCCTCGGAACACTCCATGGCCGCTGCGGTCTGCGCGACGTCGAGGCCCTCAAGGCTGCGCAGCATGAACGCCTGGCGCTGGCGCCCCGGCAATTCGCGCAACGCGTTTTCCAGCGCACCTATGGCTTCATCCATTTCCAGGCGCCTGACCGGCAGTGGCGCGTGATCCGGTGCCTGTGCTAACAGATCGCTGGATTCGTCGTATTCTTCATCGCGGCGCCCAGCCGGCAGATACGCCATGATTCTGCCACGCACGGTGCGGCGGCGCTGTACGTCGAGCACCTTGTTGTCCAGGATGCGGTAAAAGAGCGGCTTCCATTCGTTGCTGTCGCGATCCGAGTAGCTTTTCACCAGAGCTAACATCGCATCCTGCACCGCGTCGAGCGCATCGTCCTGGTTGCGCAACGCTAGCTGTGCAAGCTTGAACGCCTTGCGCTCGATGCCCGCGAGGAACTGCTCAAGCGCCCGCTTTTTAGCCAGTGTTTCGGTCACAACCGCATCGCCGCCTGCGCCAGTCATCGTGATATAACCCACAGCGAGCGTAACAAAGGCGTTCATGCGAAGTGTAACGACCGCCGCAAGCACTGGTTGACACCCGCTTCAAGAGAATTATGTTCCATATATTTCAATTAGTTACCAGTGCCGAGCGCTGTCAAGAAACACCATAATCAGGCGCCGCAGGTCCCCACCACGGACCTGGTTCTCAAAGTCGCACTGGATACGCCGTTGCGGCGGGTATTCGACTACCTTGCGCCGGCGGATTCGGCAGGCCAGGAGTGGCGGCCCGGTCTGCGTGTCAGAGTGCCTTTTGGACCGCACAGCCAGGTTGGCGTGGTAGTGGGCCTGGCCCATGAGTCCGCAGTCCCAAGCGAAAAAATGCGTGCGGCGCTGCAGTGCCTCGACCTGGATCCGGTGTTTTCCGCCGACCTGCTGGAGCTGCTGCAGTGGGCGTCGGATTACTACCACCACCCGTTAGGCAACGTGTTGTTCGGTGCGCTCCCGGGGTTGGCGCGCGAGGGTGCGCCGGTACGGCGGCGCATCGAGACCTGGGCGGTGACACCGCCAGGCGCGGACGCGGCCGCTGCAGGCGAGCCAAAGCGCGCGCCACGACAGCAGGCATTGTTAGGTCGCCTGGCCACCGGCGGCGTCAGCGAAGCTGCGTTGTCCGCGGAATTTGGCGATTGGCGGCCACTGGCGCGGGCGCTGCTGAAGCGCGGCTGGATTGCGTCGGCGGAAACGCTGGAGACGCTGCCGGCAAACGCTGCGGCACAGGAGACTGCTGCAGTCGCGGACGGCCCTGATCTCAGCCCGGAACAGTCGAGCGCGGTCAGCGCGATCAACGCCGCAGTGGGTCGTTACCAGAGTTTTCTGCTGCGCGGCATCACCGGCAGCGGCAAGACCGAGGTCTACCTGCATGCCGCCGCCGCAACGCTGGCGCGCGGCCAGCAGTTGCTGATCCTGGTGCCGGAAATCGCGCTTACGCCGCAACTGGTCGGCCGTTTCGAACAACGCTTCGGCCAGGCGCCGACCGTATTTCATTCGGCGTTGACCGACAACCAGCGCCTGGCCAGCTGGCGCCGCTGCCTGCTGGGGCAGGCACGCATCGTGTTAGGCACGCGGTCCGCGGTTTTCGCGCCGCTGCCGGCACTGGGCCTGATTGTCATCGATGAAGAGCATGACGCCTCGTTCAAACAGCAGCAGGGCGGATTCCGTTACTCGGCGCGCGACCTGGCGCTGGTACGCGCACAGAAGCTTGGCATTCCTATTGTGTTAGGTTCGGCAACCCCATCGCTGGAAAGCCTGCAAAACGCGGCCTCGGAGCGCTATCACACGCTGGAATTGCCGCGCCGCGCCGGCAACGCCCTGCCCCCGGTGCTCAAGCTGGTCGACCTGCGCGGCCAGACCCTGCGCAATCGCCTCGCGGGTCAGACCATAGAAGCCATCGACCGCCATCTCAGGAACGATGGCCAGGTGCTGGTGTACCTGAACCGCCGTGGTTACGCGCCCACGCTGGTGTGCACGGCCTGCGGCTGGATCGCGCCCTGTACCCAATGCGACGCGCGCCTGACGATCCATCGACAGGATGATCGCCTGCGCTGCCATCACTGCGGTGCTGAACGCCCGCTGCTGCACCAATGTCCGCAATGCGGCTATGCGGTGAAACCCGTAGGTCAGGGTACCGAGCGGGTCGAGGAAACGCTGACCGAGATGTTTCCCGACGCTCCACTGGTGCGCCTGGACCGGGACATCGTCCGCAACCAGGATGACCTAACAAAGGCCTACGCCCAGCTGCGCTCCGGACATGCTCGCCTGCTGGTGGGGACTCAAATGGTCACCAAGGGGCATGATTTCCCGATGGTCACGCTGGTGGTGGTGCTGAATGCCGACCAGGGCCTGTTCAGCATCGATTATCGCGCGGCCGAAAGACTGGCCCAGGCTCTCATTCAGGTCGCGGGTCGTGCCGGTCGCGGCTCGCGGCCCGGCGAAGTGCTCATCCAGACCGAGCACCCGGAGCACCCAATGCTGCAGAAATTGCTCGCCGAAGGCTACGACGGCTTTGCCGCCGTGGCGCTCGAGGAACGGCGCGCGGCCCGCTGGCCGCCGTTTCTGCGCCTGGCGGCGCTGCGCGCTTCGGCAACCACCATGTCGTTAGCCATAGACTTCCTGCGCGCCGCCCGCCAGGCTGCCAGCGCCATCCGCGACCGCCATGGCCTGCAGGCTGTTAGCTTGAACGGCCCTGCGCCAGCCAGCATGGCGCGCCGCGCTGACCGCTATCATGCGCAGCTGCTGGTGGAATCGGTGAGTCGCAGCCAACTGCAACAGTTCCTGGGCTACTGGGTACCGCAGGTCGAGGCCCTGCCCGAGGCGCGACGTGTCCGGTTCGCGCTCGATGTCGATCCGCTGGAATCATTTTGAAATCACCCGGTATCTCGCTGCCGCCGGGCGCGGCGGCTTGCTAAAATCCCGCCACCCATGAAGTCTGAACTTGCGCAACTACTGACTACGGCAGTGCGCTCCCTGGAAGGTTCCCTGCTGCACGCCCCTGTGGACCTTAGCGTCGTGCAGCTGGAACGGCCACGCGACGCCAGTCACGGTGATTTTGCATCGAACGTGGCGCTGCGCCTCGCGAAGGCTGCTGGTCGCAATCCGCGCGAACTGGCGACCGCTATCATCGCCGCCCTGCCACCTAACATATTGATTGCGAAGACCGGGATTGCGGGCGCCGGCTTCATCAACTTTCACCTGCGGCAGGAAGTGGCTTTGTCCGTGGTGGGCGAGGTGCTGCGCCGCGGCGAGCAGTTTGGCCGGGTCGCCAGCAGCGAGCAGTCGCGCAAGATCCTGCTGGAGTTCGTCTCCGCCAATCCAACCGGCCCGATGCATGTCGGGCATGGCAGGCAGGCGGCCTACGGCGATGCGCTGGCGCGCGTGCTCGAGGCGGCGGGTAACAAGGTGTTTCGCGAGTACTACATCAACGATGCGGGACGCCAGGTCGAGATCCTCGCCGTCAG
>JANMYM010000069.1:0-2519 GCA_031382085.1 Gammaproteobacteria bacterium
TGCGGCAGCACCAAGCCGGCCATCGGAGTTGCGCAGGCACAGCCGTTCGTCACCGCTGCCAAAAGCATCGACAAGTGGTTGCAGGAACGCAGACTCCAGGAACGGGGTGCCCGGCCGGGAGCGCACAAGCGCATCCCATTGGCCTGCAAATTCAGCGAATCGCGCGATCGGGTGGCAGGTCCAGGTCATTGATCAGGTAGTTTCATAGGTCCGCGAGGAGATGACCACCTTGGATGCGTACACCCGTTTCAAGGTATCCACCATTTGTTGCAGTTCATCAGATTGCAGGTCTTGGTGGCAGGCAAGTTGGAGGATATGGTGAGACCATTCGATTCCGGAGTCTTCGTCAATGGTCGGGACCATCGGCCACAGCCGGTCCCAGCGGGAGACCGGAAACTCGAGCCGTCGCAACTCAGCGTATCCCGGGTCCGGATGATCGACCCAAAGGGGAAACACGTAGGGAGCGCAGTCTTCTGGCAATGTCGGACGCAGCGGACGCAGACCGGCCAATCCGGACAGTTCTCGCGCAAAGAAAATGTAGTGCTCTCTGCGACGTGCCACGATTCTGTCCCGGGGTGCATACCGGGCGATCCAGCGGCTTGCATAAGTCAGTCCGCGGTGCGATTGAGCAACGTCGATGGTAAAGCCGTCGGCAGTCGAGGGCGCGTCCTGGTGTTGGGGGACGGGCGACCTGTGCCTGAGTTTGCCCAAAATGCCATGAAAACCTCGCGTCAAAATGCCCAGCCTTTTTAGGCGGCCATGGTTTGCGCTGGTGTGGACGATGTCGAATGCCGCCCTGACCTGGCTCATCGGTTTGGGACGATCAAGTATTGGAATGGGCACGAACGCCATGTTATTCACCAGGCAACCACCCTCGGGGACCGGCAGAAACTTGGTCAGGCTGGCGATGGCCAGGTCGCCCCAATATCCGATAGCCCGACTGTCGGCACGGCCAAACAACGCATGTGCACAGTCCTCGATCAGGCGGATACCCTGCTGGTCGCACCATTGGCGGATTGCCGCCAACGGCTGTGGTAATCCAAAAAAGTGGGCGACCAGTATGGCGCGTACACCTTGAAGGTTCTGTTGCCTGATCCAGTCCAGCCGCGGAGCGCCATTACCATCCAATGGGTAAAAAAAAGGCTTTGCAGCTCGCGCGACGATGGGCGCAACCATCGTGGGGCAGTGGTACGTGGGTACCAGTACCTTGTCATCGCGTCCGACGCCGAGCATTTCGAGTGCCAGCAAGATCGATGCGCGGCCACTATTGGTGAATGTAGCCTTGGGGTGGGCCAATAGACAGGGGGTTGGCGACGACCTGGCCCCCGAGAAGATATTCCAATCAAGTACCGGGAGCCTCGGAACAGGGTAGGTCATGGCCAGTCCTGCCCTATCGGAAGCAGTGATCCGGGTTTGAGTCGCATCATCTTATTTTCTGTCACTCGGGTTTGAGCAAACTTGGCGTCCAAGCCATTCGAGGGTTCGATTCTCGACTGCCGTGCGGGCAGACGCGCTGGAGAAGGTATGATCCGCCCCCGTCGCGTCATGGCGAAGCAAACGTGGATGAAGCAGAGCATTTTTCCAGGCGGCATCGATGACTATGAACTCCAGAAACTCCTTGGCAGTGTAATCTTCGCCACTCAACAGCAGGAAAATGCCGCCAGCAAAGTTGGCCCAGGCGGCGGCCATGCGGTGCTGGAACGGCTGTTGAGATAATGGGGTTCGACCGGGCGCTGACGCAACTCTTCCGAAGCGAACCGCGCCATCTGACGCTAAACGGATATTGCGAACCAGCCCCCTCAATGCGTCGGCAGCCACGCCACCGCGAAGCAGCTTGGCCCAAAACTCCTTCTCCATCACGCGTTTCACGTAGTAGTGCTTTACTTGGGTGCGCGCCAGACTGGCCTCCGACCGGACCCACGGGTTAAGCAGGCACAGTCCGCTGACCCTGGGGTCATTGGTTTCGTGGCAATACAGTAATGCAGCGGATGCACCGTCGCACAGGCCCCACAGCGCCACATGTTTGATCGTTGGCAACCTAGCTTGCATCGCGTCGATCGCGGCAGCGATGTCTGGCCTCACTTGCAAAAAATCCCGTCGCTCGCCCGAGCTGTCGCCCATGCCACGGTAGTCGAAGCGGAGCGCCGGGTACCCTGCAGCGGCAAGCGCTCGCGACAACAGCACAAATTGCCGGTGGCTGCCAACCCGGTACTGCGGGCCTCCGACGATGACGATGACGCCGGTTGATGAGGCGGGTGCTGTTTTCGGCACGGCCAGGATGCCCACCAGCGTTTCCTGCCCACAGCCGAACGTGACGGCTTGTTCGGTGTAACTCACGCGGCTACCGCTGCTTGCGCCGGGCCGGCCAAGAATATGGCAGCAACCGTGGCCGTGTTTAGGGCGGGAGCGTCTTCGATTTCGGTCGTTTGCCAGAACGACGGGCCGTTGACGATGTGGCTGTGCGCTGCGAAGCCGCTCTGGCTCCATTGCGTGATGCTCTTCGACGACGCGGGGCTCAG
>JANMYM010000077.1:0-13719 GCA_031382085.1 Gammaproteobacteria bacterium
GGCGGCGTCCCTGCGGTACTGCACGAACTTCAATAGTCCACAGGCGACGAGATTTTCGAGCTGAGGCCCGCCGCTGCTGTCGTAGGCCGCGGCGCAGTCCATGAAATACACGCGGCGATCTTTGCGGATACTGCGTGACAGTTGGCGCGAGTAGGGTGGCAATAGAAAAATGACATAGAGCTTTTCCAGGAGCTCGACCCAGGACTTGACGGTGGGTGGCGACACACCGAGCGATTGCGCCAGATTGTCGTAGTTAACCGCCTGGCCGACGCGTTCGCGCAGCAATTCCACCAGATCGGTCGGGCCACGCCAGGAACTCACGCGGGTCAAATCGCGCAGATCTTCACGAGTGACCAATTCCAACCGTTCGTTGCGCAACCGGTCCGCGTCAGCAGGATGCAGGAGCGCCTCCGGAAAACCGCCGGTCGTGAGCAAGCGGCGGACCCGTTGTGCCAAAGTCAATTTCGGGAGCAGCAGCGAAGACTCCGCAATGTCCACCGGGTGCAGGCGATAAAAATAGTAGCGCCCGGTGAGAGCGTCGCCGCTGTGCCGAAAAGCGTCAAGTTTTGCACTGCCGATCACCAGCAACGGTGGCTTGTTGCCGTATTCATCCACCACTCCTTTCAGGAAATTGCGCCACTTGGGCGCCTTGTGCAGCTCATCGAGGACGATCAACGAGGCATCCTTCGGCCAGGCGATTTGCCGGATGACATTGCGGTGGCGCGTGACGTCCCAGTTGAGATACTCGCCCCGCTCGTCCAGCAGGGATTTGGCGAGCACGGTCTTGCCACACTGCCGTGGTCCGGCGAGCAGAACCAGCTTCTTGCGCAAGTCGGCGCGCAGGCGATCGGTCAAATAGCGCATCTGGCCATTCTAACGACTGTTTTATATTGGTCAAGACTATTCTAAAGTCTGATTTAGAGTAGTCGGGCTGAGTGTCACGGAAATAGCGTGTCAACAGGCTTGCAAAGTTGACCAGCGACCGTGGTCAGCGTCCTGCGCAAGTTGTACAACTGGGCGATTCGGGAGGAGTTGCTCAAGCGCGCCGACAATCCAATTGCGTACATGATGGAGAACCTTCCCAAGAAACGGCGTCGGGATCGGGTCCTGTCGTTGGAGGAGGCCAAGGTTGTTTGGGCGGCGGCGTCCTCATTGGGGTATCCATTTGGTCCGGTTTATCAATTGATTCTGCTCACCGGCTGCCGGCCGGGCGATTGGTCCGCGAGTCGCTGGCCGTGGATCGATTTCAAACAGTAGTTAGCTGTGATCCCTGCGGAAGCGTACAAGACTGATCACGTTCACGTGGTTCCATTAGTGCAGCACGCGACGAATATTTTGGTACACGTCGGCCAAGAGCACCGCAGACAGCGTGGCGATTTCATTTTCAGCGGCACCAGCGGGGAGAAGCCGCTCGCGGGGTGGCCCAAGGCACAGCGCCGCATGATGTCTGCGATTTGTTCGATCACGGGTGATCGGGACCTGCCCCCGTGGAGTCCGCATGATCTTCGTCGAACGGTGGCCACCCGTTTGGCAGAGCAACTCGGCGTTGCGGGCGAACAGACTATCAAGCGCGTGTTGGGGCACTCGGATGGCAGCGTGACGGCGATTTACAATCGCTATGGCTACGTCAAGGAAATGAGGGCGGCGCTTGAGGCGTGGGCTCAGGATCTGTGTAACATTGAGTTTCTTGGCGCGGGTAATCAAATCGCGTTTCGCCCAGCGGCGAGTGAGATTTTCGGCTGACAGTAGGAATGACTGATTTGTTGGGAGCGGTTTCCACGATTTGATTCGGAGGGCTCACGACAAGTCCGGCTGAGTTTCACGGTGTACTCACGCATCTGACGGACATCGAAAAGAGTTTCCGAGAGAGCTCAATTCCTGATCTGCTACTCTCCAAGAATGCAATCGGCAGGGCGTGGTTGCCATTTTCGAAGTCACGGACCAGGCGGCGCTGCTCGCTCGCGCCAAGGCTGCCGGTGCTACGCTGATCGAGCGTTGGGACGTCGCCGATCGCCCGGCCACGATTTATTACATCGGTAACCCGGAAAACAGCATCCTGGGATTTGCGGCCCGGCACCATCACCCGCGCATCAATACGCCGTAGCGTTTTCTCTTGTCCGGGGTGCTATCTGAGGGTCGCGGTTAGAATTACCCGATCCCATTCGCGATGGGCCAGGCGCATTTTCTCCGCGAGCTGAGTCAGCACAAAATGTTTTTCCACCAGCATCAGAATCGTGCCTGACTGTGAGCGGAAAAATGCGAACCGGCCGCCGTACTGATAGACGCCGCTTGTTAGCAAGGAATTACCAGCGACGTACTGTGATGCACAGGCTGCGTCAAAATCATCGGCCAGTATCGACGGCAGCAGGGCGCCTTCTGGCGCCTCCTGCCAGGCCGAAGCAGACCTGTCGTGCACCCGCACGAGTTCGATCATGGTCTCGCCGCTGAATCCGATGGCGACCGAAATGTCGGGCTCTACAGGCGCACCGAGATGGTCGCAGCCCGCGAGCGTCATATGCGGGAACTGAAAGAACGGACCCGCGCCTGTCGATGCCCCCCACCACTTGATTGCCGCATCGAGATTCATGACGACCTGGACCACACGTTGCAGGCTGCCGACGACAGCGGTTGCCTGCGCGTGGGAGACAAGCGCGGGTGCAATTTCGCCGATGATCTCGCCAACCTTGTAGGTCGTGCCGGCCTGACCGACCTGACGCAGGACGCCGGCGGCAGGCGATTCGACGTCCATTGTCGACTTCTCGAGTTCCAGCGTGAACAAGGGCTGGCCTTCGGCGACCACCGATCCGTCGGGCGCCAGCCAGGCGACCAGGGTGCCTTCGCGCATCGACACCGCGGCTTTCGGAATGCGAAGAATCTGGGTCAAGAGTTGGTCTTTTGTCAGCCAGACCTGACAAGCGCGCGAGCTGCGGCAATCGTGCGCTCGGCGCCCGGAAAATGCAGGGCTTCGAGTCCGCCCGCGAACGGTACCGGCGTGTATCTCGCGCCGACGCGTGCGACCGGCGCCGCCAGCCGTCCATGCAATTTCTGCGACAGGATGCTGGCGATTTCCGCGCCAAATCCACCGAATTGCACCGCGGCGTGCAGCACCAGCGCGCGCCGTGTGCGCGACACACTTTCCAGCATCGCGCCAGTGTCGAGCGGCACGATCGTGCGCAGATCGAGCACTTCGGCATCGATGCCTTCCTTGGCAAGGGCGTCGGCTGCGGCCAACGCCTCGGCAACGGTCCAGCCGTAGGTAATGATCGTCAGGTCGCGTCCAGGTCGCTTGATGTCGGCGGAACCTAACGGAATGCGGTAGTCGCCCTCCGGCACCGGGCCGGGCGTGAAATACGCGCGCATCGACTCGAAAAACACGCAGGGATCGGGGTCATGGATGCAGCTCAGCAACAGGCCCTTCGCCTCGGCGGGCGTGCTCGGATACACAATCTTGAGGCCCGGGGTGTGCGCGAGCCACGCTTCCAGCGACTGCGAATGTTGCGCGCCGAAACTGCCGACGAAGCCTGCCGTCAGGGTGCGGATCGTGATCGGCACGCTGGTCTTGCCGCCGGACATGTAGCGCAGCTTCGCCGCGTGGTTGCTCACCTGATCCATGCAGACCATCAGAAAATCGTTGATCATGATCTCGGCGACCGGTTTCATGCCGGCCATCGAGGCACCAATGGCGGCGCCGACAATTGCTTGTTCCGAGATGGGCGTGGGCCTGACACGGTCGCGGCCAAATCGCGTTGAAAGTCCGAACGTCGTCTTGACCACGCCGCCGGCGGGATCCGCGATATCTTCGCCCAACAGGAACACCGCGGGATCGGATTCCAATGCGATCGCCAGCGCTTCGTTTACGGCCTGGCCAAAGGTCATCATCCGCTCGGATTTGGGTTGATAGCTACCCGCGGCCTTGGCCGCAGCGGCGTCGACAGCCAGGTCCGGAATCAAGGCGTTGTCGGCGAACACGTCCGTATAAAGCTCCGAACCATCCGGGACCGGGCATTCGCGGGCGTATTTGTTAGCCGCGTCGACTTCCTGGCGTACCGACGTTTCCAGTTGCTTGAGCGCCGCGTCGCTCGCGATGCCGGCGTCGAGCAGCTTCTTACGCATTTTCGGCACCGGTGCGGCGACTTTGGCAGCTGCCAGCGCGGCCTGGTCCATGTGAGTTTCTTCGCTGCCGAAAGAATGGCCCTGCAGGCGATGGCACACGGCTTCAATGAGCGTCGGCCCCTGGCCGGCGCGCGCGCGGCGCACGGCCGCATCCGCGACCTCATAGACGGCGACGGGATCGGTGCCATCGACTCGGATACCGGTCATCTCATAGGCGGCAGCGCGCTTCGAGAAATCTTTTGTTAGGGTGTATTCTTCGGGCGCGGTGTATTCCGCGTACTGATTGTTTTGGCAGACAAACACCACCGGCAGTTTCCACACCGCGGCGAGATTGAGCGCCTCATGAAAGGCGCCGATGCTGGTTGCGCCATCGCCAAAATTGCAAACACAGACGCGGTCTGTCTTTCGCAGCAGTTGCGCCAGCGCCAGGCCGTTAGCAATCGGCAGGCCGGCGCCAACGATGCCGGTGGTGATCATCAGACCGGAATCCGGATCGGACAGGTGCATCGGGCCACCCTTGCCCTTGCAGGTGCCCGCAGCCTTGCCATAAAGCTCCGCGAAAATGTCGTTAAGCGGCGTGCCCTTGGCGACGATGTCATGCACGCCGCGATACGTGGTTGCGACGAAATCATCGGGCCGCAGTGCCGCGCTGACGCCGGCCGGAATCGCTTCCTGGCCGCCACACGGGTAATACTGGAACATCAACTCGCCGGCGCTGAGGCCGCGCTGCACGGCGCGATCGGTTTCTGCGATCCGCAACATCGTGCGATACAGGCCCAGAAGAAAATCGGCCGGGCGGCCGCTGGTGGAGGTGTTAGACATGGCCGGATGCTCCTCGTGTGTCGATTCGACTAAGGCGTTGCAGTCTAGTCAGATTTCATGAATGCGGCCGAGAGTTTCACATACGTGAACCGCTCGTGGGTTTGAAAAGGTGGGTATTGATTGCAGTTCGCATCACCCGGGCGATGGCGCGTTCATTGCGCCGAATGCGGTCGCTCAGACCGCCAACGCCCAGCACCAGCACGCTACCGTCGGAAGCCGGCGGCAGCGCCATCGACAGGGCGCCGGTATCGGGGAACAGGCTTTCAAACGTCACCGCGTAACCGCGCTGGCGGATGAGCGGCAGGCTCGCGAGTGAATTGTCGATCACGAGGCGTGTTTGCCGAGTACGCGCCATGCTGCGCGCGCTCTCGGCCAGTCGCTCAACTTCCGCGGCCGGCCGGGTTGCGAGCAACGCCGCGCCTACACTGGAGCCGAACAGCGGCGCGAGCATGCCTTCATCCATTTTGAGCGCAATGAAGAACTTGCCCGGCAGTACACGCATGAAGCGCATCGATTGGCCCGTGCGCATCGACAGTGTCACCGTCTCGCCGGTGGCGTCATGCACCTCCTGCAGCATGGAGGCTGCGTCCCCCGCGCCGTACAGCGCGGCGGTGATCCACTCCCCGAGCGCGGTCACTCGCATCGAAGGGAAGTAGTGCATGGTGTCCTGGTCGAAGGTCAGATAGCCGAGGTACGTCAGGCTCTTGAGCAGCACATTGGTGCTGGACTTCGGATAGTTGAGCAGCCGGCCGATTTCGGAGGCGGATAGCGGCTTGCGAACGTTGGCGAGCAATTCCAGGACTTCAAGCACTCGTCCCGCGGACTTTACAGTTGCTGGCGGCGACGGGGCCTGCGCCTGCGCGCTGCCGCGCTTGTCTTTGGATTCTATCGATGGTCTTGGCACGGCTCGTCCAAATCAATGTGGCTGATAATTTTTAAGGTTCACATATGTAGATTCGAAATGCAAATACATGGACGGCGCGCTAAGGTGGAACAATGCAGGGATCGATAGACATCGTTTGCAACTTGTTCGATCCGCGGACGGTGCGGCTTGGACAGACCGGGCTCGATGACACCTTCAAAGCGCAGATTCGTCTGGATCGGCGCTGGTGGGGCGGCATCCCCGTCAGCCAATACCTGCGCAAGATGGACCGCGCCGGCATCGAAAGATCTTTGCTGATCGCGGTGCGCGCCGGCGATCTGAATGTCCGCGGCTCTTTCGAGCTGCCGTACCAGCGCGTCGCGGCGATTTGTGAAAAATGGCCCGATAGATTCTCCGGGCTGGCAGGAGTCGACCCGTTTCGCGGTATGCAGGGCCTCAGGGACCTGACCCATGCGGTGCGCGAGCTGGGTTTTGTCGGCGCGCACCTCTATCCGCATTGGTTCGGGCTGCCGCCGGACAATGCGAAGCATTACCCGTACTACGCGAAGTGCGTCGAACTCGACATCCCGATCATGATGCAGGTGGGCCAGAACCTCGTGTATTCGCGCGAGCGACGACTGCCAACGGTCGCGCGGCCGATTCTGCTAGATCAGGTCGCGATCGACTTCCCGGAGCTGACTTTAATCGGCATTCATATCGGCGTGCCATGGACCGACGAGATGATTGCCATGTGCTGGAAGCACTCAAATGTCTATACCGCCGGCGACGCCTACGCGCCTAAGCACTGGCCCAAGCAATTTGTCCACTACGCCAACACCTACGGCCGCAACAAGGTTTTGTTCGGCACCGACTGGCCGGTGATCGATCCGGAACGCGCGGTGCGTGAGGTGCGCGAGCTGGCACTGCGTCCCGAATCGGAGCGCGCGCTGATGCGCGACAACGCGCTGCGCGTTTTTCGCCTGCCCGGCGCAAAAGCCGCCAAAAAGGCTACAAAGAAGCCCGGCCGATGACAGTTCCGCTCGGCCAAATGCGTATCGCTGACGGCATTCATGCCTCGGCCGCCCGGGCGCCGCAGAGTCTGGCCGTACGATGCGGCGATCGCGAGTTGGTTTATGGCCAGCTCGACGATCGCGTGCGGCGTGTTAGCCGCGCTGCGACACGTGATCTGCAGCTCGCCGTCGGCGACCGGGTGGCGATATTGGCGCCGAATTGTCTTGAGTATCCAGAGATCATTTGTGGCCTGACGGACGTCGGCGCCATTGTCGCGACGCTGAACCCGCGCGGCAATGCGGGCGAAGTCGCAGCGTCTTGCCGTGACAGCGGTGCGCGCGCAATCTTTGTGCACGGCTCGCTCGAAAAAGTGGCAAGAGACGCGGTTGCCGCAACGACCGGTGTCAAGACTGTCGAGCGGATTATCGTGTTAGGTCCGGAGTATGAGCGTTGGCTGACGGCGGTCGATATGGCCGGGCCATTCGCACTGCCGGATTTTGACGACACGCAGCCGTTTTCACTGGTCTACAGCTCCGGCACTACCGGCGAGCCGAAAGGCATTCTGCTGTCGCATCGCTCGCGGGTGCTGACGTTCCAGGCCATGGCGGCGGAGTATGGCTGTTTTGGGCCTCATGACAGGTTCTACGCGCTGGCGCCGTTGGCACACGGTGCAGGTTTTGCGTTCGCGATGGCAGGACTGTTCTTCGGCGGGTTCGTTGAAATCGAGAGCAAGTTCGAACCGACGCTGTTGCTGCAGCGTTTGGCCGACGGCCGCTTCAATGGTGTGTTCATGGTGCCGACGCATTTTCAGGCGCTGTTTTCACTGCCTGTGGAGACCTTGGACAAGTATCGAGGCCATGCCACCGCGTTGCGCGCCATCATCTCCAATGCTGCTGCGCTGCCGCAGCGGCTCAAGCAGTATATTGTCGAGTATTTCGGCCCGCAGTTGCTGCACGAGTCCTATGGTTCGACCGAGGCGGGCATTGTTAGCAATCTGAGACCGGCTGACCAACTGCGTACACAGCAATCGGTTGGGCGCGCTTTCGCAGCCAACGAAATCCGCCTACTGGATGATGCCGGTCAAGTGGTCGCCAATGGCGAAATCGGCGAACTCTATTCGCGCTCGCCGTATCTTTTTTCCGGTTATTGGAACAAACCCCAGGCGACTGAGGACTGCGGCCGCGCCGAAGGTTGGGTCAGCGCCGGCGATCTTGCCCGTTTCGACGAGCAAGGTTTTCTCTACATCGTCGATCGCAAGAAAGACATGGTGATTTCCGGCGGCATCAATATCTATCCGAAAGAAATCGAAATTGCACTGGAGCGGCACCCCGAGGTCGCGGAGGCCAGCGTGGTTGGCGTGCCCGATGTGCGCTGGGGCGAGAGGCTGCGCGCGTTTGTGGTGCTGAAGCCACAGGCCGACCCCAGCAGCGCACTGGCCGCGGAGATATTGGAGTTCTGCCGCGGACAGTTGTCCAGCTACAAGGCGCCGAGAGAACTTGGGTTTCTAGCGGCGATTCCGCGCAATGCCACGGGCAAGGTGCTGAAGCGCGAACTGCGCGCGGGTGGCGGAATGGCCGTTGCGGTTCATACATATGAACCAGAGATTCATAAACATGCTTGACGCAGCGAGGCTGGCTGACGAGACTGGCCTGACGGTCTGCTGTCCGGACGGCAGGACGATTTTTCCAAAGCAGGGGGTTAGCACCATGTCCCGTAAGAATTCACATGCACGTTCTACCGTCGTCGCCACGAGTATCGGCCTGTTCCTAACAGCGCCGGCATTCGCGCAGAACAGCGACTCGGAGGTGCTGCAAGAGGTTGTGGTTACCGCCGAAAAGCGAGAAACCACGCTGCAGGACACACCGATTTCGATCGCGGCGTTCAGTGGAGCAGACCTGGAAAAAGGCGGCGTCGTGTCAACCGAATCGCTGTCGGCCATTACTCCCGGCCTGGTGGTGCAAAAGGAAGTCATCGGCAAAGTCGTGATCCGCGGTGTCGGTACCGAGAATTTTTCGGTTGGCAGCGATCCAGGCGTCGCTATTCACCAGGACGGCGTGTACCTGGCGCGCTCCTCGGTGTCGGTGTTCGACTTCTTCGACACCGAGCGCGTGGAAATCCTGCGCGGCCCGCAGGGAACTCTGTATGGTCGCAACGCCACCGGCGGCGTGATCAACATTATTTCGCAGAAGCCGCAAAGCGAGTTTGGCGGCTATGTGAAAGCCGACCTGGGTAACTATGACAAGAAACGCTTCGAGGGCGTGCTCAATGTGCCGTTTGGGGACCGGGCAGCCGGACGTCTGTCGGTACTGTCCGCCCAACGCAAGGGCTATACCAAGAACAAGTTCGCCAATGCCGAAGCGCTTGGCATCGATCAACTCGACGACCAGGATTTGTTAGCAATTCGTGGTCAGCTCAAGTTCAATCCATCCGACACGTTCGAGGCGCTGTTTCAGGTCGACATATCGCGCGATAAGAGCAATCCGACGGCCTTCAAGTATTTCACCGCCGCGTCCGGCGATCCTAACGTCTATTGGCAGGGCCCTACCGACAAACGCCTGCCCGATCTGCGCCAGGTGTCGCAGGGCTACGAGCGCAACATCGTGAACTCGACCCGCACGGTGCCGAGTATCGGTCGCGCCGAAACGGATGCAGCAAATCTCAAGATGAAATGGGATTTCGGCAGCGTGTCCTTGATGTCCCAGACGGCCTACCGCAAGACCAAGTTTTCCTGGCTCAACGACGGCGACGGCCTGGATACATTTTTTGTCACCTATTTCCAGGATGACAACTCCACGCAGCTGACGCAGGAACTGCAGTTGTCGAACAATGGCGAAGGCAAGCTGAAATGGATTGTCGGCGCCTTCTATTTGAAGGAAGACAGCAACACGTTCAGCGGACTGGCGTTCAATGGCCTGGTCGCTGCGCTGGGTACGCCAATGGGCAGCCCGGAAGGCATTCTGATCGACGGTGTATCTAACACGAAGTCGACTTCCGCTTTCGGTCAGGCGACATACAGCATCACCGACCGGCTGCGCGCCACGGCGGGCGTGCGTTATACCCAGGATAAAAAAGACGGCGACATGCTCTACAACCTTGGCGGCCTGATCTTCACGCCGCAATTTATTGGCTACGCCGCCGGCCTCAAATGGTCCGACGTGCTGAAAGACACTTGGAGCGCCGTCACACCCAAAGTCGGCGTGGACTTTGACCTTACCGACGACATCATGGGCTATGCGTCCGCCACCAAGGGTTACAAGAGCGGCGGATTCAATCTAATCGGCCGGCAGGCGCCTTACGAACCAGAGTTTCTGTGGAGCTATGAACTCGGTCTCAAGACCAAACTGGCCGGCGGTCGGGTAATCGCGAATTTCGGCGCCTTCCAGTACAACTACAAGGACATGCAGGTTGGCAAGATCGTCAACGCGTCGGACGTACTGACAAATGCCGGCGAGGCGACACTTCGTGGCGCTGAGGTCGAGTTGCGGGCGGTGCTTGGCAGCGGCGTCGAACTCAATGCCGGCGTGGCCTACCTGGATACGCAGTTCGACAAATTCCTGACCGAAGATCCGGCGGTGGGTCTGTCGCCGGCGCCTCTGGGTCAGTACGCGGGTGCCTGCGAGAAACGTGATCCGACGGCGACGTCCCGGCAGGGCGTCTCGCTTGCGGGTTGCGATCTGCGTCGCTCGCCTCCGTTCGCGGGTAACCTTGGCTTGTCGTGGACCAAAGCGCTGGGCAAAGGTGAGCTCAGCCTGCGGGGCGATTATGCTTACAAGGGCAAGCAATACTTCACGCAGTTCAATCGCAATGCGGTTGCGCAGGAAGGCTACGGATTGCTTAACTTGCGCGTCGGCTATGGGAGCGAAGATGACAAATGGTCAGTGATGGCCTACGTCGACAACGCGGCCGACAAGGACTACTACTCCACGGTGCTGGAGAGCGGCATTGCGCCATCGCCGGGGCTGGTCCCGCAGGCCGTGCTCGGGCCACCGCGTACCTATGGCATTACGTTCCGCTTCGGATTCTAACCCTATGAGCCTGATACACAGCGCGTTGAAGATGGCCGTGAAGCCCGGCTCCGAGCCGGGCTACCGGGACTGGCTTGCTAACGAAGCAACGAAGCTGCCGCCGATTTTCAAGCGCACCGGTGTCAGGCAGAAAGTCGTGCTGATGTCGGGCCGGCACGTGATCGCGTACTACAAGTCCGATCGGCCGGGTGCCGTAGAGGCGGCGTTCGCGGACCCGGTCGCGGCGCAGATGATGCAGGGTTCGTTAGGTGCGGTACTGGATTTTTCGGCCGGCATGACGCCTTTCAAGTCCGAATTGAATTGGGACACCCCGGTCGACTATTCGCCGACGCACGTCGCGCTGGTGCTCAAGGTGAAAGCAGGCCAGGAGGCTAACTACCTCAACTGGGTGCATGACGACGCGACCCGGCAATTCGACGCGGTTTGGCGCCGTTTCAAGCTCGCGCACAAGGAAGTGCTGGTAAGTGGCTCCCAGGCCATGGCTTTTTACCGTTGCAAGGACAGTGCCAGCGTGCTCGCGACATTCGGCGAGCCGGAGTCCGTGAAGGCGCTCAGCACCAACCTCGGTCCGCTGCTCGACATGGATCCTAACGAGCCGATCGCGGTGTATGAGCAGGTCTTTGAGTGGAACGCCTGACGCCCCAATTGCAAGGCTAACGGAGCATACGCATGGCGAGAGTTGCGATCGTAGTGGTCGAGGTTGCTTCCGAGCACGCCAACCAGGCGGGACTTTTTGCCGACCTCGCGGCCCTTGCCGAGAGAAATGGCGGCACGGTTTTTGCACACGCTCCTGCCGGAAGAGTTGCTTGCCTTGAACCCGCGACCGTCGGTGCGGGACTGTTGATTGCGCGCTGGCCCGATTGGGGCCCCGCCAAAGCTGCCGCGAGCGGCGCGCTGCTGAAACATCTGGAAAAATCGCTGCCGCATGGGCCGCAGCCCACCGTGCTAATCGCCGACGGCCTGCCGCCCGAGGGCTTGCCGCAGATGTTAGACGTTCCGACGGTGGCCAGCGTGCCCAAGCCGCCAATGGGGCTGCGCAACATGTTCTTGCTGATTCGAGGTTCTTCCTGGGATCAGCCGAAACTTGACGCCTATCGCGACGTGATCCTGCCAATGCACAAGGAACGCGGAGGCTATTACGAATCCTTTGCCATTGCCCCGGGGCAGGTTGAAGCAATTAGCGGCAAGTGGAACGAGCAGATATTTGCGATATCGCGCTGGCCGACCCGCGCGTCGGCAGAAGATTTCTGGTTCTCGCAGCGCTACCAGACGGTCGCCATTCCCCTGCGTCTCGGTGCGGGCCGCTTCGCCGTGCATGGACTCGAGGCGGCTTTGTGACCAGTTCTGCGGCACCCAGCGACGCAAAATCGCTGGCGTTAGCATTTCTGCAGTCCTTCTGGGACGGCGAGCCCGAGCGGGGTTACGCATTGTGCACTGACGATGCGCGCTGGCAGTTCCAGCGCTCCCTGCATACGCCCGACGTCGTCCCGGTTCGCGAGGCGGTGGAGTGGCTGAACTCGCATCTCGTCACCGGCTTCGACCCGAATTCCGGCTACGCAGTACAACTCGGCAGCGTGATTGGCGAGGGCGATGAGGCATCCGCGGAGTATTCAGCCACCGGCCTGACACGCAACGGCGGGCGATATCACAACCGCTACCACGTGCGCTTCACGATGCGCAATGGAAAGATTGTGTCCATCCGCCCGTATTTCGACACGCACTACGTCCATAACATGCTTTACAAACTCGACTGACGAGTTTGCGCCTCGCGCAAGCGACGGCACTGCACCAGCGCGATTATCCCCTCGACCGCTCGCTCACCCGGCTGTATCTTTGTCACAGGGTCGCACGGTGATGCCGGCCGCGAATTGCTGACCCGGGCTTCGACGCGGAGATTCCGTCACGTTTCGGTACCTTGCGTTAATGTTGTTAGTTCTGCCAAGCCTTGCGCCGGCCGCGCCGCCTGACTGCGAACGGCTCGCACAGGAGGATTTCAGCTCGGTCGTCGATGCACCGCCCAGATCACCACGCCGCACGTCACCAGCGCCCAGGATGGCGTGCCAGCGCACTGCGAGGTGCGGGATAGCCTGGCGGCGCCTTTTGTCCGACATTGTCGGACATGCCTAACATTCAACGACTCGCGGTTCGCGTCAAACCAGAGACCCGAGCGCGTATTCGCTCGCTGTCGGAACGGCAGCTCATCACGGAATCCATTTGGGTCCGCCAGGCCATCGATGCGGCGCTGCGTCAGTTCGAAGTCGACGACATGACCGTGGTGTCGCTTCGATCTAACAAATTGCGCGACCGACGAATCTGTTTGCGGTTACAGCACGAAGATCGATTGCTGCTGGTGGAGCGCGCGGCGGCGCGGGGGATGCAGCCCGCGACCTATGCGTCAGTGCTGATGCGGGCGCACTTGAGGGACCTGGCGCCGCTGCCGGCGGTGAAGTTGCGAGGCCTCACGCGCTCGGTCGCCGAGTTGAGTGCAATCGGCCGCAACCTCAATCAGATTGCCCAGGCCATCAACCGATCTGAGGAGGTCGATTTGCCGGGACGCCAGGAAGTGTTCGCGATGCTGAAAATTTGTGAAGCGCTGCGGGACTTCACCAAGGATCTGATCAAAACCAACAACGACAGCTGGAGGGTCGGCCATGGCGAAGTCGCTGCTTAGTGCGTTCGAGGCCAAACCCCTTTTGGAGATAAGGTCACTGGGTCGTCAGGGACCAGGCAGGCGCGACCACATCACGCGCTCTGAACTGGAGGTCGTACGCCGGACCCTGAATCGCGATCCCGAGGTCATGGTGAATGTGATTTCCAAGGGCGCTCAGGATTTGAAGGCCATCGAGGAGCACCTGAAATACATCGGCCGGGAAGGCGAGATCGACA
>JANMYM010000084.1:0-13866 GCA_031382085.1 Gammaproteobacteria bacterium
TCGTCAATGGGTTTATTGCCGACTGCCTTGTAGATGTGGTTGTCGAGCCATCCGCGAACACTGACACGCCACCCCGGTAAACGCGTCGGTCCCTTTTCGCGGAGCCAATCCTCCGCCACTGCCTTAAACGTGTTCTTTCCCGCAAAACGAGCTGCGTCTGCCTTATTCGCTTTCTCAGCGGCCGGGCTCCTGCCCTCGGCCACCAACTCTCGTGCGGCGGCCAGCCGCTTACGCGCCTTCTGAAGCGTTACGTCGGGGTATCTGCCAAAGGTGAGCGTTTCACGCCGACCGTTTATGCGGTACTCGAACCGCCAAGTCTTCCCGCCTTTGGGGCTAACCCAGAGGTATAGCGCGTCACGATCATAGAGTTTGTAGGGTTTCTCCCGTGCCTTGGCGGTTCGGGCTCTCGTGTCAGTCAACATTGCCTGTTCCTTTGGAATTGCAGCGATGAAGAAAGTAAGCTGACGGAATACAAAACCAAGCGAAATATTTCCGTCACGGGTTCCGTCAACTGATTGTGGCTGCTCCTGACCGCCAATGCAACGCCACAAGGTGACAATAGCCAGTTATTAAAGCGATATTGCAGATGCCTTCGTCAGGTTTGTCTGCTCTTGGCATCTCATGTCAGCGCTATCAGTAAATGGGATATTTTTACCAAATTTGAAAAACAATGCCAACAGGGGAACGAGACATGAGAATCACCGACGACCGCTACAGCCGTGACACCGCGCGCATGAACCTTGCGATCCGCCTGATCCGGCTGGAGGCGCGAACCCGTACCATCCGCCGCTGGACCGGTCTGAGCGATGACCGCATCAGAAAGCTATATCGCAGTTATCTGCGCGACAGCAAGGCCGCGGTCCGGCGTCATCGCGGCAAGTCGCCGCAGCGGTCCAGCGTCTTCCTTGGAACCGGTCGTGCTGCACGTCACGCTACCGCCCTGGCGTCGCTGCTGTCTGCGATCGGTGCATTGCCGACACCGACTAACAAAGACCTTATTGGGAGGCCCGCCCTGTCGGGCGACCTGGTGTGCGACGCCTACGAAGCCTACTGCTCGTTGTTGCCATCCCGCGAGATCGGTTTCGAGCACGCGATCCTGCTGGCCTCGGTGCTGAGCTCAGGTCGAGATCTGCGGCTGGCTGGTTGCCGTTTTTGCGCAAGCCCGGTGCTGGCCGAGGCTGTCAGCCTGCGCCCGCCGGTGTGCGAACGTTGCACGCCGCGCGATGACGAGCGACCGCAGCGTCCTGGCGCTGCTAAACTGAGCCATCCCGCCAGCCCACCCACATGGTTACTGAACGCCAACGCCCCAATCCGCTCGCCGGACCCTACCTCGAGCGGCGCGCCGACGAGCGCGAAGCGTCCGACTGGTTCGAGCGCGCGCGGTCCGATCGTGCGACACGATTCCTGATCGCACATCAAACCGCACAACTGATGAGTGTCGGCGCATCACCCGGCGCGCTGCTTCTCGGTCCGGAACAATTCGATCCCAGCACGCTGTCTGCAGACGACGTGGTGTTGCTCGGCTGGTTCCGTGGCGAGCGCTGCGTGCTGGTGCACGTGGATAGCCCGGGGCCATTCGAAAGTCTTGGCCGTTTCGAGGAACTGCGGCCCTTGCTGCAGGCGCTCGACAGCGACGAGGCCGGCTTGCTCGCCTATGCCCGCGCGATGAGTTACTGGCGCGCCCGGCATCGCTTTTGCGGCAGCTGCGGCGCGGCGACGCGCGCTGAAAAAGCCGGTCATGCGCTGCGCTGCTCCGACCCTGTTTGCGCAACCGAGGCATTCCCGCGCCTCGACCCGGCCATCATCGTACTGGTCACCGATGCCAGCGGCGAACACGCTTTGTTAGGTCGCCAGGAGAGCTGGCCGCGCGGCCGCTACTCGACCATCGCCGGCTTTGTCGAACCCGGAGAGAGCCTGGAGGACGCAGTCGCGCGTGAAGTGCTCGAAGAAACGACGGTTGTAGTCGAATCGGTGCGCTATGACTCCTCCCAGCCATGGCCCTTTCCATCATCTCTGATGTTAGGTTTTCACGCGGTTGCGCGTCCCGGCGCCGCGCCCCGCGGCGCGGCCGAAATCGAGGATGCGCGCTGGTTTTCGCGCGCCCAGATCGCCGCGGGAACTCCGGTGCTGCCGCCGCCCGCGTCGATTTCCTACCGCCTGGTCGAGTCATGGTTCAATGCCGGTTCGGATACGCCCCTGGCCTTGACCCCGCAGGTTGCAGTGCCCACAGTGCGGCCATGGACCTGACCCAAACCCTGTTATCACTCGCGCTCGGCGTCGGACTTGCGGCCGCGGTCGGTTTGCGGGTGTTTCTGCCGCTGCTGGTGGTGGCGATTGCCGCGTGGGCAGGGAAAATTCCGCTCACAGAATCGTTTCTGTGGCTGGGCACCTGGCCTGCCGTCCTGACACTGGCCGTCGCCACGGTCGCGGAGATCGCCGCCTACTACCTGCCCGGCGTGGACCATCTGCTCGATGTGGTCGCAACACCCGTCGCCCTGGTGGCGGGGTCGGTAGCGGCCGCCGCCGTGATGACCGACCTGCCGCCGCTGCTCAAATGGACCACCGCCCTTATCGCGGGCGGCGGTGCGGCGGGGCTGATGCAGGGCCTGAGCTCACTGCTCCGTTTGAAGTCTGCCGCCACCACCGGCGGACTCGGCAATCCCATCGTCGCGACCAGCGAACTCGGCGGCTCGCTGCTGCTCTCGTTGCTGGCGATTTTCATGCCGGTGCTGGCGCTGGTCGTCGTGGTGCTGTTCCTCTGGATTGCGGTGCGAATCGCGCGCCGCCTGCTGCGGCGCGCTCAGCCGCCAGATCCCGTCGCCAGCTGACGTCCGCATGTGTTTGTTAGTCGCAGCCTGGCGTGCGCATCCCCGCTACCGCCTGATTGTGATGGCGAATCGCGACGAATTCCATGCGCGCCCGGCTGAACCGCTGCGCATCTGGGATCCACCGGTGGATTTGTTAGCTGGCCGCGATCTGCAGGCGGGCGGTACATGGCTGGGCGCGAATCGCGCGCGACGCTTCGGGGTCATCACCAACTACCGGGAAATGGCGCGGCCACGGCATAATGCGCCGTCGCGCGGTCGCCTGATCGTTGATTTTCTCGCCGGACAGGAATCCGCCTGGGACTACGCTAACAACATCGAGATGGACGCCCTGAGCTATGCGGGATTCAGCCTGCTGCTCGCCGACAGCAACGATCTGGTCTATGCGTGTAACCGCGCGGACCAGTTTGCACGGCGGCTGCCCTGCGGGCTCTACGGGCTGTCGAATCACCTGCTCGACACGCCCTGGCCGAAACTGCTGCGGGTTCGCACGGCGCTGGCAGCCTGGATCGACGCCGGCACGGGCGATCTCGCGCCGCTCTGGGCCGCGCTGGCCGATCGCGACATTCCTAACGACAGCCCCGGGACCCCGGACATGACGACCGGCCTGGATCCGGCCTGGGGAAAAGTCCTTGCGGCTCCGTTCGTGGCGCATCCGGAGTACGGAACCCGATGCTCCACGCTGTCGCTGATCACCGACAGTGGCGCGATGGAGGTCCATGAACGCCGATTTGATGCGGGCGGCCACGAGTTCGGCGGGACGGCGATTCGTTTGGCGCCTGGAGAATGGGGCGCGGGGCAAATGGTCTCTGAATTGAACCTCGGAGCGCCCCAAAAGCTCTGACGTAGAATGCCGACAATGGGTGTTCGCTGGCCGCGCGATATGGGTTTCTGGCTGCTCGCGCTGGTCGCGGCGCCGTGCGCGCGCGCGGAGATCATCGTCAATATTGCCGGCATCGATGGCGAGCTGCGGCAGAACGTCCAGGTATTTCTAAGCCTGGAGCGCTACAAGACCCGTGGCGCCCTCGATGCGACGACCTTCGACCGTCTGGTCGAGCGCGCCGATCAGGAAGTAGCCATTGCACTTCGCCCTTTTGGCTACTACGAACCCAAAGTGGACGTATCTGTTAGCAAAGCCGGTGGCAACGACCAGCGGGTAACAGTCCGGGTGCAGCCCGGCAAGCCAGTGCTGATGACGGAAGTTGCTGTCAAGGTCAGCGGTGAAGGCGCGCAGCTGCCGGCGTTCCAGCGCATCGTCGCCAGCAACCAATTGCGCACCGGACAACGGCTACGTCACGGCGCCTACGACACGATCAAACGGAACCTGCTGCGTACCGCCTTGACGTTAGGATTCCTGGAGGCGCATCTGCTGAAAGCCGAATTGCGGGTTGATCCGCGAAATTATTCGGCGACCGCGAACCTGGAACTCGAGACCGGCACGCGCTACCGCTTCGGCAGCACCAGCATCCAGCAGTCCGCCATCGAAGAGCGGCTGCTGCGTCGCTATCTGCGTTTCCGCGAGAACGAGCCGTACGACGGCACGGAACTGCTGCGTACGCAATTCGCGCTCGATGACAGTCAGTATTTTGTCAATGTCGAAGTGGCGACGCTGCCGCCCGATCGCGCCAACCACATTATCCCCGTCAGCATCACGGCCGAGACCAACCGCCGCAATCGCTACTCCTACGGCGCAGGTTTCGGCACCGACACGGGAGCGCGTGGCACCGCGACCTGGGACAAGCGCCTGGTGAACCGGCGCGGTCACCGCATGCGCGTCGAAGGCAAGGCCGCGCAGCAGAACCAGTCCCTGGAGGCGCGCTATCTCATACCGATCGGCGACCCGGCGGTAGAAAAGCTAACATATGAGTTCGGCGCGCGGAATGAAGAACGCGCCGACCTGGACCTGCGCACGCTGGAAATCCAACCTAGCGTTACGCATCTGCGCGGCCGCTGGCAGCGCGTGATGTCACTCAGTTTCAATCGCACAACGACGATCACACCGGCCCTCGCACCGTTGCCTGTAACACGTACCACCGATACGCTGGCGATTCCGAGCATCAGTTACTCGGCGGTGCCGCAGGGATACCTCGGCGAAGGCCTGTATACGCGCGGCACCTACGTCGAGCTGCGTGGGTCCTCGACCGCGTTTGGTTCGCCAGCCAACTATCTGCAGGTACGGGTCGAGGCGGAACGTGTTTACGACCTGGCGCCGCAATGGCATTTGTTAGTCCGTGGACAGCTGGGCGCCAGTTTGATCCCGGACGCCCAGGATCTGCCTGGCACTGAACGCTTTTTCGCAGGCGGTGATCGCAACGTGCGTGGATTCGCCTACAACGACCTGTCGCCAATCGTCAATGGCGTCAAGGTCGGCGGCAAACATTTCGTCTCGGGCACGGTCGAATTCGAACGGGACTTGCCACGCAACCTCGGCATTGCGGCGTTCGCCGATGCTGGCAATGCTTTCAATGACTTCAGCAGTTCGGTGGCCGTGTCCGTGGGCGTCGGCTTCCGCTGGAGGCTCCCGGTACTGACACTCGGCATAGACATCGCGCAGGCTATTTCCATGCCACAAAACGGCGCCGCTGCCGCGCAGACCCTGCCCGGACCGCGCCTGCACCTCAATTTTTCGCCTAAGCTCTGAGCATGCTGCGCAAGCTGCCAAAAATATCGCTGTGGGCGCTGGGCGCACTGCTGTCGGTCGCAGTCATGGTTTTTTTGTTCCTGGTGTATACGCAGGCAGGCCTGCGCTTCGCGGTGCGCATGTTGCCCGGAAAAATGGGCGAGTCACGCATGCAGATCCGCAACGTGCAAGGCACCTTGGCGGGTGGCTTTACTCTCGAATATTTTGCGCTGGATCATCCACGCACCACTGTCAAAGTCGACAAACTGAAAGCCCGGGTCGCGGTACTGCCTTTGCTTTGGCGGACCATCGATGTTCGCGACGCCACGATCGAACGCGCCTTTGTGCGGGTTTATTCGCGCAAGACTCCGCCGAATCCTCTACCGCGGTTCCTGCCGCCATTCCTGACAATTCGCACGGCAGACGCCCAGATAGCCGCTGCGACCCTGATCGCAACCAATGGCCGCCGCTTTGATGGCACCGAAGTCGCAGCTTCCGGAACCCTGCGAACCAAGACACTGCGCTTGTACGACGCACGCGCACGCCTGCAGGATCTGCGCATCCAGGGCCAGCTGGTCATTGGAGCTGCGAACTACCCACTGCTTGCAGCACAGACCCACTGGAAATTCTCGCCCGCCGGCCAACCGGTCTGGACCGCCAACATCGATGCCGATGGCGACACGGCCAAGCTCGGAATTGTCGCTCAGATCACCGCGCCATTTCGCGCGCGCTTCAATGGCAGCGCCGCTGCGCTGACAACGAATACCTGGCACTGGGGTGGCAAGGGCATGGTCGATGAATTCGATCTGCGTGCCTGGGGCGGTGCTGGGCTGTTAGGCAAGATCACCGGCCAACTCGATGTCAGTGGCAATCGCGATGGATTTGCCGCGGCCGGGCCATTGCAGTCCGCCGGTCTCAATGCCGGCGATTTCGATCTGCGCTTTGACGGCAGCTATGCTAACAGGATCATCACGGCGCGCAGGATTCAGCTGGTGCATCGCGGCTCCAAGGCCCGTGTCGATGGCGCGGGTGAAATAGAAATCGTCAGCGGCGGCCCGCGACTGACACTGCAGGGAAGCTGGCGCGATTTCCGCTGGCCGCTGGCTGGCGGCGAGCCGGGGGTTCGCAGCAGCCAGGGCGGTTTGCGCCTCGATGGCGTGTGGCCATACGGATTGCTGGCCTCGGGTCCATTGCAGGTCGGCGATTTCGCGCCAGTCGGAATGCGTATTGAAGGCAGCCTGGGTCACGATCGGCTGCATATCAAGTCCGGATCCCTGGCAATGTTAGGTGGCGCGGCAAGCATCAGTGGCGATGCGATCTGGTCGCCGACGAATCAGTGGCGGCTGGCCGGCGCGATGAAAGACATGGATACCGCGCAGCTGCGCGCCGCCCTGCCGGGGCGCGTCAGTTTCGATTACCAGGGTTCGGGCGCCGGCTACGGCGGCGGCGAGGACCTCAACGCCGAGTTTCGCAATCTGACAGGCAGGGTTCGCGGCGCTCCCGCGCGGGGCAGCGGCAAGATTCAACGCCGCGGCGCAGACTGGCATTTTGACCAGATCCGGCTTGCCGCTGGCGGACTGCAGCTGGATCTGGACGGTGTCATTCGACCCGCAGCGCGCGATCTGAAGTTCAATGTCGTCGCGAGTGATCTTGCGATTCTGGCGCCGGGCAGTCGCGGCAAGCTGCGTGCAAGCGGCAGTTGGCGCGGGCCGAATTCAGAACCTGTGATCGCAGTGCAGGCCAGCGGTCGCGACCTGTTGTACGGCAATGTGCAGGTTGCGGCAATTGACACAAAAATAGACCTCGACCCACGGCCCCGGCAAAGCTCGACGATTGAACTTCGGGCACGGGATATAACGATCGGCGGTCGCCGCCTGCAACGGCTGTCGATTGACCTGGACGGTCCGGCGGAAGCCAGTGTCGCGCGTTTTGAAGCGCAGATGAACGACATCCTGTTGCGCACCACCGCCGACGGCGCATTTTCCGGCGGCGCCTGGCGCGGCCGCTGGCGCAGCATGGAGGTTGACAACAAAGCGGCTCTGCATCTGAAGCTAACAGCCCCGGCCGGCATCGCCGTGAATCTGGATTCCGGACGCTTCGAGCGATTCTGTCTGCGTGGCGCCGCCGCGCAGGTGTGCCCGGAGGCATCCTGGGATGCGGCGGCATGGCACACGGCGTTGTCAGCCAGGGACCTGCCGCTGGACGCGCTGACCATAGGGCTCACCGCCAAAGTAATTTATGACGGCACGATCGGCGGTGAACTCGAGTTGCGCAGTTCCCCTGAGGGCGCCATGGTCGGTGAAGTACGTGCACGCCTGCGCGATGCACGTCTGCGGCGTCTACGCAGCCGCGGCCGCGAGGACGTGCTGGCGTTAGGCAGCGGTGACCTGGCATTGGATATCGACAGTGACAAATTACGCGGCACCCTGAAGCTGGACGCCGGCAGTCTGGGTTTTGTCGACGGCAGCCTGATTGCGACGCGCCGCGGCGGCGGCGGCATTCAACTCGATTACAGCAATTGGCCGCTGCAGGCGCAGTTGCGCGCCGAATCCCGCACCTTGAGTTTCCTGTCGCTGCTGTCACAGGATATTGATCGGGTGGGTGGCAAGATGACGCTTGATCTTGGGTTTGGCGGAACGTTAGGCGCACCGCGCGCCGACGGCAAAATGCATCTGACCGAAGGCGAGCTGGACCTGTACGCAATCAACCTTGCGGTGCGCCAGCTGAGCGCCGACGCCAGCATCGCAGCCAATCGGCTGGCGTTCGAGTCGAGCAGCAAGGTCGGCGCGGGCTCCCTCGCCGCGGGCGGCACCCTTTATTGGGAACAGGGTCTGATTCACGGCCAGCTGCGACTCAAAGGTACCGACTTGTTAGCGGTGAATATTCCGGAGGCACGGATCCTCGCGTCGCCAGACCTGCTGTTCAAAATGGACGGGCGCCGCATTGAAGTGAGCGGCGAGGTGAAACTGCCGGTTGCGAGAATTGCGCCGGCCGATCTCGCGGGTGCTGTGTTGACATCCAACGACGAGGTGCTGGCGGACCAGCCATCTGTCGCCGGCGCGTCGCCCACGCAGATTGTCACGACCATTCGCATGACACTCGGCGATCAGGTGACGCTGGACACCTTTGGTCTGTCCGGAAGACTGACAGGCAGCATCCTGACTCGCAGCGCGGAGGACGGCAGCACCCATGCTAACGGCGAGCTCAGTGTCGCAGAGGGCAAGTACGCGGCCTTTGGGCGCCGGCTCGACATCGAACGAGGCCGCCTGCAATTCAGCGGCGGCCTGGTCAGCGATCCGGCCATCGATATCCGCGCAACCAAGCAGTACCCGGAAGTCATCGCCGGCGTCAACGTCCGCGGCACGCTGCAGGCGCCGCGCATGACCTTTTTCTCGACGCCGTCAATGCCGCAGTCACAGATCGTGTCGCTAATGCTTGCCGGCGGCAATATCGACCGCGCGCAGGACCCGAGCCGTTCGGGCGCGGCGCGCAGCGAACTGCTCGCTCAGGGTGGCGCCATCATTGCGCAGCAGCTCGGCTCGCGGGTCGGTGTGGACGATGTCAGTATCGAGCAGGCTCTCGACAATTCGACCTCGCTGGTGCTCGGCAAATACCTCTCGCCGCATCTCTATGTCAGCTATGGAATTTCGCTGGCGGAATCGATAAATACCATCAAGATGCGCTACGCTCTCGATGATCGCTGGACCATTCGCACTGAGGCCGGCAAGGAGCGCAGTGCGGAACTTGTCTATACGATCGAGAAATAAAAGCTAACAACAGCTCCTGGAGGCAGCAATGACGTCAGTTCAAAAACTCGGCGCCGAGTTACTCGGTACCTTCTGGCTTGTGTTGGGTGGTTGCGGCAGCGCGGTGCTGGCGGCGGCTTTTCCCGACGTCGGCATCGGCCTGGTCGGCGTGTCGCTGGCATTCGGACTCACGGTGCTGACCATGGCCTACGCCCTGGGGCACATATCGGGTTGCCATCTCAATCCAGCCGTTTCGTTAGGGCTGGTGGTCGCAGGCCGATTCCCGGCCAGGGACCTGATCCCGTACTGGATCGCTCAGGTACTGGGCGCGATCGCCGCGGCCGCGGTGCTGCTGTATGTTGCAAGCGGCAAGCCGGGTTATGACCTGGCGGTCAACGGACTCGCGGCGAATGGCTTTGGCGAGCACTCGCCGGGCTCGTATACCATGCTGTCGGGCCTGGTGATGGAGGTCGTGATGACCGTTGGCTTTCTACTGGTCATCCTGGGCGCCAGCGACAAACGCGCGCCGGCCGGCTTTGCCCCGCTTGCCATTGGTCTCGCGCTGACGCTGATCCATCTGGTCAGCATTCCGGTAACCAACACTTCGGTAAACCCTGCACGCAGCACCGGCCCCGCCCTGCTGGCCGGTGGCTGGGCGCTGCAGCAACTGTGGCTTTTCTGGCTAGCGCCGCTGGCGGGCGCCGTGGCCGGCGCCGTGATCTACCGCTTCGTGGGCGGTCGCGACCAGACCTGACACCACTGCAGCCGCTGCACGCACGATTGCGACGTGGCGCACAGGCGCCACGTCGTTTTTGTTATTGACGGTCCCTGCATGAATATGCATAATTCATGCACATTTATGCATCCAGACTTGCACCAGGCTGAGCGCCGTTCCGCGATCCTGCGCCTGCTGCGCGGCTCGGCCGTGCACGGCCAGGGCGACCTGGTGCGGCTGCTCAAACGCGAAGGGCACAAAGTCACCCAGTCCTCGGTCAGCCGCGATCTGCGCGATCTGGGCGTCCTCAAGGCAAGCGGCCGCTACCTGCCCCCGGGCGATGAAACTGCGCGCACCCACCGCGACTTCGACACGCTCGCCCAGTTCGTGCGCGCGGTCGACACCGCCGGACCGTCGCTCACTGTCATTAAGACCACGGTCGGCGCCGCGCAGAGCGTCGCCATCGCTATTGATCGCGGTGACTGGCCCGGTATCGTCGGCACGATCTCGGGCGATGACACCATCTTTATAGCCACGCGCAATGCGCGCGCACAAGCGCAGGTGCGCGGCCGCCTGCGCGAATCCTTCGGCATCTGACGCCCCCCCATTTTTCGGAGCCTTTGTTAGCATCATGACCCAGCCTATTCTGCTCGCCTATTCGGGTGGCCTGGACACGTCCTTTCTGGTGCCCTGGCTGCGCGAAAATTACAACCGCCCGATCATCACGGTTACCGTGGACACGGGCGGCATCGACGCCGAGGGCGCCAGGACGCTGCGCGAGCGTGCGCTGGCGTTAGGTGCCGTGGAGCATCACCAGGTCGATGCGCGCAGCGACTATTTCGAGCAGGTGCTGCGTTTCCTGATCATGGGCAACGTCAAGCGCGGCCAGCTGTATCCGCTGTCGGTCGGCGCGGAACGCGTGATGCAGGCGCAGACCATGGCGCACATGGCCCGTAAACTGGGAACCGGCAGCATTGCGCACGGCTGTACAGCCGCCGGCAACGACCAGGTGCGTTTCGAAGTCGCGTTGCGCACGCTGGCCCCGGATCTCGAAGTCATCGCACCGGTGCGGGACAAAGCCTTCAAGCGCCAGGAGGAACTGGAATTCCTGCAGCAACGCAAGCTGCCGGTGCCACCATCCGGCGCCGCATATTCCATCAACCGCGGTCTATGGGGCGTCACCATCGGCGGCAAGGAAACACTGACCTCGACCGGCAGCATCCCGGACAACGCCTGGGTTCTGTCCAGCGACGCATTCCTGAAGCCGGCCTATCCGCAGCATCATCAGCTCGAATTCAAGCAGGGCCGGCCGGTGGCGCTCGACGGCAAGCAGCTGTCGCCCGTTGAAATCATCGAGCGGCTCGAAGTCATGGGTGGCCAATTCGCAATTGGCCGCGGCATCCATCTCGGCGACACCATCATCGGCACCAAGGGGCGGGTCGCTTTCGAAGCGCCGGCATCGGAGATCTTGCTGGTCGCACATCGTGAACTGGAAAAACTGGTGCTGACCGCGCGCCAGCAGCGCATGAAGGAAATGTTGTCGCTGTGGTATGGCGACTGGGTGCACGAAGGTCAGTTGCTGGATCCGGCCTGCCGCGACATCGAAGCCCTGCTGCTGTCGTCACAGGAGCGCGTGTCCGGCAGCGTGAATCTGTTGTTGCGACCGGGCTCGCTGTTTGTCGAGGGAGTCGAATCGCCGTATTCACTGATGGCGGCATCAAAAGGCGTCTACGGCGAAGCGGCCGGCGAATGGACCGCAGCCGATGCGCTCGGCTTCTCGCGCATCGCCTCGCTGCCCGGCGTATTTCATCGTCGCGCCGGTGAGCGCGCGCAAAATCCTTAGCACAGCGGAAAACACCGATGAAATCAGTTGTCGTCGATAAAGTTGCTTCAGTCACCCAGGCCTGCGGTCTGGGTCGCGAGTTGCGCGTCGCCACCGAGAACCTGCCGTCCGAGGAAGGCGTGATTGTGGTGGTTGAGGTGCTGACTAACAAGAGCAACTACAACACCCTGGAACTTACCAGCGGTCGCATGGCGAAGGTCGGCAAGGGTGACGTCGTGGTCGGCGCGCTGGGTCACCGCAAGGCGCTGTTTGGTTACTCGGGCCACGTGCCGGAATCGATCAAACCCGGCGACATCCTGCAGATGCTCAACATCGGCGGCGTGTTAGGCATCTGCGACTCGATCAATCCGGACAAGGGCAAGCCCTTTGACTGCCGCGTGATCGGCGTGGTCCTGACCTTTCCCTACCTCGGCGAACGCATCGGCGTGCCGGCACGCGCTGGTTACCGGCGCCTGAATATGGATGCAACCCTCGACACGCACGGCGTCCCGGTCGTGGCGCTGGCCGGCACCTGCATGGAAGCTGGCAAGACCGCGGCAGCCTGCGCGATGGTCTCACGCATGCGCCACCGTGGACTCACGGTCGATTGCTTCAAGGCCACCGGCGTTTCGCTGCGCCGGGATATTCTCGCCATGGAAGATGCGGGGGCCCGCAATTCCATGATCTTTACCGATCTCGGCGTCATTTCGACGACGTCGCAGAACGGCCCGGCGCTGACGCGCACCATGCTGACCGAGCTGTCGGCTAACAAACCTGATGTCATCGTGTTCGAACTCGGCGACGGAATCCTGGGCACCTACGGTGTCGACGCCATTCTGGAATGCGAAGACATCCGCCAGGGCCTGACCTCGGTCGTGCTATCGGCCAACGACCCGGTCGCGGCCTGGGGCGGCGTCAAGCTGTTGCGCGACCGTTTCAAGGTGAACCCGTCTGCGGTGACCGGCCCCGCCACCGACAATGCCGTCGGCGTCGACATCATCGAGAAAGCGCTCGACGTAAAGGCCTACAACGCCATCAGCAACGGCGCGGCGCTCGGCGACTGGGTGATCGAATCGATCGGCCTCGGCGCCAAGTTCCCGGCCGTGGCGAACGCCTGAGACGCAGCATGGGGCAACGCATTCCAACCCTGGTACTGGGCGGCACCGGCTACGTGGCCGGCGAAGCCGTGCGGCTGGTCCTGGGTCACCCGGTATTCGAACTGGCCGGCGTCATGTCGGACTCGCAACCCGGCGAGCCGCTTGGCAGGTCGTTTCCACATCTGGCCTCGGTGTTAGGTGAAACGACCTTCAAGTCGCAGGCGGAAATCGAGCAACTGATCACCAGCCTGCCGGCCTGCGCGGTTTTTTCCGCGGCGCCGCACGGTGTCAGCGCCGAATTGATCGACAGGCTCCTCACCGCAGCCGCAGCAGCTGGCACCAAGCCGCGGGTTGTCGACATATCCGCGGACTATCGATTCCGCGACGCCGCCGTCTACGCGGCCGTCTACAAGCACGCGCACGGTGCGCCGCAGCGGCTCGCGGACTTCACCTGCGCGGTTCCGGAACATCTCGCAACGCTGGCGACACCGCATGTGGCTCACCCCGGCTGCTTTGCGACCACCACGTTGTTAGCGGTGGTGCCATTGCTGGCCATGAAACTGGTCGAACCGATCTTGTTTGTCTCCGGCGTCACCGGCAGTACAGGCTCCGGCCGCAAACCGGTCGAGGGCACGCACCACCCGACACGGCACAGCGATCTCTATTCCTACAGCGCGCTGGCGCACCGCCACGCGCCGGAAATACGCACCTGCGCACTGGCTGCAACCGGCGTCGATGCGGACATCGCCTTCGTGCCGCATTCGGGGCCTTATGCCCGCGGCATTCACGCCACGATCCAGGCAACGCTAACAACCTCGCTGGACAGCACGGCTGTCATCGCGCGACTGCGAGAGTACTACGCCGGCAAGCCGTTCGTGCGCATTCTAGACAGCGCGCCGCGCGTCAAGGACATCGTCGCCAGCAACTACGCGCATCTGTCCGCCGCGGCCAACGGCCGTACTGTGGCCGTGATGAGCGTAGCCGACAACCTCAACAAAGGCGCCGCGGGCGGTGCTGTGCAATGGATGAACCGCCTGTTCA
>JANMYM010000088.1:0-14320 GCA_031382085.1 Gammaproteobacteria bacterium
GAACGCGAAGCCGACCGAACCGCGATCCGCCAGGCGCATGCCGCCATCGAGCTGCACGCTGCGGTTGCCGTAGCGACCGCCGGCGAGACTCAGGCCAATGCCCTGTGCGGTCGCCGCGCGTGTGAAGATGTTGACGACACCACCGATCGCGTCGCTGCCCCACAAGCTCGAGCGCGGCCCTTTGACAATCTCGACGCGCTCGACGGTGTCGGGCGCGATGTTGTGAATGGCGGCGCCACCGATGGTGCCCGGATTGATACGCACGCCATCGATCATGACCAGGGTGTGATCGCTGTTGGTGCCGCGCACGAACAGCGAGGCTGCCTGGCCGGGTCCGCCGTTGCGCGCAACTTCGAGACCGGCATGTTGTGCTAACAAGCTACCGATATCGAGCGCCAGCGAGCGCTCGATGTCCTCGCGGGTAATGACGATGACGGAAGCCGCCAGCGAACTCACTGGCTCCGGCGTGCGTGTGGCCGTGACCACAGTTTCTTCAAGCGGCTCGTTGTCCGCGGCCAGCGACAACGGGGACAAAAATGCATAAGCGACGACCAGCGCCGCAATCTTCGACAATTGCATGACAATCCTTTCTCCTGCTCGCCCGCAGGTGATGGCTAAGTTTGGTTCGATCCGCCAGATCGGTCTCCGGGCTCGCAGCTGCTGGGCACCTTGTCGTGCTTCGCGGTGCGCCGCCTTCCCATGCTTTGTGGGCACAGTGGCATTTGGCGCACCTTAGTCTCTGCATACCGTTGCGGGGGCAGCGCCGGAATCGAACCCACGGGTTCTTTACCGGCTTCCCATACATCTGGCTGCGCGACTTTAAGAACCACCCGGTGTTCTGTCAAGGCAACGTACAATTCCGCCATGCCGTCCCAGGAATTGCAGGCCGCGCTGGATGCGGCGCAGGCCGCCGCCGAAGTCATTCGCCGCCTTTATCGCCAGAATCTCGCGGTCACGCTCAAGGCCGATCGCTCGCCGGTTACCCAGGCCGATGTCCTGTCGGAGCAGGCGATCCGCGCCGTATTAGGCGGGCGTTTCCCGGCCTACGGCTTTTACGGTGAAGAAACCGGCCAGGAACGCCTGCACGCCGAGTCGGTCTGGCTGGTGGATCCGATCGACGGCACCAAGTCGTTCGTGCGTGACTGCCCGTTTTTTTCCACGCAGATCGCGCTGCTGCGCGGCGGCCGTTTCGTGTTAGGTGTGTCGTGCGCCCCGGTCTACGGCGAGCTGGCCTGGGCCGAGCGCGGCAGCGGCGCCTGGCTGGACGGCAAGCCGATTCGCGTCAGTGACACGGCCGCGGTCGAGAACAGTATTTTGTCCAGCGGCAATCTCAAGACGCTGGCGCGCGGCCCGAGCTGGGGCGCATACGGCCAACTTGTCAGCCGTGTGAACCGGATTCGCGGTTATGGCGACTTTGTGCACTATCACCTACTGGCGCGCGGCGCACTGGATGCGGTGATCGAATCTGACGTCAACATCCTCGACATCGCCGCGCTCACGGTCATCGTCGAAGAAGCGGGAGGGCGCTTCACCGACCTCGCGGGCGGCGCCGTCGGACTTGAGACCACAACCGTGTTAGCCAGCAATGGCCGGCTGCACGCACCGCTGCTCAGCGCGCTTGCGGTCTGAATCCCGGCAGCAGCACCAGCGGCGTGTGGTAGAGCTGCGACAGTCGTTCCAGGGTCAGCATCTCCTGCGGACTGCCGCATTGCCAGCGGCCATCGCCTGCCAGCAGCAGCACCTGGTCGGCAATGTCGGCTGCCACGGAGGGATCGTGCAGACTGATCAGCGCGCTACCACCTGAGGCACGGTGCTCATGCAGCAAGCCTAACAAGATCGCCTGTTGCGCCGGATCAAGATGATTGGTCGGTTCGTCAAGCAACCACAGGCTGGTACGCTGCACCAGCAGTAGCGCGAGATCGAGGCGCCGGCGCTCGCCGCCGGAAAGGCTGCTTACTTCCTGCTGCGCCTTGTCCGCCAGACCCAGCCGTTGCAGCGCCGCCAGCGTGCGCTGCTGGTCAGCGCCGGATTCGGCAGCACCGCCGCCCTGCCACGGATACAGCCCGAGCGTCACGAAATCGAGCACCGTGCCCACGACCTCGGTGCCGGAATCCTGCGGCATGAAGCTCAGCCGGCGCGCGACTTCGCGCCGCGACAACGCGTCCAGTGTCGCGCCGCCCAGCAGCACGGCCGCCGCGGACCCGCCGCGCAGTCCCGCCAGCGACAGCATGCACAACGTCTTGCCGCTGCCGTTGCAACCTAACACCACGGTGGTCTGGCCGGCGTTGATGGTCAGTGAGAGTCGTGCGACCAGCGTGCGCCCGGCGACGGTCACATCCAGGCCGCGCACGGCCAGCTGGGTTTCTGCCTGGTTCACGATCGCTCAGGGCTGCAGGCGGGTGTGCGTCCAGCGCCCCGACGGCGCGCGTTGCCAGCGTGCGCGATCGTGCAGCCGGGAGCCACCTTCGGTCCAGAGTTCCAGAGCGTCGATGCGCAGGTGATAGCCACCCCAGTGTGGCGGCCGCGGAATGCTGGCTGTGACGCCGTTGTCGTCTTCGGGACCCGGGATCGGCACGCCGAATCGCGCCGCAGTTGTCTCGACGGCGCGCTCAAGATCAGCGCGCTGCGCCAGCGGACGGCTTTGCGCGCTGGCCCAGGCGCCGACCCGCCGTTGCCAGGGGCGCGAGGCAAAATACTCGTCGCTTGCGGCGGCCGGGGCGCGTTCAACCAGGCCCTCGACCCGCAACTGCCGGTGTAGCGCGTCCCAGTGCATGACCACCGCCGCCCGGCCGTTAGTTGCCAATTCCAGTCCCTTGCGCGATTCGTAGTTGGTGAAGAAAGCAATGTAGCCCTGCGAGACATTGATTTCCTTGCACAGCACGACCCGCGCCGACGGGCAGCCGGCCGCGTCCACAGTCGCCAGCACCATCGCATTGGGATTGGGTTGGCTGGCAGCCGCACAGGCTTCCTGCAGCCAGCTCGCGGCCAGGGGCAGCGGATCGTCGGGCAGGGTGTCGGGCAGAAAATCGGTCAATGGTTTCATGCGCACATGGTATCGCCCGCAAAGCGCTTGCGCATGCTGTGGGCTCTGGTTACAACACAAGTTCATTCTGGAGCAACGATGACCCTCGAAGAACTGAGACAGCGACTGAACGAAATCGATGGCCAGCTGCTGGGCCTGATTGCCGAACGGCAGGACAAGAGCCGCGAGATTGCGCGCGTCAAACGCAGCACGGGTCAGGCCACCCGCGATTTCCAACGCGAGCGGGAGGTTATTCTCGGCGCGCGCGAGCAGGCGGCCAGCATCGGCGTCGAGCCAAAAATGGCGGAAACGCTGATGCGGCTGCTGATTCGCAGTTCTCTGACCACCCAGGAACAGGCGAGCGTGGTTGCGGGCAGCGCTGGCACGGGGCAACGCGCGCTGGTGGTCGGCGCGGCCGGCAAAATGGGCGGCTGGTTTTGCCGCTTTCTGCTGAGCCAGGGATTTGCGGTCGACAGCAGCGATCCTGCGGGCGCACCGGCTGGCACCCGTGATGTCGGCGACTATCGCCAGAACCCGCTCGATCATCAGTTCATCGTGGTCTCGACGCCCTTGTCAATGACCGACTCGGTGCTGCGCGAACTTGCCATGCGGCGCCCGCCGGGCGTGATCTTCGACCTGGCATCGCTGAAGTCGCCATTGCGCGGCGGCCTGATGGCCCTGAAATCGCATGGCTGCCGTGTGACCTCGGTGCACCCGATGTTTGGGCCGGACACCGACCTGCTGTCGAGCCGCCATGTGATTTTTGTCGACCTCGGCCACGCCGAAGCCCTGGAAAAAGCCCGTGACCTGTTTCGGCCGACCATGGTCGAACAGGTGATCATGTCGCTCGATGAGCACGATCGCCTGATCGCCTACGTGTTAGGTCTGTCGCATGCTGTGAACATTGCCTTCTTCACAGCGCTCGCCGGCAGCGGCGAGGCCGCGCCGCGCTTGTCGCAGCTGTCCTCGACCACGTTCGATTCGCAGCTCGACATTGCCAGCCAGGTCGCGCAGGAAAATGCCGACATGTACTTCGAAATCCAGAGTCTCAATGATTACGGCGCGGAATCACTCGAGGCGCTGGCGCAGGCGGTGGAAAAAATCCGCAGCGCAGTGCTGTCGCGCCAGCGCGGCGATTTCACCGCGCTGATGCGCCGTGGCCGCGAGTATCTCGAGGATCGCCGCAGCCTCAACGAGCGGCGCGTCTGAGCAATACGACAAAAATCGGCGCGCCGATCAGCGCCATGACCGCCCCCACCGGTAGTTGCCGGGGTGCGGCCACGGTGCGCGCCAACGCATCGGCGATGACCAGCAGACTGCCGCCCGCGATCGCCGCCGCGGGCACCAGCACCCGGTGATCCGCACTGCCCAGCGCGAGTCGCACGCCGTGCGGCACGATCAGTCCTACGAAACCGATCGCGCCCGCGGTCACCACTGCAAATGCAGTCAGGATCGCACTGCCTAACAAAATGCAGCGCCGCCACAGCGGCACGGCGAGGCCAAGGCTGGCGGCACGCAGGTCACCACTGGCTAACAGATTCAGCCCGCGGCCCGAGAGCGTGCAGATCACGCTGGCCGCCAGCGCCAGCGCCAGTGCCCAGGCCGGCTCCGGAGCCCAGCCCAGGTCGCCCGCCAGCCAGAACACCATGCCGCGTAGCTGCGGGGCGTCGGCGATGGTCAGCAGCACGGTCAGCAGCGCGCCGCAGGCGCTGGCAACCACGGCACCGGTCAGGAGCAGCCGGACGTTGCTGCCACGCTCGCCAAGGGTGACTACCAGTATCAGGGCCAGCAGTGCGCCAGCGGCCGCACAGCCCTGCGTGACCAGCAGCCCGGCACCCAGGCTCATGGCGGCCAGGGCGCCTATGGCACCCCCGCCTGACAGCCCCAGGACGTAGGGGTCGGCGAGCGGGTTGCGAAGCATGGTCTGCAACAGTACGCCCGCCAGGCTCAGCAGCGCACCCACGGCAAACCCCGCCAGCACGCGCGGCATCCGCAACTGCCAGACAATGCTGTGGGCCAGTTCATCGCCCCGTCCCAGCAAGGCGGCTACGATTTGCCGGGCTGACAGGTCTGCCGATCCTGCGACGCCGCCAAAAATGGCGGCCAGCACTGCGGCGGTGGCCAACAGGCCGAAAACCAGTGTCGAGCGGCGCGTTAGAGCGGACGTGGACATAACCACGCCAAGCCTAGCAGCCTTGTGACGGAACCGGAGGCCGGGTACAAAGTGTGGTTGTGACTGATCAAATCGATTCCGACGGATTTCGCAGCAATGTCGGCATTCTGCTGATGCATGCCGATGGCCGCGTATTTCTGGGCCGTCGCCGGGGTGGCAAAGGCTGGCAGTTTCCGCAAGGTGGCGTGCAGCAGGATGAGGCGGTGGAAGCGGCCCTGTATCGGGAATTGCATGAAGAAATTGGCTTGCGTCCACACCAGGTGGAACTGCGTGGCTCGACCGCACGCTGGTTGCGCTACCGATTGCCGTCCAAGCTGGTGCGCCGCGATACGGCGCCGCTCTGCATAGGGCAGAAGCAACGCTGGTTTTTGTTAGGTCTGCGCGATTCGGAGACGCGTTTCGAATTTGACCGCGACAGCAAGCCGGAATTTGATGATTGGCGCTGGGTGGGTTTCTGGGAGCCGGTGCGCGAAGTGATCGCATTCAAGCGCAAGGTCTATTTGAAAGCACTGCATGAATTGGGAGCGATTGCGTTTCCCGCCGGTCTGCCGCCGTACCCTGCCTGGTGGCCTGACGTTGCTCCCGCGGCGCGCAGGAGCAGTTAGCCTGTGGTAGTTCCCAGCCCGCAGCTGATTGTCCGCGAGCCCATGCCCTGGCGTCAGCGCTTGTTGTTAGCTGCGCTGGCGCTGACCCTGGTGGTGGGCTTTTTCGGCGCGTTTGAATACGGGCGCAACAGTTCGGGCACTGATTTCTGGGGCGCGCTGGTCGAGCGCCGCGAGCTCAATGCGCGTATCGAGACCCTGGAGAGTGAAACCAAGGACCTCGGTGCCAAGCTCGCTACTGCGGAAACCGAGCGTCTCAGCCTTAACCGCGAGCGCGCCGAGGTGGCGCGCAATATCGGTGAATTGCAGGCACAGGTTTCTCGCCAGGAGCAGCAGCTGGCGTTCTACAAGGGCATCGTCAGCCAGGGCGCGAACGCCGCGGAAGTCAGAATTCAACGCATCCGTATGGAGGCAGGTTCGAGCCCGGGACGATTTCGGCTGAAAATCGCCCTGGTCCGGCCCGTTCAGAATGAGAGCCTGGTGTCTGGGACGGTCCTGGTTCAGGTGGACGGTCTGCAAAAGGGCCTGTCTGTACGCCTTGAATTGCGTCAAATAACCGATCCACCGACCCAGAGCCTGCAATACAGTTTTCGCTATGTTGAGAACCTCGACACGGATCTGACACTTCCCGTTGATTTCCGCCCCGAACGGGTTACGGTAGAGCTTCGGTCCGCCAAAAAAGGCGCGGAGCCGCTGGTCCAGACCCAGGTCTGGGATGCGGGCGCCACTTGATTTGCGGGTCTCGCGCACCCAAGGAGAGGTACATGTTCGGATCTAAAAAAGAAACGCTGAGCGGTCGCGTTGACACACTGATTTCGGATGCCGCTCGTATCGTGGGCGACGTGGGGTTTACCGGTGGCCTGCACCTGGACGGCAAGATTAATGGCAATGTCGCTTCGGAACCCGGCAACAATGCGACCCTCTGGATCAGCGAAAAGGGCCTGATCGAGGGCAATATCGACGTTCCCAATGTGATCCTGAACGGCATCGTGCGCGGCGATGTCTCGGCGCGCGACAAGTTGGTGTTAGGTCCCAAGGCCAGCATCTCGGGCAACGTCAGTTACGGCATCATGGAGATGGCCCAGGGCGCCCAGGTGGCTGGCCGGCTGATGCCGCTCAACCTGCCGGTTACCGTTGCGACCCAGACCGGCGCAGTCGCGCTCAAGGCGGTGCCAGGTAATTTTGACGGTAGGCGATCCGCATCGTAGAGTGCATGTGCCTATGGATACCCACTCACACTCCGACGCCCTGGTGTTTACCGAGTCTGCCGCCCGCAAGGTCGGCGATCTGATCCGGGGCGAGGGCAATCCGGCGCTGATGCTGCGCGTCTATGTGCAGGGTGGCGGCTGTTCCGGCATGCAATATGGGTTCGAGTTTGACGAGCAGCTGCAGGACGGCGACACCTGCGTGGAAAACCTCGGCGTCAAGCTGCTGGTGGACCCGATGAGCATCCAGTACCTGACGGGCGCGGAAATCGATTACCGCGAGGGACTGGACGGCGCCCAGTTCGTTATCCGCAATCCCAACGCAACCACGACCTGTGGCTGCGGCTCATCTTTCGCAGCCTAAGATCTAACAATCGTGGGTCGTGGCGCCGATCTGCTGGCGGCCGTTGATCTCGGTTCCAATAGTTTTCACATGGTCGTCGCGCGCTTCCATCACGGGCAGGTGTCCGTCATGGACCGATTACGCGAGCCGGTGCGGCTCGCCGAGGGCCTGAAACCCGACGGCAGCCTGGATCACGCGGTCGCACAACGCGCACTCGCCTGCCTGGAACGATTTGGCCAGCGGCTGCGTTCCATGGACGCTGACAACGTTCGCGTGGTTGGCACCAGCGCATTGCGGCGTGTCCGTGGCAAGGACTTTCTGGCCCGTGCGCGCAATGCCGTCGGCCACCCCATCGAAGTGGTCTCAGGCATTGAAGAGGCGCGGCTCATTTATTCCGGGGTCGCGCATGTGTCACCGCCGGTTAGCGGACGACGCCTGGTGATCGACGTTGGTGGTGGTAGCACCGAACTGATCGTCGGCGAAGGCATGGCGCCGCTCGAAATGGCCAGTTTGCAAATGGGATGCGTAGGCTACAGCGCCGAATTTTTTCCAGGGGGCCGCAGCACCTTGAAGCGCATGCGCCGCGCGCGACTCGCGGCGCGGCAACAACTGGAACCGGTGTTCAGCCGCTTCCGGCGCTGCGGCTGGGATCAGGTGTTAGGTAGTTCGGGCACCATCAAGGCGATCGGTGAAGCGCTGGCAGAACTGAATCCCGGGGCCGCGGGCATTGAGTTCGACGCGCTGCTTAACCTGACCGAGCGTGCGGCTGGTTGCCCGGACATACGCGAGCTCGCGATCGATGCGCTGTCGCATGAGCGCCGTGAAGTGATCCTGGGCGGCCTCGCCATCTTGGCGGAGACTTTTGAAATGCTGGGTATCGAGCGCATGCATCCGACCGACGGTGCGATGCGCGATGGCCTGCTCTATGACCTGATCGGCCGCATGAGCGACAGCGACGATGCACGCGAGCGTTCGGTGCGAGCGATGCAGCAGCGTTACCACGTAGATGTCGCTCAGGCCGCGCGGGTCGAGGCCACGGCGCAAAGCCTGCTAACGCAGGTCGCGCCGTCCTGGGGCCTGGAAGACGATCTCAGTCGCAGGCTGCTGTCCTGGGCCGCACGCCTGCACGAAATCGGCCTGGACGTCGCGCACTCCAAGTTCCACCTGCACGGCGCGTATCTGCTGGCGAACGCCGACATGCCAGCCTTTGCTAACAACGAACAGCGCCTGCTCGCCATGATGGTCGGCAATCACCGGCGCCGGCCGCTGTTTGAAAATCTGGATCAGATCGCCGCTGACTGGCAGCAACGCGTCGTCTGCCTCACCGTGTTGCTGCGCGTGGCCGCGGTCCTGCATCGCGGCCGCAGCGACGATCCGCTGCCGAAGCTCGACATCGAGGCGGGTGAGAAACGCGCGGTGCTGTATTTTCCGGGGCGCTGGCTGCGCGCCCACCCGCTGACGATGACCGATCTGGCGGAGGAGGAGAAATCGCTGCGCGGCTACGGATTCCGCCTGAAAGTCTTCAGTCGCCGCTGACGCTGGTGTGCACGGCGAGCAGCTCGGCCTGAAAATCATGGCGCTCCGCGTCCTGGGGGCTCATGTGGAAGTAGCCGCCGTTGCCGTCCATGATCCATGCCCCGCAGTTGTCGCGCAGCGCCATCGTCAGGTCCTCGACCATGCGGTCATGCAGGTCATGATCGAGAATCGGGAAGGCGACCTCGATGCGGCGGAAAAAGTTGCGTTCCATCCAGTCCGCACTGCTGCACCAGACTTCATCATCTCCATTGTTAGCAAAGCGGAAAATTCGCGAATGCTCCAGGAACCGGCCGATGATGGAGCGCACCCGGATGTTTTCCGACAGGCCCGGCACCTGCGGCCGCAGGCAGCAGATGCCGCGCACGATGAGATCAATCTGGACACCGGCCGCCGACGCGGCGTACAGGGCGTCGACAACGCCCGGCTCGACCAGTGCGTTCAGCTTTGCCACGATGTGCGCCGACCTGCCATGGCGGGCATGGTCCGCTTCACGCTCGATCTTTGCTAACAGACTGGCATGCAGGGAAAACGGCGCCTGCAGCAGCCGTTGCAGTCTGGGCGCGCGCGCAAGGCTCGTGAGTTGCAGGAAAATCTCATGCACGTCCTGGCCGATCACCGGATCCGCGGTCAGGAGGCCGTAATCCGTGTAGCCGCGCGCGGTGCCGGGATGGTAATTGCCGGTGCCCAGGTGGCAGTAGCGGCGGATGCCATCCGGCTCGCGCCGCACGACCAGGCACATCTTGGCGTGCGTCTTGAAGCCGACCACGCCGTACAGCACGTGCGCGCCGCCTTCCTGCAAGCGCGAGGACAGTTCGATGTTAGCTTCCTCGTCGAAGCGCGCCCGCAGCTCAATCACCGCCGTGACGTCCTTGCCCGCCAGTGCCGCAGCTAACAAAGCTTCCACGACCGGCGATTCATCACCGGTGCGATACAGCGTCTGCTTGATCGCCAGCACGCTCGGGTCGCGCGCCGCGGCGTTCAGCAGCTCCAGCACCGGCGCGAAGGATTGATAGGGGTGATGCAGCAGGACGTCGCCGCGGCGCAGGCGCGCAAACAGTTCGCTGCCGCGTTCCGGCACGGCGTGATTGCTGGGCGCGAACGGCCGGTACTTGAGGTCCGGACGGTCCACCATGGCGTACAGAGCGCTCAGCCGATTGAGGTTCACCGGTTCCGGTACGCGGTAAATTTCGGTTTCGCTCAGCGCGAACTCATCGGCGAGCCGCGCGACAATGTCCGGCGGGCAATTGTCCTGCACCTCGAGGCGCACCGCGGCGCCGTAGCGGCGTTGTGCCAATTCACCCTGCAGCGCATCCTTGAGGTCATCGGCTTCTTCCTCATCCACGTACAGATCGCTGTTGCGTGTCAGGCGAAACGCGTGGCAGGACAAGAGCTTGAGGCCGGGGAACAAAGTGTCCGCGAAAGTCTCCATGATCGAAGACAACATCGCGTAACGACGCTCCCGCTCATCCGCTGCGCCGGGCAAGGCCAGGATGCGCGGCAGCGACCGCGGCGCCTGCACGATCGCAAGGCTGACATCGCGGCCAAACGCGCCCTGGCCGGAGAGTCGCACGACAAAGTTCAGTGACTTGTTCTGGATGCGCGGAAACGGCCGCGCAGGATCGAGGGCCATCGGGCTCAACGCCGGTTCAATTTCATTCTTGAAGTGATTTGTCAGCCAGCTGATTTCGTGCGGGCGCCAGTCGCGATCGGCCACCAGGTCGACACCCGCGCGCCGCAGTTGCGGCAGCACGTCGGCGACCAGGCACCGGTACTGCACGCCGACCAGTTCCAGCGCGGCGCTACGTATCGCCGTCAATTGCCCGGCGATGACGTTGTCAGGGTCACCAATAGCGCGCTGCTGCTGCAGGCCGGCCACGCGGATCTCGAAAAACTCATCGAGGTTGGCGCTCGAGATGCACAGGAATTTCAGGCGTTCCAGCAGCGGCAGGCTGGCGTCCGCGGCCTGCGCCAGCACCCGCGAATTGAATGCCAGCGCGGACAGCTCGCGGTCGAGAAAACGGTTCATGCCGCCATTACAGCACGGGCTTTATGACGAATATGTGACGCTCGTCAGCGGGCGGCTAGAACCGGGCTGGCGACCGCGGTCTCAAGGCCGGCGACCAGCGAGCTGGTCCTGGCCAGGAAGTCGGCTAACAAATCGGCGGGCAGCGGCTCGGCATTCGGCAATTGGATCCGCATCGGGTCCTTGTGGACGCCACGGACCCGGTATTCGTAATGCAGGTGCGGTCCGGTCGCGAGTCCTGTCATGCCGACATAGCCGATGACCCGGCTCTGCTCGATCTGCATGCCGCGATGCAGGCCACGGCCGAATCGTGACAGGTGACCGTACACGGTGCTAACGCCGTTAGCATGCGTGAGCTCGACGACGTTGCCGTAGCCACCGCGCCGGCCCGCGAACGCCACGCGACCGCTGCCGGCCGCATGCACCGGCGTACCGGTTGGCGCTGCGTAATCCACGCCCTGGTGTGCGCGGATGCGATTCAGGATCGGATGGCGTCGCGCGCTGTTGAAGCGCGAACTGATGCGCGTGAATTCCACCGGCGTGCGGATGAAGGCCTTGCGCAGGCTGCGGCCATCGGGCGTGTAGTAACGGGCGGCGCCGTCCGGCGCGACATAGCGCACCGCGCGCAGGATCCGCTCGCCGTTCCGGAACTCGACGGCTAACACCGGACCGTCCTTCAGGAACTCGCCGTCCTGGTTCTGGCGTTCATAGGTCACCGTGAAAGAATCGCCCGGTTGCACCGCGAGTGCGAAGTCGATGTCCCAGGCAAAGATGTCGGCGACCGCGAGTGCGGTCATATCCGAGATGCCAGCGGCATCGGCCGCCTGGAACAGCGATGAATCAATGACGGCGCGCGCAGTGCGCGTTTCAACTTCCAGCGGGTTCTCAGCCACCGAGCTGACAAAGCCGGTTTCATCGCGACGGATGTGCAGCGTCTCGCTCGGGCTCAGCTGACGCTGCAACTCCACCAGCGCACCTTCATGATGGCGGATGGTCAGCAGCTCACCCGGATACAGGCGATCGAGCGCGCTGCGCAGGGCGGGATCAAAACGCAGTGTTGCGAGGTCCGCCAGTGACAGGCCGACGCGGCGGAAAATGGCATCCAGCGTGTCGTTGCTGCGTACGACAATTTCCAGGGAGGCGAGACTCAGCCGGGCCGCGATGTTGCGCGGCGCCTGCAGCGGCACGGCAATGCGGGTGGTCACGTCGTGGCTGGGCGCCAGGGGGACTGTTTGCGGCACCTGCATCCAGGTCAGCGCCAGCAGCAGGCAAAACAGCGCCGGCAGCCAGCGCCCGCTGGCCGGCAGGGCGGCAATTTGCAACCGTTTTTGGGAACCACCTATCATCTACACTCACCTTAACGAAGGCCCGCTGTCAGGGTCAACCCTGCGATGAGCGAATTTTCGAGAATGCATACCCCCCGATCTAACAATAGTGAACTGGTACCGGTCGCCGAGCAGATGCTCGAGATCCGCCGCGGCGGCGTGGATCTGCTGGTCGAGGCGGAACTGATCCGCAAGCTCAGCCGCGGCAAGCCGCTGGTGGTGAAGGCGGGCTTCGATCCCACGGCGCCGGACCTGCATCTCGGTCACACCGTGCTGATCAACAAACTGCGGCAATTCCAGCAGTTCGGGCACGACGTGGTTTTCCTGATCGGCGATTTCACCGGCATGATCGGCGACCCCAGCGGCAAGAACGCCACGCGCCCGCGCCTAACGCCCGAGCAGGTCCAGGCTAACGCCAGGACCTACCAGGAGCAGATCTTCAAGATCCTGGATCCGGACAGGACCCGGATCGATTTCAACATGCGCTGGTTCGGCAAGATGACCGCGGTCGATTTCGTCACCATTGCCGGCAAATACACCGTGGCCCGCATGCTGGAGCGCGATGACTTCACTCGGCGATTTCGCGCCGGCCAGCCAATTTCCATGCATGAGCTGCTGTATCCGCTCGCGCAGGGCTATGACTCGGTCGCGCTGCAGGCCGACATCGAGCTTGGCGGTACCGATCAGAAATTCAATTTGCTGGTCGGCCGGGCCCTGCAGCCGGAGTACGGGCAGGAGCCGCAATGCATCCTGACCATGCCGCTGCTGGAAGGCCTGGATGGCGTGAACAAGATGTCGAAGTCGCTCGACAACTACATCGGCGTGGCCGAGTCGCCGACCAACCAGTTCGGCAAGCTGATGAAAATCAGCGACCCGTTGATGTGGCGCTATTTCGAGCTGTTGTCGTTCCGACCGTTAGCCGAAATCGCCAAGTTGCGCAAAGCCGTCGAAGAGGGCATGAATCCGCGCGACGCAAAATTCCAGCTCGGCATCGAGATTGTCGATCGCTTCCATGGCGCCGGCGCCGGCAACAAGGCACGCGATGAATTCGTCGCGCGCTTCCAGCAGGGCGGAATACCGGAGAAAATCGATTCCGTGATCGTGCCAGCGGCTGGCCAGCCGCAGCGCCTGGCTAACATCCTCAAGACTGCCGGGCTGGTGGCCAGCACCTCGGATGGCAATCGTATGATCGATCAGGGCGCCGTCAGGATGGGCACGAGCGCGGCAACCCTGGATAAAGTGGCCAATCGCGAGCAAACACTTGGGGCGGGAAAATACCTGCTGCAGGTCGGCAAACTGAAGTTCAAGTGGGTCGATTTGCGCTGAGGCAGGCGAGAGAACTAAATTCTCAGTTAAACCAAAGGGTTATTGGAATTTGAGCGCAATGCACAAATGGCCGTTGACAGCCCGCATGCGACCCCTATAATGCCGCCCCTCTCAAGGTCAACGCGAGCCGCCGACCGGCGGCAGCGGACAATTGGGTTTTAAGGGTTGACGGAATGCGCCTCAGGGCTATACTTCCGCCCCCTTTTGCGCGCCTCTTGCGGGTGCGTTGCTGTTTAAAAATTTGCAGGTAATTTGTGTGGGAACTCGCGTCAATGTGTCCTTTGGATGCAAAAAACCGAGTGACTATTTGTCCAGCAATGGGCTTTTGGAAACTCTCTTTGTTCGAAGTCGATATATTTCAAGTGAAGAGTTTGATCCTGGCTCAGATTGAACGCTGGCGGCGTGCCTAACACATGCAAGTCGAGCGGTAACAGGCGTAGCAATACGTGCTGACGAGCGGCGAACGGGTGAGCAATGCTTCGGAATCTACCCAGTGATGGGGAATAACCAGTCGAAAGATTGGCTAATACCGCATACGCCCTACGGGGGAAAGCAGGGGATCGCAAGACCTTGCGTCGATGGATGAGCCGAAGTCGGATTAGCTAGTTGGTGAGGTAACGGCTCACCAAGGCGACGATCCGTAGCTGGTCTGAGAGGACGACCAGCCACACTGGGACTGAGACACGGCCCAGACTCCTACGGGAGGCAGCAGTGGGGAATATTGGACAATGGGGGAAACCCTGATCCAGCGACGCCGCGTGTGTG
>JANMYM010000004.1:0-51725 GCA_031382085.1 Gammaproteobacteria bacterium
GTGAGATGGTGCACGATGTACTCGTTAGGAGTTTGTGCGCCTTCGGTTGCCATCAAATCTTTACCCCTGCCAACGCCAGCCAATACACCAACAAAGTCGCAATGTAGGTCAGCATCATCGCTAACAGCGACGGCTGCCAGAGCACGAGTGCCAGCACCATCAGCACGATCGTGACCGCGACCTTCGTGGCCTCGCCGAGATAGAAGCCGCGCGCAATCTGGCGCGGCTCCGTCCCTGCACGGTGCCGGAACGCCAAGGCGTACAGCGCGAGCGAGGCCACAGTGCTGATGCCGCCACCTAACAGGGCGGACCAGCCGGCGCGCATATCTGCGACTGCCCAGGCGGCGAGGCCGCCAGCGGCGCTGACCGCCGCCTGCCCGATGACGACGCTGAATGCCATGCGGCGCGCGTCGGGCAGTGAGACCTGTACTGGCTGGTTCACTTTGACCACTCGCGCCCGACTTTTGGCCGGGCGGCACACAAAAAGGCCGCATCGCTTCCCGGAACTATCCCGGGATGACACGGCCCCCACGGCTCGCCCCTGTTCGTTGCAAAATTAAGCTTGAAAATCAATAACTTAGCTTAAGAGCCTGGGCAAGGCGCGCGCATTATAAAGAACGGGTTCGAGGGGGGCAAGGCCGTTTTGCGGACGCTCAGGGCGATACCAGCGCCAGCCTGACCGTCATCTGGTTGTCGGTCGCCGGTGCGGCCCAGGCAAGCAGCGCCCGAGCGCCTGGACTGCCACCCAGACTGGCCATTCGCACGAAGCCCACAGCGCGGGAGCCGGTGGTCGTAGCGATAATCCGGGTGGCTATTAGCTTGCCGGCCCCATCCATGACGCCCAGCCTGGGTCCGGAGTCCTTATCCTGGCCACCCAGCCAGCTGACCAGAAAGCCATCGCGCCAGGGTGCCGCGTCGACCCGGCCGCGCACCCGCTCGCCCGGCTCCAGCGTCAGGGTCTCAGCCGCGCGCTGATCCCAGAGCCGGATTGTGTAGCGCTGCACCATGTTTTGGCCGACCAGCGTTGGCCATACCGCGAACAGGCGCTCGCCGTTGACCGCCAGCGCTGGTCCGTTCACCGGGCAGCCTTCGATCTTCCAGTTATCCGGACTCAGGATGCGTGGCTTCGACCATTGGCCATCGACGCCGCGCGCGGTCACCGCGATGTCGCGGATCTCCTCGGGGCTGCGGTCGCGATACCCCACCAGCACCCGACCAGCCCAGCGCACGGCATCGGTCTGGCAGCAGCTGCAGGTGCTGTCATCCAGCAAAACCTCGCCGGTTCGAACGCCGTTTCGATCTAACGCCGCGGCGCGCAGCGTCATGGGGGCTGCCTCTTCGTCATGCTCGTGAGCGGCGCTGCCATTGGCTGCGGTAGTCAATTCGGCGGCGCGACGCCCGTCGAGCCAGACCACCAGCACGCGGTCGCCACCATCTGGCAGCAGGCTGACAAAGCCATGCTGAGTCGCCGTGCCATCGGTATGCGGCGTGACCGGCTTCGACCAATGCCGGCCCCTGTCGATCGATCTCGTCAGCCTGATGTCGTAGGCCTCGGGTGCGTTGCCGGACTTCTGCAACCAGTAGCTGATCCAGTCGCCGTTGTCGAGCACCACGAGCGCCGGGAAGTCCGCCCAGTTGATAAACCAGTTGGCACCGCGTGCGATGCGGCCGCGTCGCCGCTCACTGCCATCGGCTGCGATTTCCGCAAACCACAGCTCCTGCTGGCTGGCGCCGCGCTGCTGCCAGGTGACGACAAAGCCCCGGCCCGGGATCGACGCGACGTTAGGCTGCGCGGCGTCGCCGGAAACCTTGAAATCCAGGGGTTTTACGCTGACCGATTGGGAGTAAACCTGCGGCGCAAGCAGCACACCGCAAGCCACCACGAACCAAGCAGGCCACCGTCGACGCGCGCTCACTGCATGTGCTCCAGAATGCCGTCCAGCTCGTCGAGCGAGTTGTAGCTGATCACGACCTTGCCCTTGCCACGCGACCTGGAATGCTGGATGTCGACCGTCGCGCCAAGTTTCGCCGACAGATCATTCTGCAAACTCAGGATGTTAGGGTCCCGTTGCTCGGCGGCACTAGCCGAGTCGCTGTCGCGCCCTGCCGGGGGTTGCATCATCCGCCGCACCAGTGCCTCGGTCTCGCGCACCGAAATGCCCTTGCGGGCGATCAGCGCGGCAACTTCACTCTGTTTTCTCCTGTCCGGCAGACCTAACAAGGCGCGCGCATGTCCCATTTCGATCGCGCGCTCCTCCACCAGCCTGGCGGTCTCAGGCGACAGCTCGAGCAGTCGCAGAAGATTGGTAACCGTGGCGCGTGAGCGGCCCACCACGTCGGCGGCCTGCTGGTGGGTCACGTTGAATTCGCGAATCAGGCGGTCGAGTGCGCGCGCTTCTTCCAGTGGATTCAGATTCTCGCGCTGGATGTTCTCGATCAGCGCCATCGCGATCGCGGATTCATCAGGCACAGGGCGGATCACGGCCGGAATGCTGCTCAGGTTCGCGAGTTGCGCCGCCCGCCAGCGTCGCTCGCCAGCGATGATTTCATAGCGCGGCGCGGCGCCGCCCAGACCGGGGAGTGGCCGCACTACGATCGGCTGGATGACGCCTTGTAAATGCATGGAATCGGCCAGTTCCTGCAGCGATTCAGTGCGCATGTCGACACGCGGCTGGTAGCGGCCTCGCTGCAGCACATCGAGCGGCAGGTGCCGCAGTTCGTCCTGGGTGGCCGGGGCCGCGCTACCGGCTGCTGTCGATACAGTCGCTGACGGTCGTTTCGCGGCCATCTGGCCCAGCAGCGCGTCCAGCCCGCGGCCCAGCGGCGGCTTTTTCTGATTCATGGGGCGCGATCATAGCGAATCGCGACGCAGGTCAGGCGGCGGCTGTAGCCGATGCGTTATCGGCCGGCTCGGCCATTGGCAGCCAGCGCGCCAGTACACCGTACAGCTGGTCCAGAGGCACGGGCTTGGGGAGAAAAGCATCCATGCCAGAATCCGCGGCGCGTTGCCGATCATCCGCGAACGCGTTGGCAGTTAGTGCAACGATGGGCATGCGTTGCCCATTGCGAGCGTGCAACTCGCGGCGCCGCAATTCCCGGGTCGCCTGGTAACCATCGACCCCGGGCATCTGGCAGTCCATCAGGATCAGATCAAATTCGCCAGCAGTCGCTTTGTCGATCGCAGCCTGCCCATCCAGGGCCGTTTCGAACGTAACGCCAATCATGCTGAGCATCGCGCCCGCTACTTCCATATTGATCGCGTTGTCCTCGGCCAGCAGTATCCGGCCATTGAGACGAGCCGCCGCCACAAATCTTCCGGATGCGGTCGTGTTGTGTACTGTTTCGTGCCAGGAACCGACGGTCGATCGCAGGGTAAAGACGAAGGTCGAGCCCTTGCCCGGCTCGCTGGCCGCGCCAATCTCGCCGCCTAACAAATTTGCCAGCCTGCGGCAGATCGCCAGTCCGAGGCCGGTGCCACCGGCGCGAACTGCAAAGCTGTCGTCAACCTGGGTAAAGGCATCAAACACGCGGCCGATGCGATCGGCAGGGATACCGATGCCGGTATCGACAACGCGAAAACGCAGCAGCGCATCAGCGCCACCGGGATGACCGTCCAGCAAATCCACTGACAGCCTGATGGAGCCTTTTGCTGTGAACTTTGCGGCGTTTGACAGCAGGTTGCCGATAATCTGGCGCAACCGGATACCATCCGACAGGATGGTCCCGGGAACATTGCTGGCTATGTCAGTTTCAAAAACGATGTCGGTCACGCCGATGCGGGCCTGCAACGGTCCGGTCAGATCTTCGATCATCTCGCGGATGCTCACGGGCCGGCACGCGACTTCCAATTCCTCAGCCTCGATCTTGGAAAAATCCAGAATTTCGTTGACGATGTCATACAGCTGCGCGCCTGAGCGGCGCAACAGATCCAGGTGTCGCCGCTGCTCGATGGATACGCTGCCGCCCTGCAGAATCTCTGCAAGCCCTAACACGCCATTCAGCGGCGTGCGGATGTCCTGGGACATGCTTGCCAGAAATCGCGACTTGGCGCGGTTCGCTTCCTCTGCGGCCGCCCGGGCCTGCGCGGCAATCATGACGGCTTCTGACAATTCCAGTTCAGTTGTCAGTAGCTGGCGCATGCCTCGATTGCCCTGGTAGCCAGTCCAGATCAGCGCCACGACCGCAGCAAGCAAGGCCATGCCGAGCACGTGTTCCACCGCGCCCCCGGATGCAATGAGGTAAATGCCGGCCGGGCCCAGCGTTATCCCGGTATACGCAATCTGTGACGGCAAGTGTGCCGCGAGCGAACTGACGGCGATCGATGACACTGCTAACAAGGTGACCGCCAGCATCGCCGTGGAGGGGTCGCCCACCAGGGGCATCAAGCGCATTGCCCCCCAAGACCAGGCACCTGCTGCCAGGGTCACACCTAACATGAAGCGCAACGACCAGATCGTCGCGTCCTGTGGTGGTGGTTTGACCCGGCGATGCCAGTACCAGAGACCGAGGCGCATGGCGCCAACACCCTGGATCATTGCCCCCCACTCCAACAATCCACGTTTTGGAAAAAACGGCAGCAGCAGACCGATAAAAATCAGTGACACGAGCATGCTGAGCATCGCTGACAGCGGCAGGCGATCATAGACAATACGCTGCAGAGCAGCCGCAATACGCTGCTCGTTCGTTAGCTTGACAGGTGAAGCGCTCACCGCGAAATCATGATCCGCTGTGACTTATCGCAGCGTGTCTCACGTCACGACCCTGCGGGTTCCCGGCAAATTTGCTTAACTTATCTTGGCGTCGCGCTCATCTTCATCGCGGCGGATCATTTCGCCGGCCAAGGCGAGGTAGGCCAGCGCGCCGCGCGAATCCTTGTCATGCAATAGCGCCGGCTTGCCGAAGGATGGCGCTTCGGCCAGGCGCACGTTGCGCGGGATCACCGTGCGAAACACCTTATCGCCAAAATGCCCGATCAGCTGCGCGCTGACCTCGTTCGACAGGTTGTTGCGCGGATCGAACATGGTGCGCAGCAGGCCTTCTATTTCCAGCTGTGGATTGGCGCTGGCACGCAGCTGCTCCACCGTACCTAACAATGCCGACAGGCCTTCGAGCGCGTAATACTCGCATTGCATCGGCACCAGTACGCTGTCCGCGGCCACCAGCGCGTTGAGGGTCAGCATGTTGAGCGACGGCGGGCAATCGATCAGGATCACGTCGTATTGCCCGCGCAGCGGCGCCAGTGCCTCGCGCAGGCGCTGCTCGCGGCCGGCGGGCTGGGTCAGCAGCGCTACCTCGGTCGCTGTTAGGTCCTGGTTGGACGGCATCACATCTAGGCCACTGTCGTCGACACGATGAATAGCATTCGCCGGCGAGCACTCGCCCAGCAACACCTCGGCTGTGCCGCGCGCGATCTGGGATTTTTCGATGCCGCACCCCATGGTCGCATTGCCCTGCGGATCGATGTCGATCAGCAGCACACGCCGCCTGGTCGCGGCCAGTGACGCGGCCAGGTTAACGGCTGTGGTGGTTTTGCCGACACCGCCCTTCTGGTTGGCGACGGCGATGATGCGTTTCATGGCGCTAATTTACAGGTTCAGTGCCCGTAACGTCACGACTTGACGCTCAGCATCCAGTCCCGGGACCTCGATGCGCTGCACCGCTTCGACCTGCCAGAGACGCTCATCGAGCGCAGCCAACTCCTGATCCGGGCGCCTGCCTTTCATCGCGAGAACGCGGGTCTGCGGTCCACAGAGGCCGCGAACCGCTTGTGCCAGCTCCGGCAATGCGGCGAAGGCGCGCGCGACCACGGTATCGAAGGGTGATCCAGGCGTCAGCGCTTCCGCCCGCGCCTGCTGCGGGATCACATTTGTTAGACCAAGGGTGCGTACCGCGTGTTGCACGAAGCGGATCTTCTTGCCATTGGAGTCGATCAGTGCAAAAGTGCGCTCCGGGTACAGAATTGCCAGCGGCATGCCGGGAAAACCCGCGCCGGTCCCGACATCGGCGATGCGGCTGCCGGCCAGCAGCGGGGCGATCGACAGGCTGTCGAGCAGATGATGCGTGACCCATTCTTCACGGCGGTTCAAAGCCGTTAGGTTATAGGCCTGGTTCCATTTTCCGAGCTCATCCAACAGCCGCTGCATCCGGCCCGCGTGCGCAGCGGCCAGCGCCACGCCCATCCGCCGCGCGCTGCTAACAAGGCGTTCACTTTCGTCCGCGTTGGCCACGACCTTATTCATGCGTTAGTAAATGCATAGTACTATTGGCCGCTTATGCTGTCGGTAACCGATGCCATCAAGCGCCGTATTTCGACGCGCGCTTTCCTGCCCACGCCGTTGCCGCGCGCGCTGCTCCATGAAATACTCGAAGTTGCCCGGTGGTCGCCATCTGGCGGCAACATGCAGCCTTGGAAGGTGATCGTAACCGCAGGCGCTGCGGCCCAGGAGGTCAAGGACCTTGGCCTGACAATCATGGGGAATGATCCTACCCGCTCCCAGGAAGGCGATCGGCCGATGTATCCGGCCAATCTGTGGGAGCCGTACCGCACGCGTCGCTTCAAGGTGGGCGAGGACCTGTACGCGAAGATGGGCATCGCGCGCGACAACAAGCCGGCGCGCTATGCGCATGTCGCGAACAACTTTCGCGCCTTTGGCGCTCCGGTGCTGCTGTTCTTCGTCATCGACCGGCGCATGGGTCACGGCCAGTGGGCGCACCTTGGCATGTTCATGCAGAGCATAGCACTCGCCGCGGCGGAGCGTGGCGTGCAGAGCTGCATGCAGGAAGCGTGGATGCGCATTCGCGCAGCACTGCATGCGCACTTCAAGCTCGAGCCGCAGGAAATGATCTACTGCGGCATGGCGTTAGGTCATGCCGACAAGTCCGCGCCGGTGAACTCGCTGCGTTCGGAGCGCGCGCCGGTCGAGGAGTTCGCGACGTTTAAGGGATTCTGACCAAGCGGGTTCCCGATCCTGTGATCGAGCACGACGCGAACGCTTGGCGCGGGACCGGCTGTGCGGCCTCAATTGGGTCGTGATCAGATCAGAGGAACGTGTATAGCAGGCTCACCGAAACGCTGTCGAGTTTCACCCCCGGCGCGAGCTTGAACTGCTCGAATTCCGCGCGCGCACCGAGACTGCCAAAATGCGCCTGGACGCCAGCGCCCCAAGCGAACCCGGTGCTACTGTCGTTGAAATTGAACGCCGGCACGCCCGGCGTGCGGCCTTCGGTCTTCAAGGACGCGATCCCGGCTTTCGCAAACAGATCCAGTAGTGGGAAATCCAGGAATCCGACGGCAAATGCGGACGCGGTCTGCGCGCCGACGCTGGTCGCCGCGGGGCAGTTGACGCCAACCAGCGCAATGCAGGCAATGCCCGACGGCAGCGTCGCTTTGCCATGGTCCTGGTAGCTTGCCTCCAGAGCGAAGCTGTCGAGTGCGCGAAATCCGATCAGCGCCTTGTAGCCGTTGTCCTGGTCATCGAGCGCACCACCAAGCTTGAATTGACTCTGGCCGGCGCCGACACCCAGATAGAAACCATTGTCGGCTGCTCCGGTCGCAGCGCTCATGCCGCAAAAAGCTAACGCGAGAAGTTTCCTGAACATAAATCCTCCAACAGACGGCAGGTGTGCCGGTTCGATGGGGGATCAGCGTGCAAAGTTCCTGCGCTTGTCAGGCTCCGATCTTGACGACTGTGCGCCCGGTCACAGTGCCCTTGAGGTACGCAGCGAATGCTTGTGGAAGCTGGTCGAACGGAATAGTTGCCGAGACGATTTTATCCAGGTGCCGCGGCTTTAGATCGGTCGCAATGCGATTCCAGAGCACCAGACGCATGGGCCGCAGCTGCGCGGCGGAATTCATACCTAACAAATTGACACCGCGGATGATGAATGGCATGACCGTGGTCTTGAGGTCGATGCTGCCGGCCATGCCGATGCTGGCGATGTTGCCACCGTCGTGCATGCTGCGCGTCAGCCAGGCGAGCATGTCGCCGCCGACATTGTCGATGGCGCCGGCGAACTGCGCGCTCTCCAGCGGGCGCTTGCCGTAGTCGATGCTCTGGCGCATCAGCACTTTGGCGGCGCCGAGGCTCTTAAGGTACTCGACCGTGCTCTCCTTGCCGGTGACGGCAATCACCTCATAGCCCCGCCCGGCTAACATATCGATCGCGAGGCTGCCGACGCCGCCGGTCGCGCCGGTCACCACGACCGGGCCCTTGCCGGGTGTCTGGCCGTTGTGTTCCATCCTGTGGATCGCGAGCGCGGCGGTGAAACCCGCGGTACCCAGCGACATTGCCTTGAAGGCGCCAAGGCCATCGGGCATGCCGATCACCCACTCGCCATTGAGGCGCGCCATTTCGCTGTAGCCGCCGTCATGATTTTCCGACAGCCCGCAGCCTGTCACCAGCACATGATCACCCGGTTTGTGGCGTGGATCTTCCGATGTCTCGACCACGCCCGCGAGATCGATGCCGCCCACCAGCGGGTAACGCCGCAAGATACGCCCCGCGCCCGTCGCAGCCAGTGCGTCCTTGTAGTTGATGTCGGAGTACGTGACCCGCACCACTACATTGCCGGGCGACAGGTCGGCCAGCGTCAGCGTGTCAAATTGCGCGACGATCTTCCTGTCTACTTCGTGAATCCGAAAAGCCTTGAAGGAATTCATTTCTTGGTGCGCTCCAGCCATGAAACCAGCCCGTCAGCGTTGAGTCTGGCATCCAGACCTAACAAATCCATCAGCTCTGCATCCGCAAGCGGGCTGCCCATGGCCCGCAGCGATTCGATCCATAGCGTCATCATGTCAGCGGCAATGCGCGCACGGCGGTCCGTCAGCTTCGCGTGGCGCACGGCCAGTTCCGCAAATGCCTCGACCTGGGCCCGCAGGACTGCCGCCAGCGCCGGCACGCCGGTGACGCGACTGTAATGGGTCAGGTAGACGCACTCCGGCTGACGCGCGACGATGCGATCGATCGACTGCAACATCTGCGCGGGATCGAACTGGGTAGGTGTGGTGGTCGGAAAGATGAAATTCTTCCCATCGACATCCAGTTCACGATAGGAAACGCCGAAGATATCGCCGGTGAATATGCCACCGTGATCGAGGTCCGCCATCGCGTAATGATGCATCGCGTGCCCGGGCGTATGCAGGAACTCGAAAGTACGACCCGCCAGCGCCACGCGCATGCCATCTGCGGTGATGACGACGCGCTCCTGCGGCACCGGCAGGATCTCGCCGTACAGCCGCCGATAGTTTTCTTCGCCATACACGCCGATCGAAGCCTGGATCAGCACGTCCGGCGAGACCAGGTGCGGCGCCGCCCGCGGGTGCAGGACCGCGCGAGCGTTAGGCAGCGCCCGTATCAACTGGCCTGCGCCGCCGGCATGGTCGAGGTGCGCGTGCGTCAGAAAGACATAGTCGACCTGCTCGCGCGCGATCCCCAGCGACTGCAGCGCAGCTAACAAATATGGAACTGAATACGATGTGCCGCAGTCGACAAACGCCGCCCGATCACGCTCGACGATCAGGTGCGCGGCATCCAGCATCGGCCGCACATAGTGCGCGTCGACGGCATGGATGCCGTGCGGGTGGCTGATCAAGGTTTCTGGTCGGCGGCCAGCGCCGCGAAGTCCTTGTCCCAGTTGTTAGGCCATGCGCCCTTGCCGGAAATAATCTCGAAAGTTTTTCCCAGGGCGCTCTTGCGACCCAAGGCTGCAATGCAAACGGTGGCCACGTCGGCGCGCGCAATTCGCCCATTGGCCTTGTCGCCCTGCAGGAAATCTACCGCTGCCTTGCCACCCGCGTCATCCACGAGGCCGCCCGGCCGCACGATCGTGTAGGGCACACCACTGGCACGCAACGCCGCCTCACCCTTGAATTTCGCTGCCAGAATCGGTCGCATGAACGGCACCGGATAATCGGCGTACTGGGTGGTCCCTGCCGAGGACACCAGCACCAGGTGCCGGACCCTGGCGGCGCTGGCGGCCTGCGCGAGATTCGCAACGCCCTGATTGTCGATGTCTTCAGCACCGTTGCCGGGTGCGGGATTGGGCCCGCCACCGGCGCCAATCGCGGAGATTACGAATTTCACGCCTTTCATCCCCGCCTTGAGACTCTCAATGTCGCGCACGTCGCCCTTGACGACCGCGACTCCCGCCGGGAACTCCGCCTTCGTCGCCTTGCCTTCGTCCCGCACCAACGCACGGACCTTGTAGCCGCGCGCCGCGAGCTGCAACACCGCCTGCTTGCCAGTGCGGCCGGTGGCGCCCGCGACCAGCACCAGTTCGCCCCTGGCCAGGCTCACCGACGGCGCAGCAATCACCACGGTCGCCAGACCTAACAAAATCGTTCGCAATAACTGTGTCATTTTTTCCTCTCCAGTACGTCTTTCCACTTCTCTTCGAATGCCCACACGTCGCCGAAGCCGACCATGCGGCAGAACTCGTTGAAATCGAACAGCGGCACGTCCGGACTCGAACTCGTGCCGCTGGCCTTCAGGTTGCGCATGGCCTTTTCCACCGCGGCATTGGCCGCCAGCGCCGCCATGGCCGGGAAAATCGCCAGCGAGTAGCCACAAGCCTTGAGCTCGGCAGCCGGCCGGATCGGCGTCTTGCCGCCGTCCGACATGTTAGCCATCATCGGCTTGTCGATCGCCGCGCAGGCGCGCCGCATTTCATCTTCCGACTGCAGCGATTCGACAAACACGATATCCGCGCCCGCCGCCGCGTAAGCCTGGCCGCGTTTGACGGCCTCGTCGAAACCGAACCCGGTGCGCGCATCGGTGCGCGCGATCACCAGCATGTTAGCATCGGAACGTGCGTCGACCGCCACCCTGACCTTTGCGACCATTTCCTCGATCGGCACCACGCGCCGATAGGGCGTGTGGCCGCATTTTTTCGGAAACTCCTGGTCTTCGATCTGGATGGCGCTGACACCTGCGGTTTCATAGCCGCGCACTGTGTGGTGCACATTGAGCAGGCCGCCAAAACCGGTGTCAGCATCGGCAATGACCGGCACGCTGCTCTTCTCGACCACCAGGCGTATTCGCGCCAGCATGTCCGTGTAGGTCGCGATGCCGGCATCCGGGATCCCGAGGTAGGATGCTGTCAACCAGAAGCCGGAGGCGTAGACCGCGTCAAAACCCACACGCTCGGCGAGCAGCGCCGACATCATGTCGAATACGCCTGGCGCGACGATGAACTCGCCGCGGGTTATTTTGGCTTTCAATCTCGGATCGGCCATCGGATTTTGGCAACATAGCAGACATGCGGCAGTCTTACATCGTGTTGGCGCTGAGTGTCTTGCTGGGAACGCACCCTGCGGACGCTGTTACCCGCGAAGAGCGCGGCAATCTGGTGCTGGAGAACATCCCCGCGCTCGATACCGCGCTCGGTGACCGGCTCGATGACTGGCTGGCCGTGCGCGGCGCCAGTTTCGTCGACTTTCTGCCGGACGGCGCGCTGCTGGTCAGCACCCGCTTCGGCGACGTGGAGCAGCTGCATCGTGTTGCAGCGCCTGGGGCGGCGCGCGAGCAACTGACGTTCTATCGCGAACCTGTCGTTTCCGCCCGCGCCGCCCGCGGTGGCGCCCACGGATTTGTGTTTCTCAAGGACCGTGATGGCAACGAAAACAGCCAGCTCTATTTCTACGAGTTGGCCGATCGCAGCGTCCGCCTGCTAACAGATGCGCCGTCCCTGAACGGCAGCCCGGTCTGGTCGCGCGATGGTCGCCGTGTCGCGTGGTACAGCAACAGCCGCGATCCCGCAGTTTTCGACGTCATGGTGCGCGATGTCGCCAGCGACAATACCAACAGCACGCTTCTGTTAGGAGACAATGCCACCTACTATCCACTCGACTGGTCGCCTGACAACAGCAAACTGCTGCTGTGGAACCCGGTGTCGGCGACCGAGAGCCATCTGTTTATGCTGGATCTGGCCAGCATTGCGCTGACCGAACTCGATGTAGCGCCCGCGATCGCGCCTGGCAGACCGCCAGGCCCGCCGGGAAAGGTTCCGCTCACGCCACCGCCGGTTGCCATCACGTCGGCGCGCTTTGCAGCCGACGGCCGCGGCGTCTACCTGATTTCCGACCGCGACAGCGGCTTCACTCAGCTGCGCTACCTGGATCTTGCCGCACCCGGACCGAGCCGCAGCCTGAGTGCCTATATCGGCTGGGACATCGAGCAATTTGATGTCAGCGTCGATGGCCGCTGGCTCGCCTACACCGCCAACGAGGGCGGCTACAGCCGCCTGCAGTTGCTGGATCTGCGCAATTCGCTGGAGATTTCGTTGCCGCCGATGCCGCGCGGCCTGATCGCCAACCTGCGTTTCGATCCGGCATCGACGCAGCTCGCAATGACGCTCTCGGGGTCGGACCGGCCGCGCGATGTGTGGACCCTTGATCTTGAAGCTAACAGCCTGCAGCGCTGGACCATCAGCGAAACCGGCCCGATCGACCGCAGGAAGTATGTCGCCGCCCAGGCGTTCAGCTACCCCAGCTTTGATTTCATCCGCAAGCGGCAGCCGCGGCAGATTCCGGCGTTCATATACAAGCCTGCCCGGAGCGGGCCACATCCGGTGATCATCGACATCCACGGCGGCCCGGAAAGCCAGGCGCGCCCCGGCTTCGATCCGGCGACGCAATTTCTGACCTCCGAACTGGGTTATGCCGTGATCACACCTAACGTCCGTGGCTCAACCGGCTATGGCAGGAATTACGGCAGCCTGGACGATGGTTTCTTGCGCGAAGATGCGGTCCGCGACATCGGTGCGTTGTTAGACTGGATTGCCAGGCAGCCCGATCTCGACGCCAGGCGCGTGATCGTGATGGGCTCCTCCTACGGCGGCTACATGACGCTGGCTGCGCTCGCTGCCTACGGTCCGCGTTTGCGTGGTGGTGTCGATGTGGTCGGCATCAGTGACTTCGTCACCTTTCTGGAAAACACCGCAAACTATCGGCAGGATTTGCGGCGCTTCGAGTATGGCAATGAGCGCGATCCGAAAATGCGCATGTTCCTGCGCGGCATTTCGCCGCGCACCAACGCGCAGAAAATCACCCAACCGTTGCTGATCGTGCAGGGCATCAACGATCCACGCGTGCCGGCCAGCGAATCCGAACAAATGGTCGCGGCGATCCGGGCTAACGGCGGCGAAGTCTGGTATCTGGCCGCCAAGGATGAGGGACATGGTTTTCGCAAGAAAGCGAATCGCGATTTTTATCTCAAGACCCTGGCGATGTTCCTGCGCCGCCTGGCATCAGGGTGACAATCGCGCCGGGCGAGGCCCGTCGGCGCCACGCACGACGAAGATCTCAGCGTCTGACGGCCCCGTATTGCCGATGCTGCGCGGCATGCCGATCGGCAGTGTCAACGTGTCACCGGGACCCAGGTGCAGCTCCACCCCCCGGGTGATCACACAGGGTCGTCCTCTGTGCACCATTAGAACCTCGGCGTCGTCTCTTGTATGGATCGGTGATTTTGCGCCGGCTGCAACGACCAATGAACGCACCTGGAAGCCGTGCGACCAATCCATCTTGCCGGCCGGCATTTTCTCAGCGGGGTTGGCGAGTCCCGCCACCGCGCGTTCGGCAAATCCAGGCCATTGACACAAGCCGCCACTGGCGGTCAATTCGGCATTGCGCGCCACGCAGCGCTCAAGCGCGCTGGAATCCAGGCGCCGCATTTTTGCAACGTCGGCATCGGTGGTCGGGGCTTCCGGCACCGCCTCCGGCGGCAAAGCTTCGCGCGCGGTGTCAACGAGGCGGCCACCCTGCAGCAGGACAAGACCGTACTTCTTCGCCGACTCGAAAACGTAGGGGGCCCACGTCACATGGCCTGGATCATCGCCACCTAACACTGCGAACATGAAGCCGATGTCGTCCCCAATGTTAGCAAAGCCACGAAAACTGCCAGTAGGAATGGAAATCGTGTCGCCCGGTCCGAGGTCAGTGTAGCCATCCTTGCCGCGTTCGCCGCTTAGAAACCGCCATCGACCGCTGAGTACGACGAACACCTCGGCGGTCTGGTGACTGTGCTGTGAGTTGACGCAACCTGGCGGTTGCCGAGCTCCACCAATATTGAACCCGTGCGGCTCGGTGATATGTACATACTGGTCGGGGTTTTCCGCGACCCCAGGCCCAATAATCGTGAAATTTTCCTTGCGCTCGCTGCCTGGCGTGCGGGCATCAATAAATGCTGTCGTGCAGGGGCGTAGCTCGGCGTATCGCACCAGACGTTGTTCCAAAGACAAAGGTGCACTGAGTGGCCGCATAATGGCGGCAAGTGTACTTCGAATGCAAAAAAAACGCAGCGTTTCGCCGGTTTTTGTGACAGCATTTAACTTGAATACGCCGTAAATCCGGCTTGCATTCGAAGTACATCAAGGGCCATAACCATGAACCAGGCTGTCACCTTCGTGCCCTGGGCTGATATCTCGACGCTGTTGGCGCCCGCCGGTGGCAGACGCCAAGAATTGCCAGGTTTTGACACCGACTACGTCGATATTGTCGATTACATCGTGCGTTGCACGCACCGTATTTGGGAGGAGCGCAACATCGGGCTGATCCGCAGCCATTACACAGCGGACTGCCAGGTACACACTCTGGGCGGGCCGACGCTCGGCGCCGATGCCGTTATCGCCAACACGCACGCTACGCTGCAGGCATATCCGGATCGCACGCTCATCGCTGACCATGTCATCTGGTCCGACGACGGCCCCAAGGGCTTGCACACGTCACACCGCATCACCAGCCACATGACCCACCTCGGCGACAACGAGTTCGGAGTGGCCACTCGACGACGGGCCACGGTGACCACTATTGCCGATTGTGCCGTGCGGGAGAATCGCATCTACGAGGAATGGCTGGTCCGCGACAACTGGCTGCTGGCCACGCAACTCGGCGCGGATCCGACTCAACTTGCCGTGCTGCAGGCCGCGCGCGACACGGCGGAAGCACCGGCCGTGCGCTGGTGGGCCAGCGAACGCGCGCGCGTGCTCGCCGGCCCCGGGGTGGCAGCCGCCGGACCCGAAGACTCGAACAGCGAGGCGCACCACTGGGCACGACGTGTGTTAGGCGCCTGGCAGACGCGTGACCTGGAGGCGCTGCGCCAGTGTTATTCACCGGTCGTCGAATACCACGGACCCGCCGGGCGGCGCTTGTTCAGCGCCGGCGCCGTGCTGGGGCTTGCTAACAACCTACTGGCGGCAATGCCGGATGCGCGCCTGAGTATCGATCACGTGGCGGCTCTGCCGTTCTTCGACCTGGGCCTCGACATCGCGGTGCGCTGGTCATTGACTGGCACGCACACCGGCCCCGGCTTGCATGGACCCGCCACCGGTCTGCCGGTTTACCTGCTCGCGGTCAGCCACTGGCACGTGCGTGGGGGTTTTATCGTCGAGGAATTCACGATCTGGGACGAAATCGCGCTGCTGCGTCAGTTACGGCAAGACCCGCGAGCGGCGGCGTGACGAACGCCATTGTTAGCTTCACGGCCCAGCAACGTCTCGAACTAGAGACGGCTTGGCGCACGCGTGGCGATTTCAGCGCCCTGGCGGACAGCGCGATCCACAACGTGCGAATTCATGCGGGAAGCAGCGAGCTCTACGGTCGCGACGACTGGCTGCGCCTGGAATCGGCACGATTCGCGTCATGGGGCCCGCGTAAGCTGCAGCAGGGAGCCGCGCTGAGCGCGCGCGACGGTGCGCAGGCCGAATGGCATGCGGTCCGCTGGCGACTTGAATCTGCGCAGGCGGAGGTGCCGTGTGCGGCACTGTCGCTGGTGCATGACGGCCGGATTGTGCGCGAATGGCAATACTACGACCGGCTGCGGTTGGGCTACGCGCTGGGACAGGCGCCCGAGGACTGTTTCGTCCCAAAACGCCATGGCATCCCAGTCGAGTACGGCGAGATACGCGCGCCGGATAGCGCAACCGGGACGGCGGCAACGGATATTGCCGCGCATCCACTGGTGCAAGGGTGGCACCAACTCTGGAACCTGCGGCGCGGACCGATGCCAGAACTGTTAGGTCCGTTTACCGAAACCGTGATGTACTGCGAGCGGCTGGTGCTTGGGGCCGACGGCCGGAGCGCCGCACTGCAATGGCGATTGTTCGGCAGGCTGGTCGCCGACGCCTTTGGCGTGCGGGCAACGCGGCAGCGACTGTCACTGCCTGGTCTGAGCTTTTTCGAAATGGGCGAAAGCTCCGTCGCGAGTCGCGAGGACTACTACGACCCGGGCGTGTTGGTTGAGCAGACCACGACGATTGCGGCCGGCGGCTGAAATTGCAGCTCATCGACGCGCATCACCACCTCTGGGATCTGCAAGCAGTACATTACCCCTGGCTGGAGGCGCGCGGCGTACGCCGATTCTTTGGCGACCCGACACCCATCCAGAAGAACTACCGGGTGCCCGACCTCAGGCAGGATGCCGCAGGACACGAATTACTGGGATCAGTGCATGTTCAGGTGGGTTGCGCGCCGGGTCAGGAGCTCGCCGAAACTCGTTGGCTGCAGCGCCAGGCCGACAAGCACAGGCTGCCGAGCGCCATTGTCGCCGCCATCGACCTGACCTCGGCTGACGTCGATGATCAAATCGCAGAGCATCGAGCCGCCGCGCCATTGCTGCGCGGAGCGCGCCAGATTCTTGGCCGCGAACCGCAGGACGATATCCGCACGAAAAGTGGCGCACTGCTGCTGCAATCGGAGTTTGCGCAAGGTCTTCGCAGCCTGGCCCACCACGATTTGTCCTTTGATCTGCAACTGACGGTGCCTCAGATCCCGGCTTTTGCAACCTTGCTCGAGGAAATTCCCGATCTTCGGGTAGCGTTGTGCCACTGCGGCTCTCCCTGGGATCAGTCGCAAGCAGGACTGCAAACCTGGAAACATGGTTTGGCGGCGCTGGCCGGGACGCCTGGCGTGGTCTGCAAACTCTCGGGACTGTCCATGTTCCGGCCACGGGGAACGACGGCCGATTTTGTTCGCCTAACAAGTACGGTGCTCGAGACGTTCGGGCCCGCGCGCTGTCTGTTCGGCAGCAACTTTCCCGTCGACGGTCTCCATCGGCACTACGGTGATATCGTCAGCGCAACACACGCGGCTGTGGCGCCGTTGGGCGCGCTGGCGCTGCGGCAGGTGTTCGTCGACAACGCGAAACGCTTCTACCGCATCTGATCAGCCAGCGCACGAGCGCCCTGCAGCATCCATTGCTGATCCGAGCCGAGGAGGAAAAAAGCAGCACCCTGCCCCAGCCATCGCCGCGCTTCCTCGACCGTCGACGTGAACATGCCACATGCCCGGTGGTGGGCGCGAGCGGCGTCGCAAACGCGCTGTACCGCGGCGACAACCGCCGGAGCATCCGGGCTCGCGGCGCCCATCGACACCGTGAGGTCCATGCGGCCGACAAAGAACGCATCGATCCCTTCCACGGCCGCAATGGCATCAATTTTCTCCACGGCCGCCGCGTCTTCGATCTGCGCGATCACCGCGACCTGCTTGTTAGCACGCTCGATATGCGTTTGCATCGGCGTGGTCGTGTAACGAGCGGCGCGGGTCGAGCCCGCATAGCCGCGGCCGTGACTGCCGTAGCGGCAGGCCGCCGCGATCTCCGCAGCCATGGCCGCGCTGGCCACATGGGGAACGAGCACCGCGGTCGCGCCGATGTCCAGTGCATTCAGCAATGTGGCGGGGGCCGCGTCAGGCACACGGATGATGAGCGGCATGTCGGCGGCGCGCGCCGCGAGCACGCACAGATCGAGATCGCGGCGATCGAAAGGCGCGTGCTCAGCGTCGAGGCACAGGCAATCGAGTGGCGACAGGGCCAGCACCTCCACCACATGCGGGTGCGGCGTCTTGACAAAGGTTCCAACCAGTCTGTCGCCGCGTCGCAGCCGCTCACGAAAACTGGCGATACGCGTAGTGTCACTCATGACCACAGCCTTTGGGTTGCGATGCGTGCGCCCTCGGTCATCGACGCGAGCTTGGCGTAGACGATATCCGCATCCACCGCGCCAAACCCGGCGAAGGTCGAAAACCCGCAGTCGGTGCCGGCGATTACCCGCTCGCGACCGACGATATTGGCGAAGCGCTCGATTCTCTCCGCGATCAACTCCGGGTGCTCGATGAAATTGCTAACAGAGTCGAGCACACCTGGGATCAGAACCTTGTCATCCGGGATGTTAGCCGTTGCGAACACCCGCCATTCGTGCGCATGACGCGGGTTGGACGCCTCGAATAACAACCCCTGCGGCCGGGCGCGCAACGCAATTGGCAATACCACGTCCATCGGCACGTCGTGATGGTGCGGGCCTTCGTAATTGCCCCAGCACACGTGCATGCGCAAGCGTTCAGATGCGCAATTGCGCAGCGAATGGTTCAAGACTTCAACATGCAGGTTTGCCAGGCGCTGATAATCCTCCAGCGAGCGGTCCTTGAACAGCGTGTGGCGGCCGAGCCCGAGATCCGGCGAATCGATCTGCAGGACAAAGCCCGCATTGACGATGGCCTCATACTCGGGGCGCATCGCCTCGGCGAGCGCCTCGAGATAGGTCTCGTGGCTTGGATAATATCTGTTCGGTTGAAATAGCGCGATGACGCCGGGAGAGGCGGAATTCATGAATGCCTCGATCGGCGCATTGTTAGCTGCCGGCGGCCGGGCCGGCGCCAGGGCCTGCCGGAACCACGTGAGATCGTCATGCAGCGGCGCGAGATTCTTGACGGCAATCGGGCCGACACAGCAAGGCCGCCGGTAGCTGGGTGTGCCACCACTCGCGACCTGGCGCTGCAGGAAATTCGGATAATCCTCAAGGTCGGCCGGTGGATTGCGCGTGCTGTCGCCGTCAAATCCTGTCAGGCGATCCTTGATATAGGTGGCATAGCTGATCTTGCTCATCTCGCCGTCACTTATGACATCAACGCCCGCCGCAAGCTGCTTCGCAACTACGTCGCGTACCGCGCCAGAAATCGTGGCGTTGAACTCCGCTTCCGGAATCGCATCGCCCTTTTCACGGCCAAAAACCACTCGGGTCACGGCGGTCGATCGTGGCAGGCTACCAACATGTGTGGTCAGTATCCGATCTGTCGAAAGTTTCAATTCAGTCTCCCGGGCCCAGGCGAGCCGACGTTCCTACCACCAATATGCCGGACAACACGCGTCGCTCTGGCGGCAATTCCGGGTTCAAAATACGGTCTGCAAGCATCGCGAGCGCGGCTTCGGCCATCCGTTGCACGGGTTGGCGCAGCGTGGTCAGCCGGTAACTGGCCCAGGACGCCGGCCCCACGCCGTCGAAACCCACGACAGAGATCTTTTGCGGGACGTCAAGCTGCAAGTCGTAACGTGCCGCATCCATGCATCCGATGGCCATGACGTCGTTCGCGCAAACCACCGCCTGCGGCGGCTTCCTCATTTTTTTTGCGAGTTCATGCAAGCCGCGCACGCCGCTGTCGTAGTCAAATGAGCCGGCGACCACGGGCACGTCGTGCACGCCAAGCGCGGCAAGACAGTCGATCGATGCCTGTACGCGCTCCTGCCCGACGACCGAGTCGACCGGTCCCGCGATGACGCCGAAGCGGCGATGGCCCGCCTGATGCAAACGCTGCACCAGCGCCCGAGCGCCACCCGTCTGGTCGCAGACTACGGCCGTCGACGGACCGTCCAGCAAATAACGATTGAAAAAAATCAACGGAACCCTGCGCTGGCTAAACACTGCTGCCTGCGCCGCGGACAACCGTGCCGCGGAAATCACGCCATCCACGCGGTACTGCCAGACCTGCTCGAGCACCTGGTCCACTTCGCTCTCGCCGGATAGCGTGAACAGCAGCACGCGCATGCCGCGCGCGCTGGCCTGCGCTGTGAGCTCCGCGAGCGCCTCCGGGTAATAGAGATTCGTTAGATTGCTGATCAGCACCGCAATCAGATTGGAGCGCTTCGTGATCAAGCTGCGCGCGATTGCGTTGGGCGAATAGCCGAGTTCGTGTGCGGCACGCATGACGCGTTCGCGCATCTCGTGGCTGGCGCTGGCGCCATTCTTGAAGCAACGCGACACGGCTGACTGCGAGACGCCCGCCCTGCGGGCAACGTCGTACGACGTGACCACCTGGCCAGGCGCCGCTGAGCCCGCGCGCTTGCCGGAACTGCTATTACGTCCCGGCATAACGCCTGACGCGGATGTCCGCCTGCTCCTTGTGACCGGCAAAACCCTCCAGCGCGCACAGGCGCGAACAATACTCGCCGATCGTGACCGACGCCGCGCGGGTAATGCGCTGATAGGTGCAGGTCTTGATAAACTTGCCGACCCAGAGTCCGCCCGTGTAACGCGCGGCTTTCTTCGTCGGCAACGGGTGGTTGGTGCCGATGACCTTGTCGCCGTAGGAGACGTTGGTCTCCGGGCCCAGGAACAGCGCGCCGTAGTTACGCATGTTAGCCAGGAACCAATCGGGGTCGCGCGTCATGACCTGCACGTGCTCGGAAGCAAGCTCGTCTGCCTTCAGCAGCATTTCCGCGCGCGTGTCACAAACGATGACCTGGCCATATTCGGCCCAGGCGCGACCGGCGATCTCGCCAGTCGGCAGTACCTTGAGCTGGCGCTCGACTTCGAGCATGGTGGCGCGTGCAAGCTGTTCCGAATCGGTGAGCAACACCGCCGGTGAATTCGGTCCGTGCTCCGCCTGCCCTAACAAGTCGGCGGCGCAGAGTTCACCATCAACTGAGTCGTCCGCGATCACGAGTGTTTCAGTCGGGCCGGCAAACAAATCGATGCCCACGCGACCGAACAGTTGCCGCTTCGCTTCCGCAACGTAGGCGTTACCTGGACCCACCAGCATATCCACCGGCTTGATGGTCTCGGTGCCGAGCGCCATCGCAGCGATGCCCTGCACGCCGCCTAACGTATAGATCTCATCGGCGCCCGCCATGTCCATCGCGACGACGATGGCCGGCGAAGGCGCGCCGTGCCAGGGTGGCGCGGTCGCAATCACGCGCGGCACACCGGCGACTTTCGCGGTTACCACACTCATGTGCGCCGAGGCCACCAGCGGATATTTGCCGCCCGGCACGTAACAGCCGACCGACTGGATCGGGATGTTTTTGTGGCCTAACACAACGCCCGGCAGTGTCTCCACTTCGACGTCGCGCAGCGCGGCGCGCTGCACTTCGGCGAAGCGCCGCACTTGCGTTTGTGCAAAACGAATATCGTCGATCGCCTGTGCGGGCAATTGCGCGTAACAGGCGCGGATTTGCTCGGCATTGAGTCGAAATGACGGTGGGGACCACTGGTCGAATTTGGCGGAATACTCGCGCGCGGCGGCATCGCCGCGCCGGCCGATGTCAGCCAGTAACTGCTCGACGGTACCACGCACCTGGGCGTCCTCGGTCGCGGCTTCATCGGCATTCTTGCCGTTTTTCAAATATCGGATCATTGGGGTTTCCTGTGGGTCATGCGGCTATCAAATCATCACAGCGGCCCGGCTTGCAACTGCCAAATGGTCAATTGCACGCGCGCCGAATTCGCGGCCCGCAATTCGATGGCGCCGCCTTGCGGCTCCACGTCGACAATTGCGCTGGCCTTGAGCGAGCCCAGGTCCCACAGGGCTTCCAGCAAACAGCCGTCAAACCAGGCGGTCAGGTCGACCATGCGACTTCTGTTAGCTCGCCGCTGGCTCCAACGTCCCTGGAAGTGACGGATGCCTGCGGTTGCAGGTCCCGGGTCGCGCTGCAAAACGAGTGTACTGCCGCCGTCGCACAAGCCGAGCGCGCAGTGCGCATGGCCAAAGAAGACCCAGGCCTCGTCCGCGGCGGCCAGCTCGAGATGAACGTCAATCGCGTAGCTGGCGCCAGGTCTGAGTTGCAACTCGCTCATCCGCTGCTCGCGCCCAGCGCTTTCGATTTCAAGCGCAAGCATAGCCAGCTTGGTGCGCTGCAGTCGCATAGCCTCGGGCAGCTGCCAGCGCCGCAACGAGGCGCCATCGGCGTCCTGTGAGCATTGCAACTGCCATGGCCAGGACATCGGTCCGCCGCGAAAGCCCGCAAACGGCAGCTCGCGCGCAGTATCCCAGGAGCCATGCCAGGCTAACAAATGCAGCGGGTTGTCGGAGCCAATATCCGGCTGGAGTTGCGCGACTGTCGCGGCGTAATAGTCCGGGCCGAAATCCAGCAGGCTGCCAGCCAACGGTTGGCCGGGATCGCGCACGAATTCATGGTCCTTGAAAACACCGGACCATACACGTACCGCGGAAATTGCGCGGTCATTGCGTCGATCCACGCAGCTCACGCCCAACAGGCACGGCGACGCCGTATCGCCGGGCCGCAGAACATGCAACCACGGCATTTCCCAGAGCACGCCGGGCTCCATCCAGGGGCCAATGGCGCCGACCCGCCGCCACGTTGTTAGATCAGCCGAGGCGTACAGCGCGATCGAGGAGGCCGATTCGCCGTGCCAGGCCTGCCAGTCACAGGGCTGGGCGACCAGCAGCAAATAGCCTTCCGCGGGCGAGCGGCAGACAAACGGGTCGCGAAAATTGGGCGCGCTGTGCCGCAGCAGATCGTGCCGTGGCGCCGCGAAACTGCACCCGTCGTCACGGCTCACGGCGGTCGCAATCGACTGACGTTGCGATCGGCCGGCTTGCGCGGGCTCGTGCTCGGTGAAGAAAGCTAACAAATCGCCGTTGCCACAGCGCAGCACCGTGCCCGAGTAGCAACTGGCGCCGGCTCGGTCCGCCGCCAGTACGGCACGCTCCTCCGACCACTGCAGCAGATCCGCCGAGCTCGCGCTACCCCAGCGAACGGATCGGTAGGCGGGTGCATCGTCAGCGTACTGGAAAAAGAGCCGATAACCGCCGCTGGTGCGGATCAACCCGTTGGGATCGTTGCCCCAGTGGCGGGTCGGCGCGAAATGCAGCAGCGGGCGCTGCATGCGCGCTCAGGACTTTGCCGCCCGCGAGGGCAGCGTTTCGGGCAGACTCCACCACAGCAGCGCGGCCAGCGCGAATGTAGCGCCGCCGATGTACATGATGACTGTCAGGCCGAAGCGCTCGGCGATGCCGCCCGCGATCAGCGCGCCAAACAGTGAGACAATCCGCCCCCAGTTGAAGATCGAGGCCGCCGTGGCGCGCAGATGATCTGGGTATAGCTCCGCAAAGTAGGGGCCCCAAATACCGCTTGCCACCAGGCAAAAACCATATGCGAAACCGGCAATCACATAGCTGACAAATGACGGCGGCACGTTGAGATAAACCACGATGAACAGCGCCGACAGCGCGAAACCCAGCGCATTGAAACGGCGCCCAAAGCGGTCGGCCGCCAGGCCCCAGACAATGGCGCCGGTCATTGAGCCAACGTGCAACGCGGTCATCAGCTTGCCAACCACATCGGGCGAGTAATGATGGACTTCGCGCAAATAGGTGGTGGTCCAGCCGTTGAAGGCCTGAAAAGCAAAGAAATTGAGGCCGCACAAGAGGGCCAGCCGCAAGGTAAGGCCCCAACGGCCCTGTGCGAACAGCTCGGAGATGGCGGACCGTGACACCGCAGCGGTCTCCGGCATCTGCCCCCAGGTCCTCACCCGGTCGGCGGACGGAATGACCAGCCAGGCGACGATCGCCGCAGCCACAGCGCCCATGCCGCCTAACATAATGACTTGCTGCCAGTCGTCGGCGCCGTAGCGGCGGCCGAACCAGCTGAGCATTGCGTCGCCACCGTTGTAGACCAGTTGCACCACGCCTGCTAACAAGCCACGTTGCGCAGGCGGAAAAAAACCGACATACAAGCTCACGGCGCAGCCGAATACACCGCCCAGGAAAAATCCCATGACGAAGCGCTGCGCCAGCGCCGTCGCGTAACTGTCGACGAAGCGGATCCCCAACGCCGCCACGCCAAAACCCAGCGTTATCAACACGAATACGCCGCGTCGACCGAGCCGATCGGCAAGCTGCGACAGCAGCACCGCGCCGATCAGCGCACCTAATGCCTGTAGCGTATAGAACGCCGCAACCTGGGGCTTGTCGAGCGCGAGCGATTCCGCCATGTACGGCCGCAGGAAGTTCTCGGTGTTCCAGCAGAACGCGTAAAAAACATACGGCAACATGATGGCGGCGAAAATCGCGACCCGTCGCGGCAGCGTCAAATCCTCGGCACGCACGATTTCAGTAGCGTTCATGTGTCAGCTTTCTCAGGGGCCGATCAGTGGCACAGTCTTGCCGAACTGCAGCAACAAATCCGGCAGGTCGATGAACACCCAGTTTTCCGCCAGCAAATCACCCTCGCGCCGCCAGAAATCCATGACCCGCATCGTTATCTGTTTGTTAGTTGCCGCCTGCCCGAGAAAGCGCGCGCGGTGAGTCGCCCCAATGCTGGGCCAGCCGGTCGACGCGACATATTGGCGCTCGGCGATGCGGCATTTGTGATTGCCGCCGACGCGATCTGGAAATGCGGCGAGGAATGGGCGTTGATGCACCTCTCGATAGTTCTGCATGCCGCGCGCGGTGCCGATGCCTGCCGGGCCATACCACATGAAGGACGGCGACCAATACAATTCCTGCTGCATGCTCTCCAGCGACTTCTGGTCATAACGCATCAGCCCCGCGATCATCGCTTCGACCAGCTGCAGGCTTTGTTTTGAAGCCGCCACATCGATTGGCGCGAAGCTAACACCGTCGCGAGTTGCGGGCCCCGGCCAACGCTCGGCGATGCCCGGCGAGAGGGGCAGATCTGGCCACGTGCCCGCCTGCCGCATCACATCCAGTAAGTCGAATATCGTATAGCACTCGACCACACGGCCGGCCGACATGCGCGAGAACTCGCCGAAGCGGATATTGAGCGTCATGCCGGTGGCGGGAATGCCGAGCCAGTCGCGGTGGAATAGTCCGCAAAAATGGCCGCATGCGGCAACCCAGTCGCCTTCCTTGAACTCGCCCGCGATGACAATGTCGTCGCGGCGCTCAAGATCCGGGCAGGCAGTTAGCAGCGGTTGCCAGACTTTGGCGAGTACCGCCGCGACACCCCGCTGGCTGTTGATCGGGTGCGGGCCGTGCCAGGCGATGTCGGGATGGTAAAGGTCCGCGAGGCGCTGCAGCCAATGGGCGGCGGGCGGAGTTGTTAGCTCCCAAGCCCGCAGCCAGGCTGCTTTCTGCTGCTCCATGACTGTGCCACTCATCGCCTCAATTCTGACAGGTGACGAGCCCGCAGCCTTAGTTCTTGAAGCTCACGCGGACTCCATACATTCGCGGTGGCGCGAAACTCAACTGCAAGCGCTGGCCACCCCAGACCATGCGGGTGACTGTCTGCTCGTCGGTGATGTTGTCAACGAAGAGCTGGGTGCTCCAGTTATCGTTGATATCCCACGAGAGCTTGAAGTCGCCTTTGACGAAACTCGACTGACGCTCGGATTCGGCATTGGTCGCCAGTCCGAAGAACTCGTCCGAGAAGCGCGCGACCAGCAAGGGCCGGATCACGCCGCCATTCGCGAGGCGGAAGTTATAGCTGCCATAGAGAGCCCCCTGGTAGTTCGGCGCAAAGGGCACCTTCTTGCCGGAGAGATCGCAGCCGAAGGTCGGCGTCGTCGCGCCTGGCGACAAAGAACAGTTGTACCCGGGTGCAAAGACGCGGCGCTGGCCCACCGCTGCGATCGTGACACCGTTCACCACGGTCGCTGCAGTCGCGGTCGGATCGGCGATCAGAATCGAGGTGCCGAACGGTAGTGGCGCGTCCGGAAACGAGGTGTACTTCGCATCCATGATTGCCAGCGTGCCGCCGAGCGTCAACTCAGGCGTTGCCAGCCACTCCGCCTCGAGCTCCAGACCTTTGGCTTCCGCGCGCGCCGCATTGAAGATCACGGAGATGGTCGTGCCGCCCGTGACGATCTGGCGTTGCTCTTGCAGATTCTTGTACTTGTTGAAATAAGCCGCGGCGTTGAGTTGCAGGCGATTGTTGAGGAATCGATTCTTGGAACCCAGCTCGATCGCGTTAACCTCCTCGGGCAGGAACGTGCGCGCCGAGCCGATCGCCTGACCACTGTTGAAGCCGCCCGAGCGGAAACCAGTCGAGTACGAGGCATAGAGCAGCTTGTCGTCAGCCACCTGGAAATTGGCGGCGCCACGCACCGTCGTCTTGGTGAACTTCGCTTCATCGTAGGTTGCGCCAAGCAGGATGTTGTTGCCAGCGCCGGTGCAGTTGTAACCCGAACCCACCAGCACGGCCCCACCGTTGTAGCTATTCACAATCGGTGCGACGCAATTGGTGGTGCCAGCCGTGCCGAACGCAGAGTCCGGAATGCGCGGTATGACGCTGAAATCGATGAGACGCGCATCGGGCTGCTGAATGCCGATGAGCGCCCCACCGGTCGATAATGCGCTCGGCAGCACGGCATTGGCGTTCGCAAACTTGTAGTTTTTCTTGTCTTCCGTGTAGCGCATGCCGCCGGTGAACGAAAGCCGATCGGTGGCCTTGAACGTTAGCTGGCCGTAGATCGCGCTGGAGTCGGTTTCGGGACGTTCGTCGTTAACCGTGCCGTTGCCATTCTGCGCCAGTGACAGCGGCGCTGCGAGCGCGGCGGAACGAATCGTACGCGGCAGCTGCTGGTTGAGGAAGGCGCCGCGCAACTTGTCCTTGAAGTAATAATAGCCGACGACATACTGCAGCGGCCCGTCGCCGCGGGACAGCAGTTGCAGTTCCTGGCTGAAAGTCTTCGCCGTCGTGTACTGCAGGTCGAGCGCGATCGTCGAAGCAGAGAAGTCCGAATCCGCCGTGCGGTTGAACTTGAAGTCCGCAAAGCCACTGATCGACTTGATGCTGAAGGCTGCAAAGTCGTACTGCATATCGAGCGAGACGTTCTTGTTAGTCAGATCAAGATCGGTCTGATAGTCATTGTCGATGCGATAGCCGTTACCCGCAGCGTACAGCGGAATGCCCAGATCCTGGGTCGTTCCGATGCCCTGGGTCGGTGCGCCGCCCACGCCTACGGTGCGCGTGCAATCCGACACACCGTCGAGATTGCCGGCGCGGACGTTGAGCGCGACGAACGACGCGTTGTACAGCAACTGACACGACGGCCGGTCGACGTATGTCCCCGACTGCTTGTAGCCGAATGCCGAGGCGCCGTTGCCACTCTGTTTCGTGTAGTCGAAGCGCAGCACCGCGTTGAAATTCTCGTTCGGCTGCCAGCGCGCCGATACGCGACCGAAGCGCAGGTTCTCATCAAACAGATCGGCGTTAGGATTGAAGTCGTTTTTCACCCAGCCGTCCTGGCGCTCGTAGGCGCCAGCGAAGCGGAATGCGACCGTGTCGCCGGCCGGCAGATTCACCATTCCTTCAAAGCGACTGCGCGAGTATCTGGCGCCGAGCAAGGTTGCTGCAAAATCCGTCTTGCCGAGCTCGGGTGCATGGGTGACGACCGCGATGTTGCCGCCAAAAGTGTTGCGGCCGTAAAGCGTCCCCTGCGGGCCGCGTAGGATCTCGATGCGCTGTACATCGACGAAGCTGATGAGCGCCTGCTGGGCACGCGACTGATAGATGCCATCGATGAAAAAGCCGATGGTGGTGTCCGCGTTGACGCCGACCGCCTCGGTCCGCACGCCCCGCATCGCCGGACGCGGATCGGAGCCTGAACGGCCGAAGGTGAAGCCGGGCGTCAGACCTTCGAGTTGCGACAGGTCACGTATGCCGCGCTCGGCGATCATCTCGCCGGTGACTGCGGTGACTGATACCGGCACGCTCTGCAGGTTCTCGGCGCGCCGCTGCGAGGTGACGACGATTTCCTCCAGGCCGGACGCTGCCTGATCGCTGTCTGGCTGCTGCGCGACCGCGGTCACCGCACCAATGATCCCGAACGCGGTCATGGCTAACGCCGATTGAAATACTTTACGCATGGTCGATCCCTCTACCGTTCCAACTTGAAAAAACGCAGAACGGCACATCACCCGTGCTCGTTACCCCGCGGATGATAATTGTTTTGACTGCGAATGCAACACGACTTTCGCGACCGCTCCACAAGTGTGGTGTTAACGCAACAGAGCAGTGGGGAGTCAGGCGCCGGCGCGGCTCGCCACGTGTGCGTGGATCTGTTTCCAGATCGCCACTTCGTCTGTCAGCAGCCATTCCATGCGGATTCGGCTCCCCGTCATGTACACATGGCTCATTCCCATCACGAAGATGTCGGCGCCGCTGGGTTCGCCGAAATGACCGAATCCGCTATGACGCCCGCTCAACGACCAGCGCAACGCGACTCGCGCGGGCAGTTCAGGGTCGCGGTTGACGATGGCGCTGTGCACCTCGAAGCGTGCGTCGGGGAACGAGGCCAGATACCCGACGACGAAGCGATCAATGCCGGCGTGTCCGTAGAGGACATCCCCGCCAGGAACGTGCTGAGCGGCGCCCTCGAAATACAGTGTGCGGATCGCGGCGATCTCCTTGACGTGCCAGATCCGGTGCAATCCAGCGATGCAAGCGTGCGCAGCTTCGTCGTCAGCGATCGTGGGTTGGTAGGCGGCGACGCGATCGTGCGCCGGCAGAAAGTAGGAGACCGGTTGGCCGTCGCGGATTTCCCGTTGCGTCATCTCAAGCGCCAGCGCGCAAGGCTCGACGCCGAGGCAGCGTGCGAAGGCCGCCTGGTCGCGCACCAGCCACTCTTCGCGAACCACCTGGTTCTGCACCCAGCAGTCCGCGAGGATGCGTGAGCGCACGACACGTCCGCGCGCGGGTCCGAGGATGCCGTCCCCCGTGTGCGTCATGACGGAGATCAATCGATGCGACGCGAGAAAGCTGTCGGCCGGCGCCGGCGTCCAGATCACGTCCTCGCCGACGAGCTGCCGGTCGGGAAACTGGTGCAGCGTTTGCAGTGTCTGCGAGACGACGCCACCGTTGCCCACCGTGAGCCCGGTGGGTGCGCGCAGCAGGATGTCCTCGGCGTAGTACTTCGCGATCTTGCCGCCGACGCCGCGATCCTCCCAGATCTCGCGCGTGATGCCGTAGATGAACTCCGGGACGCCGCGGTATGCGCCGAGATCCGGCTTGGAGGGGTTTTGATTTGTACTCATGTTAGGTAGTCCGTCTGTGAGCGAGCGTCTCCGGCAGGCTCCACCAAATGATCGCAGCGATCGAGAATGCCGCCGCGGCCAGCAGCATCGCGGTGGCGAGACTGAAACGCTCAGCGACTGCGGCGGTGATCAGCGGCGCGAAGAAGCTGATGATCCGGCCCCAGTTGAAGATTGAGGCGGCGGTCGAGCGCAGCCGCGGCGGATACAGTTCTGCGATCCAGGGTCCCCAAACAACACTCGACGCGATCATGAAGCCATAGCCGGCGCCCGCCAGCATGACCAGTGACGAGCCGGCGGGCAGCGCGACGTAAGCTACGACGCAGGCGCTGCCCAGCAGAAATCCAAGCGCGTTGAAGCGTCGGCCGAAGCGGTCTGCACACCAGCCCCAGAAGAACCCACCGGCAATGCTCGCGGTGAACTGCCACGCGACCATGGAGCCAATCGTCACGTCATCCAGCGTGCGCACTTCGCGCAGATAGGTCGTGACCCAGCCCACGAAAGCCTGCGAGCCGAAAAAGTTCAGGCCGAACATGATGGCCAGCAACAGCGTCTTGCGGCGAAGATGCGGGTGGAACAGCTCCATGATCGGCAGTTTCGTGGCCTTCGGTGGCGGCTCATCATCGACGGCTCCAAAGGCGCGGAACTTTCGTTCGTCCGGCACCAGCCAGAAACACAGCGCGCAGAGCGACAACGGAATGCTCCCGCCGATCACCAGCAGCAGGCGCCAGTCGTGGTTGGCCACCACCCCGATCGCGAGGCCGAGCACCACCGCCGAGGCATTGAACGTCCCATTGTAGAGAGAGGCCAGCTTGCCGCGAACGGCTTGAGCGAACAGACCGACATAGATCCCGACGACGATCGGAAAGATACCGCCGAGGAACAGCCCGAGTACGAAGCGCTGCGCCAACACCTGGGCGTAGTTCTCTACAGCGGATCCCGCCAGCAAGGCGAGTGAGTAACCGGCCATGACGATGAACAGCATCCGCCGACGTCCGAACCGGTCTGCGAGCTGGCTGAGCACCACGGCGCCGATCAGCATCCCTGCGCTTTGAGCCGAGTACATCGAGCCGGCCTGCGTCAACGTGAGTCCGAGAGACTCCTTGATGAAGGGCCGCAACACATCGACTGTGTTCCAGCTCCAGCCGTAGAAGAAATCGGTCACCATCAGGAATGCGAATGCCGCGACGCGACGCGAAAGAGGGATGTCCTCAGCGCGTGCGATCGGGGCACTGTCGGCGGCCGGTTGTCTGAATGGATCGGTCATCGTGGATTCCACCTGCTGAGCAGGTCGCTCAAACAGATGGATGGTGCAATTCTTGTACTTCGAATGCAACGCTGATTGCACCAAATATCCGCAGTGACTCTCACCCGAAATTCGGCATGGCGCCGCGGCTGGCTGCGACTTGCGCGGCGCGGTAGTTCGCGGTTGTCAGCGCTTCCTGCCACGGCCTGCCCCCCAACCAGCTCGCCACAAGGCTCGCCAGAAAAGCGTCTCCTGCGCCAACGGTGTCGACGACTCGGACCGCCGGCGCCGGCGCTTCAAGCCACTGGCCGTTTGCCCATAGACAGGCGCCCGCTGCGCCACGCGTAATGGCGACGATGCGGTCGGGATTGGACTTTGTTAGCTCCGCGGCCAGGCTTCGCAGCTCCGTCGGCAAAGAAAACCAGTCCGACAATGTCGCTGCCTCGTCTTCATTGAGTTTCAACATTTGTGCGAGTCGCAGGCTCTGCTCGATCGCGTCACGATCAACATAGGGCGCGCGTAAATTGACATCGAATACCGTGCGATGGGCGCGTGCTGCGAGCGCGCGAATCGCGATCGCCGAGCGCGGATCGCGTTGCGCGAGACTGCCATAAACCAGCACTTCAGGAGCCGGTTCACCAGCGGTGTCAATCGCGTCCCAAGCCGCCGGCGTCGTGAACGTGTAGTGGGCCTGCCCTTGTGCGTCGACGACCGCCCGCGCCGCGCCGGTAGGCAGTGATGCGTCCTCCTGGACGCCGGCGGCGTCCAGTCCCAATTCTTGCAGTCGTGCGCGCGCTGCCAGCCCGCGCGGATCTTTCCCAACGCGGGATATCAGTCGCGAGCTAACACCGCAACGCAACAGGTGATACGCGACGTTGGCGGGCGCCCCGCCTAACACCGTGGCGTCCGGCAGGACGTCCCACAGCAGCTCGCCGATGCAGGTGACCTGGATCAGCGCGCCGACATCATTGTGGTTCGCTTGGCGACGATGCTGAGTCCCGGCTTCTGGGCCGCGTAATACGCCGCCAGCGCCTCGATGTCGGACGGTTTGAGCGCACCCATGAAGCCCGCCATGACGGCGTTCTTGCGGCCGCCCTGCTGATAATCTTTCAGCGTGCGGATCAGGTAGTCGCGGTGCTGGCCGGCGAGAATCGGGTAGTCGGGCGTGATGCCGACACCATTGTTGCCGTGGCAGGCCACGCACACCGCTGCCGCCGCGGGCGGGGTGCCGACCGGCTTCACTGCTTCTGTCCTGAGCGTCGAGCCTGCCAGATAGGTTGCGATATCCCACATGTCCTGATCGGACATGCTCATCGCATGAGCGTGCATGGTCATGTGACTGCGCTCGCCGCTCTTGTAGCCCTTGAGCGCGGCCACGAGGTAGGCGGCCGACTGACCATTGAGGCGCGGCACGCTGTACATCGGCTGCACATTCTTGTAGCCCTCGGCGGCGTGACAACCGAGGCAGGTATACGCCAGGGTCTTGCCGCGAGCGGCGTTGCCTGCTGGCGCTGACTGAGCCGCAGCCGGGACGCTAAAGGCCAAACTGAAGGCCAAACTGGTCACCGCCACCGCCGCTGTCAACCACGTCCGAAAAGACCTCGTCATATCTGCTCCCAAGCGTGCAAAACCGTCGAAAAATGCCGGGCGAATCTTACGGATTCGGCTCTGTAATTGCTACCGGGGCCCGCCACCCGATTGGGCGCGCATCGGTTAGGCTGCACGAACAAGGAGCTTCGACGGTGTCATGATTGCTTTAATCCAACGTGTGCGTGAAGCCAGGGTTGATGTGGCCGGGGCCGCGGTCGGGGCCATCGGAACCGGGCTGCTGGCGCTGGTCGGGGTGCAGAAGGCCGACACGCCCCACGACGTCGAACGCCTGCTGGAACGCTTGCTCGGTTACCGGGTTTTTCCGGACCCGGACGGCCGAATGAATCTGTCACTGACCGACACTCGCGGCGGCCTGCTGCTGGTGTCGCAGTTCACTCTGGCAGCCGATACGCAGAAGGGTATGCGGGCTGGCTTTCAGACCGCCGCAGAGCCGGACCGAGCCGAAACCCTGTTCAACGCGCTGCTCGCAGCGGCACGGTCAAAGCACGCCGGGACGGTCGCGACGGGCCAGTTTGGCGCCAATATGCAGGTCAGCCTGACAAATGACGGGCCAGTCACCTTTTGGCTGGAATCCTAGGGGAACTTCACGCCAGCGCAGGCATCTTTTCGCCTATGATGCGGGCAGTAGGGCTACTTTCTTAGAACTTGGACGAGGTCTTTTATGGGCATTGGAATGCGCGAGTTGATCGTCATCCTGTTGATCGTATTGGTTGTATTCGGCGCCAAGAAGCTCAAGTCCATCGGTACCGATCTCGGCGCGGCGGTCAAAGGCTTCAAGAAGGGCATGTCCGACGGTGAAAGCGACTCGGAGGCGGAGCAAAACGCCAAGCAGATCGCCAAGGAAGCCGAAGATGCCGACTTCGCGCGCAACGCCAAGGCAGACGCTGAGAAGAAGTCCGACCGCAGCGCCTGAGCGTTGTGCCCGAGGCCCGTTCCGGGCCTGTTCCTAATCGCATACGGACCTGAGCGATGTTCGAGGTTGGATTCAGTGAGCTGTTGCTGATCTGCGTGATCGCGCTGCTGGTGCTCGGTCCGCAGAAACTGCCGGGGCTCGCGCGACAGGTCGGCCGCTGGATGGGTCGCGCGCGCACCATGGCGCGGCAGTTCCGCGATCAGCTCGACGAAGAATCTTTCCTCGAAGAAACCAAGCTGAATACCTCAGCTAACAGCCCGGACAACAAGATTGTGCCGCCGCCAATCGCCGCCGCCGCAGTCGTGGCAACGCCAATCGAGGAAAAAAGCGATATTCCAGCTGTCGACATGAGTTCGCCTACCCTGACGACGGGTGTGCCGCCGGACGACGATTTTGCGCATCACGACCACGCCGGCGCCGACAACCCGGACCAGCCGAAAAGCGCATGAGCGAGTCAGAAGAGCAGCTGGCCGAGGGCACGCTGATGTCGCACCTGCTGGAGCTGCGCGACCGCCTGCTGCGCGCGGTGCTGGCGATTTTCATCGCGTCCATGCCCTGCATGTACTTTGCTAACAACCTGTACACCTTCGTGTCGCAGCCGTTGCGCGACAAGCTGCCGAAGGGCGCAACACTGATCGCAACCAGTGTGACCTCGTCCTTCATGGCGCCGTTCAAATTGGCGCTGTTCGTCGCGGTGTTTATCGCGATGCCGGTCGTGATCTACCAGGTCTGGGCATTTGTCGCGCCCGGTCTCTATCGGCGCGAGAAAAAATTCGCCGTGCCATTGCTGGCATCGTCGATCATTCTTTTCTATTGCGGCGTCGTGTTCGCGTATTACCTGGTGTTTCCGGTCATGTTCCAGTTTTTTGCCGCGACCACGCCAGCTAACGTGGTCATGATGACCGACATCTCCGAATACCTGTCGTTTGTATTGACCATGTTCTTCTGCTTTGGGGTGGCGTTCGAAGTGCCGGTGGCGGTAGTCCTGCTGGCGCTGACCGGCATGGTCAAGGTCGAAAAGCTGACGGAATCCCGGGGCTATGTGTTGATCGGAATTTTCGTGATTGCCGCAATTTTGACGCCACCCGATGCGGTGTCGCAGACCATCATGGCGGTGCCTATGTACATCCTGTTTGAGGCCGGCTTGCTGTTCGCGCGGCTCGCCGTGAAGACCCGCAAGGCTGACCAGGCGCGCCGCGAAGCTGAAGAAGCCGGGAATACCGGCTGAGCGGCCGTCAGGCCGCGGGGACTAACACGCGCTGCCGCGGTGGCGCCGGTAAATCGGGGTTTGTCTTGCCGCTGCGCCGCGAAATGCGCGAAACTCGCTCAATTGCGGCCGCTGCCGCCCATAACACGAAAGCACAGCAACCATGACAACCCCGACTACCGTGGTGCAAAACCCCGAGACCTGGTTCGGCCATCCGCGCGGCCTCTTTACGCTGTTCATGACCGAGATGTGGGAGCGCTTTACCTATTACGGCATGCGCGCAATCTTGGTGCTGTTCCTGGTCGGCGCCGTCAACGGCGGCGGCATGGGCCTCGACGACAAGTCGGCCAATGCGATCTACGGCCTGTATATCTCCGGCTCCTACATCCTTGCATTGTTAGGTGGATGGATCGCCGATCGCATCATCGGCGCGCAACGCGCGGTCTGGTGGGGCGGCTGCATGATCCTCGCCGGCAACTCGCTGCTGGTCTTCGGCATACCGACTTTATTTTTTGTCGGCCTACTGATCATCATGTTAGGCGTCTGCCTGCTGAAGCCGAATATCAGCGCAATCGTGGCACAGCTCTATCCTGAAGGAGGTTCGGGCCGGGACGCGGGGTTTTCGATTTTCTACATGGGCATCAATCTCGGCGCGGCGCTCGGCCCGTTTTTCGTTGCCGAGGCGGCGGCGCGTTACGGCTGGCGGGTCGGTTTTGCGCTGCCGGCCGTCGGCATGCTGATCGGCCTGACGCAATTCGCACTCACCAAGAAGCACCTGCATGGTGCCGGCACGGTGGCCGGCGGCGTCGCCTCGCACGGCCGCGGCAGCTGGACCGGCGTGTTAGCTTTCCTCGGCGTCCTGGCGGTTGCCGTGGTTCTCAGCATCACCGGCACGATCCATCCCGATCCAGTGGCGATCAATCGCAGCATGTCGACGATCATCCTGGTCGCGGCGATGGGCTATTTTGCCTATCTCGGCTTTTTCGCCGGCTTGAGTATCGAGGAGCGTAAACGCGTGGCCGTCATGTTTCTGCTGTTCCTTGGCTGCGCGATGTTCTGGGCTGGTTTTGAGCAGGCCGGCGCATCACTCAATCTGTTCAGCGAGCGACATACTGACCGCATGATCGGCAACTGGGACATGTCGGCTGGCGTGCTGCAGAGTGTGAACCCGATCTTCATCATTCTCTTTGCGCCGGTGTTCGCCGCGCTGTGGGTCAGTCTCGGCAAACGTAATCTCGATCCATCATCGCCGGTCAAATTCGCTCTCGGCCTGATACTCATGGGCGTGGGTTTCATCGTGATGTATTTTGCATCGCAGTACGTCGTTGCCGGCCAGAAGGTGCTGCCGACGTGGCTGATTCTCACCTACCTGTTCCACACGTTCGGCGAGCTGTGCCTGTCACCCGTGGGCTTGTCATCCTTCTCCAAGCTCGCCCCGGCGCGCTTTGTTGGCCAGGCGCTCGGTGTGTGGTTCATGGCCACCGCGCTTGGCAACAACCTCGCCGGACAGATCGCCGGTGAATTCGATCCTAACAACCTGCCGACCATGCCGGACCAGTTCCTGTTTATCTTCTGGTGGGGCGCCATCGCCGGCATCGTGATGTTGCTGCTGTCACCCTGGGCGAAGAAATTGATGGGAGGCAGCAGGTGAGTCGCAAACAGCCGTCTGGCTGGGAGTGATTCAGCCCGCAATGCCCATACGGCTTTCGGTCAACGTCAACAAAGTCGCGACGCTGCGCAATTCGCGCGGTGGCGCGCTCCCTGACGTCATCCGCGCCTGCCAGGTGTGCATCGACGCGGGCGCCGGCGGCATCACGATTCATCCGCGCGCCGATGAGCGCCACATCCGGCGCTCCGATGCCTTCGCGATTCAGCGCGCCTTCGCGGGCCAGTGGGGCGCGGCGCTGGAGTTCAATATCGAGGGCGATCCGCGCCCCGACTGGCTCGACCTCGTCTGCCAGCTGAAACCCCAGCAAGCCACGCTGGTGCCGGTGCGGCCGGGCGAAATCACCAGCGAAGCCGGCTGGAATCCGGAGCGTGACGGCGCTGTGCTACGGGCCAGCGTCGCAGGCGTCAAAGCCGCCGGGGTGCGCGCCAGTGTATTTATCGACCCCAACGACAAGGCCGTACGCTTCGCGAAAAGTTGCGGCGCCGACCGCATCGAGCTTTATACCGAGCCGTTCGCGCGCTCCTATGAACGCGGCGACGAAGCAGCGCTGCAAGCATTCGGCATCTATGCCCAGGCCGCGCGCCTCGCGCACTCGTTAGGTCTCGGAATCAATGCCGGCCACGATCTCGATCTCGACAACCTGCAGCTGTTCGCCGGCCTGCCGCACCTCGACGAAGTGTCCATTGGCCACGCCATCTTCAGCGACGCCCTGTTTCGCGGCCTCGATACCGTGGTGCGCGATTATCTCGAAGTGCTGGACAGCGACGCCGGGCGTTAGCTGGCCTTGGTCGGCGGCGGTGCGCATACCGGGCTGCCCTTGTCGAACGCCACCAGGCACTTTCGCATACCAAGCCCGTTGGAATTCACGGCACCAGCGTGGGTTTCGCGGCACCCAGATAGCCGATGATAACTAACAGTGCCCACAAAGCCCATAACGCATAGGTGCCGCGGCGCATTGCGTCTAGCACGATTTGGTCGTCGCACGCCTGTTTCTGATCGGCCCAGATTCGTGGCCAGGCCTGGTAGGAAATCCGGATGTAGTGACGAATGGCAACACCGCAGGCCATGACGCCACCGAACAGGATGACCTTCCACGCCAGCCAGCTCGTTGCAAACGGCCCCCTGCCTAACAACGACCAGCCACCAGTCAGCACACAGGCGGCAATCAACAGGTAACGACTGTTCCAGTCCCAGGCCGCGAGCTTGCTGCCCAGGGGACTGTGCCGTTTCCAGTGGGTCATCCACATGTACCAGAACCACGCCAGCGACAGGATCCAGAGCACGAGCACGCCGGCAGAACCTAACGGCACGAGACCCGACCAAGCAGCGAGCGTGAATCCAAGAGGCACCGACACGATCAGAGCGTTGCGCGGGTGCTGATCGACATCCATCAGGAAGTCCCATTGCCGGCGCCGCTCGGCGCCCGCCAGCGCGGTGCTGCGGGCGGTGTAGAAAGTCAGCGCGTTGACCACCAGGTCGCTGCCAATCCAGTAGCCCATCACCCAGACGTGGGCCCATTTCACCAGCGTGTATGAGTCAATCATGGCTGGCAGTGTCACCCGCAGGCTGCCCCGGCAGGCATCCCGGTTTCGGCCGGTCCGCAGAACGGTTAAGCTCAATCCATGAATACACCTGCCACTCTCGCGCCGCAGCTGACGCTGCGCGCTGTCGTGCTCGCCATCATCCTGGCGATGGTCCTGGCGGCCGCGAATACCTACCTGGGCCTGTTCGCGGGCATGACCATCGCCTCGGCCATACCTGCAGCGGTCATTTCCATGGCTGTGCTGCGTATGTTAGGCGGTGGTGGCATCCTGGAGAACAACATCGTTCAAACCGGCGCTTCGGCCGGGTCATCGATCGCCTCCGGCGTTATCTTCACCGTGCCGGCGCTGGTGATTCTCGGATTCTGGACTGACTTTCGTTACAGCTGGGTACTCGCAATCGCCGGACTGGGCGGTTTACTGGGCGTATTGTTTTCGGTACCGCTGCGCCGCTCGCTGATAGTCGACCAGGGACTCGCTTTCCCCGAGGGCAAGGCGGCAGCCGAGGTTCTGCGGGCCGGAGAAAATCCCGGGCAAGGCGTCATGATTCTCGCGCTCGCCGCACTCGGCGGTGGTTTCGCGAAAATTGCCGCTGCCAGCGGCCTGCGGCTGATTCCGGATACCGCCGCGGTCGCTACATGGTGGAACAAGTACATCGTCTACTTTGGCACCAACCTCTCGCCCGCTCTGTTAGGTGTCGGCTATATCGTCGGATTGAACATCGGCATCGTGGTGCTGGCCGGCGCGATGATATCCTGGAACGTCGCAATTCCGATTTACGCGGCGCATTTTCTCGCCGGCAATCCCGATCTTGCCGCTGCCGCCGCCGGTCTCTCGGCCGAAGACACCGCCGGCCTCATCTGGTCGAAACAGATTCGTTATCTCGGCGTCGGCTCGATGCTGGTCGGCGGCATCTGGGCGCTGATCGTGCTGCGCGGCTCGCTGCTGTCGGGCGTTCGCAGCGGCCTGGCGGCGACGCGCGCCGGCGCCAACGCGGTTGTTGCGCATACCGAGCAGGACCTGCCGATGAAATGGGTGCTGATCGGTATTGTGCTGTTCACCCTTCCGTTGCTGATGCTGTACCAGAATATTGTCGGCTCCCTCGCGGTGAGTCTGCCCATGGCCATCATCATGATTGTGGCAGGCTTCCTGTTCTGCTCCGTCTCGGCCTACATGGCGGGCCTGGTCGGCTCATCTAACAACCCGGTCTCAGGGATCACCATCGGCACCATTTTGTTTTCCGCTTTGGTGCTGCTGGCGCTGATGGGCAAGAACGCGGCGGCCGGGCCGGTGGCGGCCATCATGATCGGGGCCGTTGTCTGTTGCGCCGCCTGCATTGCCGGCGATAACCTGCAGGACCTCAAGTGCGGCTATATCGTCGGCGCGACACCGTGGCGCCAGCAGGTTATGTTAGGTATCGGCGCAATCAGCTGCGCGCTGATCATGGCTCCGGTGCTGAATCTATTAGCAGCGGCCTACGGCATCGGTGTGCCCAGCGAGGCGCATCCAAAACCTCTGCTGGCCCCGCAGGCCACGCTGATGGCATCGGTTGCCCAGGGCATGTTCGGCGGTGCGCTGCCGTGGGACATGGTTGCCATTGGCGCGCTGATCGGCATTGCCATCATCGTTCTGGATGAAGTCCTGAAAGCCCGCAAGTCAGATTTCCGTGTCCCGGTGCTGGCCGCCGCGGTCGGAATCTACCTGCCGCTGGAATTGATGACGCCGATCTTCCTCGGTGGCCTGCTGGCACATTTTGCGCAGCGCTCGCTTGGCGCTGGCGCCAATGCCGCAGCCAGCGAACGAGCCAATCGCAAGGGCATCCTGTTCGCGTCCGGCATGATTACCGGCGAGGCTCTGACAGGCATCATCATCGCAATTCCAATCGTAGCGTCCGGGCGCGCGGATGTCCTGGCGCTGCCGGAGAGCATGCAGTTCGGCGGCTTGTTAGGCCTGGCGATCGTTGCGGTGCTCGCGTTCGGACTGTACCGCGCCGCATCGCGGCGCGAATGACCCGCCCCGCCAACCCGCGCCGTAACGTACTGCTTGCTCTGGGAGCGATCTACCTGATCTGGGGCGGCAGCTATGCCGTGTCCCGCATCGGCGTGCACCACTTGCCGCCATTCCTGTTTGGAGGGCTGCGGTTTATTGCCGCCGGCATCCTGCTCTGCGGCGCGTCCTATATCCTCGGCAACAGGCCGCGCCTCAATTGGCAGGAATTGCGCCACATGTGGTGGGTCGGCATGGCTGGCGTCATGATCACCAACGGTGCTAACACCTGGAGCCTGCAGTGGCTGGCATCCAATCAGTCCGCGTTGCTGAATGCCACGGGGGCATTGTGGATCGTGATCCTCAGCGCTTTCGGACCGCGCGCCCACGCGCTCGACCGCAACACCGTGGCAGGCTTGTTGCTGGGTTTCTTCGGTACGGCTGTGGTGCTGTTGGCCGGGCAAACCGCGGTTGTTCCCAGCAGCGGGCTGATGCATCTGCCCGAGATCGTGACGCTGCTCGGGGTCGCGGGCTGGGCAGTCGCCACGGTTTATATGCGCAGTTTCCCCTCCAGGCTCGATCTAATGACCTTCACCGGCGGTCAGATGCTGATCGGCGGATTGCTGCTGACCATCATTGGCCTCGCAACCGGCGAAGGCCCGCATTGGCACTGGTCGCCGGTGGGAACCGTGTCGTTGCTCTACATGCTGTTCCTGTCGAGCATCATCGGCTACACCGCCTACGCCTGGCTCGCCCGGCACAGCGCGCCTGCGGTCGTGAGCAGCTACAGTTACGTCGTGCCTGCGATCTCGGCGCTGTTAGGCTGGTGGTTGCTCGGCGAGCACCTGACCAGCGCACAATTCCTCGGCATGATGGTCATGCTCGCCGGCGTTGCGCTCGCCACCCGGCCACGCGATGCGAAATCGCTAGGGACAAACGCGAACGAGGGGCACGGCGCGTAGCGCCGTAAGATCAATCGCCTGCTCGCGGCGTTCCGCAGCCGGAAAGTCGATCACCGCGGTCAGGTTGTCGCCTGCCGCGTCGCGCAGATTCGTCAGTCCCTGGTAGCGCATCAGGGCGCGGTCGCTCTTGCGGTAGGTCGCGTCGATGTACGGCAGGAACCAGCCCAGAAGACCTGACAGATTCAGGCGAACGACACTCGCCGGGGCGCCTTCGATGACTGCATCACCGTGCTTGCTGATCTTGAATTCCACCTCATGCAGGCGGCTCGGCACCAGAAAGGCGAACTTGATGCTTTGGCCCTGTTCGAGCTCGGCCCAGTGGCGTTTCAGGAACTCATCGAAACCAGCATCGGCGACGATGCTCTTTCCAGCGGGCAACAACGCATTGCGTTCGCTGCGCCGCGTTCCCGGCACCTGAAAAACCTGGGCGCGATTGTTAGCCAGCGTACGCAGCCCCTCGACATACCCGAGCCTCGCGTCGCTCAGCGTGAAACGCGGCATTTCGCGCGACAGCGCGTAGTCCAGTTCCTTGCGCGCGAATACGGCGTTGCTGTCAGGGCACTGGTAATGGACGATCCGGACTTCCCGGGCCGTTCCTGGAGCGCTGATAAAATGCATTTCGCGATACAGTGCCTTGCCGGTAGCCGCCTCGCGCGCGACGCCCTGGAACGTGATGCCGGCGGCGGCGGCAGCCGCCAACGGCGCGGCTGCGCACAGCACGATTGCACTTGCCCATAGCACGGGCCGGGTTGCGATCAGTCGTGCCGCGATCGGAATGTCTGGTAGCGGCCGCTGGGGCCGATGAACCAGGAGCCGACCCAACCGGTAACGCTGACGATTATGGCACCTAACAGCGCCGCGCGGAAACCTGACACTGCAAAACCCGGCAGCAACCACGCCACCAGCCCCAGCATTCCGGCGTTGATGACCAGCAGGAACAGGCCCAGGGTCACGATCGTAACTGGAAAGGTCAGCACGACGGCCACCGGGCGCACGATCGCATTCACGACGCCTAACAGCGCGCCGGCAAGCAACAGGGTCAGTGGCGAGTTGATGGATATTCCGTCGACGACACTGGTCGCCAGCCACAGCCCCATGGCTGCGATTACGGCTCTCAATACAAATCCGGTCATGGCAACTCCTTGTTAGAGACTATTCAGTTAAGGCAGGGTTCCGGGTGCAAGATCCAGTCTGTTTTCCAGATAGACCTTGAGCCGGGCTAACGACTGGCGCCAACCCATCTGGCGCTGCATATAAAAAGTCCCGTGCTCATCGGTAGTTGGAAAACCGCTCCCCAGCACGCGCACGATTGTTTGCCCGTTTCGAAATTCCACCAATAGATCGTCGGCCACCGCACCTTCAAAGGCCGGGACCTCCTCCGGATGAAGGTGAACCATGCGTATGCGCCGCGGCGCCGTCAGGATATCGATTTGCGCTGAAAATGGCCGCTTGCGGTCCAGGCTTCCCGAAATCAATCCGCCGACCTGGAAATTGATCTTCGAGCCTGCGCCCATCCAACGCTCCATGGCAGCACTGGTGGTCAGCGCTGCCCACACCCTTTCGAGCGGCGCCTCGATATCGATCCTGGCAGCATAGGCTCGCGTTTTTTCAGCCATGCCGTTATTCTGCCACCCGGCACGAGGACAACAACAAGTATTCCACTCCGGGAGCAACTTACATATGACTTCAAACATGGCGACAGTCTGGTTCGTGATTTCGCTGGCTCTGGTCGAATATTTCTATTTCGTCATGGCGGTCGGCGCCGCACGCGGCAAGCACAAGATTTCGGCGCCCGCCGTGTCCGGCAATCCTGAATTCGAGCGCGCCTACCGGGTGCAGATGAATACCCTGGAGCAGCTGATCGTCTTCGTGCCTTCGATGATTTGTTTTGCAACCTTTGTTAGCGAGCGCTGGGCCGCAATTTTCGGCCTGGTATTTGTGGTCGGCAGGATGGTGTATGCGATCGGCTATCGCAAGGCGGCGGACAAGCGCGGTTGGGGTTTCATGATTTCCGCGATACCACAGCTGATTTTGTTAGTTGGCGGCCTTATTTACGCGGGTCTTGCGGCGTATCGCGGTTTGGCCTGAGCAGCGCAAACACCGCTGGCAGCACCGACACGACGATGATCAGGATGGTCACGATTCCGAAGTTGTTCCTGATCAGCGGAATATTGCCAAACAGATAACCGCCGCAAACGAACAGCAGCACCCAGAGCACGGCGCCGCTGACGTTGTAGACCTGGAACCGAGCCACGTTCATGCGGCCGATTCCGGCGACAAACGGTGCGAAAGTGCGCACGATCGGCACAAAGCGCGACAACACGACTGCCATGCCGCCGTGCCTGGCAAAAAATTCCTCGGTGCGCCGCAGGTACTTCACTTTCAGAAAGCGGTAGCGGCCGCTGAACGCGCGAGGGCCGATGAGGCGGCCGATATGAAAGTTGGTGGTGTTGCCGAGAATTGCCGCCGCGATCAGCAGTGCCGCAGCCAACGGCGCGCTCAGGTTACCGCTGGTATCAACCGCCGCCAGCGCGCCGACGCCAAACAGCAGCGAGTCGCCCGGCAGGAACGGCGTAACGACAAACCCTGTCTCGGCGAACACCACCAGGAACAGGATCGCGTATATCCAGATGCCATAGCTCGCCAGCAGCTCTACCAGGTGGCGGTCGAGGTGCAGGATCAGGTCGATCAACCAGGCTAACAAATCCATGTCAGCCGGGGCGGGAGGCGAGCGTGACGCGCGGCGGCAACTTGAGGCGCTGCACGGCGATCCGCACTTCGCGGTCCCGGCGCGCCAGTGTCAGCGAATCAGGCGCTTCGAGGCCGAGCGGCGGCTCTTCAACGCCCTCGATCGGCAGGTCCGGTTCGATGCCGCGATCCTGGATCGAAATACCGGAAGGGGTGAAATAACGCGACGTTGTCAGCTTCAGGGCGCGGCCGCCGGACAGCGGAATGACGCTCTGCACCGAACCCTTGCCGAAGGTGCGCCGGCCGATGATTGCCGCGCGATGATTGTCCTTGAGCGCGCCGGCGAGGATTTCCGCCGCCGACGCCGTGGCGCCGTTGACCAGCACCGCAAGCGGTGCGCCATCTAACAAATCACCCGGGCCCGCTTCGAGTTTGAAACGCGCTTCCGGTGTGCGCCCGGTGGCCCAAACGATCAGGCCGCGATCGAGAAACAAGTCCGCGACATCGGCCGATGACTCGAGCACTCCGCCGGGATTATTGCGCACGTCAATAACCAGGCCACGCAGCGCGGCGCCGTTTTGCTGCTGCAAATCATTGACCGCATGCTCGACGTCGGCCGGCGTGTTGCTGCTGAAATTTGCGATGCGCAAATAGCCGTAGCCCGATTCAAGCAGGCGGGCCGCAACGCTGTGCACCTCGACCTGCGCGCGTTCCAGCACCAGGTCGAGTACGTCGGGCGTGCCGGGCCGGCGTACCGACAGACTGACCTGGGTGCCTGGCAAGCCGCGCATGCGATCGATCGCGCGATCAAGGTCCACGCCCACCGGCGTCTTGTCGATGCCGACAATCAGGTCGCCGGGACGCAAATCTGCGCGCGCCGCCGGAGAATCGGCGAGCGTGCGCATGACCTTGATGCCACCACGATCGGCGCTGACCTCGACGCCGACGCCCGGATAGCTGCCGCTGGTGGTATCACGAATCTCCTGGTACTCCTCGGCGTCCAGGAAAGCGGAGTAAGGATCCAGTCCCGATGCGACGCCATGCAGCGCCTGCTGCAGTAGTTTTCGCTGATCGACCGGGTCGACGTACTCTCCTTTGACGCGATCCATGACCTCGGCTAACAAACGACTGTCATCCGCGGGCAGGACTCCCGCGGCCGGGGCCGGGGCAGCAGGTGGCGGCGTGCGACCGCGCCCTAACGACAGTGTCAATGACAAGGCAATGCCCAGCGCTGCACCCACGGTCAGTGCCAGTACGCCAAAGCGCGTGAACAGGGGGGATTCCGAGCTCATGTACCGGCCATTGTACCCGTCATGACGCGGGCATCAAGGTGCCGGCTTGTTAGGGCCTGTTAACACTATGAACGGCGCTGCGTCGTTCATAGTGTTAACAGGCCCTAATGCGGGACGCGCCGCGCAATGCTACCGAGGACGTCCTCAACCGGACGAAATACCGGCGACGCGCCGGCATACAGCGGGATTTCAGCCAGCACGTCTTCGATTGGCTGCGGGCGTCCGACCGCAAATCCCTGTGCATAGTCGACGCCCAGGGAAACGATACGGTTGCGGATTTCATCCGTCTCGACGTACTCGGCCACCGTGGCGATCGACATCGTATGGGCGAGTTGGGTGATAGCCTGCACCATCGATTCCGACCGGGGATCCTTGAGTATGTCGCGCACAAAACTGCCGTCGATCTTGAGCATCGTGACCGGCAGGGTGCGCAGGTAAGCGAGCGACGACAGCCCGGTACCAAAGTCATCCAGCGCCACACCGCAGCCGAGCTTTCGCAGCCGGCGCATGAGCAGCTCCGCTTTCGCGATGTTAGCTACCGCGTCGCTTTCAGTCAGTTCAAAACAGAACACGCTGGGCTCGATGCCGCTCTTCTCGATGGTCCGCAGCATGAAGTCGGGAAATTCCTCGTCGCTGAGCGACTGACCGGAAAAATTGACCGAAAAAACCACCGGCCTGGTCACCAGCAGGTCGATATGTGGTTGCAGCAATTTGACCGTCTTCTCGATCACCCAGCGATCGATCAACGGCATCAGCTGGTAGCGGCGTGCCGCGGAGAGAAAGCGATCCGGCCCGATGATTTCACCATTGAGACCCACCATGCGCAGCAGACACTCGTAATGCGGCGGCGTGCCGGACTCGTTGGCACCGATGGGCAGGATCAGCTGTGCATCAAGGCGCAGGCGATCATTGTCGATTGCCATGCGCAATTCACTCGACGTGGTGATATCCGAAAAGCGGCGCACGATACTGGCGTCGTTGTCCTGGTAAAGCTCCACGCGATTGCGGCCGCGATCCTTGCCGACCTTGCAGGCCGACTCGGCTTCCGTCAGCGTACGGCTGAACTCCGCATTCGATGCCTGTATTTCGGCAATGCCGACGGTCATGGAAACGTGCAGGCGCGCGTTGCCCTGCAGCGTGCCGATCTGAGCGGCTGCTTCGCGCATGGACTCCGCCATCAGCGCCGCGGCATCGATCATGCTCGGCACCAGGATCAGGAATCGATCCCCGGAAATGCGCGCTGCCAGGCTGCCCGGCGGCAGGCGGTGTCGAATCAGTTCGCCGATCTGCGCAATGACCTGGTCGCCGACGTGCATTCCAAAATTTTCATTGATGACGTGCAGCTGGTCCGCGTCGATGTAAATGAGACTCCAGACTGCCGGCCGCCCCGGCTCACTCATCGCAGCCCGGGCACGCTGCTCAAGTGCGCCGCGCGTCAGCAGTCCGCTCAGGGCATCAAAACTCGAATCGATGATGCTGGCCGCTTTGCGCGACAACAATTCTCCCAGGCGCCCATCGCGGCTTGCGAATTCCGGCGCAGTCGCGTCGCGGAACAGCGCCAGGACGCCGCAGACGCGGCCACTGGGGTGCCGCACCGGACAGACCACCAGCCGATACTGGAGCTGCGAATCCTTCGCTGCCTTTGTTAGCTTGTTGATCACCATCGGTTCGCGGCGGGACTGCGCCATGTTGAGCAGTTGGCGGTGCGTGCGTGCCAGCACCGAACCGTCGACCGTTCGCCCCGGTCCCGGTCGCACCATCGCAATGCCTTTGTCAGGCACGATCAGCACCGCGAGTGCGCAGCCCATGTGATCGGTCGCGTTCTGCAGCAGGTTACGCAGTTCGTCGCCGTGCCCGCTGCCTTCGCCCGGATGATCCGCAACCGACAGCAGCAGCTCGACATCCTTGTCGCGCGCCTCCAGCGTGGTGTACAGCCGATGGATGTTGTCGTGCGTTGCGAGTTCGCGGCGCAGGCACTCGAGTGCCGGCTTGGCCAATGAATGCACAAAGTTGAAAGACAGCGGTTCGGCTTCGCTGGAGCGGCGGGTCGCAACGACCACGATGGCGATCAGGGCGCCCGCATCTTCCCGCAACCACCAGAGGTAGGTGGGCGTGTCACCATCGAAAATAAACATTGTTCCGGGTGCGGCAGGATCGGCCTGAGCTTTTTGCAGCGATTCCTGCACGATGTGCGGCAGATCAGGCCCGGTTGTCGACTCGGTGGACCAACGCAAATCGGCGTTAGCATCGAATACGCTCACGCTGGCAGCGCGCGGCAACAGTGATCGGATCAACTGAGAATACGGATCCAGATTTTTCCAGATTTCTGCCACGTTGGCGACCATGAACGATCAACTGCTGCGGGTAGTGAAGCAGCATCATCCGCGACTGCGGGTTTTGCCGGGTTGATGGATTGCCCATTTGGTCAAATTCCCGGACGCGCATCCAGCCTCATGCCGGATGCCCTTGCCCAGAAATGTGTGATCCCGTTCACATAACGCTGCGGCGCAGCAATTATCAGTCCCCATCCTTGAACCACGGCCCGGGGTCCACAGGCCGTCCATTGCGGCGGATCTCAAAATAGAGTTCGGGGCTCGAGCGGCCGCCGCTGTCACCCGAGGCCGCAATCACATCGCCCGCGGTTACTCTTTCGCCGACTTTGCGGTAGATCTGGTCGTTGTGCGCATAAAGGCTCATATAGCCGCCGCCATGATCGACGATCACCAGCAGACCCAGCCCCGCAAGCCAGTCGGCGTACAGGACTCGGCCATGATAGACCGCATGCACCGGCGCGCCGCGCTCCGTACCTAACAAAATGCCGTCCCAGCGAATCGCTCCGGCGCGCGCCTGGCCATAGCGAGCCAGCATGCGTCCATCCACGGGCAGGGTCAGCTGGCCGCGCAGCTTGCCGAACGGTGATTTAATATCTACCGGGAATCGCGCCGCCGCGCGCCGCAATTCGGCTAACAGTTTTTCCAGGCTGGCACGCTGCTGGTTGAGCCGGACGAGCACTGCGCTGCGCGAACGCGCCTCGTTGCGCAGGCTTACAAGAACCACGCCGCGTTCGCCACGTGCGCGGTCGAGTCGCTCGAGCTCCTGCTGCTGCAGTTTTTCAAGCTCGGCGAGCTTCTGGTCTTCGATCGCCAGGCCGTCCTCGAGCTCTGCGATCCGGGTAGCAGCGGCGCGAATGCGTTCGATCTGCTCGCCGCGGGCGCGCCCGAAATAGCCGTAGTAGGCAAACATGCGGCCCGCGCGCGCCGGGTCACGCTGGTTCAACAGCAGCTTGAGCGGTTCCTCCCGTCCGATCATGTACGCGGCCCGCATCTGCCCGGCCAGCGCCGCGCGTTCCGAGCGCAGCTTGCCTTGAACGTCCTCGCGTTCGCCCGCGAGCGTGCGGCGGCGCTCGGCACCGTCACGCCGTTGCGCCTGAATACCCGCCAGCATCATGCGCGCGTTAGCCGCGGCCTTTTCCGCGCTACGCAGCTCACGCGCGAGGCGGTCCTGTTCTGCTGCGTCGCGGGCCACCTGAGCCCGCACCCGCTCGATTTCACCGCGGATATTCGCCAATTCGGCCTCGGTGCTGGCCTGGTCGGCGCCGGACTGCGGCGCCCAGGCGGCGGCGCCCGCCAGCAGCAAACCGGCCCAAAAGGGCATCCGACAACGGCGCTTGGGGACTGACGGTGACATTTGACGGGCGAAGTCTATAAGAAGCAGCCTTCCGATATAATCCGCCACCCTTTTTGACAGCCCAATGGGGCATTGAACCCGCCATGCAGCACCTGATGGAGTACGCAACGAACCACCCGTATCTGGTGGCCATGGCCGTGGCCATGGTGCTGGCTGTCCTGGCCAACGAAATTCGCATGCGCCAGACGCAATTTGCAGCGGTCGGACCCCAGGATGTCGTTCGCCTCATGAATCAGGGCGCGGTCGTGTTAGATCTGCGCAAGCCGGACGAATTCGCCGCCGGCCACATCCAGGGCGCACGGAATTTCTCGTCCGAGCAGATTCTGAAGGCCGACGAGACCCTCAAGAAGTACAAGCAGAAGGCTGTGATACTGGTTTGCGATTCAGGCTCACTGGGATCTTCGGCTGCGCGCGAGCTCGGTCGACAGGGATTTACGACCGCCGTCAACCTGCGCGGTGGCCTGACGGCCTGGCGCGCCGACAACATGCCACTCGCCAAGGGCGCGCCAGGCAAAGACGGCAAGGCATCATAAGATCTCGTGGCAAAAGTAGTGATGTACACGACCAGCTGGTGTCCCTACTGCGAGCAGGCGCGCCAGTTGCTGAGGCGCAAGGGTGTGACCTTTGAGGATATCGACGTCGAAGCGAGCCCCGGTAAACGCGGTGAAATGCAGGTCCGCAGTGGCCGCCGCTCGGTGCCACAGATTTTTGTCGGCAGCACCCATGTGGGCGGCTGTGACGACTTGCACGATCTGGAAGCCAGTGGCGGACTCGATCCGTTGCTGGCCAGTAGCTAACAAAGGAACGCCATGACTGACGAGACCCCACAACCTGAATTCGCCCTGCAGCTGGTATATCTGAAGGACTGCTCTTTTGAAGCTCCTAACGGACCGCGCTTCGATCCCAAAGAATGGAATCCGCAGATTGCTCTCGACCTGAATACCAATTCCGATGTTATCGGCGATGACACGCGCGAAATCACCCTGACCGTCAACGTCACCGCCAAGTTTGCCGACAAAACCGCCTTTATCGCAGAGGTAAAGCAGTCGGGCGCATTCACGATGCGCAGCCTGAACGACGAAGACATGCGCCGCGCGGTGGCGAGTGTCGGTCCCGCGATGTTGTTCCCGTACGCGCGCGCGGTGGTGACACAGCTGGTGGCGCAGGGCGGTTTCCCGCAGCTGCTGCTGCCACCTGTTAATTTCGATGCGCTGTACGCGCGCTCGCTGGAGGAAGCGCAGCAAGCTGTCAAAAACTAGGGAAGCGCTGCAGCCAGGTCCGCCATGTCAAATTCAATCGCGGTGTTAGGTGCGGGTTCCTGGGGAACGGCGCTGGCAATTCAATGCGCGCGCAGCGGCCGTGAAACACACCTCTGGGGCCGTGATACCGCGCAACTGGCCGCGATGGCCGCACCGCGCGAGAACCGGCGCTATCTGCCGGGAGCAGCATTCCCGCCAGCACTGTCGCTTGCTGACAATCTGGCAGCGGCACTCGATGGCGTGCGCGACATTCTGATCGCGGTGCCAAGCCACGCCTTTCGCGATACGCTGCTGCTGCTGCGCCCATTGCTGCGCGCTGACATGCGCGTCTGCTGGGCAACCAAGGGTTTTGAAATCGACACCGGCAAGCTGCCGCATCAGGTCGCAAACGATGTGCTGGGTGGGCGCTGGCCCACAGCCGTCGTTTCCGGTCCCACGTTCGCCCGCGAAGTTGGCGCCGGCCTGCCGAGCGCCATGACAATTGCGTCGAGCGACGAGGAATTTGCAGCGGCTTTCGCGCGTTCGCTGGCCACCGAAAAATTCCGCATGTACACCTCCAGCGACATCATCGGCGTGGAGACCGGTGGCGCCGTCAAGAACGTGCTGGCAGTGGGGGCCGGTATGTCCGATGGGCTTGGCTTCGGTGCCAACACGCGTATTGCGCTGATCACGCGCGGCCTGTTCGAGATGACACGACTCGGGGTCGCACTCGGCGCCAAACGTGAGACCTTCATGGGTCTCGCGGGCCTCGGCGACCTGGTATTGACCTGCACCGACAACCAGTCGCGCAATCGGCGCTTTGGTCTGCTGTTAGCCGAAGGACGCGGCGTCGAAGCGGCGCAGACCGAAATCGGCCAGGTCGTCGAAGGTTATCGCGCTGCGCGAGCGGTACATTCAGTGGCGGCCAAACTGGACGTGGACATGCCGATCGCGGACGTGATTTACAGCGTCCTGTACGAGGGCCTTGCGCCACGGCACGCAGTACGCGACCTGATGCTGCGCCCGGTGCGTGCCGAGCACGACTAGCGGGCGTACCCCTGCTGACGCCAGGCCTCATACAGCACCACGGCCACGGAATTCGACAGATTGAGACTGCGATTACCGACGCGCATCGGAATATCGACCAGCCACTCGGATCCAATGGCCGCCAACACCTCCGCCGACAGACCCTGGCGCTCCGATCCGAAAACCAGGGCATCTCCCGGCTGGTACGCGACCGCGCTGTAGTGCTGCACAGCACCGGTCTCGATGGCCCAGAAGCGTGCGCCCGCCAAAACGGCCCGGCAAGCCGCAAAATTCGCGTGCTGATGCACAGTTGCCATCCACTGATAGTCGAGGCCGGCGCGCCGCAGCGAGCGCTTGTCAAGATCGAACCCCAGTGGCCTGACCAAATGCAGCTGCGCCCCGCTGTTGGCGCACAGGCGGATTACATTGCCGGTGTTAGGTGGAATCTCCGGCTGACAAAGCACGATATGGAACATGGCTCGCACAATGGTAACCAACCGCGGGCCTGCTCTGCGATAATGGCGTCATGTCCGCCCAGCCCGTAGATGTTGCCACCGGCCCGGCAGCGTCGTTGCGCAGCCGCTTCTGCGGCATGGATTTCGCCTCGCCGATCGTATTGCTCAGCGGTTGCGTGGGTTTTGGCGAGGAATACACCCGCGTCGAGGGATTCAGCAACAGCGATGTTGGCGCAATTGCTTTGAAGGGCACAACCGGCCAGCCACGCCTCGGCAATTCACCGCATCGCGTCTGTGAAACACCGATGGGCATGCTGAATGCGATCGGCCTGCAGAACCCGGGTGTCGCTTCGGTCGTGGGGAAAATTCTGCCGAGCCTGGATCTTTCCGAGACCCGCTTCCTGGCTAACGTATCCGGTTCGACAATCGACGAGTACATCGACGTGACACGCCAATTCGACGATTCGCCGATCGACGCCATCGAGATCAACATCTCCTGCCCCAACGTCAGGGAAGGCGGCGTGCAGTTCGGCAATTATCCGGAGATGTCGGCGCGGGTGGTCGAAGCCTGCCGCAAAGTCACTCGCAAGCCGATCATCACCAAGCTGTCCCCGAACCAGACCGACATCGCCGAAAACGCGCGCCGCTGTATCGAAGCGGGCTCCGACGGACTGTCAGTGATCAACACCGTCATGGGCATGGCCATCGATGTAAAGACGCGCCGGCCGGTGCTCGGCAATACCCAGGGCGGCCTCTCAGGCCCGGCGATCAAGCCAATCGCGCTCCTGATGGTGCACAAGGTTTATCAGATCGCCAAAAAACACAACATTCCAATCATCGGCCAGGGCGGCATCGTCAATGCGAAGGATGCGCTCGAGTTCCTGATCGCGGGCGCGAGCGCCGTCGGTGTCGGCACCGCGCTGTTCTACGATCCGCTGGTGTGCCGCAAGATCAACAGCGGCATCGCGGACTACCTCACTGCTAACAACATGAGCAATGTAACCGGGCTGGTCGGCAGCCTGCGTGTTGGTGACTAGTCCGCTTTGAGAACCAGGCGCGTCGGATACGCAAAACGTATGCCCTCGCGAGCGAATGCGGCGAGAATACCGCGATTCACCGTATCCATGACTTCTACATAGCGCAGGCCGGTGCTCGGCTCGCTCACGAAGTAAACGACTTCGTAATTGAGCGCGTATTCGCCG
>JANMYM010000016.1:0-53842 GCA_031382085.1 Gammaproteobacteria bacterium
GCAAGGCCAAGCGCATTGGCCAGTCCGACTAACGCGCCAGCGGTCAGCGTGCCGCCGAGCGTCGTGCCGACCAGCGCGATGACGAAATAGACGATTCCCATGGGCAGCATCAGCACGAAATAGGCGAGTGTGGTCCAGGTGCGGCTGTCGCCCAGCATGTCGCCGATGCGCTGCCAGAAGCTCTTGGCGGGTCCGGGATGTTGTGGGCGGCGTGGCATACGCTCACCGAGCAGGCCCTCGACGATACGCCCTTCGACCAGCGACATCACTCTCGTCAGTGCGACGAACATCAGGAAGAACGGCACGCCGATGATCAGGATCGCGAGTCCGACCGACAGGCTGACACCCACGACCGAGACGATGAAATAGATCAGGCCGGTTGCGAAGGCGAGAAACATGAAAAACAGCGACAGGTAGGCGCGCGGATCGGCAAACACACCAAAAAACCGCGCCAGCGCGCCGGGCGGCGCCTTGTTAGGCGCCTCGCTCGGCGTACGCAGCGCCACGCGCACCTTGGCTTCGGTGTCCAGGTAAGCGGTAGCGACCTCATCGGGGGCGCCGTAGGTACTGGCGATCAGTTCCAGTACATCGGCCTCGGACTTTTCTTTGTTAGCTGCGAGCTCGGCGCGCAGATACTCTTCAGCGTCATAGGCCGCATCCTGGATCAGCGCCGGGTCCTGGCCTTCGAGGCATGAGCGCAGCTGTTGCAGATAATCGGCAATCGAGCGGGGGGCGAGGCGGGGGTTCATGGCAGGTTCTCCGCAGTCGTTTCATCGGTAAACTGATTCACAAAAGCGCGGGTGTCGCGCCAGATGGCAAGCCACGCCTGCAGGGTGGTGTGCCCTTCAGGGGTAATACGGTAGTAGCGGCGCGGTGGACCGGAGTAGGACGGCACGATCCGCGAGCTCAGCAGCCCGCTGGCAGACAGGCTGCGCAGCACCGGATAAAGCGTGCCCTCCTTGAACAGGAGATCGCCCTGGCGGGCCTTGTCCAGGCGCTTGGCGATCTCGTAGCCATACAGGTCTTCGTTCGACTTGGCGAGCACGGCCAAAAGCACCAAAGCGACGAGCCCGCCGTTCAGCTCTTTTTGAAATTTTCTGCCGTGACTATCGTCCATAGGTCAATACTATAAAGTTACCAATACTAGTAGTCAAGCAGTATTAGAAACTTCATAGACCATACCTGGCTGCACCGCACTGCAAAACGCGTCTTGGTACCATTCCCACCATGCACACGATGATTTTGGACGTCACGCCGACGATTCCCGCCCCTTTATCCCGCTTGCCAGACTTCGCCAGCAACTTGTTTTTCAGCTGGCATCGCCCGACACGTGCGCTGTTTGAGGCCCTGGACCCGCAGTTGTGGGCCCAATCGCGCGGCAACCCGAAGCGCCTGCTGCGGACGGTCGACCAGGGACGATTGAATGCCGCGGCGACCGAGGCGGCGCTGCTGTCCCGCTATCGCGAGGTGGCCGAGGCCTTCGACGCCTACCTGCAGGCGCCCACGCTGGCTAACAGCCCGGCGATTGCCTACTTCTGCGCTGAGTACGGCCTGACCCAGAGTTTCCCCTTGTATTCAGGTGGCCTGGGCGTTCTGGCGGGCGATCACTGCAAGGCCGCGAGCGACGAGCGCCTGAATTTCACGGCGGTCGGCTTGTTATATGGCCAGGGCTACTTCACGCAGGTGGTCGACAGCGATGGCGTGCAGCACGCCGAGTACCGGGACTACGATCCGCGTGATCTGCCCATCGAGCCGATACTCGGAGCTAACAACGAGTGGCGCAGCGTCAGCGTGCGGATTGCCGGACGCGAGGTCGAGTCGCGGCTCTGGCGTTGCCGCGTCGGCCGCATCAGTATCGTCCTGCTGGATACCAATTGTCCGTCCAACCATCCCGATGATCGCGTCATCACACATCGTCTCTATGGCGGTGACGAGTCCGTTCGCATCCGCCAGGAGATGTTGTTAGGTATTGGCGGGGTCCGGGCCCTGCGAGCGCTCGGCCTGGCGCCCTCGGTCTGGCACATCAACGAAGGTCATGCGGCTTTTCTGGTGTTCGAGTTGCTGCGCGAACATCTGCGCGCCGGGCTGGATTTTGCCGTCGCCATGGAAGCCGTGGCGGTGCAATGCGCGTTCACCACGCACACGCCCGTCGCCGCCGGCCACGACGCATTTGGTCACGAGCTTTTTGTGCAGCATTTCGCGGACTTTCTGCTTGACCTGGGATTGCCTCTGGACACGGTGCTGGGGATGGGACGCGCTCCCGGTATCAAGGACAGATTCAACATGACGCGCCTGGCGCTCGCCGGTACGCGGCACGTCAATGGCGTCAGCCGCATTCACGGCCAGGTGTCGGCGCAATTGTGCGCGGATCATTGGCCTGCGATACCGGCTGCGGAAAATCCGGTCGGCTACGTGACCAACGGCGTGCACGTGCCGACCTTCATGCATCAGATCTGGGCGGATTTTCTTGATCGCACCGCGGGCACCGACTGGCGCGAGCGCTTGTCGGATGTCGAGTTCTGGAAGCGCGTCGAGCGCGTGCCGGATCGCGAGTTTTGGCAGGCCGGGCAGCTGGTCAAGGCCGACATGATCAAGTGCGTGCGGGAACGGTTGCGACGTGAATTTGTCCGCAAGGGGCAGAGCGCCACGCAATGGCGGCATGTGGCCAAGTTGCTGGATCCGGAACACCCGGATGTCCTGATCATCGGATTCGCGCGGCGCTTTGCGACCTACAAGCGCGCCGCGCTGCTGCTCAAGGATCGCGACCGGCTGGCGCGCCTGGTGGGCGATCCGGTTCGGCCGGTGGTGTTTTTGTTTGCCGGCAAGGCGCATCCGGCCGACGAGCCGGGCAAGGCCGCGCTGCGTGAAATCAAGCAACTGATGCTGCAACCGGAGTTCTACGGCCGTATCGTCTTTCTCGAGGACTACGACATCCAGCTGGCGCGCTGGCTGGTGTCGGGTGTGGACGTATGGCTCAACAATCCTGTCGCGCCTCTGGAAGCGAGTGGCACCTCAGGCATCAAGGCCGCGGTCAACGGGCGCCTCAACCTGTCGGTGCTGGATGGCTGGTGGGCGGAAGCATTCGATCAGGAAAACGGCTGGGGCATACCGCCGGTGGACGTCGCCGATCCCGAGCGTCGCGATTCGCTGGAAGCGGAATTGTTGTTAGATACCATCGAAGAGGAAGTGCGCGAAATTTACTATCGTCGCAACGCCAGTGGCGTGCCGGATGAATGGGTGCGACGCTGCAAGCGCGCGATGACCAGCGTGATTCCGCATTTCAACATGCGCCGCACCGTGGCCGATTACGCGCGCGGCGTCTACCTGCCGGCGGTCGCGCACTCGGTGCGCCTGCTGGAGCATGATTTCGCGGGCGCACGCACGTTAGCAGCCTGGAAGCAGCGGGTCCGCAGCACGTGGCCAAAAGTGCAATTGTGCGGCCTCGGTGCGCTGCCCGGCGACCTGCCGCAGTCGGAGCGGCTGCGGCTGCGCGTCGCCGTGCAGCTGGGCGATCTGTCCCCTGGCGACATTCGTGTGGAATTCACCGCGCGGCGATTGTTGCCTGAGAAGTCATTCGAGCCGCCCGCGCTGTGCTCTTACGGCGCCGCGTCGGCAGCGCAACTCTGGCGGGTCGAATTGCGCCCGACCGGCGAGCAGGAAAGCGACGGCGCGCAGGTGTTCGCAATGGACGCGCCCGCTGAAGGCTGCGGCCAGTACGCGATTGAAGTGCGCGCGTATCCGTTCCACGAGCTGCTGACGCATCCGCTGGAAACGGGCCTGATGACCTGGCTGCGGAGCTAACAGCCGGCGCGGCTTACTTCGCGGCCAGGGTCCACTCGCCCTGCTGGAAGCCGCAGCCCATTTCCAGACCGGCTGCGTCGCCTTCGTAATAGCTCAGCGCGCCCTTGTCGGTCTTGCAGACGCCAACCAGGCCGGCGGTCGGGCAGGCGCCGTCCGCAAACTGCGAACCACTGTTTTCGTCTTTCTTGCCGGTCGCATCGCAATCAGCGGGACTGGCGGGCGCCATGCAGGCCTTCAGAGGGCCGACCCACTGGTTCTTCAGATTGAAGCTGCAATGACCCGCAGGACCATCGGCGGTCGCCGACAGGTCGGCTCCACCGAGACTGCTGGCCAGTGCGGCCGCGGCGACAACAACAACGGCGAATGCAATCGATGAACGAAATTTCATGAGGTGCTCCTGTATGAACCCGGGATGTTAGTGCCGGGCGCGCGGTGAGGCAAGAATCACCGCCGCCAACGGCGGCAATAACAGGTCGAGACTGCAGGGCTGACCCATGCACGGCGAGTCGTGGGTCCGCACCGCTGCGAGATTGCCCAGATTGCTGCCGCCGTAGTGCGCGGAATCAGAGTTGAAAATTTCACGGTACTCGCCGGCGCGCGGCACGCCGATCCGATAGGCCTCGCGCGGTACCGGCGTGAAGTTGCAGGCAATCAGCAGGAATTCGCCGTCATCGGCAAAGCGGCAGAAGGCCACGACCGATCGCGCCTGATCGTCGCAAGTCATCCACGCGAACCCACGCCGCTCAAAATCCAGTCTGTGCAACGCAGCATGGCCGCGATACAACGCGTTCAGGTCAGAAATCAGGCTTTGCATGCCGGCGTGCTCCGGTAGGTCCGTCAGGTGCCAGGGCAGGGACTGCTGAAAGTTCCATTCGCTGTCCTGCGCGAACTCGCTGCCCATGAACAGCAGCTTTTTTCCGGGCAGCGTCCACATCCAGACATACATCAGACGCAGATTGGCGAACTGCTGCCAGCGATCCCCCGCCATCTTGCCTAACAGCGACTTCTTGAGGTGCACCACCTCGTCGTGGGACAGCGGCAGCACAAAGTTTTCATCGAAAGAGTACATCAAACCGAAAGTCAGCTTGCTGTGGTGATGACTGCGATAGACCGGGTCTTCGCGAAAATAGCTGAGCGTGTCGTGCATCCAGCCCATGTTCCATTTCATGGAAAAACCCAAGCCGCCCTGGTCCACAGGTCTGCTGACCAGCGGCCAGTCGGTGGACTCTTCGGCAATGACCATGGCGCCAGGAAACCTGCCGTGCACCACGCGGTTCAGCTGCTTCAGGAAATCGATGGCTTCGAGATTGCGGTTGTCGCCCCATTTGTTAGGTATGAAGTCGCCGGCGCGGCGTCCGAAATCGAGGTAGATCATGGACGCCACGGCATCCACGCGCAGCCCGTCGAAATGAAACTCTTCCAGCCAGTAACAGGCGCTGGAAAGCAGGAACGAGCGCACCTCATGCCGTTCGTAATTGAATATCAGCGTGCCCCAGTCTTTGTGTTCGGCGCGGTCGGCATCCGCATATTCGTAGCAGGCACTGCCATCAAAATTGGCAAGCCCATGGGCATCGCGCGGAAAATGACCGGGCACCCAGTCGAGCAGTACGCCAATGCCGGCGCGATGGCAGGCGTCGATGAGGTAGCGCAGCTCATCCGCGCCGCCGTGGCGCGCAGTGGGCGCGAAATAGCCGGTCGTCTGGTAGCCCCAGGAATCATCGAGCGGGTGCTCGGTAATCGGCAGCAACTCGATGTGCGTGAAGCCAAGGCGCGTGACATAGGGAATCAGCTGCGCCGCCAGCGCACGGTAATCTAACAAACCATGCGGGCCGCGGCGCCACGAGGCCAGGTGGACTTCATAGATGCTGAGCGGCGCGTTCAGCCATTGCTGCTGACGATGCGCTTTGCGCCAGGCGCCATCGCGCCAGTGATGCCTGGCGGGTGCTGCGATGATGGACGCGGTGGCCGGTCGCAGCTCGCTGGCCCGCGCAAACGGGTCGCTCTTGAGGTTCACGCTGCCGTCGCGGCGGCCACGGATCTCAAACTTGTAGGCTTCGCCCGCCTGAATCCCGGGCAGGAAAATTTCCCAGACACCGGCAGCGCCGCGATTGCGCATCGGGTAGCGGCGCCCGTCCCAGAGGCAGAAATTACCAACGACGCTAACACGCTCGGCACCGGGAGCCCAGACCGCAAACTGCGTGCCGCTGACGCCGTCAATGACTGTGACCTGCGCGCCCAGAATACGCCACGCCGAGTCGTGCTCGCCGCGCGTGAATTGCGCGAGATCCGCATCGCCTATTTGTGATGCGAAACTGTAGGGATCGACTTGCGAATGTTCACGGCCGTCCGCGCCGCGCCAGCTGACCGTGTAATGCGTTGGCAGGACGCCGGGCGCGCCGTACCAGACAAAAAAATCGCTGTCGCCAATGCGGCTCGCGGTCTGACCATCAAATGCGACTGAATTTACGCTCGGAATATGTGCCAGCACGGCGCAATCTGCGCCATGACGGTGCAGACCCAGCACGCCATGCGGGTCATGGTGTCGGGCGTCGGCCAGCCGCGCAAGATCCGGCGCTAGAGACTGCAGAAGTTTGGTTTCGGGCGAGGACATCGTAAGGTGCTTATGCTTATATAGGCTCTATGCCGAAACAACCAGCCCGAGCTTCCTCTGGTCGTTACGTCAGCCGCCTGACAAGCGGCACGCTGGCCGTCATCATGGCGGGCGGGCGCGGCGAGCGCCTCAAAGGCCTGACCGCGCACCGCTGCAAACCGGCCACGCCATTCGGCGGCAAGTTCCGTATCGTCGATTTCGTATTGTCGAATTGCCTGAATTCGGGCATCCGCCAGATCAGCGTGCTAACGCAATACAAGTCGCAGTCCCTGATTCAGCACATCCAGCGCGGCTGGGGTTTTCTGCGCGGTGAGTTCGGCGAGTTTGTCGAAGTGAGTCCCGCACAGCAACAGTTGGGTGAGCACTGGTATCGCGGCACCGCGGATGCGGTGTACCAGAACATCGACTGGATACTCGCGCATCGGCCCAAGCATGTGCTGGTGCTCGCCGGTGACCACATCTACAAGATGGACTACGGTCCGATGATCGCGTACCACGTGGAAAAAGGCGCGGATGTGACGGTCGGCGTCGTCGAGGTGCCGCGCGAACAGGCGCGCGGCTTCGGCGTGATGACAACCACCGAATGGAATCGCGTGATCAAGTTTGCCGAAAAACCCGCGGAACCGGACGCCATGCCGGGCCGGCCTGACGTGGCGCTCGCTTCCATGGGCATTTACGTCTTCAACACGCGTCTGCTGGAGAAATTGCTGTTAGCAGACGCAGCCGACGCCAGCTCCGCGCATGATTTCGGCAGGAACATCATTCCCGGTTGCATCGCCGACAAACAGGTATTCGCGTATCCGTTCCAGGACGTCAAGACGCGCGCGCAGAATTACTGGCGCGATGTCGGCACGATAGATGCGTTTTACGAAGCTAACATCGAGCTCGTTGCGGTCAATCCGGAGCTCAATATCTACGATGAGGAATGGCCGATCTGGACCTACCAGGTGCAGCAGCCACCGGCGAAATTCGTGCTTGACGACGGCGAGCGCATTGGCGCGGCAATTAATTCCATGGTCGCCGGCGGCTGCATCGTCTCGGGCGCGCTGGTGCGAAATTCGTTGCTGTTTTCCAATGTGCGCGTCGCAGACGGCTCCCAGATCACCCGCTCCGTCATCATGCCTAACGTGCATATCGGCAAACAGTGCACGATCCGCAATGCCATCATCGATGAGGGCTGCGAGATTCCCGAAAACACGCAGATTGGCGTTGATCTCGAGGCCGATCGCCAGCGCTATGAAGTAACGGAAAAAGGCGTGATTCTGGTAACGCCCGACATGTTGCGCAGCAGCTGATTGATGGGCTGCGATTAATGAATCTCGATTCGCGCGGGCGCCTGCCCGTGGTGCTGCTATGGCACATGCATCAACCGCACTACCGCGATGCGCTCAGCGGCGAGTACGCGCTGCCCTGGACCTACCTGCACGGCCTCAAGGACTATTCCGACATGGCCGCGCACCTCGAAGCCAATCCGGCGGCGCGCGCGGTAATCAATGTGACGCCGGTGCTGATAGAACAGCTCAATGACTATGTGCGGATGCTGCGGCGCCACCTGGACCTGGGTGCGCCGGTTGCCGACCCGGTGCTGGCGTTGCTAACGGAACAGGCGTTGCCCGAGGCGCCTGCCGCCAGGGTCGGTGCCTTGCGAGCTTGTCTGCGCGCCCAGAAACGACGCATGATCGAGCGCTTTCCAGCCTATCAGGCGCTTGCGACCATTGCCGAGTCCTTTGGCGACGAGTCGCAGGCAGGTTACGTCAGCGATGCGCTGCTGCGGGATATTGCGGTCTGGTACCACCTCGCCTGGTGTGGCGAGGTGTTGCGGCGTGACAGCCTGGTTGTTAGGCGCTTGATGGCCAGGGAACGTGATTTCGATGCTGCCGATCGGCGCATGCTGCTAACGCTGATCGCCGATACGCTTGCCGGCATTCTGCCGCGCTGGCGTCGACTGGCCGAAGCGGGCCGCATCGAACTGAGTGTCACGCCGTATTCGCATCCGATCCTGCCGCTGCTGCAGGATTTTGGCGCCGCGCGCGAATCCCAGCCTGAGCTGGCACTGCCGCAAACGAGTGGCTATGCGGGCGGCGCTGAGCGCGCGCAGTGGCATGTGGACGAGGCCATCCGGCGGTTCAGCGCCGAGTTTGGCTTTAGGCCCAAGGGCTGTTGGCCCGCGGAGGGAGCGATCAGCCGCGCCACGCTCGAACTCCTGGACAGCCGCGGTTTTGAGTGGGCAGCGTCCGGCGCCAATGTATTGCGAGCGTCGCTGGCGGCCGGCCATTCGGAGCTGGGCGAGGCGGGCTTTGACCAGCCCTGGCGGCTGCGCGATGCGCGCTTGCACTGTTTCTTTCGCAGCGACAGGTTGTCGGACCTGATCGGGTTTCAGTATTCCGACTGGCACGGCGATGATGCGGCGGCACATCTCGATCATGAGCTAACGAAATTGGCCGATTTGTATCGCGCTGATGCGGGCCGCTGCGTGCTGATCGCGCTCGACGGCGAAAACGCCTGGGAACACTACCCGGACAACGGCTACTGGTTTCTGGATGCGCTCTATCGCCGGCTGGCGGACAACCCGCGGCTGGAATTGACCACGCTGTCCGCAGCCAGCGAGCGCGCGGCTGTGCCGGCAGTGCTGACACAGCTCGTGGCCGGCAGCTGGGTGCACGGCACCTTGTCCACCTGGATGGGCGATGCCGACAAGAATCAGGCCTGGGAGCTGCTGTGCGCCGCAAAAGGCCGCTTCGATGCGGCGCGCGCGTCGGGACGTCTGTCAGCAGGGCAGCTGGCCGCGGCGGAACACCAATTGGCGCAGTGTGAGAGTTCCGACTGGTTCTGGTGGCTCGGCGACTACAACTCCGCCGAGGCAGTCGCGAGTTTTGATCAGCTGTACCGCCGGCAGCTGACAGCACTGTACCGATTGTTAGGCGAGGAGCCGCCGGCGTCGCTGGCACAGCCACTGTCGCGCGTCGTCGTTGCGCAGAGCGGCGTCGTGGAAGGCGGCGGCAGCATGCGTCGAGCGGATGGTTGAGCGTGCATTGACAGGCGGCCACCGAGCAGCGGGCGTGCTGTTGCATCCAGCCGCCCTGGGCGAAGCCGCGCTGGGTGCGCGCGCGTATGAATTTGTCGATTGGCTGGCCGCGGCAGGGTTCCGCGTCTGGCAGATGCTGCCGTTAGGCCCGGTCGGATCCGACGCCTCGCCGTACTGGGTACGGTCGGACTTTGCCGGCAATGCCGCGCTGCTGCCCGCAGCCAATCCTGCCGATGGCCACGGCCTTGAGCGCTTCAGGTCCGATAACAGCGAATGGCTGCCGGACTTCGCGCTGTATGAGGCACTGGCGAGCCGCCATGGGCCAAGTTGGGCTGACTGGCCTGCCGGGCTGCGGGATCGCGACACGGACCGGCTGTCTTTTGCGAAGGCTTTGTTAGCCACCGAGATCCGCGCGGTCGAGCTGCAACAGCTTGCGTTCGAACAGGCCTGGCGGTCATTGCGAGCCTACGCGCAGCGGTGCGGCGTCCGGTTGATCGGCGATCTGCCCATGTACGTCTCCCCGGACGCGGTCGATGTCTGGGTTCATCGCCGCGAATTCGTGCTGGATTCGCACGGCAGGCCGGCTTTGTTAGCGGGAGTGCCGCCGGACTATTTCTCGGCCGATGGCCAGTTGTGGGGCAACCCGGTTTACGACTGGCATTATGCGAGCGCCAATGGCTTCGTGCATTTTCGCCGCCGGATACGCGCCGCACTGCAGCGCTGCGACTGGCTGCGCATCGACCACTTTCGGGCGCTGGCCGCGCACTGGGTGGTGGCGCCCGGCTCGGGCACTGCGCGCGCGGGGCATTGGCGGGCGACGCCCGGCGCAGATTTCCTGGCCGCCGTGCGCACCGATTTCCCGCAGCTGCCTTTCATCGCCGAAGACCTGGGTGAGATCACGCCGGATGTGCACGCGTTGCGCGATCAGTTTGCGCTGCCCGGCATGCATGTCATGCAGTTCGCTTTCGACGGCGATCCAGGTAATCTGCACCTGCCCGAGAATTTTCGTGCGAACTCGGTGGCCTATCTCGGTACCCACGACAACGATACGACGCCGGGCTGGGTGTTAGGTCTCGATAGTGAGACCTTGCGTCGTGCCTGTGCCCGGTTTGGCGTGGCGCCGGGGCATCTGGCGACCGCCATGCGCCATGAATTGCTCAAGTCTCGGGCCGCGCTTGCAGTACTGACGGTTCCGGACCTGCTCGATCTTGGCAGCGCGGCGCGCTACAACACGCCGGGCCGGCCGGACGGCAACTGGCGCTGGCAGCTTCCCGACCAGGCGTTGACCGGGGCACTCGCCCGACAATTGCATGGTGAACTTGCGGTGTCTGGCCGGGTCTGATTACTGCGATCGGTCGCTAAGCCTTAGGTTCAGCCAAGTCTGCTACAGTCGGTCCGACTCTAACGGAGGTCTTGTGTTGGCGTTACAAAGAACGCTCGCGGTTCTCGCGGCTGGCACCTTGCTTGCCAGCTGCGGCGCGCTGGGTGGCCGCATGGAAACTCCCCGGCTGTCGCTGGTCGATGCGCAGCTCGTCAGGGGCGACCTGTTGGAGCAGCGTCTCAGGGTCCGGATGCGCGTGCAGAACCCGAACGATCGTGAACTGGCGGTCAAGGGCATCACCTACGCGATCGATGTTGCCGGTGAAGAATTCGGGCACGGCATGACCGCTGACAGTTTCACCGTGCCGCGCATGGGCGAGGCCGAGTTCGACATGTTTGTGACCGCTAACATGGCGGGCATGTTGGTGCGGGTCCTGGGAGGCAATCGCGGCGGCCCGTCCGATGCTATCGAATACAGCATTCATGGCAAAGTCGCGCTGGCCTCGGGAATCTTGCGCAGTATCCCGTTCGATGAGAAGGGCACACTGAAACTGCATTGATTCGCGCTCAGGCTGCCGGCATCTGTTAAATGCCCTTTTGTTATGTCGAATGCGGCAAATACTGCGGCAATGTCGCTCCTGACGACTGAGACCTGAGGCACAGCCGATCCACGCGCCTGCGGCCAAACTTCACCCCGGCCGTGCATCCGCATTGCACAGGTTTGACCGGGGAAATTGCGCTATGAATCAGCCAGCTGCTTTTTTGGCAGGGGATGCATTGCTCGCCACCGCGACCGGTGCCGAGCAATTGGTCATCAACCTGTGTTCGTCCACCACGCCGATGTCCCTGGTGCGGCCAGCATTCAAGGAACTCGAACGCTTTACTTTTTTTGTTAGCCGCCGACGCGAAGACGGCCGCGAGCGCTTTCGCCTGCATATGGGATATTTTGCTGCCCGTGCAGAAGCCGAGCAGCTACTGACAATTGTCAGGTCCGTTTATCCCGGTGCCTGGGTCAGCGAGGCGCCGGGCAAGAAACTGCGCGGCAACAACGCAGCCGGTTCGGCAACCGCGACCGCAGCGGCAACCGCATCTGACAATCCCGCGGAGACCGGTTTGCATCGTGCGCTGGCGAAGTCGAACGACACAATGCCGGTCGCGGATGACTTGAGCGCTTCGGCAGTACGCGGTGTCGCGCCCGAGGTGGTGCAGATTCAGCGTCCCAGCGCGCCACCGCCGGTGTTGTCGCCGCCCAAACCCGCTAACAGCCAGCCGGTTGCGTCTACGGCCGCGCCAGCCGACCTGCCGGGCACTGCCCGCGAATTGTCCGACAGTCAGGTCATGCGAATAATCGAGCGTGGGCCAGCAACCACGCCCCCGGACGCGCAGTTGTACAGCGACGTGCCCATGCTTCACAAGCTGGATGAGCATTCGTTGCACGCATTGCGCAAGGATCTGAGCAGGAATCTCCCGGTGCCGTTTGCGGTGCAGTTGGAGTGGTCGCCGACGCCAATTGACATACGCAACATCCCGCCGCTGGCGATCTTCCGCGCATACACCCTGTACACGGTCGGTTGCCAGTTCGAAGGGCGCCGTTGGTACGGCCTGCGACTGGGCTTTTTCTCCGATGTGCTTTCGGCCAAGCAGGTTGCACAGTATGTTCGCGCCGAATTCAAGTCGGTTGCCGTCGTGCCTGTTAGCAACCGTGAGCGCTCCCAGGCCGATGCCACCGGTGGCATCGATGTCGATAAGACATCGCCGGTCCGCCATGGCACAGAATCGCAGGGCGACGAAATCAAGCTGCTGCCAGCGGCCGGCAATCCTGCAGCGCAGCCTGCGCCGAAACCCCTGGCCCAACCCGTGGTGCAGCCCGCCGCGGGCAACGCCAAACCCGCGGCTGCAGCAGCGCGCGTACTGCAGCGCGGCGCGGCGCGCTCGGGTGCGAATCGTACGCTCGAGGAGACTCTGGAAATTCTGGGTGCGAGCCAGCTCAGTATCGACAACGGCAGGGGCGAACGCGTGAACCTGCCGGGCAGACGTGCCGCAGCCAAGGCCGGTACCTCCACGTTCAGCAAATTGTTAGACAAGCTCGCGGACCGGTTGCGTACCTGAGGTTCAATCGAACGCGTTGACCCTTGAGCGCATTTTCTTGCGCCGGCCGGCCTGCGTCTTGTGGTCCAGGCGGCGTTCCTTGGCAGCGCGTCCGGGCCTGGTGGGGCGCCGGATTTTAGGCACGTGCTGCGCCTTGTGCAGCAATTCTTCCAGCCGGCGCAACGCCGCGCCGCGGTTCTGTTCCTGCGTGCGATGTTCGCGCGCTACGATCAGGATATCGACGCCGCCAGCCAGGCGCTGGCCAGCGATAGCTAACAGACGGGAGCGAACCGTGTGGTTGAGCGCATCGCAGTCCATGAAATGGAAACGTAGCTGTGCAGCCGTCGCTACCTTGTTGACATTCTGTCCGCCCGGGCCCGCTGAACGCACGTAGCGGAATTCCAGGCAGCGATCGTCGATTGCAAGGCCGGCGAGCGTGTAGCCCATCCGCTCAATCTTCCGTGGACGGCTTGATAGGGGCTCGCATCCGCATCGTCATATCGAGATCGGCCTGCGCGGTCATCGCGGCTGCGGGCGCAGCGCTACCCGGCGAATTGAGAATGCGAATCTCGCGCTGCGCAACCGGAATCTTGATGCCATGCTCGCGAAACAGGCGCCAGATGACCCGGTTGATGTCAGAGCGGATGTTGTTGACGCCGTTCATCGGATCGCGAATCCAGAACCGCGCCTCGAGGCGCATGCCGTAGTCGTCGAATGCTAACAAGCGCGACACCGGTGGCGGGTCCTTGAGTATGCGGGGGTGGCTGCTGGCCGCCTCGATCAGCAGACCCAGGGCCAGTTCCGGATCGTCGTCATAACTGATCAGCACCGGCAAACGCAGTCGCACCCGCTGGTCGGAATAGCTCCAGTTGATGACCGAGTTGGTGATCAGGTTCTGGTTAGGCACCAGTGTCTCGACGCCGTCGCGGTCGCGCACCACGACATAGCGGCCGCGCAATTCCTGGACCCAGCCGAAATTTTCAGTGCTGGTGCCGGTGTGCCCGGTGAAGCTGATGACGTCGCCTGGTTTTATCGATTTATCCATCAACAGCACAAAGCCGCTGACAAAGTTGCTGGCAATCGCCTGCAGGCCGAAACCAAGACCGAAGCCGATTGCGCCTGTCAGCACGGTCAGTGCCGTGAGGTCGACGCCGGCGGCATTGATGCCCAGCAAGATGCCGAGGCTGATCAGAAAGAATTGGGAAAATTTGGCAATGCCGATACGTGTCGACGGAGCCAGTGACGCGACCGTCATCACGCGCTGCTCGATCGCGCGCGCAATCACGCTAGTGACAATGACGAATCCGGTGACCACGACGATGCCCTTCAGCAGCGACCACAGCGTGAAGGTCGCTTTGCCGGGCAGCAGATCGATCGCGTCGAGCGTTGACTCGATGCGATTAAACCAGCCCAGCAATTCGAATGTAGCTGCCAGCCACAAGAATAACGTCAGCCTGGATTCCCAGGCTTTTACCCAGGAATCGGGGCCGACCAGCATCCTGATGATATAGACACCCAGACGCACAGCGACCAGCGCCGCGATCAGCAGAATGGCGACATCCAGCGTGGCAACGTCCACCGCGGCTTTGCGCAATGCCCACTGTGTGATTGTTAGTAAAACCAGCGCAACAAGATAGGGGGCGAGCAGGGTGGCGCATTCCAGCAGGCGTGCGCTCCAACCGGTGCCCATCAGCCGGCGGCCATGGCGGCGATGCCACGCGACCATGATCCGTGAGGAAATAATGGCCAGCAGGATCGCAGTCACAATGGCGATCAGTTCGCCCAATACCTCGGGACGGGTGAGCTGCATCCAAAAACCGCTACTGTCGTTAGTCATTTGCGCAATCTCATTCACGCGTTAAGGTCAGGAATCAACTGGCTTTCCACGCGGGTAATCTGGTCCTTTAGCATCAGCTTACGCTTCTTGAGCCGCTTGATCTGCAGTTCGTTAGCCCCGGGATCCATGATCAGGCGCGCGATGACTTCATCCAGGTCGCGATGCTCTATGCGCAGTTGCCGCAGCTTTTCAATATTCCTGAAAAGTTCGCGGTCGACATTGTCTTCGGGCTCATCCATGCGTTTTATCGAGATACGATGCCAGCAGTTCGGCGCCGGCCGGTAGCTTAGCGAACCGTCCCGGCGTATTCCATGGATTCGCCGGATCGTGAAAATCGGAACCGGCAGATAACAAAAGACCATGCGCAGCTGCCAGGCTCGCAAGACGTGCGACATCATTGGGGCTGGTAGGTCCGCTGCTGCATTCCAGGGCCCGCCCGCCGGACTGGGCAAACTCGGCCACCAGGCTGCGCAGTGCCCCGGACGACAATTTGTAACGATGCGGATGGGCCAGTGCGGCCTGCCCGCCGGCAGCGCCGATGACCTGTAAAGTCGTTTGCAGGTCGGGCCAATGGCTCGGTGCATAACCCGGGCGGCCACGCGCCAGCAGATCCCTGAAGGCAAAGCCCGTGTGCTCACAATGCCCGGCGCGCACCAGTTCGCGCGCCAGGTGCATGCGAGTCGGCACGGGCACTGACCTTGCGACTTCGTCGGCTAACAAACCGAACTCTGCGCCGCAACGCCGCATCAGCCGTTCGGCAATCAGGTGCATGCGCTCGCGGCGCAGCTGCAACAGGCCCTCGAGATGCCGGTGCAACGGCCCATGGCCGCAATCGATCGCCAGGCCCAGCACGTGCAGGGTCTGGCCCCGCCAGCTGCATGACAATTCGACGCCGGCGACAAACTTCAGTTTGTGGCGGGTGCAGGCGGCCCGCATCTCCTCGCAGCCGGCAATCGTGTCATGGTCGGTGAGCGCAATCAGATCCACCCGGCGCTCAGCAGTGAGCGCGGCGAGTTGCGCCGGCGACAGGAGGCCATCGGAATAATGGCTATGGGTGTGCAGATCAAAGATCACGGGCAGGTATCATAGGCGCCCGCCATGACCCAACTTTCACCTTTTCCAGATTGGACCCGGATCGACACGGTACTGCTGGATCTGGATGGCACTTTGCTGGACCTGGCGTTCGACAATCGCCTGTGGATGGCTGAGGTGCCGAGGCGTTATGCGGCGGCGCGCAAGCTGTCGCTGGCGGCCGCAGAGGCGGAACTGGCGCCTAAATTTCGCCACTGGCGCGGCAAACTCGAATGGTATTGCATCGATTTCTGGTCGCGCGAGCTGGAGCTGGACCTGGCAGCCCTGCATCGCGAAATGGCCGGCGGCATTTACTGGCTGGCCGGCGCGCGAGAGTTCCTGTTAGCGATCCGTCGCATGGGCAAACGCGCGGTGCTGTGCACCAATTCCCACCCGGCCATTCTGGCGCTGAAGCACGAGCAAACCCAGGTGCTGGATTTGTTAGATGCCGCCTACAGCTCGCATTCCTTCGGCGCACCGAAAGAAGATCCGCGTTTCTGGCAACAGCTGCGCGCCCGGGAAAAATTTGACCTGCAGCGCGCCCTGTTCGTGGACGACAGCCCCACCGTGTTGAGTGCCGGCGCGCGTGCCGGTATCGCCGCGCTGGCAATCGTCACTGCGCCGGACAGCGGCGGTGGACTGAGTCCCTACCATGATGGCGACCGCTCGGCGTTTGTCCCGATTCGCGGTGTCAGCGATTTGTTAGCTTAGCGCGGCCCGCCGCGTGCGCGGCTGCTACGGGCACCGGACGATGATCGGCTGGGCCCGCCACTGCCGCCACCGCGCCGGCCGCCACCGCCACCACGACCCGCGCCGCCGGGGCGGTCGAACCGCGGCGCGCGTTCGCGCGGCGGGGCGTTAGGATCTCGCAGCGGGCGCTTGATCTCGGCTAACAAATCGGGGGTGATCGGTTCAAAGGGGATCTTGTGGCCGATGTAGTCTTCGATTTCCGGCAGTGCTACGGCATATTCTTCGCAGGCAAAGCTGATGGCATCACCTTCAGCGCCGGCGCGCGCGGTGCGGCCGATGCGGTGAACGTAGTCGGCCCGGTCCTGTGGCAGATCGAAGTTGAAAACGTGACTGACATCCGGAATGTGCAGTCCGCGTGACGCGACGTCGGTTGCGATCAGGACTGCCAGGCTGCCTTCATGAAAACTCTTGAGGAAACGCAGGCGCTTGTTCTGCGGCACATCGCCGGACAATGCCTGCGCATTGATACTGTTTGCGCGCAGCGTTTCTTCGAGTCGTTCGGCCATGCGCCGGGTGTTTACAAAAATCATGGTGCGATGCGCTTCCGCCCTGCGCAGCAGACCCACCAGCAAAGGGATTTTTTCTTCCATCGACGGGTAATAGATGACCTGGCGCACGCGGTCGACCGTCATCTTGTCCGGCTCGATGCGCACCAGCTCAGGGCTGTTCATGTGCTCGTAGGCGAGTTCCAGCACGCGCTGCGACAGCGTGGCGGAAAACAACATGGACTGGCGCCGATCCGGCGGCGGCATGCGCCGCAGCAGAAAGCGGATGTCGGCTATGAAGCCAAGATCGAACATGCGATCCGCCTCATCAAGCACCACGACCTGCACATGCCGCATGTCAAAAACGTGCTGCTTGAAGTAGTCGATGATGCGGCCGGGCGTGCCAATCAGCACGTCCACGCCGTTGGCGAGTTGGGTCCGCTGTTTCTCATAGTCCACGCCGCCAAACACCACCGCCTGGCGCAGACCGGTGAATTGACCCAGGGCCTCGGCATCCTTGTGAATCTGCACCGCCAGCTCGCGGGTCGGTGCAACCACCAGCGCGCGTATAGCGTTAGCCGGCCGGCGCTCGTCAGTCTGGCTTGTTAGCAAATTCTGGTACAGGGCCACGAGAAATGCTGCGGTCTTGCCGGTGCCGGTTTGCGCCTGGCCTGCCACATCGCGGCGCAGCAGTGCAGGCGGCAAAGTCTGGGCCTGGATCGGCGTGCAGCGGGTAAACTTGGCGCTTTCGACCCCGCGCATGACATCGGGGTGCAGGCTCAGGGCATCGAATCTCAGTTCTGATAAATGGCTATCGTCGGACATCTTATTGACAAAAAACGTTGATAAATCCGTGGGTTTGAACAGGGTGCTTGCAAATCGAAGGGCGACCGGCTAAAAATACAGTCACCAACGGGGCGTTCCGTCTCGTTTCCAAGGCTACTTAAGTCTAACCCTTTACCCAGCGTTCTTGTCAGGACTTTCATTTGGGCGTTCTCACCGGTAATTCACACCGGAAGCCCGCAACCTAACTAACTCGTTATCAAAACGGAGATTTCACAGCGTGAGTAATTCGCTAATCGTTCATACGTCGGATGCCAGCTTTGCATCCGATGTCCTGCAATCCGACAAGCCCGTCCTGCTGGACTTCTGGGCTGAGTGGTGCGGTCCCTGCAAGATGATCGCCCCCATCCTCGATGAAATGGCGACGGAGTACAAAGACAAACTCCGCATCGCCAAGCTCAATATCGACGAGAACCCACAGACACCGCCGAAATTTGGCATCCGTGGCATACCCACGCTGATCCTCTTCAAGAACGGCACGGTGGAAGCGCAGAAGGTCGGCGCGCTGTCAAAATCGCAACTGGCCGCATTTCTGGATAGCAACCTGTGAGGGGCTATCTTGGCAATCAGGGCGGTCGTAACCGGCCTAACAAGGGTCCGCGGCATGGCGGCGGCGGTGGTGGTGGTGGCGGTCACGGCAACCGCGGTAATCACGGCAACAGGCTCCCGGATGACATGATCCCGGACCAGACTCCGTTCATCGATTCCGGCGAGGACGCCGAAATCATCAGCCCCGAGGAGCTGGCGCAATCGCGCAAGTCGATGAACCTCAACCAGCTGAAGAGCATGCCCATCAACAAACTGATGGATATGGCCAATTCGCTGGGCGTCGAGAATATGGGTCGTTCGCGCAAGCAGGACATCATTTTCGGCATCCTGAAAGCACAGGGCAAAGACGGCGCGCCGATATATGGCGATGGCGTGCTGGAAATTCTACAGGACGGATTCGGTTTCCTGCGCTCGCCGGACGGTTCCTACCTCGCTGGCCCGGACGATATCTACATTTCTCCGTCACAGATACGGCGCTTCAATCTGCGGACTGGCGACAGCATTTCAGGCCTGATCCGCCCGCCGAAGGATGGTGAGCGTTATTTTGCGCTGCTGAAGGTCGGCGAAATCAATTACGACTCGCCGAACAGCGCACGTAACAAGGTCCTATTCGAGAACCTGACACCGTTACACCCGACCCGTCGACTGAAGCTCGAACGCGGCAACGGCTCCACCGAAGACATCACCGCACGTGTGATCGACCTGGTGGCGCCCCTCGGCATGGGTCAGCGCGGCCTGATCGTGTCGCCACCCAAGGCCGGCAAGACGATGTTGCTGCAGAACATCGCAACCGCGATCACTGCCAATCATCCCGAGGTCTATCTCATCGTGCTGCTGATTGATGAACGTCCGGAAGAAGTGACGGAAATGCAACGCACCGTCAAGGGCGAGGTGGTTTCGTCGACCTTTGACGAACCGGCATCGCGTCACGTTCAGGTCGCCGAAATGGTGATAGAAAAAGCCAAGAGATTGGTTGAACACAAGAAGGACTGCGTGATTCTGTTAGATTCGATCACCCGTCTGGCGCGTGCCTACAACACCGTGGTGCCGAGTTCCGGCAAGGTGCTGACCGGAGGCGTGGATGCCAATGCCCTGCAGCGGCCGAAACGCTTTTTTGGCGCCGCCCGCAACATCGAGGAGGGCGGCTCGCTGACCATTATTGCGACAGCGCTGATCGACACGGGCTCCAAAATGGACGATGTCATTTACGAAGAGTTCAAGGGCACGGGTAACAGCGAAATTCACCTCGACCGGCGCGTCGCGGAAAAGCGTGTGTTCCCGTCCGTGAATATCAATCGTTCCGGCACCCGCAAGGAAGAGCTGATCACCGAGCCGGGGGAGCTGCAAAAGATCTGGATTCTGCGCAAGCTCCTGCATCCCATGGATGAACTCGCAGCGATCGAGTTCCTTATCGACAAGATGAAGGACACGAAGTCGAACGCCGATTTCTTTGAGGCGATGAAGCGCTGACGTGCACTTCGCGGGGATCAAAATGCGGCACCTAGCGGTCTGTTTGCTTGCGCTACCGGCGCTTGCGGTAGCGCAGGCGCCGAGCAAGGGACCCCGGGAAATTCAGAGTCCCATCAACGATCACTTTTACATTCGCGGCAGTTATTTCAGTGCCGGAATAACGACGTTCGCGCGCAAGGATCCGACCGTAACGCAGGCCGGAACCGAGGTCAGCGCCGAGGACGACCTCGGTTACGACGACAAGATCGATCAGGGGCGCATGGAACTTGGATTTCGCCTGCGCGATAACCACCGGCTCAGGGTTGACTATTTCAAGCTATCGCGTTTCGGCGATCGGCGTCTGACGCGGCCGATCCAATTTGACACGACCACCTACAATGTCAACGATCGTGTCGAATCGAACACGGATATCCGCCTGTTAGGGTTTACCTATACCTGGTCTTTTTTCCACCGCGAGAAATACGAGGCTGGCGCAGGTCTGGGACTGCATGTTGCCGATGCCGACGGCGAAGCCGAGATCACCGCGCGGCGGATCCGCGAGAAGGGCCATGTGGTAACCGTACTGCCATCGCTGGCGATTGACGGTGCATGGCGCATTTCGCGTCGCTGGGCGGTTACTGCGCGCGCGCAGCTGCTGAGTGTCAATGTCGGCGCCGTCAACGGCGAATTCAGCGATTATCACTTCGACGCCCAGTATCGCTGGCGTCCGAATGTCGCGTTCGGCCTGGGCTACACGATGATCAATATCAACGCCGATTCGTCGGATGTGAATGATCCGGGCCGCTTCAAGCTCGAAGCCAGCGGACCGGAAGTGTTTTTCCGCGTCAGTTTCTAGCGCGGCAACGCATTAGTTTGCCGCGCGTTCGCGCGCCACGGCCCGGTAGCCGATATCGCGCCGGTAGCGCATTCCTTCCCAGCTGATCGCGCCGCAAAGTGCGTAGGCCTGTAGCTGCGCGTCTGCAACAGTCGCGCCCAGTCCGACGGCGCACAACACGCGGCCACCGTTCGTCTGCACCGTGCTGTTAGCATCCGCCGGGTTCGCGAGCCGGGTTCCGGCGTGCAGGACCTTTCCTTGCATGCCCGCCGCCTGGTCGAGGCCGGAAATCGTGGCGCCTTTGCTGGCAGTGTCCGGGTAGCCGCCGGCCGCCAGCACCACACCCAGCGCGGCGCGTGGATCCCAGTCGGCGCTGACGCTGTCGAGCCGGCCCTGCAGCGCCGCCGCGCACAGCACTGTCAGGTCAGAGCGCAGGCGCGCCATCATCGGTTGGGTTTCGGGATCGCCGCAGCGGCAATTAAATTCGATCACCGAGGGCGCGCCATCGGCCGCGATCATGAGCCCGGCGTACAGAAAACCGGTGTATGGCATGCCGTCGGCCGCGAGCCCACGGATGGTCGGCTCGATGATCTCACGCATCACGCGATCGTGGACCGCCGGTGTGACCACGGGCGCGGGCGAATATGCACCCATGCCGCCCGTGTTAGGTCCGAGGTCACCGTCGTCGCGCCGCTTGTGATCCTGGGAGCTGGCGAAAGGCAAAATATTTCGGCCGTCTGCCATCACGATGAAGCTGGCTTCTTCGCCGTCGAGAAACTCCTCGATCACGACCTCCGCGCCCGCGGCCCCAAAGCGGCCAGCAAACATGTCGCGCGCGGCGGCCACGGCGGCGGCGGTCGTGCCGGCAATAATCACGCCTTTTCCCGCAGCGAGGCCGCTTGCCTTCACGACAATGGGCGTGCGCTGCGCCCGCACCCAGTCCGCGTCAAAACTGTCGCGCGTGAAGGTTCGGTAGGCGGCTGTGGGTATGCCGTGGCGCCGCAGGAATTCCTTGCTGAAGGCCTTGGAGCCCTCGAGTTGCGCCGCCGCCCGCCGCGGTCCGAAACACGGCATTCCTGCGGCCTCGAATGCATCCACCACGCCCGCGACCAGCGGCGCCTCCGGACCCACCAGGGTCAGATCAACGCGTTCGCTGTGCGCCAGAGCTAACAGACCGGGAATGTCCTCGGCCTGGACATCGACATTGCGGACCCCGGGCTCGCGCGCGGTGCCGGCGTTGCCCGGCGCCACCAGGACTTCTGCGACGCGCGGCGAGGCCGCGCACTTCCATGCGAACGCGTGTTCGCGCCCGCCGCCGCCGATAACCAGGACCTTGATGCCCGTGGCCATCAGTGCCGGAAATGCCGCATGCCCGTATACACCATGGCCATGCCGTGCTCGTTTGCCGCAGCGATGACTTCGTCGTCGCGCTTGCTGCCACCGGGCTGAATGACGGCAATGACACCGAATTCCGCAGCTGCGTCGATACCGTCGCGAAACGGAAAGAAAGCGTCCGATGCCATGACCGAGCCGCGCACCTCCAGGTTTTCGTCGCGTGCCTTCATCGCTGCAACGCGCGTGGAGTAAACCCGCGACATCTGGCCTGCGCCCACGCCGATGGTGGCGCGGTTCCGCGCGAATACGATGGCGTTCGATTTCACAAATTTCGCGACGCGCCAGGCGAATGCCAGATCGGAGAGTTGTTCCTTGTCGGGAGCGCGTGTGGTCACGACGCGCAGCTGCTGCTCCGAGATCATGCTCAGATCACGGGATTGGGCGAGCAGCCCGCCCGTGACGCTGCGGATGTCCAGCCAGTCGGCCTGCGCTGGTTGCAATTCACCGGTCACGAGCACGCGGATGTTAGGTTTTTCGGCAAGAACGGCGCGGACGTGGAGTTCCATCGCAGGCACCACCAGCACCTCGACAAACTGGCGTTCGAGAATCATGCGTGCGCAATCGGCATCCAGCGGCCGGTTGAGAGCGATGATGCCACCGAATGCGGAGCTTGGATCGGTGCGATAGGCGCGGTCGTAGGCCCGTGCGACTGTGTCCGCCAGCGCGACGCCGCAGGGATTGGCGTGCTTGACGATGACGCAGGCCGGTTCAATAAACTGCCGCACGCACTCGATCGCGGTGTCGGCATCCGCGATATTGTTGAACGACAGTTCCTTGCCCTGCAGCATTTCCGCGTTGGTCACCGACGGACCGCTGTAGCGAAAATCGCGGTAGAACGCCGCTTGCTGGTGTGGATTCTCGCCGTAGCGCAGGTCCTGGACCTTGTAGAACATCAGCGGCAGGTCATCCGGGAACTGTTGCCGCGAGTCTGTTAGCCGCGAGATCGACGACAGCCAGGCCGATACCATGGTGTCGTATTGCGCGCTGTGGGCAAACGCCTTGGCGGCCAGTCGCCGTCGTGTCTCCGGCGTGGTGCAGCCGCTGTTGGCGCCGATTTCATCGAGTATGGCCGGGTAGTCCGCTGGATCCACGGCGACCGTCACGGCCTCGTGATTCTTGGCCGCCGCCCGCAGCATCGCCGGACCGCCGACATCGATATTCTCGATACCGTCCGCAATGCTGCAGTCGGGCTGTGCCACGATGGCGGCGAAGGGGTAGAGGTTTACGACCAGCAAGTCAATTGGTTCGATACCATGTTCCCGCATGATCGATTCGTCGATTCCACGGCGACCTAACAGGCCACCGTGAATGCGTGGATGCAGCGTTTTCACCCGGCCGTCCATGATTTCCGGAAAGCCGGTATAGCTGGATACTTCGGTAACCGGTATGCCCGCAGCCTGCAGCGCGCGCGCCGTGCCACCGGTCGACAACAATTGCACGCCGCGCGCCGCCAGGGCGCGCGCGAAGGTTTCCAGGTCTGATTTGTCCGAGACCGAGAGCAGCGCGCGGCGGACCGGCGTCATCATGCGGAGCTTAGTCCGAACAGCCGCAGCTTCTTGCGCAGCGTAGCGCGCGTAATGCCCAGCATGGCGGCCGCGCGGCTTTGATTCCCGGCTGATCGCTCCATCACGATGCGCAGCAGGGGCTCTTCGACTTCGCGCAGCACCAGTTGATGCAGATCCGCAGGCGTGTGTCCGTTGAGGCGCGCGAAGTATTCGGTCAGTACCTGTTCCGCGTAGCGACGCAGCGGCAATTCAATGCTCCTGGAACGGTCGGTCCTGCTGTGCATGGCTGGCATTTTCTTATTGTTAGCAAATTGTCAGTAAATTCTATTCAGGCTGCCTGCGCGTCCGCCCCCGCCCAGCCGTCGAGCGCTGCCCGCGCCATTGCGAACTGCGCCGTGGTCGAACTCGCCGCCATCAGCGCGGGTCGCAGCGCCGGCTCCGGCGGCAAAGTGCGCAAATACCAGCCGAGATGTTTCCGCGCAATTCTGACGCCGGGTTCTTCGCCGTAAAACGCATAAATGGCTTCAAGATGCGCGAGCATGATATCACGCAACTCGCGGCGCGACCTCGCAGGGGCGCTGCGGCCATGCAGCAAATAAAACTGGATGTCACTAAAAATCCAGGGTGCGCCGTGCGCGCCGCGACCTATCATGACGCCATCCGCGGCGGTTTGCTGCAGCACGCTGCTTGCCTGTTGCGGCGTCGTTATGTCGCCGTTGGCGAATACCGGAATGCGTACCGCATCTTTGATTGCCGCAATGGTTGCGTATTCGGCTTCGCCTTCATAGAAATCGGCGCGCGTGCGGCCGTGGATGGCGAGCGCTGCGATGCCGCTCTGCTCGGCGATGCGCGCAATGGCGACGCCATTGCGATGCTCCCGATCCCAGCCGGTTCGCGTCTTGAGCGTCACCGGCACAGCCGATGGCACCGCCCGCACCGCAGCCTCCAGCAATTGGCTAACAAGCAGTTCGTCGCGCAGCAGCGCCGAGCCGCACAAGCGATTGCAGACCTTTTTGGCCGGGCAACCCATATTGATGTCGATGATTTCAGCGCCGAGATCGACATTGATTCGCACAGCCTCAGCGAGCTGTGCGGGATCAGCGCCAGCCAACTGCACGACGCGCGGGCTGGGTTCACCGCTGTGGTCCATGCGCCGCCGGCTCTTGGCCGTATGCCAGAGGCGTTGATCCGATGTCAGCATCTCCGAAGCCGCAAGCCCCGCACCGAGCCGGCGCGCGAGGATGCGAAATGGCCGATCCGTGACGCCAGCCATCGGCGCGAGTACGACATTCGCGCTCAGCGCGTAGCAACCAATACGCAGCATGTCAGGGCCTGACAACCGCGTGACTGGCGCACTGCAGTTGATTGGGCGCCAGCCGCAGGCAGGCGTCAAGTTCAAAGCTGGTTGCCGCCGGGCCCGGATCGGCGAGTGCCACCTCGGCATCAACCCGCTGACCGGCAGCGAGGTAGGACAGGTTGGTCGCAACGTTCTCCGGCAGATATTCCCCCGGCAGCAAATCGCGTGCGCCGATGCGCGCGCCGAAGCGATCCAGCAATACCACTCGCAGCAGTGGCAGTGGCTGACTGTTGGCGGCGGTGTTCTGCACGGTCGCGCGCAGCGTCATGGCGCCGTCGCTGTCGGCAATCATTTCACCGCGGCGCCGCACCTCGAATGCCGCCGGGCTCCATTGCGGCTGCAGCTGCCCGCCGAACAGCCCGTATAGCGACTGCAGCGGACCACGCAGGTTGTCGCGCGCCGCGATTGCACTGCGGTTGTGGTGGATTGCCTGGACGCCTAACAGCAACGCCAGTGCGACGCTGCCCAGGGCCCAGTAATTGCGCGGCCTGGATGCCTGCAGAGGCGTTAGGTCGAGATCGAGATGCGCGGTCTCCTCCGAGGGCAATATCTCCTGGCCCGGTTGCACGACTATCGATTCGACGTCGACTTCTAACACATCATTCGCCACCACCGGATCAATCAGGTCGTCATTGGCGGATTGAGGTGTGTCGGCGCTGGCATCGTTGGCCGCTGGCGGCAGCGGGTCCTGCCCCGGCAAATCGTCCGCTGGGATTGCGGCGCTCGTGGCGTTGTCCGCCAACGGCGTCACCACGGGAGAGAGATCAATCCCCGGTTCCGCCAGGTTGCCTGCGGGTAGTTCCAAAGTTGGTGCTGGGAGTGGCGGTTGCAGATTGCTGTGCACCACGTGCTCCGCCACGTCGGTCGATGTAGGGTCGAATTCGCGGCGCTGGGGGTCGACAGCCTCGAAAAAATCTTCCGTCAACCCGGCCAGCGCATTGAACACGGCGGCACAACGGCCGCAGCGTACCTGCCCCTGGCCGACGCGCAGATCGGCGGCGGTTACCGCCAATGTCAATGCGCATTTCGGACAAACCGTAATCATGGGCGAAATTGTGCAGTATTCACCGGCCGCTGTCCCGTCAGCAGTACCCAGCCGTCCTGCATCGAGGCGACGTGCAGCGCGATCCAGGGGGCGTAAGCGGCGCGCAATTCCTCGACCTGATCGGCCAGAAGCCCAGCCAGCAGGATTTTGCCGCCTGGCAGCACCCGTTCAGACAGGTCCGGCGCAAGCGTGGCCAGCGGGCCCGCCAGGATGTTGGCCATGACGATATCGGCCTGCGGCAACTCGCGTGCCGACGCCACGATCGTTAGTGCGGCGCGGAGCTGATTGCGGGCCGCATTTTCGTCGGACGCCAGCAGCGCCTGCGGGTCTATATCGAACGCATGCGCGTGCATGGCTCCCAGCGCCAGCGCGGCGATTGCCAGAATCCCGGAGCCACACCCGTAGTCGATTACCCGTTGCCCCGGTGTCACCTCTGCATCCAGCCAGCGCAGGCACATGGCGGTGGTCGGATGGGTGCCGGTGCCAAATGCGAGACCCGGATCCAGATGCACAACGACGGCGGCATCCGCAGGCACGGCCATGCCACCGGGAACAATCCATAGTCGTGCGCCAAATTGCATGGCTTGGAAATCGCGCAGCCATTCGCGTTCCCATACGCGATCTTCGATCAGCTGGGTGTGCAGGCAGCCGGCGGACAATCCTGTCAGTGCGCGCAGCGAAGCTAACAAACGTGCGGAATCCGGTGGCATCCCCGCGCCATCCGCGCTGAACAGGGCTTGCAACGAGGTCGCGGGCCAGAGGCGGATTTCCCCGGGCGCCGGCTCAAGCACAGGATCGTCGCGTTGATCTACCAGCGTGACGGCGACGGCGCCTAACGCCAGGCAATGATCCTCGACCGCCTGCGCATCGGCCGCGGCAACATCGATGTCGATGCGCAGATATGGCATGGGATGCCGCAACCGCCCGGCGCTGCGGCCTTACTTCAGGCCGAGGCGGCGCTCGAGGTAGTGAATATCCAGCCCGCCCTTCTGGAACGCGGCATGAGCCAGAATCTCCCGATGCAGTTCGGTGTTGGTCCTTATGCCCTCGACCACGAGTTCCGCCAGCGCGTTGCGCATGCGCGCAATCGCGACATCGCGGTTTTCGCCGTGGGAAATGATCTTGGCCACCAGCGAATCGTAATTGGGTGGTACCGAATAGCCGGAGTAGATATGGCTGTCGACCCGGATGCCGGGGCCACCCGGCGCGTGCCATAACCTGACCGGGCCCGGCGACGGCATGAAGGTCTTGGCGTCCTCGGCATTGATGCGGCACTCAATCGAGTGGCCGCGCAGCTCGATATCTTTTTGCACATACGGCAATTTTTCGCCGGCGGCGATCAACAATTGCGCCTTGACGATGTCGATGCCGGTCACAAGCTCGGTGACCGGGTGCTCGACCTGGACACGCGTATTCATTTCAATGAAGAAGAATTGGTCGTTCTCGTAGAGAAATTCCAGCGTGCCGGCGCTGCGGTAGCCAACGGCCTTGCAGGCCGCGACCACGGATTCGCCCATGCGTTCGCGCTGCGCCTTGCTGATGCCGGGCGCCGGTGATTCCTCGATGACTTTCTGGTGGCGGCGTTGCATCGAGCAGTCGCGCTCGCCCAGGTGCACGACGTTGCCGTAGTTGTCAGCTAACACCTGGAATTCTATGTGGCGCGGTTTCTCCAGGAATTTTTCCATGTAGACGCTGTCGTTGCTGAACGCGGCCAGCGCCTCGGACTTGGTGACGTTGATCGCGTTCGGCAGCGAGGCCGGATTGTGCACCACGCGCATGCCGCGGCCGCCGCCGCCCGAGGCCTTGATGATGACCGGATAGCCAATTTCCCTGGCGATGCGCAGGTTCTCGTCGGTGTCCGCACCTAACGGATCGCCCGAGCCCGGCACGCAGGGCACGCCATGCGCTTTCATGATCTTGATGGCGGAGACCTTGTCGCCCATCGCGCGGATCACCGAGGCCTTTGGGCCTATGAAAATGAAGCCGCTCTGTTCGACACGCTCGGCGAAATCCGCGTTTTCCGACAAGAATCCGTAACCCGGATGAATGGCCTCGGAATCCGTGACCTCGGCGGCGCTGATAATCGCCGGCATGTTGAGGTAGCTCGCTGACGACGCGGGCGGACCGATGCAGACCGATTCGTCAGCTAACAAAACGTGCTTGAGGCTGGCATCCACGGTCGAATGCGCCGCCACGGTCTTGATGCCGAGCTCGCGGCAGGCACGCAGTATGCGTAGCGCGATTTCGCCGCGATTTGCGATAACAACTTTGTCGAGCATGGTGAGCTATTCAATGACAAAAAGGGGCTGGCCGTATTCCACCGGCTCGCCGCTCTTGGCCATGATCGATGCGATGCGGCCGGCCTTGTCGGCCTCGATCTGGTTCATCATTTTCATGGCTTCGATGATGCAGAGTGTCTGGCCCATCTTCACGTGATCGCCAATCTGCACGAACGCCTTGGCGCCGGGCGCGGATGCGCCATAGAAAGTGCCCACCATGGGTGCGGTGACCACGTGCTCGTTGCTACGCGCTGGCGCGGCGGCCGCGGCCGGCGCCGCCGCCGCGGCTGCGGCACTCGGCGACATCGCCTCGGGTGGGCCGCCCATCGGGGCTGCATAAACCTGCGGTGCGTAGCTTGGCGCCTTGGGCATGCGGCTGATGCGCACGGATTCTTCGCCTTCCTTGATCTCGATTTCGGCAATGCCCGATTCCTCGAGCAGTTCAATCAGCTTCTTGACCTTGCGAATGTCCATGCCAGTAAGTCCCCCTGAATCGAGTTTGAATTATTAGTTCAGCCGGCGGCTTTGAGACGCGCGGCCGCGGCGCGCAGCGCGAGTTCGTAACCCTGCGATCCGAGTCCGACGATGCTGCCCACCGCGATGTCGGAGAAATAGGAATGGCGGCGAAAGTCTTCCCGCGCCGCAGTGTTAGATAAATGCACTTCGATAAAAGGCAGTTTCACGCCCGACAACGCATCGCGCAGTGCCACGCTTGTGTGTGTGAAGCCACCCGGGTTGAAAACGATCCAGGCAATGCGGTCGGCCGTTGCGGCATGGATGCGGGCGATCAGTTCGTGCTCCGCATTGCTCTGGTAGGCCAGCAGTTCATGGCCCAGCTCGCGCGCGAGATTCGTACAGCGCAGGATGATGTCGTTGAGCGTGTCGTGACCATAGAGCTGGGGTTCGCGCGACCCGAGCAGGTTCAGATTGGGTCCGTTTAGCAACAGAATGCGTGCCATCGGCGAACTGTAGCCCAATTGGCTTACATCGTCGTCAAAATTCTTTAATTACGGTGCGAACTAGCCACGATCGAGTGGTTGCGATGCCGCATCGGGTGGGGCGGATTTGGCTTTGGCGCGATTCTGCGCAAATTCCTGCAATTTCGCCGAGATTTGCTGCTTTGCACCGGCCATATCAAGACGGCCGGCATTCAGGTCGCCGATGCGGTCAAGGATAAACCCGGCCTCATCGGCATGCAATTCGCCCAGCTTCACCATGACGATGCGCTTTTCCTGGTCGGCGAAGACGCTGACCGGGAATGCGCCGGGCACACCGAACGCATCCAGCGCTTGTAGACCGTCTTCCTCACCTATGAGGAGCGGATACCTGATGCCTATTTCGTCAGCGTATTTCAGCACGGCATCGCGGAAGTCCACGGCAATGCCGACCACTTCAACGCTTTGTGCACGCTCACGACGCAGTTGGTTGAGCAGCGGAATTTCCCGCCTGCAGGGCGTACACCAGGTTGCCCAGAAGTTATAGATGACGATCGGCTTGGCGTAGCTCAGCACGGAAGTGAGCTTGCCCGCCCGATTCGCGAGTTTGAAATCCGGAATCCGGTTTGGCACGACGGTTGGCGGCGATTGTTCCTTGGGCGAAACAGAAACAGGCGCAGGTGCTTCGACTAGCGCTGTTGTTGGTGTGAATCCGCGATAGAGGAAGAATCCGGCGAACGCAGCGACGATCGCGACGAGTGCAATGTTGACGGCGGTTCGCATGCCGCCGCATGGTACCTGAAGCCGCTGGCGCTTCGCGCTGTGTCGGTTAAGCGCTAAGCGTCAAGGTGCCAGGGCCTTGGCCGAGTGGGCGATAAATTCGCGGGATTTCATGTAACCGACGACGCGGTAATTGGCGTGCTCGCTGCCGTCCGGCCCGAAAAACAGGATGGTCGGGGGACCGAAGAGTCCAAACCGCCTCATCAAAGCCTGGTCCTGGTCATCGTTCGCGGTCACATCGGTTTGCAACAGAACGGCGTTGGCCAGAGCCTTCTGGACCTCGGGGTCGCTGAACGTGTAACGCTCGAGCTCCTGGCAGGAAACACACCAGTCCGCATAAAAATCCAGCATCGCTGGCTTGCCCGCCGCTTGGGCGGCCGCGATTGCGGCGTCCAGGCCGGCGGTGCCTTTGATGCGCTGGAACGGCAGGGCGTGCTTTGCGGCATGCACCGTCATCGGCGCAAGCGGATCGTCGGCGCCGCGCGCCGCGCCGGTCAGCAACAGGAGCGCATAGGCGGCAGCGCCCAGGCCCAGCGCCCGAGCTAACAGGCGGCCGGCGGCACTGCGCAGGGCCAGTCGCCACAGGAACCAGGCGGCGACGCCGAGTGGCACCGCCCACATCGCGAGGCCGATGCGCGGCGCGACCAGTCGCGACCCCAGCCACACGGCGACGGCCAGCATCAACACGCCGAATAGTTGCTTGACCGCATCCATCCATGCGCCCGCGCGCGGCAGCCAATGGCCCGCCGAGGCGCCGACGACTAACAAGGGTGCACCCATGCCCATGGACAGCGCGAACAGCGCGGCACCACCGCGCAGTGCGTCACCGGTCTGTGAAATGACGATCAACGCGGCGATCAACGGCGGCGCGACGCAGGCCGACACGATCAGCGAGGACAGCGCGCCCATGACGGCAACGCCGAAATAACTGCCGGACTTTTGCTGATTGCTAATGCTGGTCAGCTTGCCCTGCAGTGCGGCCGGCATCTGGATGGTGTACATCCCGAACATCGACAGGGCGAGCGCCACGAAAACCAGCGCGAATATCCCGACCACCCAGGGGTTTTGCATCGCGGCGGTCAGGTTGAATCCGGCTTTCGCGACCACGACGCCGGCCATCGTGTAGGTGAAGGCCATGCCTGACACATAGGTCAGCGAGAGCGCGAATGCGCGCCGCGTCGTTACCCCTGCTCCCTGGCCCACAATGATGCCGGACAGGATCGGAACCATCGGCCAGACGCAGGGCGTCAGCGCCAGCAGCAGGCCGAAGCCGAAAAACGCCGCCAGCATGGTCAGCACGTTAGGTCCGCGAATCAGCGCGGCCATGCGGTCCTGCTCGGATACAAAACCATCGCCACTCGACGCGCCCGCCGGCAACGCCGCCGCGCCGCTGGCGGCCGGCAAGCTAACAAGGATGCGCTTGGTCTCGGGCGGATAACAAAGACCGGCATCGGCACAGCCCTGGTAGGTCACTTTGAGCGGCAGCTGCAGTGGCCCGCCCGCCGCACGTGCTATCGGCAGCATGGCCTCCAGGTGCAGGTGATACACCTCCTGCTTGCCGAAGTATTCGTCTTCCTTTGCGTCGCCCTGCGGGAGTTGAAGTTGCCCGGCCTGCACCGGCGGCGGGTTGGCCGCCTTGTCATCCAGCGCCACTGTCAGGCGGGATCGATACAGGTAGTAACCTGGGGCAATCTGCCAGATCAATTGCACGCGATCGGGGCCATTGGCGGCCGCATCGAACTGGAATGCCTGGTCAACGGGCAGAAATTGATCCTGGTTGCTGCCAAACGGCAATGCAGCTGGTGCGTCGGCAGCCGCGGCCAGTCCGGACAAAGCGGCGCAAAGGACTGCCCAAGCGACAGCTAAGTGCTTGAATTTCATTAAATTAACCACCCGCAAGCGAGCAAGAAGACGCAGCATAACGGCTTTAATCGGTGGGGTCACGGAACCGATATATCAAATCATTCGATCAGCTCGGGCCCAAAGGGCCTTGAAATCGTGAACTTCATCGCTATCATTAGCAGCCACCAGGGGAGAGTGCTAATAGTACGGTCTCCGGGTGCATTCAATTCCTAAACCTCATAGCTTCAAAAGGAGCGAACCCATGAAGATTCGTCCTCTTCATGACCGTGTGATCGTCAAGCGTCTCGAAGAAGAGCGCGTGTCGGCAGGCGGCATCGTGATTCCGGACTCCGCAGCCGAAAAGCCCGTCCAGGGCAAGATCGTTGCGGTCGGCAAAGGCAAGATTCTTGAAGACGGCAGCGTGCGCGCTCTCGACGTCAAGGTCGGCGACAAAATTCTGTTCGGCAAGTACTCGGGTACCGAGGTCAAGGTCGACGGCGATGATTTGGTAGTCATGCGTGAAGAAGACGTCATGGCAGTCATCGAAGGCAAATAAGGAAACTCAACATGGCAGCTAAAGAAGTACGTTTTAGCGACGACGCACGCCAGCGGATGTTCCGCGGCGTTAACGTCCTTGCTAACGCCGTCAAGGCGACGTTAGGCCCCAAGGGCCGTAACGCAGTGCTCGAGAAGAGCTTCGGCGCCCCCACCATCACCAAGGACGGTGTGTCGGTCGCGAAGGAAATCGAGCTCAAGGACAAGTTTGAAAACATGGGCGCGCAGATGGTGAAGGAAGTCGCTTCCAACACTTCTGACGAAGCCGGCGACGGCACCACCACCGCCACCGTGCTGGCCCAGGCGATCATCCGCGAGGGCCTCAAGGCCGTCGCGTCCGGTCGCAATCCGATGGACATCAAGCGCGGCATCGACAAGGCCGTTACCGTGGCCGTCGAAGAGATCAAGAAGCTGTCCAAGCCCTGCAAGGACAACAAGGCGATCGCACAGGTCGGCACCATCTCTGCTAACAGCGATGATTCGATTGGCAAGACCATCGCGGAAGCGATGGACAAGGTCGGCAAGGAAGGCGTGATCACGGTTGAAGAAGGCTCGGGCCTTGCGAATGAACTCGACGTGGTCGAGGGCATGCAGTTCGACCGCGGTTATCTCTCGCCATATTTCATCAACCAGCAGGCCAGCCAGACCGTTGAGCTGGAAAAGCCTTTGATTCTTCTGGTCGACAAGAAGATCTCGAATATCCGCGAAATGCTGCCAGTTCTCGAGGCAGTTGCCAAAGCGGGCCGTCCGCTGCTGGTGGTTGCGGAAGATGTCGAAGGCGAAGCGTTAGCCACGCTGGTCGTCAACAACATCCGTGGCATCCTCAAGGTCGCCGCCGTCAAGGCGCCGGGCTTTGGCGATCGCCGCAAGGCCATGTTGCAGGACATCGCGACGCTCACAGGCGGCACGGTGATCTCTGACGAGGTCGGACTGCAGCTCGAGAAAGCCACTGTGAACGATCTAGGTGACGCCAAGAAGATCGTCGTTGAAAAAGAAAACACAACGATCATCGACGGTGCCGGCAAAAGCGCCGACATCAAGGCGCGCATCGAGTCGATTCGCCAGCAGGCTGAAGAAGCGACCAGCGATTACGACAAGGAAAAACTGCAGGAGCGCGTTGCCAAGCTCTCCGGCGGTGTGGCCGTGATCAAGGTTGGCGCTGCGACCGAAATCGAAATGAAGGAAAAGAAGGCCCGCGTCGAAGACGCGCTGCACGCAACCCGTGCCGCCGTCGAAGAAGGCGTGGTTCCGGGCGGCGGCGTGGCGTTCATTCGCGCGCTCAAGGCCCTCGACAAGTTGGAAGGTGCTAACGAAGACCAGACGGTCGGCATTCGCATCCTGGCCCGTTCGATCGAAGAGCCGTTGCGTCAAATCGTCGGCAATGCCGGCGAAGATGCCGCGGTGATCTTGAACGAAGTACGTGCTGGCAAGGGCGCCTACGGCTACAACGCCGCTACCGGTGTGTATGGCGACATGCTCGACATGGGCATCCTCGATCCGGCGAAGGTTACGCGTCTCGCGCTGCTGAACGCAGCGTCGGTCGCGGGCCTGCTGCTGACCACCGAGGTGATGATCGCTGAAGCTCCGAAAGACGAAGAGCACAGCCACCCTATGCCGGGCGGCGGTATGGGCGGTATGGGCGGCATGGACATGTAATGACGCGCAAGCGTTAGCTGTTCATCGCGTCGCGAGACGCTGTCGAATAAAAACCCCCGGAGGGAGACTTCCGGGGGTTTTTTGTTAGGCGGTAGCTCGGCACCTGGACGCGCCACGACTGCTTGCTGGCTAAGCAGCCGTTCCGCGCTGGCGCTGAGAAGTAGCGTAGCGCCGATAGCCGGCCGCACAAATCGCCATGTAGACAGCCTCGCCAATCATCCCGCCGACGGCCACGCCGGTCATTCCATAGCGGGTACCCAGCACCAACTTCGCGCCGATATGAACGAGTCCGACGAGACCCGCCGCGAGCATGTCGAACCGCTGCCGATTCAGCCCGATGAGCGCGCTGCGAAAATGGGCTGTGACACCATACACCACGAGAGTAGCGAGCATGATCCGTAGCGCACTCGCAGCATCGCGAAAGTCGTTGCCGAACAGCCAGGCGAGCAGGTCGTCCGCGAACCACGCTGCCAATGCAAGCAAGGGGCCTCCAACCGCCATCATCACTCCAACGGAGGCAACAAGTTCTCGTGTTAGCCGCGAACCCTCCGAGTGCGCCACGTGCGCGATTCGTGGGAAAATGGTTGCCATGTACAACGCTATCGACGAGATCCCGAACGCATAAAGCTTGAACGCGCTGGAGTAGTATCCGGCGGAGAGAAAGGACAACAACAAACCGACGATTACCAGATCCGAACCGAGCGCAAACGCTCGCAGGATCTGCGCCACGCCAATCGGCACTGCCCCGCGTAACAACGATAGCGCCTCGCGCATTGGCAACGGAGGCCCGAGTGCACCCACTTCCCGTCGCGCCCAGCGAAACACAAATGCAGCGACGACGAACTCGCCAGCCACGAGCGCCAAAGGCACCGACCAGCTTGCCGTCGTGGGGGATGCCACTACCAGTACGAGCAACAGATATATGACTTGAGCGCCGGCAAGCGCCAACCCCATGACATGTGTCTTGCGTACAGCCTGCGACACCCAATTCAAGGAGAATGTCAGAGAGAATGCCGACAGCCCGTACAAGCTCACCACAAGGAACTGTGACCGAAAGGCCGGCACGCTCAGGGTCACAAGAATCAAGGCCGTGAACGATGTGGTCGCAGTCAGGAGGCGCAGTATGAGTACCGTCGGTATAAGCCGTGGCAGAGGCACACTGGCCGTGGCGACTGCTCGAACCGCGTAGAGCTCTAACCCACAGTTGGCTGCGGTCAGCGCGTAAGCAGCCACGGCTTGTGCATAGCTCAGTTTACCGAGTACTTCGGGCCCACATTGGCGGGCGATGACGATCACGGCAAGGAACGCCATAGTCTTCCCTATCGCATCCAATACCGTGAGCGACATCGCTCGGCGCAAAAGGCCGAGACGTGACTCGGACGGCGCTTCGCGCCGCGGATTACCAGGCGCAGTCATAACAGGTACGATGGGCGCTCAATGCGCGCGCGAGCGCGAACGTGTTGCCGCAGGCGAGTTGGAAGTAGTGCGAATCGACCTCAACATAGTTTTTCCGGACAAGGCGTCACCAACTCGGCGTATGCGGTGGGACACGCCAATGGTAGCAGCATCGATCCGACAGCCTTGCGACAGGATGATGTTTGCTCGGTCGCTACGAAGCAGCGCGCTAACATTAATGTTATCGCGCGTTGCGTTATGTCGAACGAAGCGTTCATTCATGCGTGAAAATAATACACGCACTAATGCTAGGATTGCCCATACTTGGGCTGGCATACGGAACAACGCGTTGACGGCCGCTTGCAGATGACTTTGTGAACCGCGAGTGCGGGACCCACGCGCCGGAGTGTTTGTGAGCGGATCTTCTCATCCCGAGTTCTCGATTCTCATTGGACGAGTCAGCACCGAGGACCATCGCCGAGTTCTCGAAGCACTGGACGCGCTGCGCGCGCAGGATGTGCCTATCCCGTATGAAGTGGTGATCGTCGATCGGCGCGACGACGAGGTGACTGCAGAGATCCGGGAGAATTATCCGGAAGTACGGTTGTCCGTCTGTCCACGGACGGCGACGCTCCCGGAGATGCGAACCGTCGCCCTGGGTGACTCGACGGCGCCGTTTGTCGCTGTGACCGAGGACCACTGTGTGCCGCCCTCGGACTGGCTGCGCACGTTTCAAGACGCGCTGAACCGCCATCCCGATACCGTCGTAATCGCCGGATGCGTTATAAACGGAGTCAAGGACAGGGCGCTCGACTGGGCTACCTACCTTTGCGAGTACACCGGGACGGCCCCTCCCGTTCCGGAGGGCCCCAATGCGCAACTCGCCGGCATGAATGTCGTTTACCGGCGCGCAGCTCTGGAGGGCGTATCACGTGATCTATTGCAGAAAGGGTTTTGGGAAACCACCGTTCATCCAGTGCTCGCGGCGCGACATCAGGGTTTGATGTCGACCAATCACATACGCATCTTTCACTGCAAGAAGTTCTCGTTCCGGCTTTTCGCCGCACAAAGATTCATTTACTCGCGGTATTTCGCGGGCATCCGTTTTACGCCGGAACAACGCGCGCGCCGCATGCTTGCAGCCGTGATTACGCCGGTTTTGCCCCTGCTTCTCGTCGCGAGACTGGCGCACGCGCTGAGTGCCAAGCAAGACTTACGCGGCCCCGCACTTCGCGCGCTGCCCTACCTTCTGGTGTTCTTCGTGATTTGGGCGGCCGGGGAGATCGTCGGCTACGTTCGCGGACCGGGTGACGCTCTGCGACAAATAGAATGACGACCATGGACGAGAGCGTCGGCCAAGCGGGGAAAAGCCACCGACCGCATCCGTTGCGGCCGCAGGTCTCGGTGATTGTCGCGTCCCACAATGCTCGCGGCAACATTAAGCAGTGTCTCGATGCTCTGCAGGTAGCCCGACGGGAACACGACGCGGAGATAATCATCGTTGACAACTCGTCGGATGGTACTGCCGACTATGTTGCGAAACACTTCCCCCATGTCACGCTGCTGAGCGCGCGTCCGAAGGACCTGACCCCCCGGCTTTGGGAGGCCGGTATTCGCGCAGCGTCTGGCGATCTTGTAGCGATCACGACAGCGGACTTCATACCACGTGCGGATTGGATCGGTCGTATCGTGGAGGTTCACCGGGAGCCATACGCCGGCGTTGGTGGCGCCATAGAGAACGAACCCGAAGGCGGACCGGTCTCGTGGGCGATCTACTTCTGCCGCTATAGTCCCTACATGCCGCCATTCGATGCCGCGAAGGTGCACGACTTCGCCGGCGACAACGCATCCTACAAGCGTTCCGAGCTGTTGAGATACGGGCAGGCCAGGCGAAACGGTTTCTGGGAAGCCGAGGTTCATGCGCTGATGATCGCCGATGGTTTAGAGCTGTACTTGTGTCCGCGAATTCTGGTGACTCACCGCAAGACTTATTCATTCGGAGCGTTCATGGCGCAGCGTTTTTTCCATGGCAGGCAGCGCGGTTCGGAACGCGCTGCGCACATGTCGCTGGGCGGTCGCATCACGCGCGTGTTCGCGGCGCCGCTGGTGCCATTCGTGATGCTTTACCGGGTCGCGGCCCGCGTCTTGCAACGCAGGCGATTTGTCGCGCAGTTTTTGACGGCTGCGCCTGTTATGCTCGCTTTCTTTTCGAGTTGGGCCGCGGGCGAACTGGTCGGATTCATCGCGCCGTCCCGAATCGATGGCGAGATGTGAGCAGCTAGGACGGCGATGGAATCAGCAAGCAGTCGCGGCGTTGAATCCAGGCTAACACTCACCGTGGTAGTCCCGGCCACGAACCGGCCCGCCACATTGCCGCAGTGCCTCGAGGCCATAGACCAGGCCGCTGATAAACCGGAGCAGGTCATTGTCGTGGACGATACTTCGATCACGCACCCCGCGACTGCGCGAAACGCCGGTGCTCGGCACGCAACTGGCGCCGTATTGGTTTTCGTCGACGCAGACGTGACCGTTCACGCAGACGCATTCACGCGCATTCGACGCGCGTTCGATTCAGATCCAAGCCTAACTGCGCTCTTCGGCTCGTATGACGATGCGCCCGCCGCGCCGGGTATCGTATCGGTGTTTCGCAATTTGTTGCACCATCACGTGCATCAGCAAAACGCGGGTCGCGCCGGCACGTTCTGGTCTGGCCTGGGCGCGATACGGCGGGAAGCGTTCGAATCCTGTGGTGGATTTTCAGTTCATCCCATCGAAGACATCGAACTCGGCATGCGCCTGTCGGAAACGGGTGCGCGCATCATCCTCGACCCTGCGATCCAGGGAAAACACCTGAAGGACTGGAGTCTTTGGAACATGATGCGAACCGACCTGTTGGTTCGAGGGATACCGTGGGTGGGCCTGCTGATCCAACATCGTGGATCTGCTAACGCGTCGGCATTGAATCTAAGCCTCCGCCATCGCTTGAGTGCGCTCGCTTCCCTGCTGTTTGTGGTAGCGGCGGCATTTCTGCAACCGCTCGTTGCGGGCGCGGCCCTGGCCGCGCTGGTTGCACTTAATTTTTCGTTCTATCGACTCCTGGCAAGACGCGAGGGAATAGTTCGCGCGTTTATCGGCATCTTCGTCCATGTCGTACATCATCTCGTCTCTGTCGCAGCCGTGCCGCTGGGCATTGCAGCGCACCTGGCGCGGCAGTGGCGACGCCCATCTCAAGAGGCTGTTTAAGCGATGCGCATCTCCGTGTTCTCGACCGGACGCGTCAGAAGGAAGCGCGACGAACGCGGCGTCTGGCGTTACCTGGTCAACGACTGGTACGAAAAGACGCTCCCTGTAAACGTATTCCTGATCGAGCATCCAGACGGGCTTTGCCTGGTTGACTCGGGCCAGACTGCCGAGGCTGCGAAAAAAGGCTATTTCGCACAATGGTATCCGTTTTTCCGGCTGTCCCGCTTCGAGCTCAGCACAGCCGACGAAGCGGCAAACCAGATCACTCGCGCGGGTTTTGATCTGCGCGACGTGCGTTGGGTGGTATTGACGCATCTGCACACCGATCACGTCGGCGGAATCGGCGCATTCCGGTCTTCCAAGGTACTGGTCACGAGGCGCGAGTGGAACGTGGCGCAGGGTTTGCGTGGACGGATTTGGGGGTACTTGCCGCACCGCTGGCCCGCTGATTTTCAGCCCACGGCGATAGATTTCACGGGCCCGCCAATCGGGCCATTTACATCGTCGTACGACGTTGCCTCGGACGGCAGCCTTACGTACGTGCCGCTGCCCGGGCACACGCGCGGCCACGCGGCGTTATTGGTTCGAGGCAAGGGCGCGCCCCGGTATCTCTGTGCGGGGGACGTGACTCTGCGTGCGGCAGAGCTTGCGGTAGTCGCTCCCGAGGTGGCCGATTGGTGTCGCCGTGAGAATGTTGTTGTCCTAACAACGCACGATGACGCCGCAGCGGGCATGATCAGCGCCTCACTTTTGGGCGCCACCTGAGGCTGTGGACAAGCGCCGGGCCCGCGCTGCATCGATCGCTCCAAGGTATGCCTTGATGTGTGACTCCTCCGAATAGCGCTCGACGTAGGCATGGTGTCCGCGGCTGCCAATCTCATCGCGTAGCGCGCGATTCTTCTGCAGCAGCGACATCGCGGCTAACAACTGCGCCTCCGTCCGGTAGGTGATCCCACCGCCTGTTTCGCTGACGACTTCCGCGACAGCCCCGAGGTCATTGGCAATGACGGGTGTTAGCTGCCCGAGCGCTTCGAGCGTGACGAACCCGAAAGTCTCGTAAACCAGCGACGGAACCAGGACCGCGATGGCCGAGCGATAAAACCCGCGAAGATCGCGCGGGTGCACGCGCCCCAAAAAACGAACATTTTGCATTCCCGCAGCGAGCTCGCGCAGCGGCCCTTCATAATTGCCGTCACCGGCGATCAGCAGGTCGGCGTCATGGTAGCGACGGAACGCTTCGATCAGGACCTGGGCGCCCTTGATCTTGACGAGTCGCCCCACGAACAGGAAGTAGGGTCGCGCGTTAGGATCTGACATCTGCGCAAGCGGCGCACTCTCCTCGAGCGGCAGGAAAAGGGGCAGACGCTGTACGGGGTAGGGAAACCCGCGCCGCCGATGTTGTTCGATCGTCGAGCGACTGGGCGATAAAAACAGATCTACTTTGGGCAGCTCACGGTCGAGCAGATTCGTGTAGCGCCATAGCTGTGGAGGCCTCTTATAGCTCAGACTGCAGCGTATGCAGGATGGCGTCTCACAAAGCTCCTTGCCCTGTTTCCACAGATCGTACATGGGACAAACGAGCCAGTGGTCGTGCATCGTGTAGACCCGCAAGGAGTCTTGTCCGTATCGCAGGACGCCGGGACCGAACAGGGTCACCAAATGAAAGTGCACGACGTCGAATCGCTCGTTTGCAAAGACGCGATCGAGCGCCGACGATTTTAGCCCGGGCTGTCCACTCAAGTAGGTCACAAGCGGCGACAGCCCGCCAAACCTGCTGCGGATTGGGTGCACGGTTATGTTGGGATGGTGCGCGAAGTCCCCGCGTGGGTGTGCGCGGGTCAAGACGCGATATGAGTCCACGCAATGAACGATGGTGACTCTGTGACCCAACCGAGCGAGCGCGTTCGAGAGTCGATACAGGTACATCGCTTCGCCGCCGAAATGATACGGCGGGTAAAACGTACTGATCATGCAAAAATTAAGTGGGCCGTCCATGCAATCAGCGCTTTGAGGCGGCCTCTCGCAGCAGATCGCGTAGCGCATCCGCCGACGCATCCCAAGTCAGGCCGGCTACTGCGTTGAAACATTTCGCAGCGATTTCGTCGCGCAGGCTGCGGTTTTGCAACAAGCGGTTCAACTCAGCAGCCAGAGCTGTTGCCGATCGCGCCGGGAAAAAGACCGCAGCTTTGCCGAGTGTCTCCCGGTGCGCGGGGATATCGCTCAGTAGCACCGGGGACCCGCATGCCGCCGCTTCTACGGCGGGTAGACCAAAACCCTCGGCGAGCGACGCGTTCACCACTGCAAAAGCGCCGGAATAAAGACCCGCCAGAGTCTCGTCCGAGACGAAGCCAGGTAAGGTGACCTGCGAGTCGAGGCCGCGCTTCGAGATCTGCCGCCGCAAGGCCGCGGCCGCGGACACGTACGTTTCCCGATCTAAATCGCCAACTGCGACGAGCTGGGGTCGTGGCGTTGGCAGCAAGCCAAAGCCTGCCACGAGCGTCTCGAGATTTTTGTGTGGGCTGATGCCGCCGGCGTAGAGCAAATAGTCTTGATGCGGGCCCAGGCCGATCGCGGCCCGGGCCTCGGCAACCGCTCGCTCGGTGACGGGACGAAAAATCGGATCCGGCGCCTCCGGCACGATGCCCAATTTCTCTCGTGGTACGCCGAGCTCAGAATGGATTGCAGATCGCGCCGCCTCCGAGACGGTAAACAGACGTGTGGCCAAGGAGAGCGCAACCCGCTGCTTCAGTGACCAGAACAAACGCGCGCGGACACCCGGGACTGTCAGGTGCGGCAACTCCGCAGTAATCGCGTCGTGGATGCCGATAACGGTCGGTATGCCCACGAGGGGGAAATACGTGTGTATCGACGGAAACAGAAAAATGTCGGGGCGACGTTTGCGGACCGCCCTGACCATGCGCAGCATATCGCTGACGCTGCGACTCGATTTTGCCGACGCCGCTTCCGACGGAGGCCGGTCAAGCTCGACAACCTGCACTTGCGCGCCGGCAGGCAGGTCGGCCTCGATCGCCGTCGCTGCGTCGATGAACATCACATAAGTCGCATCGCGGTCCCGCTCGACCAGTTTACGGATGGAATTCCGCGCGAATCGTCCAAAGCCCCTTCGATTGACCCAACTGGTAGCGTCGACTCCAATAATCATTTGCGCCTCAGAATAGGTATGCGGCGCAAACCGCGCAACCACGAACGCATCTGCAGGTAACTGCGCACCGGCAGGCTGACGAGATTGTCGCTCCAGGGTCTAACGAGATAGTAGGAATCCAGGCGAGGTAACGCACCAGGGTAATCGTGCGGCCCAAGATAACGCAGCTCGGTCGTCACGCAACCCGCGTAACGACGACACAATCGGGTGGCGATGGCCGCATTGAAGTGGCCGTATGGATATGCGAGGTAACGCGGCGCCCGCCCCACACGCTGCTCGATAACAATGTCTGCCTGCGCGCAGTCGGCCTCTGCGGCGCCGGCGGAGAGCGTTTGCAAGTCGGCATGTGATGCACTGTGCGACTCAATGCGCATCCCGCCAGCCTGACATCTCTCAACGTCACTCCAGCTCATCAACGAAAATACCGGGGCACCCGCCGGCTGTCCAGGCCAGCGATTGTCACGCCCCACATGTTCGGTAGGGAGAAATAAATGTGCGGGCACGTTGTGGTCCCGCAAGACAGGCAATGCGTTCTTCGCCACGGACTGCATGCCGTCATCGAATGTCAAGCTAACACCGGATCGCGTGGCCGGCGATAGCAATGCGTCGAGGTCCATGGGCGGTGTTTCGGAGCGGACGAGCCGCTCAACGAACTCTCGAAAGCGCTGCGCAGGAAACGAGAGCACGCTGCCCGAGTCGTCTATGCTGTGAAACGTGATGATTGCTTTCATGTCTTCGCGGCTCGGCGTGCTCCGAGCTACATTATCAAAGAATAGCGTGTCCTATCGGGCGAAGCGGTGACGAAAGTCGAGGAAATCGCTCGCCGGGCAGCGTACGATTCTGTTTCTAACGACAGGGAGAGAATCATGGTGGATGCGGTTCGGATGGGTCTCGTCGGCTTTGGCGGCATCGGCCAGGTGCGCGCTCGAGCCCTTGCGCAGTCGCCCGACTGTCGACTCACGGCAGTGCATGATGCGAATGCCGACCTGTTGGGATCCGCGCCGGCCGGCGTGTCCAAGTTCGCCAACTTCGAAGAACTCCTCGCGTCAAATACTTGCGATGCGGTATTGATCAGTACGCCGCCGGACAGCCACGAGGCTCTCGCCATGCGCGCGCTTGCGGCCGGTAAACATGTGCTGGTTGAAAAACCCATGGCCAGCACGCTGGCCGCCTGTGACCGCATGCTTGCGGCTGCTGATCGCGCCAGCAGGGTGCTAACAGTCGGTTTTAACCATCGTTACTTCAAGGGCGTGCAGCGCGTCCAAACGGCGCTGCGCAACGGCGAGATCGGCAACGTGCGGTACTTCAAGGCCTACGCGGGCCATTTCGGTCTTCCGGAACTGCGAGCGCCGTGGATGTATGCCAAGGAAACCATGGGTGGCGGTACGCTCTGCGACAACGGCGTTCACGTTCTCGACCTGATTCAATTCCTGATGGGCGAGGTTGGATCCGTGCAGGCGGTAATCCCTGCCAAAATCTGGGACACGGGTGTCGAGGACAACGCTTTTCTCCACATGCACGCGCGAAGTGGAGCGCTGTGCGGTTTTCACTCGAGTTGGACTGCGTGGCGCGGCTATCAGTTCGCCGTCGAGGCCTATGGGGACGCCGGTATGGCCATGATGTCCTACTCCCCGATGTTTTCCCAAGTCATTCGAGTCACCTTGCAGCCGTTTGCACGAACGCGGCAGCGAAATTTCTACTTGCGCGATATCGTGCGCGAGAAGGTTCGCGGGTGGCAGACGACTGCCGTTGCCACATTTGTCCAGGAATTTCGAGACTTTCGCCGTCTCGTCGCGGGTGAGACCAGCTCGTTAGACATCGCCACGGGTGTCGACGGCCGTCGTGTACTTGAGATCGCCGAGGCTGCCTATGCGAGTAACGCCTCTGGCGACAAGCTTGTATTGTCAACGCGTTAACTCGCGCCGCGCGCCTGATTACACAGGACTGGGTTTCAGACTCCTTCGCGATCAGCCAGCACAGGGCGTCCGTTGAGCATGGCATCGAGTGCTTGCAGATCCGCGTCAACCATGATGCGTACCAAGTCCGGAAATTTTACTTTCGGCTCCCAGCCGAGCTGTCGACGCGCTTTCGATGCGTCGCCCAGCAAAAAGTCGACTTCGGCAGGTCGGTAATAGGCGGGATCAATCTGCACATGCTTGTTCCAGTCAAGCCCGGCATGCTCAAAGGCGAGCGTGACAAATTCCCGCACGGTATGCGCTTCGCCGGTGGCAATGACATAGTCGTCGGGCGCTTCCTGCTGCAGCATGAGCCACATCGCTTCGACATACTCCGGCGCGTAACCCCAGTCGCGACGGGCATCCAGATTTCCGAGGAACAGCTTCTTCTGCACGCCGCGCTTAATTCGCGCAACCGCGCGCGTAATTTTTCGAGTCACGAAGTTTTCGCCTCGTCGCGGCGACTCGTGGTTGAACAGGATGCCATTGCAGACGAACATCCCGTAGCTCTCGCGATAATTGACGGCGATATTGTGCGCAAACACTTTGGCACAGCCATAGGGGCTGCGCGGATGGAAAATCGTCGACTCGTTCTGCGGCGGTGCTGTCGAACCGAACATTTCGCTGCTGCCGGCCTGGTAGAAGCGCGTCTTGAGACCGACTTCGCGCATGGCCTCCAGGATGCGCACCGATCCCAGGCCGGTAATATCGGCGGTGTACTCCGGCAATTCGAAGCTAACGGCCACATGGCTTTGAGCGCCAAGATGGTAGATTTCGTCGGGCTCGAGCTTGTACAGCAGCCTGGAGAGCGACGTGGCATCTGCGAGATCGCCGTATCGAAGGATCAACTTCGCCGTGGGATCGTGGCGGAAATCGCCGATCAGGTGATCGATTCTTGCTGTATTAAAACTGCTGGCGCGCCGCCGCAGGCCGTGCACTTCATAACCCTTGGCTAATAGCAGCTCCGCCAGGTAAGAGCCATCCTGCCCCGTCAGACCCGTGATTAATGCTCGTTTGGCCATCTTCGTTACCGTATATGTCTGTTAGGGACGCGGGTGCTCGCCGAGAAACCATTTGACGCTGCGGGCAATGCCAGCCTGCAACTCAATTTGCGGCGCGTAGCCCAGCGCACGGACCGCGCTTACATCGGGATACCATGACTGCGTCTCGCCGGGTCGTACCGATCCAGAATATTCTAACATCGGCGTGTAGCCGAACCCGGCACAAATCGCACGTGCCAGTTCAGCGACCGACACCGGCGTGCCCGAGGCGATGTTATAGCGCTCGCCGTGTTTTGGCGCGCGCTCTGCAAGAATCACAAGCGCATCGCACACATTTGAGACGTAGCTGAAATCCCTTACTTGTGAACCATCGCCGAACAACGGCAATCGGCCCGGATCAGCCGCCAGTTTTTTCATGATGTCCCACACAATCTGTTTGCGCAGCCGGGGACCGAATACAGAAAACAGACAGCCGATGACGGTAGGGAGGGCGTACAGCTCAGCGTAGAGCCGCACATAGATTTCGCAGGCGAGCTTGGCGGCACCATAGGGTGACGCCGGGTTTTTTTGATCGGTCTCGCGCACGGGATTGGTGACGCCCTCGCCGTAAACCGTGGCCGACGACGCGTATACCAATGCCGTGCGTGGAGCAAATTGCCGTAGCGCCTCCAGTAATTTCACGGTGGCGACCACGTTTTGCCTGAAATCAGCCAGCGGGTGCGCAACCGAAAAATTGACGTTGGCACTTCCCGCCAGATGAAAAACCGCGTCGAAGTCCCACTTCGGTATGCGTTGTGCGATGTCGTCGACTTCAAGATCAAGCGGTATCAGTTCAATGCGGTCATGTGCCGCTGCAAGATTTTGCGGATTCGTACCCGAGGGTCGGACGATCGCTGTTACGCGACAGCCCTTCGCCAACAGATGTTCCACCAGATGCGAGCCGATAAAGCCGGCGGCGCCTGTGACCAGGGCGGTTCGAACCTCGGTTGGTGCTGAATTTTCACTCACGGCGAACTGGCGGCAACCAGACGTTCACGCGCGGCCTCCTCCAACACAGCCATGGTCTTGGCAGCGGTTTGCTCCCAGGAGAATCGTGCACCGAACGCCAGGCCTGCTTCACTCAGGCGCCGGTGCTCATTCGTGCTCGTGGCCAGTGTCTGAAATGCTTCGGCGAAATGCCGCTCATCGAGCGCGTCGAGGTGCAACGCATGACCACCAGTCGTCTCCAGCATCGCGGTCGTGCGCGGCGCAATAATAGGCAGCCCGGTTTTCATCGCTTCGAACGCCGGCAACGAGGTGGAGTCATAGGTCGCAGCCAGGACCAGAGCGACTGCCGCGTTATATAGGTCGTTCAGATCCGCGTCCGGCACCCCAGCCAGGTGCACCACGCTGTCAGCGACACCGGCAGTCTGTGCTTCGGCGGAAATATCCAGGTCATCGGGTTTCCTGCCGGCCAGCGCTAACAAATGAGGCAGGCCGGTGCGGCGCTTGAATTCGGCAAAGCCACGAATGACCAGCGGCACGTTGCGCCGGCGACTCATGGTCCCTACGCACATGAAAAACGGCCTGTCGCCGCCGAGCAGGCGAGTACGGGTCCGGGATGCGGCCGTTGGATCGGTGTGCTGCTTGAACAAATCGGCGGGCGCCAGGGGTACTACGCGAATTTTTTCCGGCGATACTCCGTAGCCATTGGCCACGTCAGTGCTCGTCGTCGAATTGTGGACGATCACTCGCGTCGCATTGCGGGCGGAGCGCCCGTATATCCAGCGATAAAAGGTGCGATCGGCGAGGCTGGTGGCCTCAGGAATGACGACGTTCGTGGCGTCGTGGGTCGTTACGACCGTGTGCGATCTGCAAAAAAGCGGTAGCGTGTAGCTCGGACCCCAAAGCACTCCTCCGACCGCGACTGGCGCGAGTTTGAGATTTTCCCAGGGAAACGCGCGCCAGTCGGCCGCTATGACTTGCGGAACGACGCCCGCCGGTAAACTCACTCCGGTTGGCGCCAGCGGGCGGGACATGCAAAAGCGGACATCGTCGAAAATGTCCGCGACATGTTCGCGGCTGAAATGTTTAACGATGTTGTTCAAATACCGCGCTACGCCAGTTCCACCGTGCGTGCGCCATGCATTTATCCAAAGTTTCATGGTTGAAATTGTCCGCCGCGAGCTATTTCCTCAACGGTGCTTTGGTAAACGCGGCGAATTCCCTCTGCTATTGCGACGCGCGGTCGCCAGTCAATGATCCGATTCATCGTGGTCATATCGGCGACGAACTGCATGGGGCCCTGAACGTCCTTCTGTAAATCTACGATCGTCGCGCCTGTCAATTGCCTGAACGCCTCGACAATCTGACCCACACTGGTCATCGTGCCGGTTCCAAGATTCAGCGTGCCGGTGTAGTCAGCGTCCAGCAGTTTAATGATTGCGTCAGCTGCATCGTCGACATATATGAAGTCACGTGCGGGGCGGGCATTCCATACCTCGGCCCGCCCCTCGGTCACGATCGCGCGTGCCAGCCGGTGAATCAAATCGTAACGACCTAACGGCGTCGGTCCGTACAAGTTGCAAAACCGGCAGTTGATGATAGGTACCCATTGCGCATAATACTTGCACGCTTCTTCAGCGAGATACTTGCTTAACACGTAGCGATTTTTGTAGGGGTCGATGGCTGCGTGCTCGGACACGGGCATCGTTAGCTTTTTGTCGTCATACACAAGAATGCTCGAAAAATGTATGAACTTTGTTAGTTTGCGATGTTTGAGTTGCTCGATTGCGCGCAAAAAAGGCGTTACGTGGTAATCGAAAGCACTGGGCTCGCCAGGTTCGAGCGTGAATTTCTCCAGGTTGTGGTGATCGGTATTGCCGACGATGAATATCACCTTGTCGAATTCAACCGAGTCCAGCGCGCGCAAATCGCTCAGATCGTCGACGTGGATATGACGATTCCTGGTCGCAGGCGCCCGACGACCCACGGAAACCATTTGCGGGCAACGCTCAAGAATGTAGGGCCCCAGAAAGCCGCTGCCGCCAAATAACAGGACGCCTTGTCCTGAAGGCTGGCCGTCTGTTACGGGCAAATAATCTCTCCTTTGAATCCGCGGCCACGAAGCTTTGGCACTACCTCATCGTAATAATTCCAGGCAAACAGGACGCCGGCATCCGCAGGTTTAGGATCCTTGAACATCCATTCCTCATCGACGATGGGTACTTGAGTTCCAGGCAGGTAGGTGCCGACGCGCAATGGATTTATTTCTGTAATGTAATCGAGCATATCCACCCCCAATCCGCAGTAGACGCTGACTGTGGCTGCCTTGGCGGGCGCTCCAATCCCAATGACTTTCTTTCCCGCTCTGCGGAGTTGATATACCGCGTCGAAAAGTTTCTTGCGTTTGTCCGCAATGGCATCGGCGAATGACTGCTGCGTGGCCGCCTCATACAAGTTTGCGGACCTTTCGGCCCGCTCTATGTCAGAAACGCTTTTCGCAACCGGATACGATCCCGGGCGCGAGGCAAACACGCGAATCTGGCCCCCGTAGGTATCGGACCTCTCAATGTCGAAGATCTCAAGGTTGTAGCGCGCAAACAAATGCCGCAGCGGACGCAGCGAGTAGTACCGCAGGTGCTGATGAAAAATATTGTCGTAGTGCAAACGCTGCACCATATCGAGCCAATATTGATTGTCGCTGGCGAAGACACCCTTGGGTTTCAGCAGCATATCAATGCCCTGCATGACGCCATCAAGATCGGCGATGTGCGCGAAGCAGCCGCATGCCGTGATTACATCGGCGGCGCCGTACTTGCGCTTGATGCCACGCGCGGTTTTTTCATTGAAAAATGCATGCAGCGTATTCAGTCCTTGTTCGTTGGCAATCCTGACAGGATCCCCGGAGGGATCCACTCCCAAAAATTTCACGCCGGATGGCAACCAGCCCTTGAGCAAGGTGCCATCGTTGGAGCCTATGTCGATGGCAAAATGGCGGCGACTCATCTTCAGTCTGTTAGCTAACGAAGTGGGCAGGCTTTGCAAGTGCCGTGTTGCGGTCGCTGTCGTGCCGCTGACAAACGGGAAATGTTTGTAAACAACCGCCGGGTTGACGATATAGCTCAACTGGGTCAATCCGCAATTGTCGCAATGCGCCAGACACATCGGATAGCGAGTTTCCGGTCGATTGAATTGTACGGCCGTGCGCAACAGATCCCCGACAGGCTGCAAGCCGAGATCCAGTCCGCGTCGGGTCTTTTCGTTGCATATCTGGCAACGGATCGGCTTCAGGCTAACGTCGCGATTCTGCGGGCGGCCGGGTAATGCCTTGGCTATCATAAATTTGGATCCTTTGCGATCAGCGGGACTTGTCGAAAAATTCACGGAATGCACTGCCGATGCGCGTGAGGTCGCCGTCGCTGATATCGGGGTGCGAGCCGATGTAAAAGGCGTCGCGATTCAATTGCGCAGCCACTGGATACATGGCGTCCAGGTTGCCGAATAATTTACGGTATGCGGGTTGATTGATCAGTGGCAGGAGATACCGGGTCTCAATCCCACTTTCCTCGAGATGGCGAATGAGGTCAGCTCTGGCAAAGCCGGCGTCGCGCAGCACAATCGGGTAAAACATGAAGACATGCTCGGTTTCGGCGCGAGTCTTGGGTAGTTGCAAAAACCGCTCCAACCCTGCGAGCTCGCGACCAATGCCTGCGGCAACAGCGCGACGGCGCGCAATCTGCGGCTCCCAGGTCTCCAATTGCGCAACGCCCAGGGCAGCTTCCATTTCGGTGCAGCGGAAGCTATGCCCGAGCCGGTCGAACGAGAAGCGGCGATCGGCGATCTTGAAAAGGTCTTTGTCTGCGCCCTGGTCGTCATCTATTCGGATGTATATCGTGTCGCGCCCATGGTTCATCAGGCTCTTTAGTAAAGTGATCAGTTGTGGATTGCTGGTCGTACAGAGGCCGCCCACTCCGGTGGTGATCACGTGAGCCACGTAGGTTGAGAAACAACCGACGTCGCCAAAAGATCCCACCGGCTGCCCTCGATAGTTTGCAAACATCGTTTCGGCGGAATCCTCGACCACCGACAATTGATGCTTGCGGGCGATCTCCATGATCGGCCCCATGTCGCATGGCTGGCCGGCAAGATGCACGGGCATGATCGCGCGCGTGCGGGGCGTGATATGGCGCTCGATCTGCGCCGGATCAAGCATGTAGAAGTCTGGTTCGACATCCACGAACACCGGGGTCAGCGAGTTGTACATGACGACGTTTGAAGTTGCGACAAAAGTGACCGCGGGCACCAGGACTTCGTCACCGTCACGCCAACCGTGCAGTTCCTTAAGTGCTCCCAACGCGATTTGTAGAGCGCTGGTGCCACTGTTGCACATCAATGCGAAGCGGCTGCGATGCAGGCGCGCGAACTCCCTCTCGAATTTTTCCATCATCGGACCGGACGTTAGCCGCCCGCTGTCGAGAACCTGCAGAACAAGTTGCCTCATCCGCGCAGACGTTTGGAATGTGCCAACTCCGATTTGCACCGGAGGTAAGTCTTCAATTTTCGTGACAGTCATACTTGCTCGTGGGGGCGGTTGTTAACGCCGGCAGATCAGCGTCGAATCCTAATCTACCTTAATGCTATTGCGCACCTGTTGCAGTCTAACCAAAGACAACAGAATGCGCTGTACGTCACATTACAGAATACATGATTAGTTAGCCTGTATTCCGCTATCATCGGCGTTAGCAGAAAAGTCATTGGAAGCGTCGTGTTTCGTATTGGTTTGGTCGGTCTCGGATCCGCTGCGCGCAATATTCATTTGCCGGCCTGTCGTGGCATTGCCGACGTAGTAATTGTTGGCGGCGTCGATGTCGCGGTGCATTCGGACGTCGCGGTGCCGCGCTTCGCGACGTTGGATGACCTCGTGAGCAAAGGCAAGCCCGACCTGATAATTATTGCGACGCCGCCCGCCAGCCACGTCCCGTTAGCTATCGACGCCTTGCGAGCCGGCTGCCACGTGTTTCTTGAGAAACCGATAGCGCCATCGCTCGCAGAAGCGCGGACCCTGTGCCGTGAAGCGAGAAAGTCCAACCGCAAAATCGCCGTCAATAATGAATTCCGCTTCATGGCTTGTCATGCGGCCGCGCGCAGGCTGGTCGGTTCGCCGGAATTTGGTGACCTGCGTTTCCTGCATCTGCATCAGACTTTTCGCGTCGACCCGGCGACCGAAGCGGGTTGGCGCGGGCAGGAGACCGAGAGGACGGGCACTGAGTTCGGAATTCACGCGCTCGATCTGGCGAGATTTTTCTTTGCTTCCGAGCCGCATGTCATGCGTTCATGGATGGCCGGTTCGTCGGCTGCTGCTGGTCCTGACATGCTCAATCTTGTTGACCTGGATTTTGGCGACGGCCGTTTCGCGCGCATCACGCTCGACCGCCTAACGAAAGGCAAGCACCGTTATCTGGAATGCCGGCTTGACGGCACGGAAGCTACGATCGAAACCGAGCTGGGCGGCGCATTGGAATTGCAATTCGGAGTGCGGGCGGCAACCCGGCGCCCTTTTTTCAATGGGGACTTCTCGGCGGGTGGCCGGGCATTTTTGTGGCGCGGCGAAAAACGTCGAAAAATTGCCAGCGATGGGTTTGATTTGTTCGCGGATGCCACAAGGAAGTTGTTGCAGGAATTTTTGCTGTCAATTCGCGACGAAACCGTACCGCCTTGCAGCCTTGAAGACAATTTCCGCTCTTTTGCCCTGATGCGTGCCGCCTACGACGCGGCACGCGAACGGCGGGATGTCGATGTTGCCACGCTGTATCGCGAAGACGGCAGTTGCTGATCTTGGTCTGTTGTTTGCCAGGTCGATTGACATGGCGATTGCCATCTATGTGTAGCGACGCGCAGCGGCGTACAATCCGCCCGGAAAGTGAATATATGGCCGTTGTAAGTTAAGTTGCCCAGTATTCCATTGGTTGTCACCTTTAGTATCAATGTCCAAACAAGCCGCCGCTGCAAGCCAGGGCTTATGCAGCCGCAGCAAGGGGTCCCCCGTGAGTTCAGTGCCCGGTAATAACAGCAGAAGTGAAGGTATTTTGCGTGCCGCTTTTGCTCGTTTCGACGTGCGAGCGCTTGGAATTGCGACGGGCACGTTCGCAGCCATTGCGATCTTCTTGCTAACGGCAGTATTACTATTGAAAGCGCATCCGCCGGGATACGCTGTCGGCCCTCATCTTGCAAATCTCGCTAACGCCTTGCCCGGCTATTCTGTTAGCTGGTCAGGTGGAATCATTGGCGCGATGGAGGGCTTTGTGTTGGGTTATCTGGTGGGAATGTTGTTCGCAATGGGATGGAACGTGGCCCACTTCCTCTACCTGATGTCTGCGGTTTTCCGGCGCGGCGCGGGGGCTGAGCTATGAAGCAGCAGACAACCAGCGATGCCTTGTCGGCCGAAGAGGAGCAGGTGCTGCGCGACGCCGTGTCATTGAACACCAAAATTGCGGCGGTGAGTGCTGGCGTGGTGTTTGGTCTTTTGGTCCTGCTGGTCACCGTGTTTCTTCGCCTGCGATTAGGTCCGGACGTCGAGTCGGCGGCGAATATCCCGGCCCTGTTCATGCCCGGGTACCGTGTTTCGTACGGCGGTGCATGGATCGGAATGGTTTGGGGTTTCATTTACGGTGCTGTGAGTGGCGCCGCCATGTATGCCACCTACGCCCGGACTTTGCGCGGCCGCATTACCCGCCAGCTTGGGTTACCGCAGGGTGCAGATTCGCTGCGTGCGCCGACCTTTGTCATTGCCGGACCTGCGCTGGGTCTTTCGTTAGGACTTACGGCTGCAGTGGCATTGATCATTGCGACGCTGTCGGTGAACCTGAACGGAAATCGTGATGCGAGACTGGGGATCGAATTGCTGGGCCAGTATTTGCCTGGTTTCAGTGTTGGTCTCGTTGGCAGCCTGCTTGGCGCTGTCGAGATGTTCATGCTGGTTTTTGTGGCCGCAAATCTTATGGCCTTCATATATAACAAACTGGCGCGACGGCGCAGAGCGATCGATCGATGAGGGATGTAGCGAACTTGCATGTTGTCGTTTTGGGCGCCGGTCCCGCCGGGCTGGCGACCGGTCATGAACTTGCGCAGAACGGTGTTCGTGTCACCGTACTGGAGAAAAACTCCTTCATTGGCGGTCTGTGCCGAACAGTGCACGATGGCGGCTACAAATTCGATCTGGGCGGCCACCGCTGGTTTACCAAAAACGAGCATTTGAATAACTGGTTTCGACGGCTGATGCGCGACGAAATTGTCATGGTGGAACGAATCAGCCGCATCTACTACAACGGCAAATACTTCTTGTACCCCGTCGAGATCGGCGACGTCATCCGCAAGGCAGGCATTCCGACGATCTTGCGTGCCGGTATCACTTATGTCATCGCTGCCTTGAAATTTGGTGCGCTGAACCGGCCGATTCGCAATATCGAGGATGCCTATACCGCGCAGTTCGGATCGACGCTCTACAAGATGTTTTTCGAGCAGTACACCGAAAAGCTCTGGGGGTTGACCTGCGACAAGTTGTCAGCGGACTGGGTGTCGCAGCGCAGCCGCGGGTTGAATATCTGGACCGTGGTGCAGGAGGCGCTTGCTGCGCGTCGCTCGCGGGTCAAGAGTCTGGTCGAGGAGTTCATGTATCCGCGCGACGGCTACGTGCGTATCCCCGAACGCATGGCCGAAGATATCGTCCTCAAAGGCAATCAGGTGAATCTGAATTCCGGTGTTAAGAAACTTGTGTACAAAGGTCCTAACGACATCGAAGTCTATTTTGATTCCGCCGACGGGCGGAAGATGTTGCAGGCCAACGAAATTGTCTCGACTATTCCGCTCGGTTTGTTAGCGCAGATGATCGAACCCGCGGCGCCGGCCGGGGTGATTGCAGCGGCGCGCGCGTTGACGTTCAGGGATCTCGTGACGGTCAACGTCAAATTGCGGCGCAATCAGGTTTCCAAGGATACATGGCTCTATGTGCAGGATCGCGAAGTGCTTTTCGGTCGCCTGCATGAACCAAAGAACTGGAGCAAAGCCATGGTGCCGGACGGCGAACATACATCC
>JANMYM010000022.1:0-34261 GCA_031382085.1 Gammaproteobacteria bacterium
GGCCTCCCCATCCTGCAACGCGATCACCGCAGCGTCATGGGCAAGGTTCTTTACACCAGCAAGAAGCCCGAGCGGCTCAACCAGGAACGCGGGCGGGAGTACTTCCGCATCGATGTGCATGCGGATGGCACGCGCACCTGCACCGCGCATTGCGAGATCGATGATCGCCCCTCGGTGATGCGCGACATTACTTACTCGCTCGACCGCGACTGGATGCCGACCGATTGTTTCGTGCGCCTGTCCGTCGCCAGCAAGTTCATGGGATCAGGATGGTTTCGATTTCACCCTGCGTACGCGGAATGCGAGGCTAACACCTCGCTCGAGGGCCGGGTCTCGCAGCGCATGGACCTGGCTACGCCTCTCAAGACCTTCCAGAACCATGCGATTGCCTGCGACGCCTGGCACCTGCGCCTGATCGACCAGAAGAAGCCCGGGCAGGTCCAACGCATCAACCAGATGCTGCTGTCGTCGCCGGACCATCGCGGCGCGACGGGCCCGATGCTGTTTTCGATCGGCCTCAATCTGGTATTCGTCGGCCCGGACAAAGTGACCGTGGGCGCGGGCACGTTTGATGCCCTGCATTATCAGTTCGTCACCAACCCGGAACTGCCGCAGGAGCATCCACCCTATGACGTCTGGTGCACGGCGGACGGCGACTACCTGTTTCTCAAGGGTCAGGTTGCGGGCTACATGCAGACCTATTACGAACTGGTTGAACTGTCACGCGGACCGCATTGGAGCAATCCGTAGGCAATCCTTGATAATGGCGCCATGAAACGCGCCATTGCCATCGTCGAAGACGAGCCCGCCATCCGCGACAACTACGCCGCCGCGTTTACCCGCGAAGGCTACTCGGTACAGACCTACGGCAACCGCAAGAGCGCGCTGGCGGCGTTCCATACGCGCCTTCCCGACCTGGTAGTCATCGATATTTCGCTGCAGGACGAGCCGGAAGGCGGCTTTGATCTGTGCCGCGAACTGCGCGGCCTGTCGGCGGAACTGCCGATCATCTTCCTCACGGCGCGTGACTCCGAACTGGATGCGGTCTCCGGGCTGCGCCTCGGTGCGGACGATTTCCTGACCAAGGACCTCAGCCTGCCGCATTTGTTAGCACGCGTGAACGCCTTGTTCCGCCGCATCGACGCGCTACGCCGGCCGCCGGCGGAGGAGCAGGTGCTGCGCCGGGGCGAACTCAGCATGGACGCGGAACGCCTGCAGGCCACCTGGAATGGCGAAGTGGTGCTGCTGTCGCTCACCGAGTTTTGGATCGTGCACGCGCTCGCGCGGCATCCGGGGCATGTCAAGAATCGGCAGCAGCTGATGGACGCGGCTAATGTCGTGCTGGATGACAACACGATTACGTCGCATATCAAACGGATCCGGCGCAAGTTCCAGGTGCTGACAGCTGAGTTTGATGGCATTCAAACCGTCTATGGCATGGGCTACCGGTGGGTACCGCAAGAACCGACTTGAGCATCCGCACCAAACTGCTGCTGCTGAGTCTCGCAACCCTGGCCTTGCCCTGGGCCGGCTGTCAGTACGCCCGCGAGATGGAATCTTCACTGCGGGATGCCGAACAACAGGGTTTGTTAGCCGTCGCCAATACTCTTGCGACCTCGCTGCGGGGCCGCAACGATTTTCTTTATCGCGGCCAGGCCGTACCCGTGCGCGGTACGCAGGGCTTTCTAGCCATTCCGCTGCTGACGGAACCCAATCTGGACGGGCGGGTAGACGACTGGCCCGACGCGCCCGAGTCCTGGCGCGCCTTTGAATCGCGGCAGGAAGATCAGTTCAAAGTGCTCGCCGGTAGTTTCGATCGTTACCTCTATTGTTGGGTCGAGGTCAGAGACCGCAACTGGGTTTTCGATGCCGATGACGGCGCGGCGCTGGACGAAACGGCATCAGGCGATCGACTCTGGCTTGCGTTCGACACGCCTGAGGGCGGCCGCTCGGAGTATTTTCTGTCAGGCGATCGAGCCGGGAACCTGCGTGGCCGGAGCATCCAGCGCGGCGACTACGGCCAGACACGTCTCAACAACGAACCGCGCATCGCCGCAGCCTGGGCGCGCAGCGCCGCGGGTTGGCGCGTGGAATTGAGGATACCGCTGGCAATGCTGGCCGGAAATTTCGGCGTCGTCATGGATGACCGCGATCGCCGTGGCGAGGCAGCTAACAGCTATGGCAGCCTGAATACGGAAAATCTCAGCGGCGGCGCGCCGCTGATCGTTGCCGCACCGCAGCTGCGTGATTACCTGGAGAATTTTCGCCAACCCGGGGTGCGCATCGCGGTCGGCACGCCGCAAGGCCGCACCCTGTCGCAGGTCGATGCGCTGCCAGTACCGGCGGCGGTGAATCCGCTGCAGAGCCTGTTGTCCCGCATTTATCGACGCTTCCTGGAACGCAGCGCGCTGGCCGAGCGCGTGCTCGATGCGCGCCCGTTTCAGCTGGATTCAGCGCTCGCCGCCAGTGCCGCCGGCGGACAGATCGGTTCGGCGCTGCTCGCGACCGCCGATGAGCGGCGGCTGATCGTCGCGGTGGCAGCGCCTATCAAAGCGCGCGAATCGGGCGCCGTGCTGGGCGTGCTGCAGGTTGCACAGACCTCCGACCGCTGGCTGTCGCTGCGCGATCGCGCGCTGACCCGACTCCTGAACCTGACTTTGTTAGTGACGCTGGTCGCCTTTCTGGTGTGTCTCGCCTTCGCATCCTGGCTGGCGCGCAGATTGCTAGGACTGCGCGATGCGGCGGCCACTGCGGTATCCAGCGAGGGCACGATCCGCGGCGACTTTCCAGGCGTGGACGCAACGGACGAGCTTGGCGATGTTGCGCGCAGCTTCTCGGCGCTGCTCGGCCGCCTGGGCGGCTATACGAATTACCTGCGCACGCTGGCCGGCAAACTTGCGCACGAGATTCGCACGCCGTTGACCATTGTCCGCTCCTCGCTGGACAACCTGGACCGTGAGCCGTTGACACCAGCGGCGCGGGAATATGCGGCGCGCGCCCGCGCCGGCTCGGAACGGCTCGGCAACATCGTGGTCGCGATGGGCGCTGCGACGCGGGTCGAGGAAGCGATATCGCATGCTGAACGCAGTCGCTTTGACGTGCGTGAGCTGTTGGCCAGCGCCTGCCAGGCCTATTCACACGCCTTCCCTGAACGGCGATTCAGCTTGCGGGCGCCAGAGTCCGCAGTCCATCTGCACGGCGCACCGGACCTGATTCTGCAGATGATGGACAAGCTGATCGACAACGCCGTGGACTTCAGCCCGGCTGACTCGTTGATTGCGATCAGCCTTGAAGCGTCGCCGGAACAGTTGACCATCGATGTCGACAACGTCGGCCCGGCGCTGCCCGAGGGGGCCGAACAGCTGATTTTCGAATCGCTGTGGCAGGCGCGGTCCGGCCGGGACGGTAAACCGCACTTCGGGCTGGGGCTGTATATCGCACGCCTGATCGCCGAATTTCATGGCGGCGACATTCGGGCGGAGAACCTGCCGGGAACCGATGGTGTGCGCTTTCGCATCACGCTGCAGGGTACCTCTTGACCGTCGTCGCGAAAATGAGACATTGTACCTGCATCGAAAATGTATAGAATCCAAAGGCGTTGAGAGTTCTGCTGACCTTGTAAGTATTGGTTTTTCAGGCGAATTGTACTTCTGGCTCCCAGCTTGCCTGGATAGCCCGGAGCCTGAAAAACAACGGTGATGCAAGAAACGGACAACGGCGATTTGGAGACTTTCGAACACAGGCACGGAAAGGTGGCCGCCATTTGCGCGCTACCCGAGGCGACGAAAGCGTGATTCAACACGCAGGCCTTAATGTTGGCCGGAGCGCGAGCTCCAACGCTTCAGCCGCAGGTAATGATCTTGCTTGTGTGACGGATGAGACGAGATGGAACGGTGCTGGTGCGATCCGGTTTCCCGTCACTCGTTCGGCTGACACCGAAGGCTCTGCCGCCGCGTTACTTGTATTGGAACCCCGCCTGGGCAACCAGGCGGGGTTTTTTTATTGTTAGGCGATTGAAAGTTTGCAGGCAGCATCGCGCCTGGACTGCCGTTGGCGCATGACTGCAGTGGCTGCAGAAAATTCGGGGACGCCACGTATCAAGAAATTCTTGCGGCGACTGAGTTTTTGTTGCAACGAAAGCCACATACGGACCGCGCTTGGATCTTCGTTTGGCCTTTTTAGGGGCCAGGAGCGGACCCAAAAGGCGGGGATAGCTTGATAGTACCGATCCGAACAATCCCAAGAACTTATTCGGCTACCTGGCATGCCTAAGCGCCTAAGCGTGACTCTGCGGTCAGCCTTCTGCAAAGCCACGAAACACGTTGACGACGTTGGCGCCTAGCTCGTCGACTGCGTAGCCGCCTTCCATGACAAACAGCACGCGCCGTGTCAGTCCGGCAATCGATGCCCCGAGGCGCAAGTAGTCCGCAGATTGCAGCCGAAAACTCGCCAGCGGGTCGCCGACGAATGTGTCGACACCTAACGAAACGACCAGCACGTCCGGACCAAAGGTCGCGATGCGTCGTGCAGCGGCGCGAAATGCTGTGCTCCAACGATCCCAGTCGGTGCCTCTGGGCAAAGGTATGTTCAAGTTGCAGCCGACGCCGGAATCCGCGCCAGTCTCGTCCGCGTGACCGGTGAAGTAAGGATAGTCAGTGGCGGGATCGGCGTGAATCGATGCGTAGAACACATCGCCGCGAGAATAAAAGATTTCCTGCGTGCCATTGCCGTGATGATAGTCGACGTCCAGGATCGCGACGCGTTCGGCGCCCGAGTCTAACAAGCGTTGCGCCGCAATTGCGGCGTTGTTGAGGTAACAATAACCACCGAAGTAATCGCGAGCAGCGTGATGACCGGGCGGCCGACAGAGAGCAAATGCCGCGGAATTGCCGTGACCGAGAACATCGGCCGCTGCAATGGCCGAGTCGGCCGAGCCCTTCGCAGCAGCCCATGTGCCGGCCGTAATCGGTGTGCCGACGTCGAAGGCGTAGTAACCCAGCCGGCCGTCCACGGAACTCGGCACGACGTCGATGCGCATGCCGCGGACAGGCCACGCCATCGGCAACGCCTCGCCTTCGCGGCCGAGCGCAATCCAATCATGATACGCGCGCTGCAGAAACTGAACGTAACGCGAATCGTGAACCACGAGTATCGGTTCGATCGATGCGTCGGGAGGACTCGTCGGCGGATCGAAACCCGTCGCCGCAAGGGCGATGGCGATGGTTTCTATCCGGTTCGGCCGATCGAAGGACTCGCCGAGGCGGCCGCGATTCAGTTCCATCATGGGGTGATGATGTCGATGGCTAAGAGATAGAAAAGTCTTCATCGCGACATCACAACACAACAGACCGGTCACGTGATGCGGACTCGGGCAGCGGGAGTTGCAACGTGGGGTATGGGAAAACTAAGCCGAACTGAAACGCCAGGCAGTAACTGTGTGCAACGACCGTATTGCATTCGAATGCAAGATCATTTATTCTGAGCGGTAGCGACATATTCCAATCTTTCTGATTGTGTTTGTCGACATGCAAGCGTGTGTGTTTAGCCTTCGTATGCACTTGGTTTCGCGGGCGATCTGTTGCACCGTGAGGAGCGATGATTATGAAGACGAACTGCACAACCACGGTCAGCCAGACTGTTCGTTGGATACTCTTGTCGGCGTCGTTAGGCAGCGCGGTCGCTGCGCATGCACAAAGTTCGGCCAGTGAGGAGCTGACAGAAGTGATCGTCACGGCGCAGAAGCGCGAACAGGATCTGCAAAGCGTTCCCATCAGCATTCAGGTTCTGACGAGCGAAAAGCTCGATGAGCTGCAGGCACGGAATTTCGCCGACTATGTGCAATTTTTGCCGAGCGTTAGCTTCACCAACGGCAGCCAGGGTATACCCGGCAATCGCTCGATCGTGTTTCGCGGGATTGCGACCGATGGGGGGCTGATTGCCTCCGGCACTCTGCCAACGGTTGGCAGTTATCTAGATGAGCAGCCGATCACCTCGATATCGGGCGCCGTGGACATCCATTTGTACGACGTGGCGCGCGTCGAAGCTCTGGCCGGTCCCCAAGGCACCTTGTTCGGCGCATCGAGCCAAGCAGGCACCTTGCGCATCATTACTAACAAACCGGATGCCAGCCAATTCAGTGCCAGCTACGATCTGGAGGTCAACAAGATCCTGCTCGGCGGTCCCGGTGGGTCCTTCGAAGGCTATGTCAACGTGCCGCTGGTAGCGGACAAAATCGCGCTGCGCGCCGTGGGTTGGTACAACCACACGGGTGGCTATATCAACAATGTGTTTCGTGCGCGTCGATTTCCGAGTTCCGGCATCACGCAAACCAACACCGCGTTGTTAGGTAATGATCTCAACGACACGGATGTCTACGGTTTGCGCGCCCAGCTCGGCATCGACTTGGATGACAACTGGACGGTCACGCCTTCGGTTATCGCCCAACGGACGACTTGGGACGGCAGTTTTCGCTCCGACGATACCAAGGCGGGGGAATTGAACGTCGCTCACTACTTTCCGGAGTTTGGACGTGACAGCTGGTATCAGGCTGGCCTCACGGTCACTGGCAAGGTGGCGGATTTCGATATCGTGTACGCCGGCTATTACATGGATCGCAAGCGCGCGGATCAGGTCGATTATTCCGACTACGGTTTCTATTACGACGCGATTGCAGGCTCGGGCACCGGGGTGGTCGACAATCTTGGTGCCATGATCGATCCGTCGCAGCTCAACACTAACAACATCGAATTCGACAAGATGAGCCACGAATTGCGCGTCGCAAGTCCCGAAGATCGTCGCGTGCGTGGCATCGCCGGCCTGTTTTTTCAATCTCAGACTGAGCTGGGTGAAAACAACTATCTCACGCCGGGCTTCGCCACCCGCCTGTCTGTGCCGGGCCGGCCCGGTCAAGTCTGGCTAACGAAGCAGGAGCGCATCGATCGCGACCGAGCGATATTTGGGCAGTTGGATTTCGATCTAACAGACAAATGGACGGCCACAGCGGGCGTTCGCGCCTATGAATTCGACAACACATTGGTTGGCTTCTACGGCGTCAATACCACCTATTTTGGCACCGGGGTGCGGCAGTGTCTCGGACCACGGGCCGGTGTCGGTCCCTATGGCGTGGGTGCCGCGGTCGTTCCAGGGACGCCCTGCACCAACCTCGGCGTGCTCAACAGCGACGGCAGCATTTCCCCGAAGCGATCGAAAGGCAGCGGCACGACCTGGCGGCTCACCGGCACCTACAAATTCGACGAAGATCATCTCATTTACGCGACCGTCTCGACCGGGTTCCGGCCGGGCGGTATCAATCGCGCGGGCGCGGCGACGCCGTTCGACGCCGACAAGCTAACGAACTACGAGATCGGCACTAAGAATAGCTTTCTGAATCGCCGCGCGACGCTCAATCTGACCGTTTTTCAGGGCGACTGGAAGGATGTGCAGGTTACCTATCAGGCGCCAGGCGGAAGTGGTGTGGCGCAAATCACTAACGCCGGCGGCGCACGGGCACGCGGCGTCGAAGCGGATTTCGCGTTGCGTACAGGCGCCGGATTCACGTGGAGCGGTGCGGTTACTTACGTGGACGCCAAGCTAACAGCGCCGTTGTTTACCGGCTCGCCAATACCCTCGGCGCCGAACGGCCAACGGCTGCCATTGACGCCGAAGTTCAAGGCCAGTCTAGTCGGCCGCTACGAGTTTGCATTCCGTAATTCTCAAGCCCACGCGCAGCTCGCGGCGAGCTACACCGGCGATCGCAATCCCGTGTTGGTCACGCGCGATCTCACCAAGACCGGAGTGCTGCCCAGCTACCTAACGCTGGATGCGTCGCTTGGAGGCGAAAAAGGCAATTCAACGTTGGAATTTTATGTCCGCAATCTGACTGACGAACGCGGCCAGCAATCCCGGGGAGCGGAATGCAATATCAATTATTGCGGACCCTCGACCTTCGATCCAGTCGGACAGGTGTACCGGATTTACATCCAACCTCGCACCATCGGTTTGCGGTTCGGTCAGAAATTCTGACGGGGTTGTCGCGAGTCGGCGCGTCGATATTCGTCGATCATGCCGCGCGGCGCTCCGCAGGAGCGGACCAACGCCCTGACAATTGCGGCACGATACTCGATGAGGTCTGTTGCCGACAGCGGCGACTTGCGCTGCTGCGCGACTTCGGCGTTCGCGAATGGCGGAAACTTTGCGGTGTTAGCGCTGGCCCCGATGTCGAGTGCCATGTAGTTGAGAACCGCTGCGAGTTCGGTGTCGGTCAGCGTGGCGAATGCGATGTTAGGTAGACGGATCACGTAGGCTCGACTGGCCGGAGTACACAGGAAATAGCCCGCTCTGCCTTTGAGATCGGGCACCAGTTGCGATGCCGATTGGCCGAGAAGACCATGGCAGCCTGCGCAGTGCTCCAAATAATTCGCCTGCGCACTGCGTTCTGCGCCCGCCGTCGTCGCGACGCCTAGCCATAGCAATGCGAGGAATACGTGTCCTAGCTGGGACACAATTAATGGGCTGCCGTGGCTGCCGCCTGTTCGCGGGCGAGTGCGTTCACCTGAGTTGGCGTTAGCGGCGGTGCGGCGCGCACCGTACGAACTTCCGCCGCGGTAAACGGCTCGGCACGCGGCCGTCCGAGCTTCAAAACATAGTTAAGCACAGCGGCGACGTCGGCGTCGCCGAGTTGCGCAAAGGGCGCCATGACACCGACAATTGTTTGCGAGTCCTGCTCCAATCTGCCAGCCATGCCAAAAAGCAGCGTGGCAACCAACAATTTTCGTCCTGCGGGGCTTGCAGCGAGCGCATTGGTCCGACCTAACAGTCGTGGGTAGATTCCGGGCACGCCCTGCGCGCCCGCTTGGTGGCAGACGGAACAGTGCGTCAAGTAGAGATTCTTCGGCTGCAACACACCGCCACCGACCAGAAGGGTCAGCAACAATGCACCGCGCAACAGAGGCTGCAAACTCATTCCGCCAGGCCGGCGAGTGCCGCAGTTGTACAGTGATAATTCATTGTCGGCAGTCCAATACACCAGATGATGTCGTTGTCCGTCTGCGGCCGGTACGACGGCGTCTCGCGTTCGTTCGCCACGCAGGAACAATCCGTTCGACACGCTAACGCGCCACAACAATCGCGATACGCAATCAAGTATGAACGGTTGTCGGCCGGATTCACGCATGTGCCGATCCAGGCGGTCGGCGATGGAGTGGTCCCCGGCGGACAGGTGTGTACGCCGCCGCCGCAACAGGTACACAACACACCGTCGATCGCGCAGTAGCGCCAATAGTTGCATTTCTTGTCGTCGGTGGTTTGCGCATTGCGCGTGAATTGATCGGTCGGCTTCTGGGCTTGGGCGCGCGCGACCGGCAGCACGGGCATCAAAGGTGCGGCTACCAGCATCGCGCCGAGTCGTGACAACAGACTGCGACGCGAGGTGCCGCCCGCAAGCCTGCGCGTCCAGTGTTCGCCGAACCCATCGAATCCGTTACCGTTGCGCCGCCAGCCGCTTCCTTTGTTAGCAGACTTCATTGGGCATCCTTCCGATCGCGGTTGCGATGCGCGACGTAATCCTGGACGGAACCAAAACCAGTGCGGTGTGCCGTGACCAGACTCTCGATGTGCTCGCGACTGTTAAGCAGGCCCTTAGCGACGACCTTGCCGCGATCGTCGAGCAACACGCCGTAGGGAAGCTTGCCGACCGCGAACGCTATACCGAGTTCGGGTCCATTCACGAACGGATACCTGTCGAGGTTGTCGCGTTCGATCAACTCTCGTTGTTCGCTCGGCGTGGCATCGCCTACGAACACGAGCTGTAGCCCCTCGGCCGAGGCCACTGACTTGGCCAGCGGCACCACCTTGCGGCAAAGCAGGCAATTGGCCGACACAAACAGCAGCAGCCGTGCGTTACCGGCTGGTATCGATTTCGCGATGTCGAAACGACTACCGTCTAGAAGATACGCGGCCACGTTCGGCGCCATGGCACCTACGGCCGGGCCTTCGTCCACGCGCAACGCACCTAACGGAGCGATGCGCTCGTGCAACACTCCGATCTGACGTGCGAGCGACAGCACCACGATGCTGAGAGTCAACAACAGTGCCCAAAGCAAAATCTGTGATACCAATGCCAGACTCATGACGTCTCGCTTGTGACCGGCGACCATGCCAAGCGGCGCAGGTGGGGCGCCAGCCGGCGTCGCGGCCTGAGCGCCTGCGCTTGCAGCGTTTCGGCGGCCAGGTAGACCAGACCTGCCACGGCCCCGGCAGTGAGCCCGAGAAGGTAATGCGTCCAATCCATATCGAGCGGAGCAGCTGACGCAAAGGCGGCTAACAAGCCAGCGATGGCGAGGTTGCGCAGCGCCATCGACATTCGGATCAGATGCCGAACGTGCATGCTGCCACAACCACATTCGATCGAATGACGCCCGCGCACGACATTCCATGCAATCGCGAACGCAAATAGTGCTAGCAACGCCGCGGCGAGCCATGACGCAATTCGCTGTGCCGGCGGCACGATCAGCACGGCCGCCACCGCAAGCTCAGACCAAGGTAGAAGTGCGGCGAAAGCCGTTGCCAGAGCATCGGGCAGCATACGGTAGTTGCGCACGACTGCGGCGAAAGCGTGGCGATCGGCCAGGATATGCACGCTACTGCGCAATAGCAGTAGCGCGCCGAAAAATGGCACAGCCAAAAGCAACGCCGCAAGGTGGGGTAATTGCAGCATCAGGGTGCAAACGGCGGCACGTACGGCACGACACCGCGCACGTTGTCGATTTTGCGAGTCTCGATCAAGGTGTTGGCGTCGCGTATCGACAGGCTTTGCTTGCTGTCCACCATGAACAGCAACGGCTTGCTGTCCTGACTCGTGGCAATGGCACCAACCGGCGTTTCGAGTTTCATGCGCCGCACGACACTACGCGCTTGGGTATCGACGACCCACAACTCCGTTCCCGGGTCTTTATGCGACCACGGTTCGCCAGCATGCATTAGCACGTATAGCCGCGAACTGGCACGATGAAACGCCATCGGCAGGCGGCCGCCGGGTCGCCACGCCAGCGATCCTGGCGCGAGACTCGCCGCCTCCAGTCCCGCGGCCTGTTGCAACGACCACGCCCGCCCGAACCGAGGCGTTGCCGCCAATTGCACCGGATGCACCACACCGGAAAATGTTACAAACAACGCTTCACCATCAGCAGCATTGCTCAGGCTTTCCTCGAATATGGGATCGTTGGCAGCGTCGAAAAAGGGTTCTGATCTGCTTAGCGTCGGTCGCGCGGTTGCTTCGACCACGGTCGCCAGCGATCCATTGCCACACAACGACGAAAATGCATCATCATCCCACGCAAAAACCAGCGCGCATCCGGGCGTGTCGATCGACCGCAATATTTTGCGTCGCTTCAGGTCGACCACGACGACCGAGGCAGCGGGCTGCATGTTGTACACGTATGCGCGCGTGCCTGCAGAGTTGAGCGCAAAATTGTGCATTTTCGGCGCTTCATAAATGCGGCCCGGCAAAGCGATCTCGGCTTGCAGCTTCAAGGTCGTGCCATCGTAAATGGTCAGCAGGTCCTGCCTAACGCCGCGATTGCCACGGGACCAAATCGACTCGGCCACATAGACGAACTTGTGATCGGCGGCGCTAATATAGTTGGACAAACTCGCCGCGTACAGCGAGCCAAGTAGTGATCCGGAGTCGCCATCGACGATCTGCGTCTGGCCGGAGTAGAGTTCGATTAGCCAAACACGGTGCGGTGTATGGGGGGGTAGCGTTGCAGTGTCGCTGACTTCAGGCTGCAAGGGCGCGGCTATCGGTGGAACACCGGTTGGCCTAACAGAGGTCGTGTCTCGCGTCGCGGCCAACGCCAAGCCGATGCCCAAAGCGGCGAGCAGCAGCGTGGCTAAAATGCGCCGCAATTCGCTGTAGACCGACCGGTACGAGCACCGTTCGTTCTGCGCAGAATTGGAGTTGGTTGGCAGTTGCATGTGCATCTATAGTAGGAGATACTAGAATTTGTTGCATTCGAATGCAACGGCAGCATCGCGCGATGCAAGATCGCAGCACGTGACCTCAAATAATTCAAGCACCGATTTGCAGGCGTTCCTGGGTCTTGCAGCACGCGACCCCGAGCTACTCGAAGCAGCTGTTGCGTTGCAGCGTAATCAATTGGCTATTGCCGAGCGCTTGCTCAAGGCGCGGCTCAGAGCCCAACCGGTGGATGTCGCAGCAATGCGCATGCTCGCGGAAGTGGCTGGACGTTTGGCGCGCTACAGCGATGCTGAGAAGTTACTGCGACGAGCGTTGGCGCTGGCGCCGGAATTCGAAGCTGCGCAAGCCAATCTGGTTACGGTATTGCATCGGCAAAGCAAGTTCGACGAAGCGCTGCGCCGCGCGGATCGATTGCTCGAGAAGCAGCCTGATTCTCCCGGAAATTTGGCACTCAAGGCCGCAGTGTTGGTGCGCACCGGCGGTTATGACGAAGCGCTGACAATCTACAAGAAAATCCTCGCGAGCTACCCGGATCAACCGAAGTTGTGGGTCAGCTACGGTCACGTTTTGAAGACTGTGGGCCGTCTACAGGACAGCATCGCAGCGTATCGCCGTGCCATCGCCGGCGCAAACACGCTTGGCGATGCGTGGTGGAGCCTCGCAAATCTCAAGACGGTACGTTTTGGCGCAGATGATCTGGCGGCGATGCGCCACGCCCTGCAAACCGCGAGTCAAGATACAGATCGGTATCATTTGCACTTCGCGCTCGGCAAGGCGCTGGAGGATGCCGGTGACTATGCGCAATCCTTCGAGCACTACCGGCAAGGCAATAAAATGCGTCGTGCTGAACTGCCCTACGATGCCGACGAGACTGCGCGTCATCTCGAACGCAGCGTCCGACTGCTAACGCGCGACAAATTCGCAACCACGCCACACGGACATCCGGTGCCTGACCCGATCTTCATAGTTGGGCTACCGCGGGCCGGCTCGACGTTGGTGGAACAGATTCTCGCCAGCCACAGCGCCGTCGAAGGCACGATGGAGCTGCCTGACATCGGCTCGATCTGCGCCGAGCTCAGCGGCCGACACATCGCCAATGCAGTCGAAGATGGTTACCTGCCACGTTTGCTGGCGCTCACAGGGCAACAGTTACGCGAGCTGGGACAACGTTACATCGATGGCACGCGCGTGCAACGCAAGACTGGGCGGCCCTACTTCGTCGACAAGATGCCTAACAACTTTGCACACATCGGGCTAATACACTCGATTCTGCCGAACGCGAAAATCGTCGACGTGCGCCGTCATCCGATGGCCAATTGCTTCGCCGCATACAAGCAACATTTTGCCCGCGGTCAGGGCTTTACCTACGACTTAACTGACCTGGGACGTTACTACCGCGACTATGTTGCGCTGCTGCGGCACTATGACGAAGTCTTGCCGGGGCGCATCCATCGAATTGTCTACGAGCAATTGGTTGCCAATCCGGAAGCCGAAATTCGCAAATTGCTGGCTTATTGCGGCTTGCCGTTCGAAGCGACATGTGTAGCGTTTCACGAAAATCCGCGCGCGGTCCGCACGGCCAGCTCCGAACAGGTCAGGCAGCCGATCAGCTCAGCGGCAGTGGATCATTGGCGCCACTTCGAACCGTGGCTCGGCGAACTCGCTCGAACGTTAGGCGACGAATTGGTCCGATACGACAGTATGTTCGGCGCCAGCGATCGAGTGCCTGATGTTGGCGGACACGATGGCTAACAAATCGAACGCGACTCCATTTGCCATGCGGCGTGCAGCGCGCTGCGATGCATTGCAGTTGTCGCCGATTGTGCAGATCGCGGAACAAGCCAAGCGACTGCGCGCCGCAGGGCAGGACATCATCAGTTTCAGTAGTGGCGAACCGGATTTCCCGACGCCGCCACACGTCATCGCGGCAACGACAGCGGCCATCGCGTCGGGCGCGATCGGCAATCCACCGACACAAGGAACGCTCGAATTGCGCGAGGCCATCTGCGCTGATGCCACGGCGCGTTGCGGGTTCGCGGCCACGCCCGCGGAAGTCATCGTCAGCGCGGGTGTCAAGCAGGTGTTATGCAATGCATTGCAAGCAACGCTCGATCCTGGCGATGAAGTGGTTGTGCCGGCACCCTATTGGAGCAGCTATGCGGATATCGTCGGCTTTGCGGGTGCGCGCCTTGTCCGAGTCGTTTGCGACGCTGCGCGAGGCTTTGCATTGCGGCCTGCGGACTTGGATGCGGCCATCACATCGCATACCCGTTGGCTGCTACTGAACTCACCCGGCAATCCCTCGGGCAAGGTCTATTCGCGATTCGAACTCGAGCAATTGGCCGAGGTGCTGCGACGCCACCCGCAAGTCTTAATACTCAGCGACGAGATCTATCAACATATTAGCTACCAGCCGTTCTGTTCCTTCCGTGTCGCCGCGCCAGACTTGGCCAGGCGTACGTTGATCGCCAACGGCGTATCGAAAGCGTACGCGATGATGGGCTGGCGGCTCGGCTGGGGCATCGGCCCCACGCCACTCATCGAGGCCATGACGGCGGTACAAGGTCAGTCGACGTCGGCCGCCTCGGCGGTGTCGCAACTCGCCGCTCGCGCCGCTTTGTTAGGTCCGCAGGACCTCATCAACGACCGGCGCGACTCATATTTAGCTCGTAGGGATCTAGTGTTGGCGGAGTGCGCCGGTATCGACGGTTTGGAATGTGCGCCACCAGGCGGCGCATTCTATTTGTTCCTCGATTGCCGCAAATTGTTAGGTCGGCGGACCCAGTCGGGCGAGACTATTGAGTCCGATGACGCGCTGTGTCGCTACCTCCTGGCGCGGGGCAAGGTCGCGGTCGTACCCGGTAGCGCGTTCGGTATGCCGGGCTATCTGCGGCTCTCGTATGCGTGCTCCGAACGCGAATTGCGCGAAGGCTGCGGCCGAATGGCGCAGGCGCTCGCGGACTTACGCTGAACGTGGCGTACCGGCGGCGTTCATTTGCGCAGACCGCGGCGCAGCCATCCGAACTCGTTTGCTCGAGCAGCGTCGCCATTGTCGAAGTTGTGGATCGAACGGATATCCGAGGTCGTGTAAACCGCATCCGGATCTATCTCATTGATGGCAGCTAACAAACTACGCACGCGTCGCCGCGGCTCGACCACGAGCACGATGTCGACCGGACACAATTCCGCACCGACGCCCGGCACCGACCAAGCCTGCCAGCCGGCGGCACGCAATGCATCGCGCAGTTGGCCTTGCGGTCGTAGCGAAATCGCACGTACCAGTTCGCTGCCGATCGCCACGCGCGCCTCGAGCCAGATGCCGATGTTGTTGCCGGCCGCGAATCCGGCTGCGTAGGCAACAGCGAGGTACCAACGATCGACATTTGCGATGACGCTGCTAACGGCCGTTATCCAAATCAGCACTTCGACGAAACCTATGACGGTCGCAATCGCGCGCTGGCCGCGAAAAGCCATGATGGCGCGGAAGGTACCGAGCGACACATCGACGATGCGCGCGAAAAAAATCGCAAGCGCCAACCAGAGAGGATGAATAGACGAAAAATCGGCCACTGTTGCTCTCCCTAGTGCGTTGAAGCTTTGTCGGACGCCGATCGCGACGCATGCCAATCGGGCGTCGGTCGCCCAAATGTCAAAAACAATTCGTGAATGACTTCGAATGCAAGTATATTCTATCCACCCTACAGAGAACCGTCGCCATGGCCAAAAAGCAGCCGCGAGCTGCCGACCTAGATCTCATGCCATTTGACTTGCCTGCGCGCCCTACGGTCACCCAAATTCGCAAGCGCGATGCCTATGCGCTGCGTCACCCAACCGGGTCACGCACGCAGCCGCTGCGCGGCTTCGACGCGCAGTATCTCGATATCGTCGATTACATTGTGCGCATCACCGAGGAGATTTGGGTCGACCGTGCGATCGGCCGGATCTACACGACTTACGATCATGCCTGCACGGTCTATTCGCACTACGGCGTCGTGCGTTCGGTCGAAGAAGTGATCGCTTCGACGGCCGCGACTTTGAATGCCTTTCCGGACGGCGAAGCGCATCACCTGAACGTCGCTTGGAGGGGCGATGAGGACAGCGGTTTCTACACCTCGCACCTGGGGTTTAGTCGTTCCACCAATCTGGGGCCATCAACGTTCGGCCCGGCGACCGGTCGGCGCGTAGGTGTGCACTTTTGCGCCGATTGCGTGAGCTTCGAGAATCGCATCCACACCGAGTGGCTGGTGCGCGACAACGGTGCGCTTGTTAGGCAACTGGGACTGGACGTGCACCAGGTGGCGCGCGAGCTCGCGCAAGTTCCGCCGGCGGAAGTCAGCGTGCTGTCGGTGCCGACGCGGATGATCGGACAGTCACCGCGGCAACCTCTGGACATACCAACCGATACGCCCGAAGGCTACATGCGCACGCTGTTCCACGACGTGTGGAATTTGCGCCGTCTCGATCGCATCAACGACTGCTACACATCGGATTCGGTCTGCCACGCCGGCGGCGGACGCCTGGCTGTTGGCCGGCGCAACTACTGCGCACTGTTACTCGGAATCATGACTTCGTTGCCCGATGCCACGATCAGCGTGGAACACGTCTGCCATTCGGAGGAGACCGACGGCGTCATCGTGGCGGTTCGCTGGGTCCTGTCCGGCACGACGCGCAAAGGTGGGGTGTTAGGTGACGTCCCAGACGGCCGCCCCGTGGCAATGCATGGCATGACACACTGCCGTTTCGTCGGTAACCGCATCGTCGAGGAATGGATGTTGTTCGACGAAGTTGGCGTGCTGGTCAACGCGTATCGGCCGTGATGCGCTGGGATGCACATCCGGAGGTGGCTTCGCCGGTCGGCCGGACAATCGCCGAGTAACTGCAGAACCGGCCGCGGCGCCAGAATCTGCCCGGCTTCGAACCGGTTTACAGCGACATCGTGGACTACATCATTCGCTGCACCCACCGCATTTGGGAGGAGAAAAACGCCGGATTCTGTGCCACGCATTATGCGCCCGACTGCGTCATGCACACGCTCGCCGGCCCAAGCGTCGGCATCGAGAAGGTGATACAGGGAACGGTTAGCACGTTAGCCTCTTACGCGGATCGGGCGGTGGTCGGCGAGGATGTCATCTGGAGCGAAGACGCTCCGGGACTATATTTGTCGTCGCATCGCATTACGAGTCACGGTACCCATCTGGGCGACGACAGCTTCGGCGGCGACGCCAGTATGGTGATGAGCGGCGTGACGACGATTGCCGACTGCCTGGTGCGTGCCAACCTGATCGTCGAAGAATGGCTGGTGCGCGACAATTTGTTAGCTGTCCAGCAGATGGGACGCGAGCCGACCGCGGCGCGGCGAAGCCGGATGCGAAGCATCCGGCCGCGGGCCCGGTGCGCGCACTGGTCACAGCTTTCGCCGACAAGGATTTCGGTACCGCGGCCGCAGCGGCGTCGCCCGCGGTGGAAGTCCGTTGGCCGTCGAATCGACGTGGCTTCGGCCGCGGCTACTGGCTCGGCTGTTTGATGCAATTGTGCGCAGCGCTGCACGATGTGCGATTCCGACTCGATCATTTTGCGGCGCGACCCTTGCCGTACGGCGACATCGCCGTGGCGCTTCGCTGGTCGCTTGTGGGCGTGCACCGCGGCACCGGAGTCTGGGGCAGGCCGAGCGGGCGGGAACTACTCCTGTTAGCAGTCAGTCATCTCCGCTTGCACCGCGGGCTGATCGTCGAGGACATCACGGTGTTCGACGAACTCGCGGTGTTGCGGCAAGTTGCGGGCGGTCTGGGTGCATGAGAATCAATGGCGAATTGGCAGCACTCGCCCACGTATTCGGCGGTGACTCGGCGGGCCAGCCCAAGCTATTGCACGGCTGCCGGCTGGACGCGCTGGGCGGCCAAGTATTCGGTTACCGGTCGGTCATCGAAACCTTGCAACGATTGCCGAACGACGAAGTCGACGTGTTGCAGGTCATCGGTAGCGCAGCGAATTTCGCAGTCTTTCTAGCAACGCGCGAGAATGACATCATCGCCTATGTCGGCGATTGCTACGCTGGCGGCATCGGTCGGCTTTGGCGCGTGGGTTCCGATCGCGGTGCGGCTGTCGCTATGCCGCAGCTAACATCCGTGCCGTTCGATCCGGCGCTGTCGCAGCTCGCTCACGGAGTCGAATACGCCGCATCCGATCATCCATCGCTTGACGCGCCAGCCGCCGACTGCCTGCTGCAAGTCGTGCGCGAGTGGCTAACAGCGAGTGCCGTTTCGGGCTCCGAAGTCGAAGCGCTGCGCTGTTAGCCGTACACGATCTCACGATCGGTCCGCAACGACGCTCCGCGTTTCGATTCCTTGCGTTGACATATCGCTACCGCGCCAATTGCGTGCTCCATAGCTTGCAGGCTAGCGACCCGGTGCGTGCGCCGGCCTGGCTGCCACGTGTTGTGCCGCTATCGAACGCAGTTTAGGCAGGTTCCGCGTCGTTCATGTCAGTGTGGTCGCCGCGCGCGACGGTCTCGCGCGCAACGATTGCGTTAGCACATCGAGACGATCGAATATGGACCATTCGGCGGCGATGCGGCCTGCCACCAAATGCCAATGCGTGATGCCAAGCACCGTTACTTCGGCATCGGTACCTTGTTGTCCCCAAATATCGCTAGCGTACCGCGCATTGAGGGTCCAGCGTGCGGCCAGATCGCAGGTTTCGTCATCGCGCAGGCGCACGCACAAATGGTCGACCGTCAAGGCCGCCACCGCGAATGCGCCTCGCAAGCCGGCGGTGTGATCGCGTATCGCCGCGGATCCGGATGCCACTGGGGCCGAATCGTGCAGCACCGCGTAGGGCTGATACTGGCTGGCGAGGAGCGCGGCGTCGCCATGCATCCAGGCGTCCTGCAAATTGCCGAGCGCGAATGTCGCGGCTTGTGATTCGACGAAGCGAGCCGCCGGCGCGGCCAATTTGTTAGCTGAGCGCCATACCCGCTCGTGCTCCGCCGCGATCCACTGCCGATAGTCATCGGCTACAGGCGCCGCGGCCCGTACCGCCGCCAAATCGTGCGGATTCACTCCGAGCGGCCGCAGCAGACTCCAATTGCCGCGAATCAACCATTCTCAGGTGATAACGCCAGACTCGACGACGCAGTCGGCGATCGAGGTGACGCGTACCCTGCGGCCGGTGGCCGGTGGCCGGTGGCCGGCCCGAAAGGACTCGCACCGAGATTGGTCATGTGGCTCGGGATGCGATGTGAACTATAGAAATGACTGACGCCGTCGCGCGACCAGACGATGTCGTCGGCGATCAACAACCGATCGGGATAGGACTGAGACTGTCGTAGGTATTGCGCACCACGATGTCGACGCCGCGCTGCACGGTGCCGGGCATGTAGACCACGCAGTCGCTCGCATAGTAATCGCGGATCTTCTCGACCTGGCGCGACTCCCAGATCTCGTGCGTGATACCGAGGATATAGTCGACCAGATTTTGGAACGGACCGGCGGTGCCTTCAAGGTATTTGGCGTCGTCGCTCACGGTGTTAGGCATCCGGCCAACGCCGCAGCGTTCTATCGGCGTAAAAGCGCATTTCGCTCAGCACGTCGAGCCCGATCTGCTGGCAAATGTGCAGGATATCAATCAGCACCCAGTTTTCAATCAGCAGGTCGTCGGACGAAAGGCGATACCAATCAGCAACGCGCATCTCGACGCGGCGGCCTGACGGCGCAAGGCCACACCAACCGCCGCCGAGGTGTGTCGCCATGATCGACGGCCAACCGCCGGTTACGGCGAAGCGCCCATCGCCGATGCGGATATAGTGGCCAGGGCCGTCTTGCGGGCCATCGTGATCGCGCAAGTAGGCCTTACGGTCTGGAAACCCCTGAAGAAACAGCCTACCGTGGTACTCGCGAAAGCCGCGCTTCGCGCGGCTGGAGCCGATGCCGGCCGGCCCATACCAGTTCATGGTCGGATGCCACAGCGGGCTGTATTCCGCTTTGCTCAGATTTGTTAGGTCCATCGCGCGCAGGCCGAGCTGCATCGTGCGCACGATCGCCATGGTCTTGGCGCCCTGTTCGGCATCGTGGCTCGAATCGCTGACGCCGGTACAGGCGGGCGGCGCTGGCCACTGCTCCGCTGAGCCTGGCATGCGGCGCAGTGGATAGAGATTGGCCTGCCGCATCAGATCGAGGATGTCTAACAAGATGTGCGCTTTCGCGATCTTGCCATCGCGGATCGTGACATTGAAACCGAAGCGCAGGAAGCACAGGCCCTGCGTCGGCGGGATGTCGAGCCAAGACTCGAAAAACGAGCCGGCGACGTGGCCTAGCGCGCTGCCCCAGTCGCGGCCCTCGTACTCGCCGCCGATGATGAGGTGCAGACGGTACTCGTAGTCCGGGAACGCCCGCTGCAAAGGCTGCCAAAACTGACTACAGGCCGCATCCGTGCCGCGCAAAGTGTTGAACGGGTGGAATACTTCCCAGATCACATCGTCGTGGCAGTAGCGCGCGAGCACCGCGCGGATTTCATGCGGCTGCGCCTGCGGCAGCTCGGCCAACAGCCGAGCGATTAACTGTTTGTTGCGTGCGTGCGTGCTCATCTAACCGTCTAGCTAACGGTAAATAGTGACTTCGAATGCAATCGTGGCTAGAGTAGCTGGCCTAGGGCAAGATGTAAACTATGCACGCCAACCCTATCGACTGGTTGATCATTGCGGCAGTTATGGTCGGCACGCTGCTGTACGGCGTGTTTTTCGCCAGCGAGAAAGTACGCTCCGACACCGAGTTCTATCTCGGCCATCGCACGACACATTGGTTGGTCATTGGCTTTTCGGTCACAGCCACCTACTTCAGCGCTATCGGCTTTCTCGGCGGCACGGCATGGGGTTACAAGGACGGCCTCGCGGTGGTGCTGATATCCATCAACTATCCGCTGGTGATCGTGGTCGTCAATGCGATCTTCATGCCGTTTTTCTTCAACAGCGGCTGCGCGTCGATTTTCGAGTACCAGGAGCGCCGCTTCGGCCCGATCGCGCGCACGACCGTAGCTTCGATATTCCTGCTGACGCAGGTATTGCAGTCCGGGGCGATCGTGTTCGCCGCGGCGTCGGTGTGCGAATTCATGACTGGCATCGATCTGATGTATTCGGTGTGGCTGATGACCGCCGTGGTGTTCGCCTACACCGTGTTAGGCGGCACGATAGCAGTCATAAAGACCGACGTCATGCAATGGGTCATCATGTTTGGCGGCACCGGGGTCATTCTCGGCACTCTACTCTGGTTCATTGCGTCTAACGAACCGGCGGCTGCGACCGCGGCCAACCCGATCATCGACTTCCTGCGCGCGCGACAACACACCAACCTGATGGACACCAGCCTGTCGTCGTCGGTCGTGGCGACCATTTGGACCGGCGTCATCGGCATGGGTGTGTACCACGTGTCGGTCTACGGCTTGAACCAGATGATCGTGCAGCGGGCGCTCGCCGCCAGGACACTGGCGGACGCCAAGAAATCGTACCTGTTTGCCGGCTATACGGTCGGCGCCTGCGCGGCGTTGTTCCCGGTGATCGGTACCTTGATCTACGGCTACTACAACGGCGCTACCTTCGAAAGACCTAACACAATCATACTGCAATATGCCCAGGATACGCATATACCAGGATTGGTAGGCATCACGACGGTGGCGGTCATCGCGGCGGCGATGTCAACCATGTCGTCGTCCGTCAATTCCCTCGCTGCAGTATCGACCATCGATTTCTATCAGCGTTTCATCGCGCGGACGCGCAGCCCGGAGCACTATCTCAAAGTCTCGCGTCTGTCGACTGCGATCTGGTGCGTGTTGATCATCGCGCCGACGTTTCTGTACACACGCACCACGGGTTCGTCGATACTCGAAACCCTGAGCGAATTCGGCTCCTATTTCGTCGGCGCCAAACTGAGCATGTATCTGCTCGGTTTCTACTCCAAACACGCCAGCGAGCGCGGCCTGCTGGTCGGCGTCGTCGTCGGACTGGTCGCGGTCGTATCGATCCAGCACCAAACCGACATTGCCTGGCCATGGTTTCCGTTGCTTGGACTGGTGGTCACCGCGCCGGTCTGCTGGCTCGCGAGCCTCGCTATCGACGGTCGGCGCACCGAGCTCTCGCGCTATTCGATCGCCGGGCAACTCGCGGAATTTCGTGCTAACAACCGCCCGCTGAAAGTCGATGGCTGGTACGTGGTGCCGGGCAAGATCGATCGCGCGAGCTACGGACTGCTGTGGTACTTCGCACTGACGGTTCTCGGGCTCGGCCTTGCGGACTGGTATCTCAATCGGTGAGGTCGCCCCGGCAATTTGCGCGCGCTGCGACATCCGATTGCATTCGAATGCACGACGCGTACAGTAATGGCATGCCCACGACGTTTGAGATGCCAGAGCGCGCCCAAGTCAGCCAGATTCGGCGCCGCGACCCTAGAGAACTGTTGGCGCCGGCGGGCCCACGAACGCAAAGCCTGAACGGCTTCGATGACGAATTCGTCGACATCGTCGATTTCATCTATCGCATTACGCATCGGATCTGGGTGGAGCGGGCGATCGGTCGAATCTACGATTACTACGATCGCGCGTGCACGGTCTATACGCCATACACGACCACACGGTCGGTAGAAGACATTGTGGCGGGTACTAACGCAATGATCCACGCGTTTCCGGATCGCGAGAGTCATTTTCTGAATGTCGCGTGGAGCGGCGACGATAGCCAGGGTTTCTACACTTCGCACCTTGGCTTCTCACGCATGACCAATCGCGGTCCGACCATTTACGGGCCGCCGACTAACAAGATCGTGCTGATCCGTACCTGCGCCGATTGTGTGTCGCTCGCCAATCGCATTCATACCGAGTGGCTGATTCGGGACAACGGCGCACTGGTGCGTCAGCTCGGATTTGATCGGCATGAGGTGGCGCGGAGGCTTGCGGACGGTGGGCCCAGTGCCAAACCGTTGACCATCGCGCGCCGCTCGGAACTCTACGGCCAGTCAGGACCCGGGGCACTCGAACTATCGCGCGCGTCCCACACCGAAATCGCGCAGCATTTGCTGCACGAGGTGTGGAACCGTCGCCGCTTGGACCAGATCGGCGCAATTTACGCACCGGATGCCGTCGTACACAGCGGCGGCGGACGCGTTGCGGTTGGCACTCGCAACATATCGGCCCTGGTGATCGCCATGCTCACGGCGATACCGGATTCGGTGCTGCGCGTGGAACACGTGTGTTGGTCCGACGAACGCGACGGCATCATTGTCGCGCTGCGTTGGGTGCTCGAAGGCACCACACGGACCGGTGGCTTCCTGGGCGAGGTACCGAGTGCGCAGCCGGTGTCGATGCCTGGCATAAGTCATTTTCGGTTCCAGCGCGATCGAATCGTCGAGGAATGGACTCTGTTCGACGAAATTGCGGTATTGGCACAGGCCTACCGCAGCGCGAGCTAACAGATCATGGCGCCAGACTCAGTTTTGCGGCCGGTAGATATCCGAGCCCGGAATCTCGGTGCGCAGGCTCATCAGCAGCGCGCCGCCCGTGATGTAGAGCGTGCGCAGATCATCGCCGCCGAAACAGCAATTCGTCAGGATATCTTCGGGCGTTTCACGAAACGCCAGCAATTGCCCCTGCGGCGAGATCACGTGGATGCCGGGCCGGGTGGCCAGCGTTTCGCTAGTGTCGCGCAATTGGTGCAGCCCGGCTGCAACATAGAGATTGCCAACGGCGTCGACGCACATACCGTCGCCGCTACGGCCCGGGTAGAAATCGATCACAACGCGTTCGTTGGCGATGTCGCCGTTAGCATCCAAATCGAAAGCGCGGATATCGCGATGCCAGCCGGCGTTCGGATGCGTTTCAATGACGTACAGCGTGCGGCCGTCGTGCGCGACCTCGACGCCGTTCGGCATCTGAATTTGCCGCGGTTCGACCAACAACCGATGCAGGCGGCCGTCAAGATCGATGCGATAGACGGCCTTCGGGTTGATGCCCGGCAGTTCATCGACGCCGCCCCGCGTGCTGAAGTAGATACGGCCGCGCCGGTCGATGCACACGTCGTTAGGCGCGGCGAGCGGTCGATCGTCGTAACGGTCGGCGAGAACTTCGATTGCGCCGGTGGTCATGTTCTGCCGCGTGACGCGCCGCGCTTGCGCGCCGCCCTCGCAACACAGCAATCGGCCCTGCGGATCGAAACACATGCCGTTGGTGTTGTGAGTGTCCGCACGGAACAGCGACAGCGAGCGCCGGTGCGGATCCCACTTGAAGATCTGGCTAGCGCGCACGTGCGTGAAGTAGACGTTGCCTGCGCGATCGCAGGCGGGCCCCTCGGTCAGCACGTTTTCCCCGGGCAAGCGTGCGAGCTGGGTGAGCCGCGACAGCATTTTGTTAGGGCGCAGGCCGCGGTAGTGCGCCGCAATGCCGGCGGGAGCGGGCGGCGCTGCCGGACACGCGGCAATTGAACTGCCGGACAGCGCCATTTGCAGTAATGTTCGCCGGTCGATCCGTGACATCTCAGGCATGCACTAGTGTAGGAGCAAATTCATGAAGCGACGCAAGTTTGTCAAACTGTCGGGGCTGGGACTCGCGGGCATGGCGCTGAGTGCGCGAGCTGCGCTTGTTAGTAAATCGCGCAAGGCGCCGGATGTCATTGTCGTTGGCGCCGGTGTGTTCGGTGTCTGGACGGCCTACCACCTCAAGCGCAAGGGCGCGAACGTCACGCTGGTGGATGCTTTCGGTCCCGGCAATAGCTTCGGCGAGTCCGGCGGTCACACACGCATGACGCAGATCGACGGCGACTCGCCGATTTTCATTCGCAGTTGCCTCGAATCGTTTCCCTGGTGGGAACGCATGGATCAGTCGAGCTACAGCCGCATCATCTACAAGACCGGCCGGCTGCGACTGGGTAAGCAGCCGGCCAATCTCGAGCGGGCGCGACGTCGCCAAGAGCAACTGCGAGCCATCGGCATCACGAACGTCGAAATCCTCGACGCAGCGGAAATGGGCCGCCGTTGGCCAGCCATTCGAACGGACGACATGTTGTTCGGGTCCTATCATCCCGGCGGGCCTGGCGGCAGCGCACTGCGAGCCGACGTCGGCTGCAAAGTGGTCGCCAATGAATTCGAAAAGATCGGCGGCAAAGTAGTGATCGGCCACGCAGACCCGCTGCTCGCGAAAGGCCGCGTGCGCGGACTGCGCATCCGCGAAACCGGTGAGCGCTTGCAGGCAGCACGCTATGTTTTCGCCGGTGGCCCTTGGATGCCGAGCTTGTTCCCCGAGTTGCTCGCGCCGCGGTTGCGTCTCGAGCCGCGTATCGTCTACTTTTTCAAATTGCCGGATGGCGACGAACGCCTGGCGTTTCCTAACGTTCCGGCATGGACCATGCCCGAGGAGAGCATTTACGGTGTGCCGAGTATCGAGAACGAAGGGCACAAGTTCGCACCCGGAATCATGCCGGCGTCCGTGCCGGACATCGAACAACAGACGCGCGAGTTTGCGTATAACCGCTTTCCGAGTCTCCAGGGCATGCCTGTGTTGCACGTGCGCGCCTGTCAGCTAACACGTACCGTCAGCTACGATTTCATCATTGACCGGCACCCGCAACTCGACAACGCGTTCCTGGTCTGTGCCGGATCGGGCCAAGGCTACAAGCACGGCCCGACGGTCGGGCTACACGCCAGCACCATGCTGGTCGGTGAGCCGGTGGACGCCGAGTACGCCGCGGCTTTTCGACTGAAGAACGATCTGTTCGACGCGCCAGCGGCGAACCCGACACCAAGCAGCGTGTCGGAAAGCTACCCGCAATAGCGGCGGATGCTGGCGCTCGCGACCGGCAATGCGAGTGGCGTTATCATGAGTCGCGATCCAGGGACCCTCGTGGTCGGTGCCGGACTGTTAGGTGTCTTGACCGCCTGGGAATTGCTCGCACGCGGTCAGCCTGTCACGCTGCTGGAAGCCGCGCCCGGCGTCGGTCGTGCCACAAGTTACGCCAATGGCGGATTGCTGACGCGAGCAATGTGCGATCCGTGGAACGCGCCGGGAATCGAGCGCCAAGTGCTGGGTTCGCTTTTTCGGCGCAACGCGCCGCTGCAATTGCGCGCCGCGGCGTTACCGTCCCTGCCGCGTTGGGGGCTGAAATTGCTGCGTCGCTCGACTCCCGCGTGGCACAGGTATGCCACGCATGCGAGCTTTGCGCTTGCCGATTATTCATTGCGGCGCACCGCCGAGCTGAGCGCCTCGTTGAGTCTCGAGTTTGCCGCGGCGACGCGCGGTACGCTGAAAATCGTACGCCGCGCCGCCTCGGCGGCGGCGGCATTCGACCTAGCGCAGTTCATGGAAACCTTGGGCCTGCGCTACCACTGGCTGGAGGCGAATCAAGTCATTGACTTGGAACCGCAACTCGCAGAATTGCGGACCGAACTCGCCGGGGCTCTCTATTTTCCAGACGATGGCTGCGGTGACGCGTTCGCGTTTTGCGAGCAACTCGCTCGCACGTTTACCGATCGTGGCGGGCGGCTGCTAACAGATTGCGAGGTACTGCAAATTCGGATCGAGCACGACCGCACAGTAGGAGTCTTGACGCAGCGTGGACTGCTTGAGGCGGGTCGTGTGATCGTCGCCGCCGGCAACGGCAGCACGGCCCTGTTGCGCGCTGCCGGTGTGGCACTGCCGATTCACCCAGTCAAGGGCTATTCGCTCAGCATCAATTGCGCGGACGCCGCCGCGCTGCCGCAGATTCCGGTGGCCGATCGCGCCGTGCATGGCGCCGTCATACCGCTCGGTCGGCGGCTGCGCGTGGTCGGCAGCGCCGAGCTCGCAGGCATTGACCTCCGCGTGCGCCAGCGGACGGTCGATGGTCTGTGGCGCCTGTTAGCTTCCATCTATCCGCACCTGGCGGCGCGACTGGATCGGACAACGGCGCAGGCATGGGCCGGTTTGCGGCCGATGAGCGCGGATGGATTGCCCTTCATCGGCGCTACGCGCGTGGCGGGTCTGTACGTGAACACCGGCCACGGTCACATGGGCTGGACACACGCTGCTGGCTCGGCGGCGCTACTGGCGGATCTTCTGTTAGGTCAGCGACCGGCGATCGACCCGCGACCCTTCGACCCGAGTCGCTCGTGATGCAGCCGCAACTGCATCGCGGCCTGCGGCGCATCGATGTCATTGCGCTGACAGTCAACGTGATGGTCGCTGCCGGAATCTTCGCGCTGCCCGGATCGCTGGGCCGCTTCGCCGGTCGCTACGCGGTGGCGATACTCATCGCTGCATTCTGCCTGACAGCATGTCTGGCGCTGGCGTTGGTGGAAGTCGCCAGCAGATTCGAGCAAACCGGTGGTCCGCAGATCTACGCCGCAGCAGCTTTCGGCCCCCTGCCCGGCTTCATCGTCGGTTGGCTGATGATCCTGTCGCGGTTGGCGTCGTTTGGCGCAATTGCCAATGTCATGATGGATTACGGCGGCAAATTGTGGCCCGCGCTCGCCAGCGGCGCGGGGCGCGCCACAGCTATTGCGACGTTTACGGCGCTACTGGTGATGTGCAACGTTCGCGGCGTAACCAGCGGTACGCGTTTGGGCAATTTCCTGACGCTGACCAAATTGTTGCCGTTGACCGTGCTGGCGCTGACCGGATTGTGGCTGGCTGGTTGGAACCACCTACCTAACAACACGCCGACCGGCTTTAGCACCCTGGCGCAGGCCTTCACGGTGGCATTGTTCGCTTGCTTTGGATTCGAGCAGCCGTCGGTGGTCGCGGGAGAAATGGCGAATCCGAGACGTGACATTGCGCCGGGAATTTTGACCGGTTTTGCCATCGCCTGCGCGCTGTACCTGCTCACTTTTCTGGCCTGTTGCGCGCTGGTTCCCGATCTCGCCGCATCGCAACTGCCGTTGGTCGATGCCGCAGCGGCGCTGCTCGGCGCAACCGGCGCTCATATCATGACCGCCGCAGCAGTTCTGTCCTGCGCCGGATCCTTGGCGGGATTGATGGTCGTATCGCCGCGGATTTTCTTCGCGCTCGCGGCCGGTGGCGACTTGCCGCGCCCGCTGGCTGGTGTGCACGAACGTTACCTAACACCGCATGCGGCCATATGGTTGACGGCGCTCGGCGCTGGCTGGCTTGCGATCAGCGGCAGTTTCGTATATTTGGCGACCTTGGTGGTCATTGCCCGACTGACCGCGTATGCATCGACCAGCGCCGCACTGTTAGTGCTGCGTCGCAAGCACGGACCGGCGCCAGTGCCGGTTCGCGGCGGCATCGTACTCTCTGGCGTCGCAGTGCTCGGCACCATCGCGGTGCTGACAACCGTGTCCATCGAGGCGCTGCGCGACGTAAGCATCGCACTGTTAGCAGGTCTACTGCTGCGCTACGTAACGCGCCGCCGGGCGGCGCCGTTACGATGAACGCTAACGACAGACTCGACGAGATCAACGTATCGACCTTCCCCGGCACCGCCTTGGACGGAAACGGGATGAATGTCAGGACCCAGCCCGCGAGCGCCGCGCCGACTGCCTGGTCGATACGGGCGAAGAAGGTTCGCGTCGAAAGAAAATCGCCTTCCTGGCGCACGCCGTACTTCAATTCGTTCTCATCCGCCATGTCCGCCAGCGCCGGTCCAGCGCTTGTCGATACGCCGGTGCAGTCGCATAACGACCGTGGCGCCAAAAACATAGTCGATAAAGCTCCCCGGAGAAAAGTACACGAACTGGTCGCTTTTCAATTGCCAAAAAAATGTCGCCGTATAGATTCACAGGCCGCCGCGCACGCCGGTCATCAGCGATTGGAGGAAAAAGCCGATGAGCAACATCAGATAATTGCGATTGCTCACGGCGCGCGCAACGTCGCGGCCGAATTCGCGCAGGCCAAAGCGCGGCGCTTGCGGATCGGCTTGCCGCAGAAAGCGGATTCGCGAGCGCGTGAAAAATGCCGAGATCGACCGAATGCAAACGACGATCGACGACATCACCAGCGAAAATGTCGGCCAGCGCGTTGCATCGAGCGCGCCATTGGAGTACTGGCCGTGCGCCCGGAAAAAAAGCCCGAACGTAAAAGCCCAGCACAGCGTGTCACCCGCCCACAGGCAAAACGTGTTGTAACTCATCACGTTCGAACGCTCGTAATAATTCTGCGGCAGTTCGCCGCCGAGCGCCAAGTGCGGCGTGTGGAATACCGCCAACGCTTGTTGGAGAAATATGTTGCCGACACCCAGCCAAATCAGCTGGCCCGTCTGACCTAACGAGTCGGGCGGATTGAACAACGACCAAAAGCTGACGCCGACCGGCAGAATGGCCGCGAACATGAAAGGATGTCGCCGTCCCAGCCGTGCGCGAGCGATCGGACCATGAGCCAACAATGGGATCCAAAAATGCTTTTACGACAAGTCCCGCGGCGATAGCCAACCCAACCAGGGACGCCGGCACGCCACGGACTTGACGACATGCGTGATTAACGTCAAGCGTGACTATGCGTCTAACGAGCTGAGCCGACCGTGGAGGCTCGAGCGAAGGATTAAGCCTCAACAGCGCATCAGCCCCCCGGTACCGGGAGGACCTCCATGACCTCCACGCCCTCCCCGGGAAAGATGGTGAAGTGCGGGTGATTCAAGAACAACTGGGCGGCTGCTTCCTGCGTTTCAGCCTGCACGACAGTGAACGCAGCCAGGTTGTTTCGGATGTTGCTAACACCTGTCTTGGCGACGAGCTTTGTACGGCTCAGCGGACCGCCCATCTCCAAGATTGAAGCGCCGTTGTCACTTGCCCACTTTTTCCAGGCCGCGATGCCAGCGACTTGCCTCGTCTTGCGTTCGCTCTCAGGAAGAGACTCCCAGGAAGCCGTGGCCGTGGGTGAACCCGTAAAGACTGCAAGATACCTATTCATAGTGATCTCCATTCGTGCTTGAGGCGGCAAGAGTATGCACCCGGTTAGGCGCCGCACCATGTCTAGACGAGAGCCTTGGCCATGAACACATTGAAGTCGGTGGCGGTGTAGTCACCAAATGGACCGCTCCGCTCGAAGCCATTGCGCCGATAGAGCCCATTTGCGGGATCGAAGGCGGGGCCCGTGCCTGTCTCGAGAAGAAGACGTGAGTATCCGCGTTGACGGGCCGTACGAACAATCTCATTGAGGATGGCTTGCCCGACACCGCGACGCAGAGAGACGGAGCGCGTGCGCATTGATTTGACCTCGCCGGTCAGCGGGTCAAGTTCCTTCAGTGCTCCACACCCGCACAAGATTCCCTCCACCCACGCCGTCCAGAAGGTGACGCTCGGCGCTCGAAGGTCCTGGATCGCGAGCGCATTCACTTGGCCGGGCGGGGAGTTGCCATGCATGCCAGAGAGATGTTCGGCGATGAGCGAATGAACGCCGGCGGAGGAGAGATCATCTTGGCGGACATCGATACCCACGACGCAGTCTCCTGTGCGCCTAACGCCAAAGCGACCCGACCCCTGAGACCGCATGACTGGAATGATTCGGCTTCATAGATTTCACTTTATGCCTGCTCGTGCGCTGGAGCGATTGTTAGACGGCTTCGTCTAAGCAGCGATCCTCTGAACCCTGAGAGTCTTGCGACTTTTTTCCGCCTGCCAGAGATCATACTGAATCTGCTGGTTGAGCCAGCTTTCCGCGGTCGTGTCGAAGGCGATCGAGAGCCGAACAGCCATTTCCGGACTGATGCCGCTTCGACCATTGAGAATTGCAAGAGCGAAGCCTCCTAGCCAAGCAAGCGCACTTGCGATTAGGTCTGACATGCCGCCTAACGGTTGAGCTCAGGCGCGCGAAGCCAGTGACGGGCCGTCGCCTGAAGCGATGTGTTAGGCCGACCTTTCACCTAGTTCGACTCAACCGCTCCGCCATACGTGTTTGCCAGCCCGCACCGGTTGATCGCCAGCGCGCAATGACATCGGCAGGCAGCCGAATTGTGATCAACTGCCTAGGGTTCTTCGATAGCGGGCGGCCGCCTTTCCTTACTACCGCACGAGCAAGCATTGCGTCCGTGAGCTCCGGAAGCTCACGGTACTCATGGGGCCTTGTCACATGCGCGTCAACCCTGCGCAGGTTTGACTTCAAAGTACGTCGCTGTGCGTTTCGTCTCGCGGGCATTTGCCTTCCTCATACTGAAAATGTGTCTGTCGTCCCCTCGCTGCGTATAGCCAATAACCACCAGCCGCCCCGCTAGATGCCCGAAGCAGATCATGCGGGTTTCGCCGTTGCTCTTGCGGGTGTCCTCAAATTCGAGTGTGAGGCCGTCAAACACCGCCGCAGCATCCTCGAAGTCGAGACCTCGATCCTTGAACGTCTTGGCACGTTTAGCCGCATCACAGGTTATCGCCACGAGGTTATTGTAACTACAACTACCACCCGGAGCAAGTGGCAGTCATTCTGCGCTGTCCAGGCCGGCCTAACGGTTGAGCTGAGCGCCGCGAGCGCAGACGTTTGAGCTTGGCACTTTATCTCTCACGCGTGCGCTCCAGCGAGGTGTTAGGCCGCTTTGCGTATTGCATCGATAACGTAACTCACATCAGTAGCGATTAGCATTTTCTCTTTGCTTCGGTACTCGATAGCGACGGCAGTGACAGGAAACACGCGTGATTCGTCGATCGAGTCGCCATGGAGCACCGTTACGGGCGCGCCACTCATGCCCTGCGGCTTCGGGAACTGAATCGGCTGATTGTTGGGACCAAATACCTTCTTGAGGTCTAGGGGCAATACAACATGCGTATTATTGGAAACACCATGGCTTGGATACTCCTCGTCCGAAATCGATTGGCTTCGGTAAGCGTAAGGCACCGCTAAGACGTCTGACTTGTGAATCCTGAATCCATTCTTTGTGCACGGAAAGCCGATAACAACGTAACCCTTCCCGCTTCTCGGGACATACGAGGGTTTCAGATACGAAATGTCCATCGCAAACTTCTGGACTTGAGGAAAAGGCGGTCTGCCCGCGTGGCCGAGTCTAAGTATGCCGACGTCGACGACGTCACGCTTGCGGCCTAGCGGCGCCTTTGATCGAAGCATATGCCCATCAAGATGCCGCTTTTGATTAGGAGTGGAATAGAAGTACATGTCTGACTTTGCCGCGATATCGAATACGTGAGCTGCTGAAACAAGAAAGCAGTTTGCGCCTGAGTTGACGAAGAAGCCCGTACCGACATGAGAAGGGCGACCGCGCTCGTCGATGTAAAGTGGAATTGAGAAGCAGCTGAGGAGATCAATGGCCTCCGCAAACACATCGCCATCGGGCATTGAGGCGGGCTCGCTCAAGCTGCCTAACGTTGGACATGAGCGGCGGCCAACGGGTGGCGAAGCCGGCGGTTGGAACTCCGCTCGATGGACAGTCTAGGCAGCACTATTCAGCCAATTTGAGTGTGCCGTTCTCGAACGTAGCGGCATTGACGAAGCCTCCACCACTTTGTCTGAACTTGAACTCTACAAACAGAAGCTCAGGCTTTGCCTTAACCTCTGGAAAGGTCTGGCCAAGTAGGTCGCGAAGCTGATCGACCGCGCCCTGCAGGATTGACTCGCGTTTGATGCGAGTAAGGCGAGACCAGGGGTCTGGATCTTGGTACTCGCGCGTCTCTGAAATGCTAAAGAACATTCGGAACCGCATGGTCCGGTAGTCGAATACGACAGGAAACGAAGTGAGATAGCTCCCTGGGTTCGTGAACGATCCGAACCACAACAAGTTGAACTGCAGCAGCTCCCACTCAAGTTTGGTGACTTGATAAGGCTGCATGTACGCGCGCAGGCTGCGAGCATTGCGTACTTTCTCGGCCGACTGCGCTATGGCGGAATCGGCGGTGAAGGCAAGAAGCAAGGCCATAGTAGAAACGAGCGAAAGTAGGCGGACGCGCATTTTGTGCTGCCTAACGGCTGAGCTGAGCGGAGCGGCCGCTGTTGTATGGGCTTGGCACTTTATCCTTCACGCGTCCGCTCCAGCGATTTGTTAGGCGTCATGAGACGGCGCCAATGTTGACTCTCACCGGCATGTGATCGCTGTACTCCAGCCATGTGCCATTAGCTCCGATCTCTACACTAGAGGTAGCGAGCCAGTCCTTCGGGATGAAGGCGTAATCGATGTGGTAAGGTTTTTTTAAATTCCTCTGCAGGAAGAACGTAGCGTCCCGCTCCTTTCCCTGAGGTGTAGCCTGCGCGTAGTGGTATGCGCTCTCAAGGCCTATGGCAGAGAGTTTTTGCACAACGCCAGAGTGGCTTGCGGCAGCATGGCGCTTATCCCAAATCACATTGCTGTTCAGATCACCGATTACGATGGAGCTCTCCCTACCCAGTGCCTCGCCGTGCAGCGCCAGGTACTTCCAGAGCTGACCGATATATCTGAAGTCGAAGGACACTGTCCTGCGCGTCCACACCCCCAAGAGGAATATAGAACCTTGAATTCTGCATGGCAAAAAGGTCTCGTGGCCGTTGGCGTCCAGCGCCATCGGCTCGAGACGAATGTGCGGTTTGGCGAAAATGCCTAGTCCTCGATTCTTGTTATCCCCTATCCAGAGCGAATTCGCCGCCCACTCCCTATATGGGGCACTTGAACTACGCGCTGGATCCTCGCATTCCTGCACGACACAGACATCTGGATGTAGGTTCTGCAGAATCGAGAACTTTTTGCGAAGCGCACCGGCGCAGTTCCACGACACTAAAATCATGACGCCTAACTCTTAATTAGGGATACGAAATTGAGGTGACATTTCGCCGCAAACGCGCGGAATAACATCCTTTCAATCTCCGCAAGTGCCTGTCACTAATAGTGCACGGGGTACAGAATGTCGTCAAAACATTCCGCGGCGTTTACCGGGGGGTCCGATAAACCGCGGCTCATCGTTCAGATTCGGGATGCGATACGCGTGCGGCACTACAGCTATCGCACGGAGCAGGCTTATGTTGCCTGGATCCGGCGCTTCATCCTGTTTCACGGCAAGCGGCATCCGATTCAAATGGGCGCGGACGAGGTGCGCGGATTTCTGTCGTGGCTGGCCGGAGAGCGGGACGTGGCGGCAGCGACGCAGGCACAGGCGCTGGCGGCTATCCTGTTTCTGTACAAACACGTGCTGGAAGTGGATTTGCCCTGGGTGGAGAACGTGGTACGCGCGCGGCGGCCGAATCGCCTGCCGGTGGTGCTGACGCGGGAGGAGGTGCGCGAGGTTCTGCGGGAACTTCAGGGCGACCGCTGGCTCCTCGCCAGTCTGCTGTACGGCAGTGGTTTGCGTCTGATGGAGGGGCTGCAACTGCGGGTCAAAGACCTTGATCTGCAGCGGCGTGAGCTGGTGGTTCGCGGCGGCA
>JANMYM010000028.1:0-91414 GCA_031382085.1 Gammaproteobacteria bacterium
ACCGCGTTGCTCTTGGGCGCCACGGCCAGATAGGTCACCGCCACGCCTAACGCCAGCTCGCCTTCGGGACTGCCCAGGCGGTCATAGGTGTTCCAGGCTTCGAGCGCGACCTGCTGGGCCCGCGGGTCGGCCAGGCCTATATCCTCGATCGCCATGCGCACGATGCGCCGCGCCAGATAGCTGGGGTCGCAGCCGCCATCCAGCATGCGGCATAGCCAGTAAAGCGCCGCGTCCGGATCGGTTCCGCGCACCGACTTGTGCAGCGCCGAGATCTGGTCGTAGAACTGCTCGCCCCCTTTGTCAAAGCGTCGACGGGTTCCTGAACCGACCTCGCGCGCAATTGCCAGATCGATGGTTCCGGGGTTCGTGGTGGCGGCGTCTGCCATTTCCGCCGCCAGCTCCAGCATGTTGAGGGCGCGCCGCGCATCGCCGTCCGCGGCAACCGCCAGCAGCGCACGCGCATCGGCAGCGAGTGTCAGGCCGCGCGCACCCAGCCCGCGCTCCGTATCGCGCATCGCCTGGTCCATCAACGTCTCAAGCACGGCGGGCGTCAGGGATTTGAGCACATAGACCCGCGCCCGCGACAGCAACGCGCTGATCACTTCGAAGGACGGGTTCTCGGTCGTAGCGCCAACAAAAATCAGCGTACCGTCTTCGACGTACGGCAGAAAGGTATCCTGCTGCGACTTGTTGAAGCGGTGCACTTCATCCAGGAACAGGACGGTGCGTCGTCCGTGTTCGGCACGTGCCGTCTGGGCGCGCTCGACGGCAGCCCTTACGTCCTTGATGCCGGCCATGACCGCCGACAAGGCCACAAACTCGGCGTCTGCGCCGCCGGCTAACAGGCGGGCCAGTGTGGTTTTGCCGGTGCCGGGCGGCCCCCAGAAAATCATCGAATGCAATTGCCCGCGCTCTACCGCCTGCCGCAGCGGCTTGCCCAGTGCCAGCAAATGTTCCTGCCCGGCAAACTCCGCAATGCTGCGTGGGCGCATGCGATCTGCCAGCGGCCGCCAAGCGGCGGCTGCCACCGGTTCAGCTGCCACGGGACGCCACCCAGCCGTCGACCCGCAGCAACCAGGTGCGCCCGAACCAGCGGGCCGCCAGCAGACCTAACACGAGGCCGGCGGCATCCGCCGCCAGGTCCCGAAGGTCCGCGGTCCGGCCCAGCGCCATAGCCCCCTGCAGAAGTTCAATGAGCGCGCCATACAGCAACAGTAGCAATCCAATTCCGCGCCAATGACCCGGACCCGCCAGCGATCCAAACCAGAGCCCCAATCCGAAAAACGCTTCGGCGTGCACGACTTTGTCGGAGGCGGTCAGAAATGACAGCCAATCGAGCCAGCTTTCTTCATCGGCCGTGATCGGCTTTAGTGCAAACCACAACGACATGATCAGCAACAAGGCACTCAGGCCCGTCCAGAGCTTTTGCAGCCGCACCATGTTGCTACCGACTCGGCTGCGGCGCGCCAATCACGTCCACGCCGCTGGGCGGAATAAATTCAAGCTGCTCCCTGGGCACTGCGGGATTGCGCTGCGCATTGCGAAACTCGATCTCGGCGATCTGTCCGAGGCTATCTTTGACGACCATGCGGCGCAAATCCGCGCCGGCGAATCCCAGCCGTACCTCGCGAAATTCCGCGGTGGCGCGTCGCGGCCGCACCTCGAGCCAGTCAAGGTCTGCCGCGCGCGGCAGGCTACGCACCAAAAACATTTCGCGCCAGTTGCCGCCACCGGCTAACAATGCGGCTGGCGCCGAGGCAAGCGCCGTGGCAGCCGGTTTGACCGTTACCTGCGCAAGATCGCGATCGTAAAACCAGAGATTGCGGCCATCGGCTAACAGTAATTGCGAGTACTGCGTGGGTCCGGGACCTGCCGGGCGCAGCTCCCAACGGAACCTGCCGGGCCGCGACACCATCATCCGGCCTTCGGCGCGCGACTGAACGCGGCCCTTGCCGTCCCGCAGCAACTGCACAAAATCAGCCTGCCAGGTCGTCAACTTGTCGAGAAATCGATCGAGTGGCGTGCGCTCACCGCCCGCGGCCGTGGCCGCGGCTGCAGCCAGACACAGCGCCGCCAGCGCCGCGCCGCGCAGCGCGCGAATGATCTGCATCAATTGCCGGCCGAAGCCGGCACCAGGATTTCGCGAGCGCCGTTCGACTGCAGCGGTCCGACCACGCCGGCCGCCTCCATGGCTTCGAGCAGCCGCGCTGCGCGGTTGTAACCGATCTTGAGGCGCCGCTGGACGTAGGAAATCGATGGCTTGCGTTCGCTCACCACGATCTTGACTGCATCGTCGTACAGGGCGTCCTGCTCCGCGTCCGTGCCGTCCGCGAATTCGCCCTCGTCGCCCGGAATTCCCGGCAACGGCGCCGCGGGGCCGCTCAGCACCTCCTCGATGTAATTGGGCGCCGCGGACTTTTTCAGCGCTGCGACCACACGATGCACTTCCGCGTCACCGACAAATGCGCCGTGTACACGCGTCGGCTGCGAGGTGCCCGCCGGCAGATAGAGCATGTCGCCGTGACCTAACAAAGATTCGGCGCCCATCTGATCGAGAATGGTGCGCGAGTCGACCCGCGAGGACACCTGGAATGCAATGCGGCAGGGAATATTCGCCTTGATCAAACCGGTAATGACATCCACCGAAGGGCGCTGGGTCGCCAGCACCAGATGGATGCCTGAAGCCCGCGCTTTCTGCGCCAGGCGCGCGATCAGCTCTTCGACCTTCTTGCCGACTGTCATCATCATGTCGGCGAGCTCATCGACTATCACGACGATGTAGGGCAGTGGCGTCAGGACCGGGATGGATTTCTGGTCGATCGACGGGTCGTTAGCCGCTCTCTGCAGCATTACCGGATCGACAATCGGCTTACCCGCGTCGGTCGCGTCCTTGACCTTGCGGTTGTAACCGCCGATGTTGCGCACGCCGAGTGCGGACATCAATTGATAGCGACGCTCCATTTCCGCCACGCACCAGCGCAGCGCATTGGCCGCCTGTTTCATATCGGTGACCACCGGCGTCAGCAAGTGCGGGATACCCTCATAGACCGAGAGCTCCAGCATTTTCGGATCAACCATGATCATGCGCACATGTTCGGCCGTGCTCTTGTAGAGCAGCGACAGCACCATCGCGTTCAGCGCAACCGACTTGCCGGAACCGGTGGTGCCGGCGATCAGCAGGTGTGGCATGCGGGTCAGGTCCGCAACCATGGGCGCACCGCCAATATCCTTGCCCAGCGCCAGAGCGAGCGGCGAGCTGATTTCGTCATAAGCGCGTGACTTGACGATTTCCCCCAAAGTGACGATTTCGCGTTTTTCGTTAGGAATTTCCAGACCCATGACGGATTTGCCTGGAATGACTTCAACCACGCGGACGCTGGTGGTCGACAGGGCGCGCGCGAGATCGCGCGACAGCGCGGTGATCGAACTGGCCTTGGTGCCAGGAGCGGGCCTGATTTCGAAACGCGTAACCACCGGACCCGGCAGCACGGCGACCACTTCCACGTCGACGCCGAACTCCTTCAATTTCAGTTCGACAAAGCGACTCATCGCCTCGAGCGCCTCGGGAGACTGCGCCTGCTGGGCAGCCGGCGGGTCGTCCAGTAACTGCAACGGCGGCAATTCGCCCGCCTTGAGGTTGTCGAACAGCGGCGTCTGCCGTTCCTTGTCAACGCGCTCGCTCTTCTCTACGACCGGCGCGAAGGTCTCAATGCGCGGCCTGGCGCGCGTTGCCGCCTTCTTGGTCTCGGCCTGCACATTTTCCTTGCGCTCGGCCTTGCGCACCTCGCCCTCGGCGCTATCGCGCGCACTCTGGCGGCGCGACTGGTACCAGCCCCAGGCCGCGAAGGCCGAAGCGCCCAGTTTGTCGATCACCGTCAGCCACGAAATACCGAAGGCCAACGCCACTCCGACCATCCACATGCCTAACAGCAGCAGGGTCGCACCCAGGAAGTCGACGCCGGTGGCAAGACCAGCACCTAACAAACTGCCGACCACGCCGCCGGCGCTCTGACGCAGCGCACCCGGGTCCCAGTGCAGGCTGGCCAACGCGCAACTTGCCGCCAGCAGCACCGCAAAGCCCCCGAAACGCAGCAAGGTGTTGGCGCGCGACAGCGGCAGCACTTTCCTGTCAGCAACCGGCCTGTCAGCAACCGGCCTGTCAGCAACGGGCGCTGGTCTGCGCAGCAGCATGGCGCACGCGAAGCCGATCATCAGCGGCAGCAGATAGGCCGGACCACCAAAGAGAAAATACAGTACGTCGGCAAACCAGGCGCCGCCGCGGCCGATCAGATTGCCGACCTGCTGGCCGCCGCCGGTGAAGGAAAAACCAGGGTCTTCCGGGTGGTAGCTGGCCAGCGCCAGAAAAATCATCAGCGCGATGACACCGAGCCCGATGACGGCGCTTTCGCGCAACGCCCGGATCACGGCGGCAGACATCACGGGACCCAGGCCCGGCTCGGCAGCGCGTTCAGTCAAGATAGTTCAACTATGAGAGGCAGAGCTTTGATTCTACGGGAAACGTAACGGGCCTCACAAGTCGCGCACAACAACACTTGGCCCTCGGGCTGCGCTCCCCTACCATTCCGCGATGACAGTACGACACAGCCCACTCATCATTCTCGGCTCCGGACCCGCGGGGTACACAGCCGCCGTCTATGCCGCGCGCGCCAACCGCCACCCGCTATTGATCGCCGGCCTGCAGCAGGGGGGCCAACTGATGACAACCACGGAAGTCGACAACTGGCCAGGCGATACGCATGGCCTGATGGGGCCTGCGTTGATGACGCGCATGCTGGAACATGCGCAACGCTTTGGCACGGAAATCGTCGCGGACCACATCAATCACGCGGATTTGAGCGCCCGGCCCTTTCGGCTGCGCGGCGATGCGGGTGAATACAGCTGCGATGCGCTGGTCATCGCGACTGGCGCGACTGCCAAATACCTCGGCCTGCCCTCGGAACAGGCCTTTCAGGGCAAGGGCGTATCGGCCTGCGCCACTTGCGACGGGTTCTTCTTCCGCAAACAGCGCGTCGCCGTGGTAGGCGGCGGCAATACCGCGGTCGAGGAGGCGCTGTATCTCGCTAACATCGCCGATCACGTCACATTGATTCACCGCCGCGACAAACTGAAGGCCGAGAAAATCATGCAGGATCGTCTGTTTGAGCGCGAGCGCGCCGGCAAGATCACCCTGCTGTGGAATCACAGCGTCGATGAGATCGTGGGCGACGCCAACGGCGTCAACGGCTTGCGCGTGCGCGCGACTGATGGTTCCGGCAGCAGGACTCTCGAGCTAACAGGTGTATTTATAGCCATCGGCCATACACCTAACACCGAACTGTTTACCGGTCAGCTGGCGATGCAAGGCGGCTATCTCACGGTGCAGGGCGGCGCGGAAGGTGCGGCGACCGCCACCAGCGTTGCGGGTGTGTTCGCGGCGGGCGATGTCGCCGACCATGTGTACCGCCAGGCCGTCACCTCCGCGGGTTCGGGCTGCATGGCGGCGCTGGACGCCGACAAGTACCTGGAACGAATGGAGGGCGGCAGCTCCTGAACATTCCGGATCAGATAGCCCCGCCCATTCGCAGCGAGGTGCTGACCAGCGTCGCGGCGCTACCCGCCAGCAGCTGGGACTCGCTGCATGACGGCGGCAACCCGTTTGTCAGCCACACGTTTCTCGCCGGACTGGAACTGGCCGGCTGCGTCGGCCCACACAACGGCTGGCAGCCCCAGATTTTTGCGCTGTACGACGAGCGGGGACTGCTCGCGGCTGCGCCCGGCTGGCTCAAGAACCATTCATTCGGCGAATTCGTCTTTGATTTTTCCTGGGCCCAGGCCTATACCCGCAACGGTCTTCACTACTACCCGAAGCTGGTTATCGGTGTGCCCTTTACGCCGGTCACCGGGCCGCGCCTGCTGGTGCGTGCGACTGCCGATGGTCCCGCGACTCGGGCGCGCTTGTTAGCCGCGATCCTGGCGCGGGCATCGGCGCTGGACTTGTCATCGGTCCATCTGCTGTTCGCAACGGCGCCCGATCTCGCAGCGGCCCACGTGGCCGGATTTCTTGCCCGCCAGGATTGCCAGTTTCACTGGCGCAATCAGGGCTATGCGAGTTTCGACAGCTACCTGGAAACGTTTTCGGCCCATCACCGCAAGAAAACCCGCCGGGAACGGCGCTATGTTGCCGCGGCGGGTGTGCTGTTCGAGACTCGCCATGGCCATGAGCTAACGACCGTCGAGATCACGCGCGTACATGCATTGATCGAGCGCACGTTCAATCATCGTGGCCAGGAACCCTACGTGTCGGCCGCGTTCCTGGCGCGCACGGCGCGCGAACTGGGCCCGCGCATGATGGTGCAGCTGGCGCGCCTGGGTGGTGAAATCGTCGGCACTGCGATTTTTTTTCGCGGTACTGACAGTTTATATGGCCGCTACTGGGGCTCGGACCGGTTTATCAATTGCCTGCATTTCGAGACCTGTTATTACCGCGGCATCGACTACTGCATCGAACACCGGATCGGGCACTTCGACCCGGGCGTCCAGGGCGAACACAAGATCAAACGCGGTTTCGGCGCGCACATGACCCGCTCGGCGCATTGGATTGCCGACCCGCGCTTCCGTGCCGCGATTGCTGATTTCCTGGAACGCGAGGCACGGGCGGTGGAGGAATATGCCGCCAATGTTGACGACCACCTGCCTTTTCGCCAGCCGGATTTTGCAGCGCAACCGTGAGCCGCGTGCACTGGCTGACAGCCCTGGACCCGCCCGAGCACTTCCCCCCGGCGGACAGCGCGCTCGAGGAACCGCCAGGTTTGTTAGCGGTCGGCGGTGATTTGAGCCTGCCGCGTCTGTTAGCCGGCTACCGGCGCGGTATTTTCCCGTGGTATTCCGACGGCCAGCCAATTCTGTGGTGGAGTCCGGACCCGCGCGCGGTGCTGCTGCCGCAGGATCTGAAAGTGTCGCGCAGTCTGGCGCGGCGCATCCGCTCGGACGAATACCAGACGCATACCGACCGTGATTTCCCGGCGACGATCGCGGCCTGTGCCGCGCCCCGGATTAATGCCGGCGGCACCTGGATCACCGATGAAATGCGTACCGCCTACCAGGATCTGCATCGCGCGGGCTATGCGCACAGCGTCGAGACCTGGTGCGGCGATGAGCTGGTCGGCGGCCTCTACGGCGTACATCTGGGCGGTGTGTTTTTCGGCGAATCCATGTTCAGCCGGCGTACTGACGCGTCTAAAGTTGCGCTCGTGCGTCTGGTTGAGGAGTGCCGGAAGCGCTCCGTGGCTCTGATTGACTGCCAGATGGCGACCCGGCACCTGGCCAGCCTGGGCGCCCGTACGGTGCCGCGCAGTCAATTTCTCGTGCTGCTAACCCGCCATTGCCGCACCGAAGCCGATTTTACGTGGTAATCAGGCAACAACCCGGGCCATGCGCGGACGCCGCAACGCGGCTTGCATGCAGGCGAAGTCAGCGTGCACAATGCGCGCCCTCGTTGTTACTGCGAATAATAGATGCCCAAAGAAGAAGGTCTGCAAATGGAAGGTGAGGTCGTGGAGACACTGCCAAACACCACGTTTCGCGTGAAGCTGCAGAACGGGCATCTCGTTACCGCGCATATCTCCGGCAAGATGCGCAAGAATTACATCCGCATTCTCACGGGTGATCAGGTCACGGTCGAAATGACGCCATACGATCTGACGCGCGGACGCATCACCTATCGCGGCCGTTAGGCCGCATGCGCGAGTCAGGTCAGCACCGGCTCCGGCTTGCGCGTCGCTTCGCAATCCAGCGCGAGCCCGCTGCCGTCGGCCTTGACCCGCGCCCGAACCGTGCCGCCGCCGGCGAGCTTGCCGAATAACAATTCTTCTGCGAGCGGCCGCTTGATCTGCTCCTGGATCAGCCGCGCCATCGGGCGCGCGCCGAGTTTGGGATCGTAACCTTTCTGCGCGAGCCAACTACGCGCTGGCTCGTCCAGTGACAACGCCACGCCCTTCTGTTCGAGCTGTGCTTCGACTTCCATCAGCAGCTTGTCCACGACCCGCTCGATGACCGGACGATCCAGGCTCTTGAAGCTGATCACCGCATCAAGGCGGTTGCGGAATTCCGGTGAGAACAGCCGCTTGATCGCTTCCATGCCGTCGGACTGATTATCCTGCGACACGAAGCCGATGGAATTGCGCGCCATATCCTGCGCGCCCGCGTTGGTGGTCATGACGATGATCACATGGCGGAAATCGGCCTTGCGCCCGTTGTTGTCGGTCAGCGTGCCGTGATCCATGACCTGCAGCAGCAGATTGAACACATCCGGATGCGCTTTTTCAATTTCATCGAGCAGCAGCACAGCGTGCGGATGCTTGGTGATCTGCTCCGTCAGGAGTCCTCCCTGATCAAAACCAACGTATCCAGGAGGCGCGCCGATCAGGCGGGACACCGTGTGCCGCTCCATATACTCCGACATGTCAAAGCGGATGAACTCGATGCCTAACGCCAGCGCCAGCTGGCGTGTGACTTCGGTCTTGCCAACGCCGGTAGGGCCCGCGAACAGAAAGCTGCCGACCGGTTTGCGTTCATTGCCAAGACCCGAACGCGCCATCTTGATCGACGCCCCGAGCGACTCGATGGCCTCGTCCTGGCCGAAAATCACCAGTTTCAGATTGCGCTCCAGATTGCGCAGTACGTCTTTGTCGTTCGCTGAAATGTTAGCCGGCGGAATCCTTGCAATACGCGCGACCACGTCCTCGATATGCCTGACCTCGATCACTTGGTCGCGCTCCGCATCGGGCTTGAGCCGCTGGCGCGCACCTGCCTCGTCGACGACATCGATCGCCTTGTCAGGCAAATGCCGGTCGTTGATGTGGCGCGCGGAGAGCTCGGCGGCCGCCTGCAAGGCGTCGTCGGTATAGCGGACCTGATGATGTTCCTCGAAGCGACTGCGCAGACCCTTCAGAATTTCATAGGTTTCCGTCACGCTGGGTTCCACCACATCGATCTTCTGGAAGCGACGTGCCAGCGCGTGATCTTTTTCGAAGATCCCGCGATATTCCTGGTAAGTCGTCGAACCGATACAACGCAGTTGGCCATTGGCCAGTACCGGCTTGATGAGGTTGGACGCGTCCATGACGCCGCCCGAAGCCGCGCCCGCGCCGATCACCGTATGAATCTCGTCGATGAAAAGAATTGAGTGTGGCCGGTCTTTCAATTCGGCTAACACGCCTTTCAGGCGCTTCTCGAAATCGCCGCGATACTTGGTGCCGGCGATCAAAGCACCCATATCGAGTGCATATATGATCGCGTCCTTCAACACCGCCGGAATTTCGCCGTCGACGATCCGCTTTGCCAGGCCTTCCGCAATTGCGGTCTTGCCGACACCGGATTCGCCGACGAACAGCGGATTATTCTTGCGCCGGCGGCACAGGATCTCCACGGTCCGCTCGACTTCGAGCTGGCGACCGATCAGCGGATCGATCTTGCCGGCCTTTGCCTGTTCATTGAGGTTGACGGAAAATTTATCGAGCGCACTTGGGCCGCTCTCAGCTTCGGCGTCCAGGCGCCCGGTGCCGTCAGCATTGTCCATGGCCGCATCGTCCTTGTTGACCGGCTGGTCGCTGTCCTTGCCGATGCCGTGGGATACGTACTGGACGACATCGAGCCGCGACACATCCTGCCGATTGAGCAGATAGACCGCATGGCTCTGTTTCTCGGCGAAGATCGCCACCAGCACGTTAGCCGGGCCTGCCTCCTTGCGGCCACTTGACTGGACGTGGTAGACGGTGCGTTGCAACACGCGCTGGAATCCGAGCGTAGGCTGCACCTCGCGCTCGTCCCCGGCCTGCAGGCGTGGCGTATTGCGGTCAACGTGCTCTTTCAGCTCGCCTTTCAGACGTGGCACGTCACAGCTGCAGGCCTTGAGGATTTCGATGACCTTCGGGGAGTCGAGTATCGATAACAACAGATGCTCGACGGTCATAAACTCGTGCAATCCCTCCCGCGCGTTCGAAAACGCGGTGTTCAGGCACAGTTCCAGTTCGGGTGACAGCATTCGGGATCCTAATCCTTGGTCAGTAGTCGCTCAGGCCGGTTCCATCGTGCACATCAGGGGGTGCTGGTTATCGCGTGCAAACGCCATGACCTGGGCCACCTTGGTTTCGGCAATTTCATATGTAAAAACACCGCAAACTCCCTTCCCCTGCGTGTGCACTTCAAGCATGACACGGGTGGCCTTGCTGCGATTCATCGCAAAAAACCGCTCCAGCAACTCGACCACAAACTCCATAGGGGTGAAATCATCGTTCAGCAACACCACCTTAAACAGCGGCGGTTGTCGTGTTTTAGGCGTCGCTTCTGCGACCAGTACACCAGAATCCGAATCTGGTCGCTCTTTTCCGGACATGGGTCTTTTATATGGGGCCTCCGCCTGCAACACAAGTCCCAGATTTGATGTTAAGGATTTATGAAGTAAAACAGTAGCTTGTGGCATTTAGCGTGCGCCCCGTATCATTGACCGATGCGCCCGTTGCCAGCCCCCGTCGGAAACCCCCACGAATGAGCGGAATCGCGCTCGCTCTGCCGTGGCGCACCCCGGCCGAATGGCCTGGCCTGCTGCTGTCCAACGGCCCGAAAATTTCTACGGGCATACTGGGCGTGCTTATCGCCGTGCAGCTCGCGCTGCTGGTCACTGATTACTTCGCCGGCCCGCCTGCAATCTCGGCCGCCGCGGGCTCGGCGCCCGAAGCCGCGGGTGCCAACCAGCCGCAGTTTGATGTCGTGGCCCTTATGAACGCCCACCTGTTCGGTCAGGCGGCGAGCAACCTTGATTCACGCAATGCCCCCACCACCAGCATGGCCATGGTATTGGCCGGCACCATCGCGAGTGAGGATCCCACGAAAGGATTTGCCCTCATTGGCGACTCGGCCGCGAGCGCGCGCGTCTACGCGGTGGGCGCATCTTTGCCGGGCGGCGTGCGGCTGCACGAGGTGTATCGCGACCGGGTGATCATTGACCGCGGCGGGGCGCTCGAGGCGCTGCTGCTGCCGCGTAACGCAGCTTTGTTAGGTGCGCCGCCACCGACGGCAGCGAGGACGCAGGACAATCCGTTGCGGGCCGCCCAGGAAGCATTGCAGCGCAATCCGGACGCATTGTCGGAAATCGTCCGGGCACAACCGGTCGGCGATCTCGGCGCGGGCAAGATTCGCGGCGTGCGGGTGTTTCCAGGCCGCAACACGGCTGCATTCAGCAAGCTGGGACTGCGCGCCGGCGATCTGGTGACGTCGGTTAACGGTGCACCGCTTGATGATCCAAATCGCGCACTGGAGATATTCGGAACTTTGCAGAGTGTGCCGGAGGCACGGGTCGGCGTGATTCGCAATGGCCGACCGACCGAGATCCTGGTCAACATGACCGAAGTGACGCGCCAGGTCGAACAGATTGTAGGCACCGAAGGCATGTCGCCGGCGAGTGCGATGCCGCCCGTGCAGGGCGATGGCACGGAGCGCTAGCTCTTAAGGACTACTGTGATGGCTAACAAACCGATTCGATCCATGACTCTTGGGGCGCTGCTGTGCGTCGCAGGCGGGCTCGCGCCGGCGCAGCAGGCACAGCGCATCACGCCGAACTTCAAAGATGCGGATATCGGGCAGGTGATCGAAGCGGTCAGCGCGGCGACCGGCAAGAACATCATCATTGACCCCCGCGTGCGCGCCCAGGTGACGATGCTGTCCTCGACGGCGATGTCACCCGATGCATTCTATGAGGCATTCCAGGCCCTTTTGCAGGTACACGGATTTGTCGCAGTGCCGTCCGGAAACGTCATCAAGGTGATCCCGGACGCGGCCGCCAAGACCGCTGCGGGCAACGACCTGCCGGGCAAGGTGTCGCGCTATTCCGATGAGTTTGTCACGCAGATTGTTACCACCAACAATGTCAGCGCCGCGCAGCTGGTGTCAATTTTGCGACCCCTGATGCCTCAATCGGGCCATTTGGTCGCCTACCCGCCAACTAATATTTTGATCATCTCTGACCGCTCTAACAACGTCAGCCGCATGATGCGCATCATCCAGCGCATCGACCAGACCAGCGATTCCGATTTCCAGATCGTGCCGCTGAGCAATGCCTCGGCGACGGAAATCGTGCGCGTGATGAGCGCGCTGATCGCAGCACAGGCGCAGGGCGAAGGCGGCACTCCGAGCGTCCGGCTGGTCGCGGACGACCGTACTAACAGCGTGCTGATGTCCGGCGACAAGAACCAGGTGCTCAAGTACAAGGCGCGCATCGCCTACCTCGACCAGCCGCTTGAAAACGGCGGCGATACCCAGGTGCGATATCTGCAGTACGCGGACGCGGAAAAAATTGCCGCGAAACTCAAGGAACAGTTGTCAGGCAGCACCGCCGGCGCACCGGGCGCGGCGGGCGCCGCTGCTGCCGCCGATCGCAGCGCCACCATCTGGGCAGAGCCCGAGACCAACGCGCTGGTGATCACAGCCCCGCCAAAAACCATGCGTTCGCTGATGTCGGTCGTGGATCGCCTGGACATCCGGCGCGCGCAAGTGCACGTTGAAGCCATTGTTGTCGAAGTGAGCGCCGATAAATCGGCAGAACTGGGCGTCAATTGGCTGGTGAACGGCGCCAGCGCCGACAAGGCTGCAGGCGGCTTTGTCGAGCCGGTGGGCAATGTCAGCATCATCGATCTGGCCCGCGCGGTCGACAATCCTGCGTCATTGACCACGGTGCCGCGCGGCCTGACCATCGGCATCGGCCGGCTCGGCAGCGCCGCCGGCGTGGATTTTGCGGCTGTGATCCGCGCGTTGCGCGGCGACTCGACCACCAACATCATTGCCCAACCCTCGCTGACGGTACTCGACAACCAGGAAGCACAAATCAAAGTCACTCAGGAAGTACCGTTTGTGACCGGACAGTTCACTAACACTGGCGGCAACAACAACGGTTCAGTCAACCCATTTCAAACCATTCAGCGCCAGGAAGTCGGCACCATCCTGAAGATCACGCCGCAGATCAATGTCGGCGACTCGGTCACACTCAAGATCGAGCAGGAGAGCTCCAGCCTCGCCGGCACGGCAGCCGGCGCAGTCGACTTGATTACTAACAAGCGCACCATCAACACGACCATCATCATCGAGGACGGTGGCACGGTCGTGTTAGGCGGATTGATTTCCGACACCCAGACCAATGGCGAGCAGCGCGTGCCGCTGCTGGGACGTATACCCATTATCGGCGAAGCATTCCGTACCCGCAGCGCAAAGAAAAACAAGACCAACCTGCTGGTCTTCATCCAACCGCGAATCCTGCGCGATGGCACCGACACCGCGATCGAGACCAATCAGAAGTACAACTACATCCGCGAACAACAACAGCAACTGAGCCCGCGCGGCGAGATACTGCCTTTGTTGCCGGGCAACAAGACCAAGGTTCTGCCGCCGCTGCCGGAGCCGGCACCGAGGCCGCTGCCAGTACCCAAGCCGGACACGGCGGCAGCACAGCCGTCGACGCCCAAGGCCGCACCTGCGCCCGCCCGTGGCACGACCGAAACTCCCGCCGAGCCTGTTGCCCCGAAGCCATGAACGCCGCCACATTCGACGCGTCCACGGTCAGTAGCCGTCGGCTCAGCTTCGCGTTCGCGAAGCGCCACGGTGTGCTGACACGCGCGGTGCCGGGCGATGTAACCCTATGCGTGGTGCGTGAAGGCGCTGGTGTTGCCGCCGTGGCCGAGGCGCGCCGCTACCTCGGCATCCCTTTGCGGCTGGAGCGAGTCAGCGACGAACAATTTGAGCGCTTGCTGCGCGAAACCTACGAGGGCGGCAATGACGCGATCAGTGCCGCGGGCGGACTGGAGGAATCCGTGGACCTGGCCTCGATGGCCCAGGAGTTGCCCGAACAGGCGGACCTGCTGGAAAGCGAAGACGACGCGCCGATCATCCGGCTGATCAACGCCGTGCTGACACAGGCGGTCAAGGAAAACGCTTCGGACATCCATGTGGAGACCTTCGAGAACCGTCTCGTGATCCGCTTCAGAGTCGATGGCGTGCTGCGCGAAGTACTGCAATCCAAGCGCGCCGTGGCGCCGCTGGTAGTTTCGCGTATCAAAGTCATGTCGAAGCTCGACATCGCCGAAAAGCGCCTGCCGCAGGACGGCCGGATCAGCCTGCGCGTCGCTGGGCGCGCGGTCGACGTACGTGTCTCGACCATTCCTTCGGGGCACGGCGAGCGCGTCGTGATGCGTTTGTTAGACAAGCAGGCCGGCCGGCTCGACCTTGCCCAACTCGGCATGGCATCCAGCACCCAGGCACAGATCGACGAGCTGATTCACAAACCGCACGGCATTATTCTGGTCACAGGGCCAACGGGTTCCGGCAAGACCACCACGTTGTATGCCGCGCTCGAGCGCCTGAACGACAACACCCGCAACATCATGACCGTCGAAGATCCGATCGAGTACTTCATCGACGGCATCGGCCAGACCCAGGTCAATACCAAGGTCGAAATGACTTTTGCGCGCGGTTTGCGCGCTATCCTGCGCCAGGACCCGGACGTGGTCATGGTCGGCGAAATTCGCGACCTCGAAACCGCGCAGATTGCCGTGCAGGCATCCCTAACAGGGCACCTGGTGCTTTCCACGCTGCATACCAATACTGCGGTTGGCGCCGTGACGCGGCTGCGCGACATGGGGATCGAACCCTTCCTGCTGTCATCGAGCCTGATCGGCGTGATCGCGCAGCGCCTGGTACGCGTGCTCAATCCCGAAACCAAGGAACCGTTCCGCGCCGGCGAATATGAGCGGCGTCTGCTGAATCTCGGCAAGGGCGACGCCTCGCCGGTTCTCTACCGCCCCGGGCGCGACAGCGTCGCCGGCTATCGCGGCCGGACCGGCATCTATGAACTCGTGATGCTCGATGACACGCTGCGCACCATGATTCACGACGGCGCCAGCGAGCTTGATATGGAGCGCCATGCGCGCACCGCGACTCCGTCGATTCGCGACGATGGTCGCGCCAAAGTGCTGGCCGGCGAGTCCACGCTGGAAGAAGTGCTGCGCGTCACACGCGAAGACTGATACCTTTCCCACCGCCCATGGGCGCATTTGAATACACCGCACTCGATACCGCCGGCAAGGAACGCAAGGGAGTTCTGGAAGGCGACAACGCGCGCGCCGTGCGCCAGGTCCTGCGCGACAAACAGCTGTTGCCTGTCACCGTACTGGAGGTTGGCGCCCAGGAAGCGACGCGGCAGAAAGCCTTTTCTTTTGCGCGTAATGCGTCCTCGACCGATGTCGCCCTGCTAACAAGGCAGCTGGCGACACTGGCGCGCGCCGGCCTGCCGCTGGAGGAGGCCCTGCTCGCAGTCTCGCAGCAGACTGAGAAGCCGCGCATCTCATCGATCCTCATGGGCGTACGCACCAAGGTGCTCGAAGGGCATACCCTCGGCGCAGGATTGGCGGAATTTCCGAAGGTGTTTCCGGAAATCTATCGCGCCACGGTCGCTGCCGGCGAACAGGCGGGCCATCTCGACCGGGTGCTGGAGCGGCTCGCCGACTACACCGAGAACCGCGACCAGATTCGCCAGAAAATCCTTGCCGCCATGCTGTATCCCATCGTGCTGACCATCGTCTGCCTGTTTGTGGTCGCAGGCCTGATGGTCTATGTCGTGCCCAAGGTGGTCGATGTCTTCGAGGCAAGCCGCGCGCAACTGCCGTTGATTACGCGCGTGCTGATCGGCGTCAGTGATTTCCTGCGCCACTACGGCATCTGGCTGTTGGTCGCATTGGCCCTGGCAGGTTTCGGTTTCTGGCAGTGGCTCAAGGATCGCGATGCGCGGGCGAAATTTCACGGCTGGGTGTTGCATGTGCCGCTGTTTGGCCGGCTGGTACGGGGGTTCAACAACGCGCGCTTTGCCCGCACCTTCAGCATCCTGACTGCAAGTTCGGTGCCCGTGCTCGAAGCCATGCGGATCGCCGGCGAGGTCGTCACCAATCTGCCGATGCGCGATGCCGTCACAGTCGCCGCCCAGCGGGTGCGCGAGGGCGCTCCTATCGGGCGATCGTTAGCCCAGAGCCGCCTGTTTCCGCCGATGACAATTCACCTGATTTCCAGCGGTGAGTCGAGCGGCGAACTTGAAGACATGCTGGAGCGGGCCTCGATCAGCCAGGAGCGGGAGCTCGATAGCCTGATCGCGGGACTCGTAGGCCTGCTGGGCCCTGCCCTGGTTGTGCTGATGGGCGGCTTTGTTTTGGCCATTGTTTTTGCGATGTTGCTCCCAATTTTCGAAATGAATACGCTAATACGCTGATTCGGGGTTGCGAATATCCGTTGACCTGACTTAATTTCGGCACCTGTCATTAATTCAGATGGCTATGAACGAGAAGCCAGAGTCCGAAGAATTTGACGACGATGAACCGGAAGGACTTGCCGGCGACGAAGACGTAGACGTCGATAAAGTCATCCGGGATCTCGATGTCAGCAAAAAGCGCGGCCAGAAAGCAGCCGATCCTGCCTGGCGCAAGCTGGAGCGCATGCGCGAAGAACGCGCCACCCGCGAGATGATCAAGGACTTCGACGACTACGACATCGGCCCCGAGGGTCCGGGTCGTCGGCCGCGGCCCTCCCGGCACGCCTGATCCGGCGCTGTTGCTAGCGAAACTCGCGCGCCGGTGCCACCAGCTCACCGAGCAGATCCGAGCGGTCCACCAGCTGCTCCGCAATCACGTGGATCACAATGCCTTCGCGTTGCAGCTTGCCGCGCACTTCCAGCAGCCGCGATCCTGTTAGCTCGCGGCGTTGCTCCAGTCCAAGCTGTTCCCAGACCACGATGTTGACGTGACCGGATTCATCTTCGAGCGTAACGAAGGTGACGCCGCTGGCGCTGCCCGGTCGTTGCCGCGTGATGACGATGCCGGCGACCTTGAGCCGCCGGCCGTCAGGCAGGCGCAGTAGTTCGTCAGCGCGACGTATGCGTTCGCGCGCGAACACCGGCCGGAGCAGCGCCACCGGATGCCGGCCCAGCGTCAGGCCCACGGCGCGGTAATCGTTGACGACATCCTCGCCTTCGGTCGGCGGCCTGAGCAAAGGCCTGACATCCGACTCCTGCCGGTCGGCAGGCGCCAGCGGCAAGGGTTTTTCTGTGCCGGCCACACTCCAGAAGGCCTGATGCCGGTTGCCAGCAAGCCGGGCCAGCGCGCCGGCCGCGGCCAGCGCTTCGAGATCGCGGCGATCGAGCCGTGCAATCTCGGCGAGTTGCTGGGCGTCGGCAAAGGCGGCTGCACCCGCCGCCGACGCGGCTTGCCGGGCCATCGTGAGACGCGCGGCTCCTTCCCGTGACAGCGACTTGACCATCCGCAAACCCAAACGCAACGCAGGCTGCGGTGCCAGCGTGGTCGTACCCAGCTCCAGCGTGCAGTCCCAGTCACTGGCGTGCACCTCCACGGCGCGCACCTCAACGCCCGCGTTGCGCGCCATGCGCACCAGTTGCGCGGGCGCATAAAACCCCATCGGCTGGCTGTTGAGCAGCGCGGCCGTAAACGCAGCGGGCTCGTGGCATTTCAACCAGCAGGATACATAGACCAGTAACGCGAAACTCGCCGCATGCGATTCCGGAAAACCGTATTCGCCGAAGCCCAGGATCTGGTGGAAAATCTGCTGCGCGAATTCGGCGCTGTAACCGCGCGCGGCCATGCCGGTTTTCAGGCGCTCCTCGAAGGGACCCAGGCCGCCGCGCCGTTTCCATGCCGCCATCGCGCGCCGCAGCCGGTCCGCCTCGCCCGGTGAAAACCCGGCTGCGACGATGGCCAGTTGCATCACCTGTTCCTGGAAAATCGGCACTCCCAGGGTGCGCTCCAGTACCTTGGCGACCTCGGGGCTTGGATAGCTGACAGCTTCCTCGCCGCTGCGCCGCCTGAGGTAAGGATGCACCATGTCTCCCTGGATGGGGCCTGGCCGGATGATCGCGACTTCGATGACCAGGTCATAGAAATTGCGCGGCTGCAGGCGTGGCAGCATCGCAATCTGCGCCCGCGACTCGATCTGGAACACGCCCACGGTGTCGCCCCGGCAGATCATGTCGTAGACACGCGGATCTTCGGGCGGGACATCGGCCATGGTGAAGGGGCGCGTCATGCCCGCCTTGCCCACCGCCGCAAAGCGCGCACGATACTCGCCGACGAAATCGAGCGCGCGGCGGATCGCGGTCAGCATCCCCAGGCCTAACAGATCGACCTTGATCAAGCCGAGATCGTCGAGATCGTTCTTGTCCCACTGGATCACCGTGCGCTCGGGCATCGAGGCGTTCTCGACCGGCACCAGCTCCTCGAGCAGCCCGCGCGCGATCACGAAGCCGCCGACGTGTTGCGACAGGTGCCTGGGAAACCCTGACAACTCGGTGGCCAGTTCGAGCAGCTGCCTGACCCGCGGATTGTCCGGATCCAGCCCCGTTTCGCGGACGCGCTCGACGTCGATGTCGCGGGTCCACCAGCTCATCGCGCCCGCAAGCCGCTCGGTCTGCAGCGGATCAAAGCCGAGCGCCTTGCCGAGATCGCGCAGCGCCGAGCGCGGCCGGTAGCTGATCACGGTCGCCGCGAGCGCGGCGCGTTCGCGGCCGTATTTACGGTAGACGTACTGAATGACCTCTTCGCGGCGCTCATGTTCGAAGTCGATGTCGATGTCCGGCGGTTCGTTGCGCTCGCGCGAAATGAAACGCTCCACCAGCAGTTGCATGCGCGCCGGATCGACCTCGGTGACGCCGAGGCAGTAGCACACCGCGGAATTCGCCGCCGAGCCGCGGCCTTGGCACAGGATGCCCTGGGCGCGCGCAAAGCTGACGATGTCGTGCACGGTGAGGAAATAAGGTTCGTACTGCAGGTCGGCGATCAGTTGCAATTCGTGCTCCACCAGCGCACGGACCTGGTCCGGCATCCCGCCCAGCCAGCGCCGCCGCGCACCCGCCTCGGTGAGCTTGCGCAGCCAGCTCGCCGGTGTCTCGCCGTCCGGCACGATCTCGCGCGGATATTCATAACGCAGCTCGGCGAGTGAAAAACGGCAGCGCGCCGCGACCCTGAGGCTTTCTGCTAACAAAGAACGCGGGTAAAGGCGCACCAGTCGCTGCGGTTCGCGCAGATAACGTTCGCCGTTGGGCCAGAGCCTGAGACCCGCCTCCGCCACAGTGAGGTTGTGCCGGATCGCGGTCAGCGCATCCTGCAGACGACGGCGCGCGCGCCGGTGCATCTGCACCTCGCCGGTGGCCAGCAGCGGCAGGCCATGCCACCTGGCGAGTGACTCGCATAACGCCAGATGCTGCTCATCGCCGCCGTCGCGTGTCAGCTCGACCGCGATCCAGGCCGCGCCATGCACGCCGAACTGCGCCGCGATCCACGCCGCACGATCCTCTGACAAAGACCGTGCCTGTACATCAATCGGACCTGCGCCGGCGCCCTGCCCGGCACGCGGCAGCCACAGCAGCAGGCAGGGTCCGGGCGGCAGCAATTCGGCCACATCCGCCCGGGTCAGCAGATATTCGCCCTTGGGCGCGGCGCGCCGGCCGCGGGTAATCAGGCGGCAGAGCGCCCCATAGCCGGCGCGATCCGCAGCGAGCGCTGCAAAACGCAGTCCGCAGTCGAGAGCAAACTCCGCGCCGACAATCAGCCGGGTCAGGGGCGGCGCCTGGCCGCCCTGCTGCGCGATGCGCACCCGCTCGGCCAGGGCCGCATGTGCGCGCACCACGCCCGCGACCGAGCATTCGTCGGTGAGCGCGAGTGCCGCGTAGCCGAGCTCGCAGGCGCGCGCAATCAACTCCTCCGGCTGCGAAGCGCCACGTAAAAAACTGAAACTGGAAATGCAGTGCAGCTCGGCGTAGAGCGCGCTCACCCAAAGAGACCTTGCAAAAACCAGCGATGCGGCGCATCCCGCTCGCGATACAGCCAGAGTTCGACGCCCGCGGCGTCGCGCGCGATGTAGTAATCGCGCAGTACCTCATTGCCGTCCCACCAGCCGGTTTCGATGCGCTCCGGGCCCGCTAACAACTCGAGCCCGGCGGTGGCGAGCTGATCCTGCTCGATCGCAAGCGGCTCCGGCGTTTGCAGCAGCCACAGCGGCCGGCCGCGATGACTGTGCGCAGCGGACTCGCAGGCCAGCGCCGCACGCCCCGGCGCCTTGCGTGGGTCGACCGGGCCTGTCCGCAACGGTTGCGGCTCCGCCACGCCCCAGGCGGATTCCGGCCGGTGCGCCGGCAACAGACACAGTCCGTAGACAGATTCCGCCCCGAGCCGGGCCCGCAGGCGTTCGAGAAATGCCGGCGCCTCGCGCCCCGCGGCGCCACCATGCTCGCCCGGCCGCCACAACGAATCGCTGCCTGGCGCGAAGGGCGTGCCTGCGCCGGTGCGCAGTTCGAGATGAATCACCGGCGCCGGCAGGGCTGTCTGCGTGAGTCGCTCAGTTAACAAAGCGGCAAATCGGACCGCCGCGAACTCAGGGGCCGCGAGCCGCACCACCACGCGCGTCAGGATGCCCTCGCCACGCAGTGCGCCGGGCGGCGGCCGCTGCCGCAAAGCGAGTACCAGCAGCGTGATGCCGATTTGACGTTGCCGCAGGAATTGCTCGAGTTGCTGCAACAGCGGCCCGGCGACCTGCAGCACCGCCGCATGCTCGCTGAGTTCGCAGGCGGGTTCGCAACGCGCAACAAAACGCTCGCGCGGCACAAAGGCCGGGCGCGGCTCGCGCAGGCGTCCCGTCAATCGATCGAGTGCTAACAACTGTGCCTTGCCGAAACGCCGCGCGAATCCGCCACGCGGCAGTCGCAGCGCCTCACCGATGCTGCGCACGCCAAGCGTGGCAAGCCGCTCGAGCAGGTCTGGCGGCCAGCGCAGCAGACTGAGTGGCAGCGGCGCAAGCCGGCCGGGGAGCAGCGCCGGGTCCGACTGTGCGCTCGTCATGGCAGGCAGGCGCGCTGCCTCGCGTGGCGCAACAGGTTTGCCAGCCAGGGCCGCTGCGCGCGCCAGCACCAGCGCTGCGAGCGGCGTCGGCGCAAGCGCCACACAGGGCCTGACGCCCGTCAGCGCCAGGCTGCGCTCCACTGCCGCAGCTAACAGGGATGCTTCACCGCCAAAAAGTTTCAGGCTGCCGCGCACCTCGAGGAGCACCGCATCCGGCGGCTCGAGACTGACCCAGGACGTCAACGCAAAACTGCCGCCTGCCAAAGTGTCGAGCAGGCTGCGTTCACGCCGCACCGAGCGCAACCGCACTTGCAGATCGCGCACTGCGGCGAGCGCGGCCGCGAGCGGCATGCCGGGCTGGATGCCGCGGGCGCGTCCTGCCGCGCAGGCATTCAGTACCCGCGGCAGACGGCCGTCACGCTCGACCACGACGCGCGCTGTAGCAGACCCGGGTGACGTTACCGGCATATCGGCATAACAGGCGGCAAACTCGATGTCAGGCAGGTGCAGGGCCAGCCAGACCTGCTCCGGCATGCTGGCAGCAGCCGTCGCTGGCGGCGCTGGAGCTAACACCGGCGTAGCCGTACGTTCGGTTGCGGTCGCGAGGCCCGCGGTGCGCTCCACCCAGCGCGTTGCCTGAATGCGGGGATGTGGGCTCATGTCACCCCCGTCCAGCGCAACTCGATCACACCGCGCGCACCGCCGCGGCTTTTCAGCAGCTCGATGCTCACCCCCGCGCCGTTGGCTAGCGGCGCCAGCGACAGCCGCAGCACGGCCGGCGAGGCCTGGCGGGCGGCACGACTCGGGCGAAACAGAAATCCTGCGGTACGCCCGCGCTCGGTCGCGAGTTGCAATCGGCGCAGGCTGCGCACCGGCGGCGTGCGACCGGTCCAGGCCAACGCCACTTCGCAGGCACCGGAAGCCAGCGCCTGCTCCAGAGCCCAGAGCTCGGCGCCGGCCCGCACCACCAGTTGTCGCTCGATCGCGAGCCCGCGCGCCGCCAGCGCCGGTGCATAAGGCTCGAACGGCGGCGCGATCCATGCGGTCCAGCGTGCGGGCGTACGCTGCGCCAGTGAAGCTAACAAAGGCACCAGCAGGCGCAGCTCGCCGAGTCCGTGACGGGGTGTGAGAATTTCAACGAGACCATTGCGGGGCCAGCCACCGCCGGGCAAGGCGGCATCCAGAGCCGCGAAACCGGTGCTGCAGGTATCAGCGCCAGCGGCGGCTGTCTGACGCCCACGCCACAGGCCAGGGATACGCAGCAGGCTCGCCAGTGCGGCATCCGTACTCTGGTGCGGATTTTGGGATGCGGACTCGATACTGGGGGGGTCGGACATGATCACGCGCACTCATGATCCGGACACACCTGATCCCGGCACGGGCGCTGCAACCAGCACCCGTTCTGCCGCGCTGAGTACCGGTTGACTGCGCAAAGACCGCGGCTGCGTCGCCCAGGCGCTGCGACCACACCCACAGGGACAGGCATAGCTACGCAGCCGCGGTTTTTTCAGTGTCGGTTTTTTCAAGGCAAAAGCTCCCGGGGCGCCCTGACACCAGGCGCCTGCTAACAAAGTTGACATGGACTAGGGCCCTAGCTGCCCGCTGCGTGCACTTGCGGCGGCGGCCGGTACTGAAAATGCGGATTCTCGATAATGCCGAGCACGTTGCCAAAAGGATCGAACACCGTGGCGACTTTGATGCTATTTCCCATTTCCTGGCCGCCCACATCCTGCACCGGACTGCGTGCCACCGCGCCCAGACCTAACAGACGCGCCAGCGAAGCCTCAGCATTCGCGACACCCCAATAAACAGTCACGCCTCCTTGATCAGGAGTGGCCTCGCCCCCACCGTACTCGCTCAGATCCGGATCGAGCCCCAGCTCAAAACCGCCGACTGAAAAGCCGACATAGAAAGGCTCGTCGAAATACGGGCTGAAACCTAACACCTCGATGTACCAGTCGCGGGCGCGCCGGATATCCGGTGCGCGGTATTTGACGGTGCGCAAACCGAGAAAATGAGCACTCATGGCTGCAACCCTGTTTACATCAAACCTGTTTACATCAAACCTGTGCCCTGCGCCCGACCCCGCCGCAGCACACCCACGACCACGCCCTCGATGATGATCGGGTCTTCCTTGATGTTGACGCGGATCGGCTCGAAATCCGGGTTTTCGGGCAGCAACCAGATCAGCGTGCCTTCCTGCTTGTAGCGCTTGACGGTGACCTCGTTCTCGAGCCGCGCGACCACGATCTGGCGGTTGCGCACCTCGGGCGTGCGATGCACGGCGACCAGGTCGCCATCGAGAATGCCGGCGTCCTTCATGGACATGCCCTTGACCTTGAGCAGGTAGTGCGGACGCGGGCTGAAGATGTCCGGATCGATGTTGAGGCGCGCCTCGATGTGCTCCTCGGCAAGCATCGGCCGGCCAGCGGCCACGCGGCCGATCAGCGGCAGGCCCAGCTGCTCGCGCAGCGTGTCCATGAGCTTGATGCCGCGCGAAGCGCCCGGAATCAGTGCGATGACGCCTTTGCGCGCCAGTGCGCGCAGATGCTCCTCGGCAGCATTCGGCGAGCGGAAACCCAGCTCCGCGGCGATCTCGGCGCGGGTGGGCGGCATGCCGGTTTCCATGATGGCGTGCTGGATCAGGCGCAGGATTTGCGTTTGGCGGGGGGTCAGGTCGGTCACGGGGCACCTCACAGGCGGTCTCTGGTTATAAATACAGTACCTGTGATTTTATCCAGTTGCAAGCCTGTTATCGTAAGTCTTCATGCTGCCCCGACTTCCCTGGCGAACGCGCGCCGGGCGACCCTGCCGGGCCTCCCAGCATGCCGAGCCAAATTTCGGCCTGGCAACTGTCGGTTTTCACCGCGCGATTACGATTTAGTTATAGAGTTCTCGAAAATTCAACAGCTCAACATCGGAGGATGGGTCATGAAATACCGTCTGGTTCCCGGCTCGCTGGCAGCCGCAATCACACTCACCATGCTGCTGCTCGTACAACCAGCCAGGGCCGACGAGCGCGACGGCGCCCGCGAGGGCGGTCCGGCAGTCCTAACGAATCGCGAAGTGCGCGAAAAGACCGGCAAGACGATCGCGCAATGGGGCGCCAAATGGTGGCAATGGGCATTCAAGAACCCTGAGGTGCTGGGCGATACCACGGGAGAGTTTGGTTACCTCGGTGACGTCGGCGGTCCAGTTTTCTTTGCCGAGGGATCAAGCGGTGACCCGGTCACTCTCAGCTACGAAGTTCCGGGTGGCAAGTACATCCTGTTGCCGGTAGCAACCTATATTTGGACATTTTTCGATCCCTGCACGGACGTGATCTGCGCGCGCGAAATCATCAATCACAATTTCCTTGAAGGGATCACCTACGTAAACGTCAAAATCGACGGCGAGCGGGTTCGCAACATGGCGGCGCGCCTGGTCCGTGTCGATGAGACGAACCCGGTGGTGTTCAAGGTCGACGCGGGGCCAATCGATGCGGACGGCTATGGCGGAATTCTCAAGGCCGTGCAAGGCGGCTATTGGGTGATGCTCGAGCCTCTGCCCGCCGGAAAACACCGCATCTCCATGTTTGCCACAGTCCCTAACATCGATGGGTTGACGGGCGAACTCTTGAACGGCTACACCGACCTCGACGCAAAATTGAAGCTGCGAGTCCGGTAAAGACTGCGGGCAGTCACGCTATGCTGCGCCACCATGTGGCGCAGCCTGCGAATCTCGATCCTGCTGTTGATCCTGCTGGCAGCGGGCGGCAGCGCGCTGCTCGATCGTTTTCAGGCGGCGGACTGGGATGACACCCTGACGGTCGGTATTTTTCCGATCAACGCGGATGGCCAGCCGGCAACGAGGGCCTACCTCGCCGGCCTCGACCGTCAGAGGTTTGCACCGCTCGAAGATTTTTTTGCACGCGAAGCGCTGCGCTATGGTGTGCAGCGCCGCTCCCCGGTGCAGGTACGCCTGCAATCTGAAGTGCTGGAATTGCCGCCCCGACTGCGGCCCGGCAGCACCGCAGCGGCGCGCCTCTGGTGGAGCATGAAGATGCGACTGTACGCGCGGCGGCATGGCCGTGGCCATGCCGGCCAGATTCGTGTCTTCGTGCTCTACCACGACCCTGACGTGACAAGTACGGTACCGCATTCGTCAGGCCTGGCAAAAGGCCTGATTGGCGTCGTCTATGCCTATGCGGCCCGCCGGGCCGACGGGCCTAACAGCGTAGTGATAACCCACGAGATCCTGCATACCCTGGGCGCGACCGACAAATACGATCCGCAGACCCTGCAGCCGCTCTTTCCCCAGGGCTATGCCGAGCCGCAGCGCAATCCGCGCTTTCCGCAGTCCCAGGCCGAGATCATGGCCGGTCGCCTCGCGCTGTCCGAGCGCGAGGCGGAAATGCCGGATTCGCTCGAAGAAACGCGGGTCGGAGCGCAGACTGCACGCGAAATTCATTGGCCGGAACTGGCCCGGTAATGCCGCCCGGCGACAGCGCCTGTCGCATTCAGCGGACAGATCTTCAGAAAATTATTGCGTTCGTACGCCCATTTTGCTGGAGTTGCGCACGCAAGATTTTGCATGTGGTTCCACTTGAGGAGTGATTGATCATGACTAAGCTATCTTTGACCGCAACCGTTCTCGCCGCCGCGCTGCTGCTGCCGGCGTGCACCGACCTGAAGCCCTACGACGCGAAAATCAGCGACCTTCAGTCGAAGGTCAGCGCTCTGGAGTCGCAGGTCGCCGCCGCCAAGTCGGCTGCCGACGCCGCCAACAGCGCCGCCGCCTCTGCCACCCAGGCAGCCAGCAGCGCGCAGAGCACCGCCAATCAGGCCGCGTCTGCCGCCCAGGCCAGCCAGACCTGCTGCAATGAGACCAACGAGAAGATCGAACGCATGTTCCGTCGCTCGGTCTCGAAGTAAGAGCTTCTGCCCTGACGAAAAAACGCCGCGGAGACGCGGCGTTTTTTTTGGAAAAATCCTGGTTAGTAGCGGATCAGCGCCGCGCCCCAGGTAAAGCCGCCGCCAAATGCCTCCAGCAGCAGCAGATCGCCGCGCTTGATGCGGCCATCGCGGATACCGGTATCGAGTGCCATCGGCACCGATGCCGCGGAAGTATTACCAGTGTCCTGCACCGTGACAATCACTTTCTCCATCGGCAGGTCGAGTTTCCTGGCGGTGGCCTGGATGATACGCATGTTAGCCTGGTGCGGCACCAGCCAGTCGAGCGCCGATTTGTCCAGTTTGTTAGCTACGAGCGCCTCATCGACAATCGACCCGAGCGACTGCACCGCAACCTTGAATACCTCGCGGCCTGCCATCACGATCGAGTGCTTGGCGCGGCCATTTTCGATCTCGGTAAAGCCCTTGGAAACGCCGACCGGGCAATAGAGCAGGTCTTTGTATGAACCCTCGGTGTGCAGATGGGTCGACAGGATGCCTGGTTGGTCAGATGGCACAACCACCGCAGCGCCGGCGCCGTCGCCAAACAGCACCGCGGTGCCTCGATCATTCCAGTCAGTGATACGGGACAGTGTCTCGGCCCCGACCACCAGAGCACACCTGGCATCGCCCAGCCGGATGAACTTGTCGGCAATCGACAGCGCGAAAATGAACCCGCTGCAGGCCGCTTCCACGCTGAAGGCCGGGCACAGCTTGATGCCGAGGCGCGATTGCAGCAAGGCGCCACAATTCGGGAACACCAGGTCCGGTGTGGTCGTGCCAAAGACGATGAGATCGACGTCCTGTGGACTGACGCCCGCGGCCTCGATTGCGCGCCGCGCCGCCCGCTCGGCAAGATCCACCGTGGTTTCATCGGGTCTCGCAATATGCCGGCGTTCAATTCCGGTGCGCGTACGAATCCACTCGTCGGTGGTGTCCATGCGCGTTTCCAGATCCTTGTTGCTAACAACATTGTCTGGCAGGAAGCGGCCGGTGCCGGCAATTCGCGAAAATTTCAAGCAGCGAGCTCCTCGGCCTGCGCAATGTGCTGGATCAGGCCGCGTTCCGCCGCCAGCTTCGCAACACCGATGGCCTGCGAAAACGCCAGCGCATCGGCACTGCCGTGGCTCTTGACCACAACGCCCCCCAGACCCACCATGACCGCGCCGTTATAGCGCCGTGGATCCATTGATTCTGCCACACCGCGCAGCACCCGGCTCGCCACCAGGCCCGCGATCTTCGCGCCCAGATTCGCGGTAAACCCTTCCTTGAGGCGCCGGCCGATCAGGCTGGCGAGACCCTCGAGGGATTTCAGCGCGACGTTGCCGGTAAATCCATCGGTCACCACCACATCGGCGCGGCCGTTGAAAATATCATTGCCCTCAACAAAACCGATGTAATTGATGCCTTTGCAGGCGCGCAATTGCGCGTGCGCCAGCTGCACCAGCTCATGGCCCTTGAGTTCTTCGCTGCCGATATTCAGCAGGCCGACGCGCGGATTTTCGATGCCATGCACATCGCGGGCGACGATGGAACCCATCACCGCAAACTGACGCAATTGTGTGGCCGTCGCCAGCGTGTTAGCTCCGAGATCGAGCATGTGGGTAAAGCCGTGTGCGGCCGGCAACGAGGACATGATCGGCGCGCGTTCGACGTTAGGCAGGCACTTGAGCACAAAATGCGCGACTGCCGTCAGCGCCCCGGTATTGCCGGCGCTCACCGTACCTGCCGCCGCGCCGGATTTCACCAGGTCTATCGCGATGCGCATGGATGAGTGCTTGCGATGACGGATGGCATCGCGGGGCTTGTCGTCCATCGTGATGACTTCGGGCGCTTCGACAATCCGGTAGCGCTGGCGCAGCGCACTGGCACCCGGGCAGCCGGCAAGTTGCTGCTCGATGGCCGCGGTGCGACCCACCAGCAACAATTGCAGATCGGGGTGCGATTCAAGGGCGCGCAGCGCGCCGGGCACGCAGGCCGCGGCGCCCATGTCGCCGCTCATGGCGTCGATGGCCAGGGTTGTCATCGTGGCACGGACCGAAGGCGCCGTGCCGGAATGGCCAGCACCGCGTGAGCTAACAACGTCGGCAGCTATCAGCCCGCCGCGTCATCGTCACTGCGCTTCTCGATCACGCGCTTGCCCCGGTAGAAACCGTCGGCGGTGATGCGATGGCGCAAGTGCGTCTCGCCGGACTGTGGATCCTTCGACATGGCTGGCTTGGCGAGGCCATCGTGCGAACGGTGCATACCGCGCTTGGACGGGGTTTTGCGGCTTTTTTGAACGGGCATGAACTTCTCTCCTGAAACCTAACGCTGTTTGAGCAGATCCTTGAGCTGCGCAAACGGCTGCTGTGTAATCTCATCCTCGGGCGCACTGCCGGCCGCACAATCCGCCGCGTCTTCATGGCGCGCGATCAGCGGCAAGGCTAACAACAATTCTTCCTCGATCAGGTCGCGAAGCACCACCCTGCCGTGCTCGGCTAACACCGGTTCCAGCCCGGCAGGCGCCGCGTCGGCCGACGACAAATCCGCCACCAGCACCAGCGTCGCTGCGGTCTTCACCGGCCAGCTGAGCAGGCCCATGCAGCGCTCGCAGCGCAGCGGCACCTCAGCCGCGACTCGAACCCGCGCCACACTGGCTCCATGTTCCTTGCCGAAGCTGAGCTTGGCCTGCGCCACCGGTGCAGTGCCGTTGGCCGCCTGCAGGCGATCCTGCAGCCTTGGCATGCTGGTCAGCGCGACTTCGCCATCGAAGCTCAGCTGCCCGGCAACCAACCGGTCGATTTCCCAACTTCGCGACCAGTCAGATGGCATGGGGCGCGTATCATAGGTACCTCGCCCACCGGAGTCAAAAGAGAATTCAGCCCCTGAGGCTACGGTTAAATGATTGTTTTACAAGCGAAATTACCGCCATTGATCCTCGCTTCCACCTCGCGGTACCGGCGCGAACTGCTCGCCCGGCTGGGTCTGCCCTTCGAGGTTGAAAAACCGGATGTGCAAGAAGACTATCTGGCTGGCGAGACACCTGGGAACCGTGCTGCCCGCCTGGCAAGCGACAAGGCCGCGGCGGTGGCACGACGGTACCCCGAGGCCCTGATTATCGGCAGTGATCAGGTCTGCGCCCTGGGCGCTACGGTTCTCGACAAAGCGGGCAGTCGCGCCGGCCAGGAATCGCAGCTTGCGGCCTTGTCCGGCCGCAGCGCCGACTTTCACACCGCGCTCTGCCTGCGATCGCTCGCCGGCGACTACCTGTACGAGCACCGCGATCTCACCCGCTGCGTGTTTCGCCAGCTAACAAGCGCGGCGATTGCCGATTACGCAGCACGCGAACCGGCGCTCGACTGCGCCGGCGGTTTCAAGGTCGAGGGACTGGGGATTTCGCTCCTCGAGCGCGTCGAGTCGCTCGATCCGACCGCGCTCGTCGGCCTGCCCCTGATCGGCTTGAGCGCGGGGCTTGCCCGGTTCGCGAACCGGTCTTAGGTCCGCGCTCGAGCTGGCTGATCACCGCCGACAGCTCCTCGGGCAGCGGCGCGCTAACCGCGTATTCCGTGCCCCGATCCGGCCACACGAACGACAGACTGGAAGCATGCAGAAACATGCGCCTGAGACCTAACAGTTTCATCGCCGCGTTGAATTCCCGGTCGCCATACTTGTCGTCGCCGGCAACCGGATGCCCCGCATACGCAGCATGAACGCGGATCTGGTGGGTGCGGCCCGTTTCGATACGCACTTCCACCAGCGTCGCGCGTTTGCCGAAAAACTGCACCGGCCGGAATTCACTGAGCGCGGATTTTCCGCCCGGCATCACTTTGACCGTACGCTCGCCACTCACGCGCAGATCAGTTCGCAACGGCGCGTCGATACGCTTGATGCCCAGCTGCCAACTGCCGCGCAGCAGTGCGAGATAGCGTTTATCGAAGCCATCGCTCGCGTCGTCGCCGCGCAACAGTGCATGCAGGCTGCGCAGCACCGCGGGCTTGCGCGCGACCAACAATACGCCGCTGGTATCACGATCGAGGCGATGCACGAGTTCCAGTGTTTCGGTCGGGCGCGCCGCCCGCAGCGCCTCGATCAAGCCAAAGCTAACACCGCTGCCGCCGTGTACAGCGACGCCGGCAGGCTTGTCGATCGCGATCAGGCGCTCGTCTTCAGAAATGATGGCGCGCTGGATGCGCTCAAGATCGGCGTTCGATGGGCCGCGTTTGCCACTGCGCGGCGCTGCCGCGGCCCTACGTATGGTGGCAGGTGCTGGCGCAGTCGCTGCCGCGCCGGCGGGATGCAGCGCCGCTGGCTCGGCCGGTTCCTCGCGTGGCGGCGGCGCCTCGAGCCGCACCGGCGGCACACGTATGTCGTCGCCCTCCGCCAGCCGCTGCTCCGGCTGCACGCGCTTGCCGTTGACCCGCACCTCGCCCCGTCGCACGAGGCGGAAAATCCGAATCCTCGGCAGCTGCGGCCACAGGTTCTGCAGGAATTTATCCAGCCTCCGACGGGCGTCATCGGCGCTGATTTTTACGTGCCTGACGCCCTGCGGGGCCACGCTTTGTGTGACGTCGGACACAGACATTCCATCCTAAGACATTGTTTTTGCAGCAGTCTTGTCATATTATCCGGTTGTCGTCCCGGCCCTGCGTCTAATTTCGTGCAGTGCTGGGGTGCACATGAACGCGGTAGCAGAGCTACCGCATGTTAGTTGGTTCCGTTTAGCGGAACCATCAATGCAAGGCCGACTGGCCGTTGCCGCAGGTTTGAGCCGGGCCCCTCAGGGGTCCACTCGGATGAGTTCAAAAGACTCCCTGTTGCGCCGGCGCTCGTAGACCCGAATGCGAATTTTTGGCGCAGCGGCGCTTGCCAGTTCTCAACTGGTAGCGACGCAGCATGCAGAAGCCCAAAACCATACCGATATGGCTCGGCATTTTCTCGCGCCCATCTGTCACGCTTCCGGCAGGCTCTCGTTAGCCACGAACGTCGCACACCAGACGGCCCCACAATGGAGTAATGGGGTAAATGAAACGCATGTTAGTCAACGCCACGCAGCAGGAAGAGCTGCGAGTAGCGTTGGTCGATGGTCAGAAGCTGTTTGATCTCTCAATCGAGCTATCGTCCAAAGAACAGAAAAAATCCAACATCTACAAAGGCCGGATCTCGCGTGTAGAACAATCGCTCGAAGCCTGCTTTGTCGATTACGGCGCCGAACGCCACGGCTTCCTGCCGCTGAAAGAAATTTCCAAGGAATATTTCCGCGAAGGCACCTCGCCCTCGCGTTCGACCATCCGGGAGCTGATCCAGGAAGGACGTGAAATCCTGGTACAGGTCGAAAAAGAGGAGCGTGGCAACAAGGGCGCCGCCCTGACCACCTTCATGTCGCTGGCCGGCCGCTTCCTGGTGCTGATGCCCAACAACGCCCGCGGCGGCGGCGTATCGCGCCGCATCGAAGGCGAAGAACGCGACCAGATGAAAGCCATTATGGATCAGCTCAACGTGCCTGAAGGCATGAGCGCGATCGTGCGCACGGCCGGAGTCGGCCGCAGCGCTCAGGAGCTGCAATGGGACCTGGACAACCTCGCGACCCAATGGACGGAAATTGCCAAGGCGGCCGATGGCCAGGGCGCGCCCTTGCTGGTGTTTCGCGAAAGCGACGCGGTGACCCGCGGCCTGCGCGATTACCTGTCGGACGATGTCACCGAAGTGCTGGTCGACGAGGCTAACGCCTTTGCCACGGCGCAAGAGTACATGCAGCGCTTCATGCCGGCCGATGTGCAACGGCGCCTGAAACTTTACGTCGACGATGTGCCGCTGTTCACGCGCTATCAGATCGAAAGTCAGATCGAATCCGCGTATGCGCACAAGGTACAGCTGCCATCAGGAGGCTCACTGGTCGTCGACTACACCGAGGCGCTGGTGTCCATCGATATCAATTCGGCACGTGCGACGCGCGGCAGTGATATCGAAACCACAGCCACCAATACCAATCTCGAAGCGGCGGACGAAGTCGCAAGGCAACTGCGGCTGCGCGATATCGGCGGCCTCATTGTCATCGACTTCATCGACATGGAAGAGCCAGGCAACCAGCGCGCCGTCGAAGATCGGCTGCGTGATGCGATGAAGTTCGACAAGGCGCGTGTCCAGATCGGGCGCCTGTCACGATTCGGTTTGTTAGAAATGTCGCGCCAGCGTCTGCGGCCCTCGCTCAGCGATTCGAGTCACTCGGTATGCCCGCGATGCAGCGGCATCGGCAGCATCCGCACCGTGGAGTCCATGGCGCTCGCGATTCTGCGCCTCATTGGCGAGGAAGCGCGCAAGGAACGCACCGCCAAAGTGTTCGTCGAAGTACCGGTAGACGTCGCCACATACCTGATCAACGAAAAACGCAGCGCGCTGCGCACACTCGAAGACAAGTCCGCCGCCGAAGTGGTGATAGTGCCGAACCTCAACATGGTCACGCCGGCCTACAACCTGCGGCGCATCCGCGCCGACGAAATGGAAGCCCCGGAAAACAAGCGCCTGAGCTATCAGATGCCGACGCCTGCGCCGGTCGCCGAGCCCACTGGCACCCACGAACAGAAACCGGAACTGGAACCAGCAGCGGTGCCGACATTCCTGCCAGCCACGCCTGCACCCCAGCCGCAGGCCAATGCGGCCGCCGTGGTGGTGGCCCCGGCCGCCATTGCCAGTCCGCGACCGGGCTTCTGGGCGCGATTGAAGGCAGTGTTCGCGGGCGGCGGCGACGCCGCGCCGCCCCCAGCGAACAACAATGTGCCTCGCAGCCATCACCACCCTGGCGGTGACCGTCGCCCGCGTCAGGGGGACCGGGACCGCCATCGTCATGGTGAACGGGATCGTCATGGCCGCGATCGGAATCGTGATCGGGATCGCCCTCGCAGCGGTGAGCCGCGCAACAAGGATCGCGACCAGCGGCCGGCCGGTGACCGGCCTGACCGACCGCAGCGGGCCGACCGCCCGCGCCAGGGCGAGCCGCGCCAGGATCGCAACGACCGTCCGCGTGAACCACGCCCGCGCGATACCAATCGCGATCGTGAGCCGGCGCGCCCGCCTGTGGCAGCGGCACCGGCGGATAACGTCGACCCTGACAAGTTCAACGACATCAACGGCAACGTCGCGGACAATCTCGACGCTCCGGTCGCGAACAACCCGACTGGCGAGCGCGATCAGTTCGGCCGTACCGGCCGTCGTCGTCGCGGCCGCCGGGGCCGTCGTGGTGGCAACCGTGACCAGGGCGGCTCAGCCGCGCAGTTCGGCGAGAACACAGGTGGCGATGACTCGAGTGGCAACGCCGGCGGCAACTATGATCCGGCGCCTGACGATGGCCCGCGGGAACCCACCGCAGCTGTCAGCAATGAGCCGCGCCCGGCGGCGCCGCCGGCAGCACCCATGTCCTGGACTGGCGCAGCCCCTGCCGAAAAGGTCTGGAGCAGCGATGCGCCGCAGAGCAACGGCGATGACAAGCCAAAGTTGATCTGGTCGTCCAGCAATCTGGGTGATCGCCCGCCACCGGATCGCGAATAGCTAACGGCTGGGCGGCCAGGAGCTGAGCAAGCCCTGCGCCGCCCATTCGCATAGATCCAGCACCCGCTCAAAGTCCGCGGCCTGCCCGTAATAGGGATCCTGAACTTCACGCAAGGGCTGCTGCGGCGCGTAGTCCAGCAGCAGCCCCAGCCGGGCACGCGCGCCGTCGGGCGCGCTGCGCCTCAGGGAGGCGAGATTCGGCTTGTCGGCCGACAGAATCAGATCGAAGTCATGAAAATCCTGGCTAACAACCTGGCGTGCGCGCAAATGCCGCAGGTCGTAGCCGCGCCGCAGGCCGTGCTCGACACTGCGCCGATCCGGCGGCTCACCGATGTGGTAATCGGCCGTACCCGCGCCTTCGACGTACACCACGCCGGATTCCAGGGCTTTGGCAGCCAGGGTCTGCAACACTGCGGTCGCGGTCGGTGAGCGACAGATATTGCCCTGGCAGACCATCAGCACCCGGTACTCGCGCGCCGCGACGTCGACCCGCTTGTTAGCCATCAGGTTCTCAGCAGGGCTTCGACCGCCGCCACGTCCTGGGGCGTATTGACGTCAGGGCCCGGCTCGGAAACAGCATCGGCGACGATGATCCTGTAACCCAGTGCCAACACCCGCAGTTGCTCGAGTTTTTCCAGGTTCTCCAGCTCACAGGCCTCGGCGCTGGCGGGCACCGCCAGGCGCTTGAGGGCTGCCGCTCTGTAGGCATAGAGCCCCAGATGCCGGCGCGCAATCGCTGGCGGTTCAGCATCGGGCGTTCCATCCCGCTGCCAGGGAATCGGCGCGCGGCTGAAGTACAACGCATAACCACGCACGTCGGTCACCAGTTTGACCGCCGCCGGATCCAGGAACTGCGCACGATCCCGCAGCCGGGTCGCCAGCGTCGCGACATCGGCAATTTTGTTAGTGGCTAACAAAGCGGCAACCTGGTCAACCAGCTCGGGTGGCAGCAACGGCTCGTCGCCCTGCACATTGACGACGATGCTGTCGGCGGCCCAGCTGCGCCGTATCGCAACTTCGGCAATGCGCGCGCTACCCGATTGGTGTTGGGCCGAGGTCATTTCGACCTCGGCGCCGAAACCGCGCGCCGCTGCAGCGATGCGCGCGTCGTCGGTTGCAATCAGGACTTCAGCAGCCGCGGACGCACAGGCGCGCGACCAGACCCATTCCAGCATGGTCTTGCCGGCCAGACTCAGCAATGGCTTGCCGGGCAGGCGTGTCGAGGCATAGCGGGCGGGGATAACCACACGAAACATGATTGTCAGCTCAGGAGGCGCGTGACCGAAGCCTGGGCCTAGGTCTCAAGCAACGGATCATCCGACGCCAGTGGGCGCGCCTCGTCGTCCAGCATGACCGGTATGCCGTCGCGGACCGGATAGGCGAGCCGGTCTGGCCGACACACCAGCACTTCCGCGGACGGTCGCCACAACAGCGGCCCCTTGCAGAGCGGGCACACCAGAATGTCCAATAATCTTGAATCCATGGAATCCTCTAGCCGTCTGTGCGGGCGCCAATTCGCGCCAGCAGTCTGGTCAGCAGCCGCTCGGCCTGCGCCGGCGGAATTTCCGCCCGCAGCTCCACACTGTACCAATGCGGCTGCGCGAAGCCGCGACATTTTACCGCATCTTTCCCGGTCATGAGTACCGGCAGGCCATCGCCAAAATTGAGTTCGCGCGCCGACCAGCGGTGATGATCCGGGGCCGCGCGTTCCAGGACCGCAAGACCGGCGGCTCGCAGCGCTGCAAAAAACCGCTCCGGCATGCCGATACCGGCAACTGCATGAACTGTCCGGCCACGCCATTGCGCAACGTCTGTTAGCTCGGCTGTATCCGTCAGCAGCGAACGTATACCGCCTAACACCAGACGCATGGCAACAAAGTCACCTGCCAGTTCCCCGAGCCCCGGGACGCCGGTCGCGCCGGCGTCGCGGACCACCACGGCATCGACAGCGCGCAGACGACTGCGCAGCTCGCGCAGCGGCCCGGCCGGCAGCAGCCAGCCGTTGCCGAGTCCCCGCTGACCATCCACAACCGCAATTTCAAAATCGCGCCGCAGCCCGTAGTGTTGCAGGCCGTCGTCGCACACAATGAGGTCGACGGCATCGCCCACGACCAGCAGCTCAGCGGCCTGTGAACGGAGCGCTGCAACCGCGACCGGCAAGCCGGTCGCCGCCTGGATCAATACCGGTTCATCGCCATACAGCGACGGGTTAGCGCCATCGGGCAGGCGCACTGGCACGCGCTGTGTGCCACCGTAGCCGCGCGAGACGATGCCGACCTTGCGGCCGCGCTGACTCAGCTGCTGCGCCAGCCAGATCACAAACGGCGTCTTGCCGCTGCCACCCACCGTGAGGTTACCGACGACGATCACCGGTACGCCCGGATGGCGGCTGCGGATCAGTCCGGCCCTATAGGCAAAACGCCGCAACGCGGCGAGCAAACCAAATAATCCTGCCAGTGGCGCTAACAGCCAGGCCGCCCAGCGCCAGGACGACCGATACCAGAGTCTGTTGATGCCGTGCTCAGTCACGCATTGAATTGCAAGCGATGCAGCTGCGCATAGAGTCCATTGCGTGCTAACAGATCGGCGTGCGTGCCCTGCTCGACCAGCCGCCCATCATCCAGCACGACGATCATGTCGGCTGATTCGATGGTCGACAGACGGTGCGCAATGACCAGGGTGGTGCGATTGCGACGCAGCGCGTCCAGCTGCGCCTGGATGCGCCGCTCGGACTCGGTGTCGAGTGCCGAGGTCGCTTCATCAAGGATCAGGATCGGCGCATCCTTGAGCAGAGCGCGCGCAATCGCGATGCGCTGGCGTTGGCCGCCCGACAGCTGCGCGCCGCGTTCACCGGCGATGGTGTCGAGGCCCTGCGGCAAATCACGCGCGAATTCCATCACATGCGCCATTTCAGCCGCCGATTCAATCGCCTGCGCGCCGGCATCCGCGGTGCCGAAGGCAATGTTGTTGCGCAGCGTATCGTCCAGCAACATGACATCCTGGCTGACAAAGCTGACATTGCGTCGCAGATCGACGCGGCGATACTCTCGCACCGAAACGCCATCGACACGGACCTCGCCGCCGTCCGGGTCATAAAAACGCGGCAGCAAGCTGACAAGCGTGGATTTTCCGCCGCCCGACCGGCCGACAATGGCGCAGGTCCGCCCCGCCGGCACCGAGAAGCAAATGTTACGCAACACCACTTCCTTGTCACTGCGGTAGCGGAAGCTGACATCGAAGAACTCCAGATCGCCGCGCGCCCGCGTCAACGCCCGCGTGCCGCCCTCGTCTTCGATCGGTGTGTCCAGTACCTGGAAAATACTCGCCGCGGCGGCGATTCCCTGCTGCAGTGGTCCCAGTACATTGACCAGGCGCCGCAGTGGCGCGGTCAGCATCGACACCGCCACCAGGAAGCCGAGAAAAATATCCACGGTCATGCTGTGATCCAGAGTCTGGCGGATCGCGAGAAACAACACGCCCGCCAGGCCAAACGCGGCAACCTGCTGCACCACCGGATTGGACAGCGACTTGACGCCGACCAGCCGCATGTTGCTATGCCGATTGTGCTCGACCACTTTTTCGAAAGCTGCCTGCTGCTGGGCCTCAGCGCCGAACACCTTGATGACGCGCTGCGCGTCCAGCGTCTCCTTCGCGACGCGAGTGACATCGCCCATCGAATTCTGGATGCGCGTGCTGTAACGACTGAAAAGTTTGTTGATGCGTCCGATCAGCAGCGACACCACCGGCGCCAGCAACATGACGAAGGCCGCAAGCCGCCAGTTGTACCAGAACAGCATGCCGATGAGACCGGCGATGGTCAGCGAATCGCGGATGATGATCGTGATGGAATTGGTGCTGGCCTCGGCGACCAGCTCAGTGTTGTACGTCAGGCGCGACAACATCGTCCCGGTGGAGGATTCGTCGTAATAGCTGACCGGCAGCCGCAGGTAGCGCGCGTACAGTTCTTCGCGCAGTTTCATCACAACCAGGCGGCCAACCGCACCCGGAAAAAAGTTCGATGCGTAGTCGCCGATGCCACGCAGCAGGAACAGCGCCACAGCCCCCAGCGGCACGGTCCATAGCATGTTGGCGTCAGGCTGGACAAAGGTACCGCGGACAAAGTAGGTCACAAAGTAGCTGAGCGCCGCGTCGGTCGCCGCAAATAACGTCATTCCGGCGACGCCGATCAGGAAGGTACCGAGGTGCGGGCGTACGTACCCAAGCAGTCGCCGGTACACGGCACGCGGATCGCTAACAGTCTGGTCGCTCAAGGGGAACTGGAACGCGCAGCGGGCGCTGTCCCGACGGATTCCTGGTCGACAGTTGCAATGCGGATTTCGCGGAACCCGAGCTTGCCCAGCACATCGAGTGCGCGTACCACCGACTGGTGCGTTGCCTCGCCGTCGGCGCGCAAGGTTACACGCTGCTCTGACGCGCCCGGCGCGGTCGCAACCGACAACAGCGCCGCGCGCAAAGTCTCGGGACTCGCATTCAACAGCTCACGGCCATCCACGCTGTAAGTTCCCGAACGACTGACTCCGACGACGATACCTGACTGACGCTCGGCGCGCGTGGCAATCGTGTCCGCGTAGGGCAAACGGATGCGCACCCGGCCTTCGTCGATAAAGGTCGACGACAACATGAAAAAAATGACCAGCATCAGCACCACATCGATCAGCGATACCAGATTGATTTCCGGATCGTCGGAACGGCGCATGCCCAGATTCATCTTCGCGCACCATTGCCCGAGGCGGCGCTGTCGGCGTCGGTCGAGCGCTCAACAGCGTCGACCAGCAATATGGCTTCCTTTTCCATGTCGACCACGATGCGATCGATCCGGCGCCGCAGATATTTGTAGCCGACCAGGGCCGGTATCGCGACGCACAGACCTGCCGCGGTCGTAATCAATGCTTCGGCAATACCGCCCGACAGCATCCGTGGATCGCCCGCACCGCCGGCGCTGATGGCATTGAACGCCTTGATGATGCCGGTCACCGTTCCTAACAAACCGAGTAGCGGCGAGATCGACGCGATCGTGCCAAGCGCATCGAGAAAGCGCTCCAGCTCATGTACGACATGCCGGCCGGTGTCCTCCAGCCGTTCTTTCATGGCTTCACGCGACCGGTGGCGATTGGCCAGGCCGGCCGCCAGCACTCGCCCGAGTGGCGAGCTCTGTTCCAGCACCTTGAGGGAGTTGTCCGTGACCTGATTGTTTTCAACCAGCTGCCAGACCCGTCGGGTCAATGCCGGCGGCAGCACACGTCGCGCCTGCAACGTCCACAGCCGCTCCAGGAAGATGGCTGCAGCCAGAACGGAACAGAGGACGATCGGCCACATCAGCGGACCGCCAGCCCGCACGATTTCCCACATCTGAATTACACCCGCAATTGGAGCCGCGCGCATCATACCGGAGCCGCTTTCGGTGCGCGACGATCCCGGCGAGAATCACCGGCCAGACTCCGCGCCCGGGCGCCGCCAGGGCCACTTCCAGGAGTCCTCACGCAGCGAGCTCCACGTGGCCCGACGGCCCTCGAACACCGCGAGGCGTATCGCACCGTGATCCCTGGTCTGCCAGACGTGAGCGGCTGGCGGCGTCTTCAAACCATTGGCACGGCCTGCCGCGACGACCCACTGCGGCTGCAGCAAGCCCCACAGCGGATGATTGGGTCCCGCGCGCACGGCGCCACGGCGTAGCACGAGGACTTGTGTCGGCACCAGATCGCGCGCGACCGACGCTCGCAATGCCTGCGTCAGCACGAGTTCATCGTCAGGGCGGGCAGTGTGCACGATCCACCAGCCCTGCCCCTCGACCAGCACGTGCAGTACGCAGGACTCGCCCGCCGGACGCAACTCAAACCGCACCGTGTCCCACTGCCACTGCCGATGGCTGCACGGGGTAAACGCCAGCGGTCCCGCATGCCAGCCTGGCGGCGCGATCAATTCGCGCACCGGCATGGCTTTTGTTAGCTGCGCAATGCCCGCGCCTCGATCCGGGGTGGCGCGGCCGAGGACCAGCATGTCGACGGCGCGAACGCCCAGGGCGCGCAATGCCGGTACCAGTTTCTGTGTGGTGGCCGAACCTCGGCTGTGCCAGCTTTCACCGGTATCGACCACCACCGCGTGCCCGCGGCTGCGTACTATGATGGCGAGTCCGTTGCCGGACTCCAATGCCAGCAGCTGCGCCACCGGGCGATCACGAGCCGCCTGTGCAGCACCAGCGGCTGACCCTGCTGTGCACAGCGCCAGCGCCAGCGCTCTTGTTTGCCACGGCCACAGCGGCAGCAGGCAGCAAGCCAACAGCAGCAGGCCGAGGGCGGGCCAGCCCCCTTCTGGCAGATGCCACAGCGCCCAGGAACTTGCGGCCGCAGCATCCAGGCCGGTTGCTAACAATTCATGCGCAGCCGTGAAGATACCTAACGACCAGGAACCCGCGGCCGGCCAGGCCCAGAGCAGCAGGGAACCGCACAACGCCAGCGGCACCAGCAGGAAGGTGAACACCGGGATGGCCAGAAGATTGACCCAAAGGCCTGCAATTGGCACCGAACCGAAAATCATCGCGGTAAGCGGCGCCAGCGCCCAGGTAACCGCCCACTGGCTGCGGACATAGTCGCCGAACCACTGCAGCGGTCGGCGCATGGCACCTGATGCCGTCGGAAATTGCCACAGCAGCACAGCCATGGCGCTGAATGACAACCAAAAACCCGCTGACAATGGCGCAAACGGATCGACAATCAGGACGGCTAACAAGGCCAGTGCCAGGGTTTGCAGCGCGCCGACGTGGCGCGCGCCGCCGCGCGCCAGGCGCCAGACGCACAGCATCAGCAGCGTGCGCTGGGTGGGAACTGAAAATCCCGCGAACAGCGCATACCCATACGCACTGATCAGTGACACGGTCGCCGCAAAATGATCGCGCGCAATGCGACCACCACAACGCGCCAGTAGCTGCCAGCAGACTGCCGCCAGGAAATACAACATGGCAGCCAGTCCAGTGACATGCGACCCGGAGATCGCAATCAGGTGCGTCGTGCCGGTGGCATTGAACACCTGCCAGTCATTGGCACTGAAGCCGTCGGTAATTCCCGCCGCGAGCGCCAGGAACAAGGCATCGGCGTCGCGATCAGAACCCTCGGCCGACACCCATTGCGCAAGCCGCTGGCGCGCACCTGCCAGCCACGCGCCCTGCGCGCGGGCCAAGCGCTGATTGAGCGATGACGCGCGGACGGTGGCCAGCGCGGTGATGCCGGCGGCGTAATACATCCGTTCCATGTCCACCGTGCCCGGATTCAACTGTGCCCGCGGTTCGCGCAGCGACAGCACCAGTTGCCAACGTTCGCCCGGCCACGGTGCTAACAAAATGGAGTCGCTGCCGCTGATGCGGACCCGGCGCACGGGTTCGTTCGGCCGCAGGGAATTCAGTACCCGCAGATCGGCATCCGCGTGCCACCCGGTACTGCTGCGGCTCACCAGGCCTGGAAATTGCACAGCGGCGAGCACCCGCTCGCCACGCCTGGCATCGTCCCAGTCGGTGGTCTGATGATTCTGCAGCGCGCCGCAGATCCACAGAGCCCCCAGGCCGACAGCGCTGCCGACTGGCGAGCGTCGCCACATACCGATCAGCACGCCCAGCAGCGCGCACGGCAGCAACATCAACACCGATGCGCCCGCGGCAACTGCCAGCACCACCGCCATGCCGCTCGCTGCGAAACCTGCGATCGACAGCGGGGTCAGGAGCGATGTGGTCGCCCGGCCCAGAGAGAGCTGGCTTAAGGCGCCGGGCTCACCGACAATGACACCATCATGCTGAAACCCCTGATGCGGCGACTGGCGAGTCGCGTGCATGACATGCGTCATCGCTGGTACATCCGCCCGTTCGGGGACCGCTTGTTAGATCCGAAGCTCTGGTCGTTCCAGCGTCGCACGGTGGCGCGCGGCCTGGGCGCAGGCGCTGCGATCTGTTTCATACCGCTGCCTATCCACATTCCGGTGGCCATCGCCGTAGCGGTCATGTCGCGCATCAATCTGCCGGCCACGATGCTCGCGATATTCGCCGTCAATCCCTTCACGCTGGTGCCGGTGTATTACCTCGCCTATCGCGTCGGCGCCTTCGCCACCGGTTTTACGCCCCATAAGTTTCGGTTCAATATGAGCTGGAACTGGCTGGAGCATGGTCTGGGTCCTATATGGAAGCCCTTCCTGGTCGGCTGCCTGATTTGCGCACTGATTGCAGGACTGACCACATGGCTTAGCGTTGAGGTGCTGTGGCGTTGGCGCGTGCAACAACAATATCGTGGCCGCGCCGCGGCACAGCTACTCAAATCCGGCACGTCCGGCCAGAATTAGCCGATCAGGCGGCCACGCTCCAGGCGCAGTATCCGATCCATGCGCGCCGCGCGCGTCATATCATGGGTCACGACCACCAGCGCCGTGCCGGCCTCGCGGTTCAGATCTAACAACAATTGAAACACGGCATCGGCATTGACGCCATCGAGATTGCCGGTCGGCTCATCCGCGAGTACGATGCGCGGCCGCGTCACCAGCGCCCGCGCCACCGCGGCCCTTTGGCGCTCGCCGCCCGACAACTCTGACGGCCGGTGACCCAGCCGTTCCGCCAAGCCGACCTGCGAGAGCATCGCCGTGGCTGCGGCCTGCGCCTCGCCGGCCGGCGCGCGCCGCACCAGCAGTGGCATCGCGACATTTTCCAGCGCGGAAAACTCCGGCAGCAGGTGATGGAACTGATACACAAAGCCCAGTGCGCGATTGCGCAGCGCGCCGCGCTGCGATTCAGTCAGGGTCGCGACATCCTGGCCATCGATCAGCACCTGGCCGGCACTCGGCGTGTCCAGGCCGCCTAACAATTGCAGCAGCGTGGACTTGCCGGAACCGGATGCGCCGACCACCGCAACGCGCTCGCCCGCCATGATCTCAAGGTTGACATCCTGCAGCACGGTAAGCTCGCTGCTGCCCTGCCGGAAGCTGCGCCGCAGCGCCCGCGCCTCCAGTAAAGTCTCTATCGCCTCAGTCATGCCGCAAAACCTCCGCCGGCACGGTGCGCGCCGCTTTCCAGGCCGGATACAACGTAGCGACCGTGCACAGTGCGAGTGCCGCGCCGCAGACCCTCGCTACGTCGGGCCACTGGACGTCCGCCGGCAGGTCGCTCATCAAATAGACCTGCGCATCCAGCAATGGCGCGCCGTTGAGGCGCCCGAGCCAGCGAACGATGGTTTCGGTATTCCACGCACCAAGAATGCCTAACAACGCGCCACCTGCGATTCCGAAGCCACCGATCAGCGCGCCCGACATGACAAAGCTCAGCAGCACATTGCCGGGCCCGGCACCGAGTGTGCGCAGGATGGCGATGTCACCCTGCTTGTCGCGCACGATCATCACCAGGCTCGCGACCAGATTGAAGGCCGCGACCGCCACGATCAGCAACAGGATGACGAACAGCATGGATTTTGTCAGCTGGATCGAGCGGAAAAAATTCGCATGACTTTGCGTCCAATCCGAGACGATCAGCGTGCCACCATCCCGATCGACCATGCGGCGCGCGAGCGTGCGGACCAATGCGGGGGCGCGCTCGGGATCATGCAGGCTGAGGCGGACCCCGGTTACAGCGTCGCCCATTTGAAAAAAAAGCGCCACGTCGTGCATCTCCGCCAGCGCCAGGCCGCGATCATATTCGAACATGCCGGACGCAAAAGTGCCCGCCACAACAAAGCGGCGCATGCGCGGCGCGAGACCGGCCGGCGTCGCGGTCGCCTGCGGCGCGATTGCAATCACGCTGTCCCCCGCCTTGACCGCCAACTCGCGGGCCAGCTGCGCGCCGAGGTAGAGCCGGTAGGCGCCGTTGGCGAGCGCTGCGCCAGCCGCGGAGCCGCTCTGCAGGCGCGGTGCGGCTAACAAACTGTCAGCGCCACGGGCCAGCTCGTCCGCAACGCGAACGCCACGCAGGTTCAGAGCCAGAGTCCGGCCTCCGGCGCTCAGCATGGCCTGCTGCTCGACAAACGGCGCGGCCAACTGCACGTCCTTATCAGCCAGCGCCAGCGCCTGCAGCACTTGCCAGGTGCCGAGCAGCCGCTCCTCACCCCTCACCGTCGCATGCGCGGTAACAGCTAACAGACGTTGCCGTAGCTCGCGCTCGAAACCATTGAGCACTGACAGGACGATGATCAACACCGCAACGCCGAGCACCAGCCCGACGATGGAAACCCCGGCCACGAACGACAAAAAGCCATGGCGGCGGGTGATGCCAAGATAGCGCAGCGCCAGCATCGATTCATAGCGGGCCATCAGAGCCGCTCGTAGCGCAATGCGTCAGCAGGCGCGACCCAGGCGGCGCGCCGCGAGGGCCACCAGGCCGCCAACAACGACAACACCAGAGCTAACAGCGCCACCAGTACGATCTGCGGTGGGCGTATTTCCGAAGGCAGCTGCGTAACGTAGTAGACGCTGGAATCCAGAAATTCAAAGTGGAACCAGCGCTCGAGATTGCCGGCGATCACCGCGACGTTGCCCGCGACCAGTACCCCGGTGAGCACGCCGAGCAGCACGCCGGCCCAGCCAATCACCAGTCCCTGGATCAGGAAAATCTTTTGCACCGTAGTCGCTGTGGCACCCATGGTACGCAGTATCGCAATATCGGTGCGCTTGTCATTGACGACCATCACCAGCATCGACACCAGGTTGAACGCGGCGATCGCGACGATCAGCAGCAGGATCAATCCCATCATGGTCTTCTCGATGCGAATGGCGCGGAAATAATTCGCATGATCCTGGGTCCAGTCACGCAATTCGAACCCCGGAGGCACCAGCGCACTCAGTGCGGCGGCACGCTGCGGTGCTTTCAGCACGTCGTCAAATCGCAACCGCAGACCGGCGCTGCGGGCATCGCCACCGCTCAGTGCGCGTGCGGCGTCGAGATTCGTGTAAGCAAACACGGCATCGCTTTCCTGGGCGCCGGCTTCAAAAAGTCCGACGACGTCGAATTGCCGCAAGCGCGGCGACGGGACGCCCGCCGCATCAACTGCGGGCACCAGAATCATGATCGAATCGCCCGGCCCTACGGCCAAGCGATCGGCCAGTAACACGCCCAGGACAATGTGATCGCCCTGGGCGAGATCCTGCAGCCGGCCAACGCGCAAAGCAGCGGACAGGTCCGAAACCGCAACTTCCTGAGCCGGGTCTATGCCCAGCAGCAGCAGTGGCTGCGACTCCGCGCCATTGACCGCGACCGCCTCGAGCTGCACAAAAGGTGCAACCGCGGCAACACCGGCTTGCTTGCGAAATGTCGCGGCGATCGATGCAAGACCCCCGACATCGGCGCCGGCTGACAGGGGTTGCAGCCGCGCGTGCGCACTCAAGGCGACCAGCCGGTCACGGATATCATTTTCAAAGCCGTTCATGACCGACAGTACGACGATCAGCGCCGCGACCCCGGATCCGACACCGATCGCTGCAATCCAGGTCAGGAAAGACACAAAGAATTTCTGCGCGCGGGAGCGCACATAACGCAGCCCGACATACAGCGACAGAGGTTGAAACATCCGGCGAATTGTACTCTGGGGTTAACAATAGCGACCCGCCGCACGTTTTCCCGCCCAATCGGGGTTAACATGGCCACTCGCGCTTGAGATCAAGGCAAGACCTATGAAAGCATTGCAAATCGCGTTGCTGTCGGTTGCATTGGCTGCCACCGCGATGTCGGCCAGAGCCGAATTAGTCGCATTCGACGGCAAGCCGATAGTACGTTCCGACAGCCAACCCAAACCCAGCCCCGGCATGACCATGCAGGCCGTTGAGGCCCAATTCGGCGCACCGGCCCAGAAGCGCAGTACGGTCGGCAAACCGCCCATTACGCGCTGGGATTACGCGGGATTTTCCGTGTATTTCGAATTTGACCGGGTGGTCCACGCGGTCAGCACCGGCGCCTGATTAATTTCGCGCTTGCCAGCGGCTACCAAGTAACTATGCTGCGGCGCCTTCATGGCGCCGTTATTCCAACTTCCCGCACCGCGCATCGGCGCTGACCCCGTCCGCTGGTGTCAGCTCGCCGGCAGCATCAGTTCACTTGCGATCGCCGATGCCGCACGCGCCGACACGCGCCCCTGGCTGCTGATTGAAAACGGCGCGCAGGCGCTGGAACAGCGTCAGGCCGAGCTGCGTTTCTACGGCGGGCCCAAGCTGCCGCTGTGGCTGCTGCCCGACTGGGAAATGCTGCCCTACGACTGCTTCGCGCCGCACCCCGACCTGATCTCGGAGCGGCTGCGGACGCTGGCAGCGCTACCGCATCTGACGCGCGGCATCGTGCTTGTTAGCATCGACACCCTGCCGATGCGCCTGCCGCCGCGGCAGTACATCGAAAGTCGCAGTTTCCAGCTGCGCCCGGGGCAGCAGCTGGCGCTGGAACCGTTCCGCCAGCGACTGGTCGCCTCGGGCTATGTCGCGGTCGGCCAGGTGACCCTGCCCGGGGAATTTGCGATCCGCGGTTCACTGCTGGATCTCTTTCCGATGGGCGGCGAAACACCGCTGCGCATCGACCTGCTGGATGACGAAATCGATTCAATCCGCCGCTTCGACCCGCAGTCGCAGCGCTCGCTCGATGCCCTGAAGCAATTTGAGGTTCTTCCCGGACGCGAACTGCCACTGGATCCCGACAGCGTGCGCGGATTTCGCAAACGCTTCCGCGCGCGTTTCGAGGGCGACCCGACCCGCACGGCGATTTATCGCGGCGTGAGCGAGGGACTGGCACCGCCCGGGATCGAATATTACCTGCCGTTGTTTTTCGACCGCTGTGCGACGCTCGCCGACTATCTGCCCGCCGATCCGGTGCTGGTCATGGATTGCGGCTGGGAAGGCGCCCTTGAACAGAGTTTCGGGCAAATCGTCAGCCGCTACGAAGATCGACGCCACGACATCGAGCGGCCGCTGCTGGCGCCGGCGGAAATCGCGGTACCGCCGGCGGATATGGGCGCGATCTTCGCGCGCACCGCGCGGCTCGAACTGGATACATTCAAAATCGAGCACGAAGTCCCGGGCGTTAGCCAGAACCTGCCGTCACGCGCGCCGCCGGAGCTGCGGCTGGATGCGCGCGCCGCGCAGCCACTGGCGCCCTTGACGGGCTGGCTCAGTGAACAGTCGGGTCGCGTCCTGTTAGCAGTCGATTCCGCCGGCCGGCGCGAAGTGCTGAGCGAGATGCTGCGTCCGCACGGACTACGCGCCGTCGCCGTGGACAGCTGGCAGGAGTTTCTTGCCAGCGACGCTCAGCTCGCGATGATCCAGGCGCCGGAACTGCGGCCGGTGGCCTGTGCCGATCCTGCATTCACCATCCTCACGGAAAACCAGCTGTTTGGATCGCGTGCGCGTCAGGAACGGCGCCGGCGGCGCAGTCAGATCGACCCGGCCGCAATTCTGCGCGACCTGCAAACCCTGACCGCCGGCGCTCCGGTGGTGCATGAGCAGTACGGTGTTGGCCGGTATCTGGGCCTGCAGAGCATGGAAATCGGCGGACAGCCGGGGGAATTTCTGGCGCTCGAATACCGCGATGGCGATCGCATCTATGTGCCAGTGCACGCGTTGCATCTTGTTAGCCGCTACGGCGGCGCAGACCCCGAGGGCGCACCCTGGCACAAACTTGGCACCGACCAATGGGCCCGGGCCCGGCGTCGCGCAGCCGAGCAGGTGCGGGACGTCGCTGCTGAGCTGCTGGACCTGTATGCGCGCCGTAAAGCGCAGCCTGGCCTCGCCATGCCGCTGCGCGAACTGGAATACCAGAGTTTTGCCAACGCATTTCCGTTTGAGGAAACCGCCGACCAGGGCGATGCCATTCGCAAGGTGCTGGCGGATCTTGGCAAGGACCAGCCCATGGACCGCATCGTCTGTGGCGATGTCGGCTTCGGCAAGACCGAGGTTGCCATGCGCGCCGCTTTTGTCGCGGCCCAGGCCGGCAAACAGGTCGCGGTGCTGGTGCCGACGACCTTGTTAGCATCGCAGCACTTTCTGAATTTCCGTGACCGCTTTGCGGACTGGCCACTGCGCATCGAAATGCTGTCACGATTTCGCACCGACGCGGAAGCGAATCAGGTAGTCGCCGGCATCGAAAGCGGCCAGGTCGACATCGTCATCGCCACGCACCGCTTGCTGCATGCGCAGCTGCGCTTCAAGGATCTCGGGCTGATCATCATCGACGAAGAGCATCGTTTCGGCGTGCGCGACAAGGAAAAGCTCCGCGCGCTGCGTGCCGAGGTGCATATCCTGACGCTCACCGCCACGCCGATCCCGCGCACGCTCAACATGGCGCTCGGTGGGCTGCGTGAACTGTCCATCATTGCGACGCCTCCGGCCGAGCGCCTGGCGGTAAAGACCTTTGTCGGGGAGTGGGATCCCGCCGGCATACGCGAAGCGGTGATGCGCGAGCTGCGCCGCGGCGGCCAGGTGTATGTCGTGCATAACGAAGTCAGGGACATCGAGAAATTCACCGCGGATCTCGCGCAGCTGCTGCCGGAAGCGCAGATCCGATTCGGTCACGGCCAGATGCGCGAGCGCGAACTGGAACAGCTGATGGTCGATTTTTATCATCGGCGTTTCAATGTGCTGGTTTGCACGACGATCATCGAAAGCGGCATCGATGTGCCCACCGCGAACACGATCCTGATCGATCGCGCCGATCGTTTCGGACTCGCGCAATTGCACCAGCTGCGCGGCCGGGTCGGCCGCTCGCACCACCGGGCCTATGCCTACCTGTTGATTCCGCCGCGCAAGAGCCTCAAGCAGGACGCGCTGCAGCGGCTGGAAGCGATTGAATCGCTGGAGGATCTCGGCGCCGGCTTCGTGTTAGCCACGCATGATCTCGAGATTCGCGGCGCTGGCGAGCTGCTCGGCGAGCGGCAGAGCGGCGAACTCGCCGAAATTGGCGTCAACATGTACCTGGAGATGCTGGACCGCGCGGTACGCGCGCTCAAGTCCGGTCGCGAACCGCAACTCGACCAGCCGCTCGCCGCCGCCACCGAAGTCGAACTGCGCGTTCCCGCGCTGCTGCCCGAGACCTATGTGGCCGACGTGCATCTGCGCCTGACCCTGTACAAGCGCATCGCCGCCGCCGCCAGCGACAACGATCTCGACGAGCTGCACGCGGAACTGATCGATCGCTTTGGCCCGTTGCCGGAAGCGGGCAGCGCGTTGCTGAAAGCGGCGCGCCTGCGGTTGCTGGCGCGCGCGTTAGGCGTGCGCAAACTCGAGCTCGGCGAGCTCGGCGGGTACCTGCTGTTCGAGCCGCATAATCATGCTGATCCGCGCAAGGTCATCGAGCGGGTACAGAGGCAGCCGCGTGACTACCGCCTCGACGGGCCGCTGAAACTGCGCATCCTGCGTGACTTTGACACGGTAACTGAACGGTTTGATTTTGCCGAACGCTTGCTGCGTGAGCTGCGCTAAAATACCCGCATGACTCGGCGCCGAATTTTCGATGCATCCACTGCGCTGCTGCTTGGCGCGATCAGCTGCGTGGCCGTGGCGCAGGCGCCCGCTCCCGCCGCAGTACCAACGGCAACGGTCTACAACATCGAAATGGTTGTATTCTCGGGCAACGGCGGATCCAGTGAAGACTGGAGCAAGCCGGGCGCGAAAGCACCTGCAGGCGGCGGTGATTCCAGTTCGGGCAACGCGCAGGTCGGCCGGTTCGTGGCCGCTATGCCCCCCTCGCAGTTTCAGCTGGCTAACGAAGTTGCCAAGCTGCGCGGCAGTGGGCGCTACCAGATCATCACCCACATCGCCTGGCAGCAATCCGCCAGCACCTGGGGAACGCGGGCCGGATTCACCCTGGCGAGGCTCGGCTCACAGGCCGGCGGGCTCTCGGGACTCGTCTATCTGGAACGTGGCACCTACCTGCACCTGGGCGTCAACATCGCTTACAGCGCGGGCGGCCCGACTTATCGCATCGACGAATCACGCCGCATCAAGTTCTACGACAAGCAGTATTACGACCACCCCGCAATCGGCGTGCTGGCCATGGTCACGCCGTCGCAGGGTGCCAAGCCCCCCGGGCGTTAGCAATCGCGGTCGGCGCCGCGATTACCCCAGAATCTTGTCTGGTGCGCGCGCCCACTGCGGATGCGCCTGCGCCGCCAGCGCACGAAATTTTTCCGGCAGATCCTGCCAGCGCCGCTCTTTGCGGCCAGCGCAGCGCGACAAGCTGGTCCCCGGGCGGTCACCCATCTGGAAACGCGGCGACCAGCTGTTGAAATCGTTGAATTGCCCCAGCGCCGGAACCCAGCGCGGCAGCAACCCCGAATCCCTGAGCGCGGCGCGTGGACTTTGCAGCGTGTACATGTCGTGTACCCGCAGTGGCCGCGATGCGGCGACGCCACCACCACTGGCAGCGACGGCCGCAGATGGCGGCACAACGATATACGTTTCTTCGCGCAGCCACACCGAATCGCCGACCACGCTGACGGGACCTAACACATGGCGCCGCTCAGCACCGTTTACGGAGGCGGACTCCACCGGGCCGGTCGGACCGAAATTGCTGGTGTTCGCACGCAGCGGCGCATAAGCCAGCGCCACATTGGCGCCGGTGATCGGATTCAGCCAATTTTCCAGCAAGGCACCGGTTTCAAGATGGGTGTAGTAGCCCACTTGCGCACCGATCACCTGATAGCGGCCATCGCCCTGATCGACGCAACGATGTATCGATCCGACGTGCATGTCGAAAAACGGCGTCAACACATTGTCGATGAGGCCATAGCGGCGCCCCTGCAACCACCAGAAAAATACCCGGTCGTCACCTGCAAACCGCATCTGGCGGTAGATTCTTGCGAGCAGCAAGGGGTCGGTTGCGCCATCCACTCCGTCGGCGCGCGCGCCCGCCGGCCCGCCGGCCGCCACAGCGCCCATTGCTAACAAGGAAGCTGATATTTCACGTCTTGTAAGAACCATGTCTCCTCCCCCAATTGATTAGCTAACCCAGTTTCAGACTCGGTGGCGCCTCGCAACGCGCCAGCATTTCGCGGCATTGTTGCCAGTCCGCACTGGCCTGCAGTTCGACCAGATTGCGCTTCGGGCCACGTCCGCGCAGGCGCACGAGTCCCAGCGACAGCGCCGGACTAATCGTGCGCCGCAAACCATTCAGTACAGCGACTACATCCTCGCGACGATTGCAGACAGGCAGTACGTCGCAGCCGGCCTCGAGCGCCAGCGCCGCGCGCTCCACCGGGCCACCGAATTGCGTTGCGCCAGCCATCGACAGGTCATCCGCAAATATCACGCCGCCAAACTGCATGTCGCCGCGCAGCACGCCCTGGATCCAGCGCCGCGACAAACTCGCCGGCAACGAGTCGACTTCCGGAAACAGCACATGCGCCACCATCACGGCCGGCAAGTTGTTCGCAATCAGCGTGTAGTAGGGCCGCAGATCCCGCTCCAGATCCGCGAACCCGCGCCGGTCCACCGGCAACGCAAGATGCGAGTCCGCGACCACGGCACCATGGCCGGGAAAATGTTTGGCCACCGCGCCCATGCCGGCATCCCGCATCCCTAACATCGACGCTACCGCCAGCCGACCGACGATTTCCGGATCGGGATGCAAGGCGCGATCTCCGATTACCGTGCTGACACCGTAGTCGAGATCCACGCACGGTGCGTACGACAGATCGATGCCAACCGCGCGCAACTCCGCGGCCATCAACCAGTTCAGGCGCCGCGCCAGTGCGATGCCGGACGCATGATCGGCATCAAATTCATGGCCAATGCGTCGCGCGGGCGGCAGCCACGAAAAACCGCTGCGAAAACGCTGAACGCGCCCGCCCTCGTGATCCACGGTCACCAGCAGCGGCGGATTGCGCACCGCCTTGATCTCAGCCACCAGGGCCGCGAGCTGTTCGGGCTCTGAATAATTGCGTGTAAACAGGATTACCCCGCCGACCAGTGGGTGCGCGAGGATGTCCCGATCCTCCGGCGCCAGTTGCTGGCCCGCTACATCGATCATCAGCGGTCCGAGCGTCATGCGGAAATTCTCGCGCGATCACGCGGACCGCGCCGCGGCTCGAGGACCACCATGGACTCCATATGCGTCGTGTGTGGAAACATGTCCAGCACCCCAGCCGCGCGCACGACATAGCCGTGCTCCTGCGTCAGCTCGCCCAAATCGCGCGCCAGCGTACCCGGATGACAGGACACATAGACAATGCGCCTGGGCGCAAGTCGCGCGACGGCCGCCAGGACCTCGCGCGCTCCGGCACGCGGTGGATCGAGCAAGACGTGCGAATAACCGCCCTGCCACCAACGCGCATCCAGGTCAGGCTGGCTGAGATCGGCGCTGAAAAAAGCGCTGTTAGGGAGCCCATTGCGGATCGCATTGGCACGGGCGCGAGCCACCAGGCCCACATCGCCCTCGACCCCGACCACCTCCGCGCCACGGCGCGCGAGCGGCAAGCTGAAGTTACCGAGTCCGCAGAACAAATCGAGCACCCGATCCCCGGGACCGGCACCTAACAACTCGAGTGCCTGGCGTATCATGAGGGCGTTAAGTCCCGCGTTGACCTGCACAAAATCGAGCGGCTGGAATTCAAGCGTTACAGCGAACTCTTCGAGGCGGTAGTAGAGCGGCGTCGCGGTTTCGGCCAGCGACGTGACCGTCCGCGGCCCACCGGACTGCAACAGGAATTCGACTGCGTGGGTCGTCGCGAACTCACCTAACAGTTCGCTGTCGGCAGTCGTGATCGGTTGCAGGATGCGCAGCACCAGGGCCGTCGCGTTGTCGGCAACTGCCACTTCAATCTGTGGCAGCTGCGCGCGCACTGTCAGTTTTTCGATCAATCGCGCCAGCGGCTCCAGCAGGCCGGCAATCGGTTCGGCGAGAACTTCGCAACGCCTCAGATCGGCGATGTAGGGCTTGGAGCGCTCACGGAATCCGACCAGGACCCGGCCTTTCTTTCCGACATCCTTGACGCCGAGCCGCGCGCGCCGCCGGTAGTTCCACACCGGCCCACTCAAGGGTGGCAACCAGCGTTCCGGCTCGACTTGCGCGATCCGTTGCAGGGTCTCGCGCAACTCCTGCTCCTTGGCAAGCAGTTGCGCCGTCGGTGACAGGTGCTGCAATGCGCAGCCGCCACAAATCCCGAAATGACTGCAACGCGGCGTGACCCGGTCACCGGACGGACTGACAATCTCGATCAGGTCGGCGTAGTCGAACTGCTTTTGCGGCCGGCGCCGGCGGAAGCGGACGCGCTCTCCGGGCAGGGCGCCAGGCACGAAAACTATCTTGCCAGCGTGCACAACACCCTCGGCGTCGTGGTTGAGCGCCGCGACGAGGCCCACTTCGTCGGGCACGGCGCTCAATCCACAGCCTCGCGCCAGGCCGCCAGGAACTCACGCCAATGAGACTCCGCAGCTGCCGTCAACCACTCGCGCACGCGCACGGTCTCGGCTTGAAACTGCCCACGATCCAAAACACCACGCAACAGTTGATAGCGCAGGAACACCAGGTAGGTATTGAGCACATCGGTTTCACAGTAGCGCCGCACCGCCAGCGCCTCGCCGCTACGCCAAGCGTCCCAGACCTGCGCACCTGAGAATCCCAGCTTACCCGGCAGACCTAACAACGCCGCCATGTCCGCCAGGGACGCCCGCGCACGCCCCTGATAAAATGACAACACGTCCATGAGATCGGTATGCCGTGCGTGGTACCGATTGACATAGTTGTTCCAGCGAAACGCGTTGTCACTGTCGCCCATTTCCCAGAACTGTGGCGCCTGCACGCTGTGTTTCAGCGCGCGATAGGTCAACACCGGCAGATCGAATCCGGAGCCATTCCATGACACCAGATCCGGCCGATAGCGCTCAATACCGTCGAAAAAGCGCTGCACCAGTTGCGCTTCGCCGGAGTCCACCTCGCCCAGGCTCCAGACCTGGAACTGCTCGGCACTGCGCAGGGCACAGGATATCGCCACAATGCGCTGCTGCTCGAGCGGCAGAAACTCGCTGCCGCCGGTCTGCTGGCGCCGCTGCGCCGCCATTGCCTTGGCGACCTCGGCGTCAGGCAGGTCCCCAAGACCTAACAGCGCGCGGCCATAGTCCACATCCGGAACCGTCTCGATATCGAATACCAGCACGTTCATGGGCGCTTCCTGGTTGTCCGCTTCCTGGCAGTCCGCCGCTGGCTGGGCATTTTCCCGGCCGGCGGGCGTCGCGCCCTCTCCAGCACCGCTACCGCGACAATCAATCCAGCCTCATCGGTCAGTGTGACATGCCCATCGCCGATGCCGAGGCGGCGGCGCACGCGTTCGCCGCGGGGCGAATAGACGACCTCCGGTCGCCCCCAGGCGTTCTGCACCACACCAACGTCACGTATCCATACGCCGTGGCCAAATCCGGTGCCCATGGCCTTTACAATCGCTTCCTTGGCCGCGAACCGTAACGCCAGAAAACGCTCCTTGCGCTTGGTTCGTGTTAGCTGGGCAAGCTCGCCCGGCAGCAGCAGGCGCGTGACAAAATGCTCGCCGTAGCGCCGGTACACCCCCGCCACCCGGCTGGCCTGCAACACATCAACGCCAATGCCGAAAATCATCGCATCACCTGTCTGCGCACTGCCCTGGCAACCGCCCGGGTGCGAATTTCGTAGCCATCAAGACACTGATCCAGCGCGGCCCGCAGGATGCGGCTGGCGGCCGCCAGGCCCTCAGGGTCCTGCCAGTGACCGGCTGCTACCGCCAACAACGCCGCACCGCTGAGCGACGGTTCCTGCTCGCTTGGCTGCTGGCACGGCGCAAACCCGACGCCCGCAGTAAACAGATAGCGCCGTGTGGGCTCCAGTCCGGCGAAGTCAATGCCGTAGCCGCAGGCCTGCAACAACTGCATTTCAAATTCACGCAGCACCGGCGCCTCGGGGCCGGCCTCGCACAGCTGCTGCAGCGCCCGTGAGTACGCTTCGTACAAGGCCGGTTGCGCATCGAGGCGCTCCGTAAGCTTGAGCAGCAACTCACTCAGGTAGTAGGCCGACATCAGCGTTTGCGCGCGTGGTGTCGGCGCGGCGGCATCTGCCAGTTCTGCGCCAGTCAGCTGTGCGGCGTCGCCGCGACCTAACACGAATGACAGCAGCAGGCGCCGAAAAGGCTGCAGCACCGGAGCCAGCCGTGATTTCGGCCCGCGCACGCCGCGTGCGAACAGTGTCAGCCGGCCATGCTCACGCGTGAAAACCTCGACAATCCGGCTGGTGTCGCGGTACGGCCGGTGATGCAGCACATAGCCCGCGGCCAGTTGCACGCGCCGCGCCGCACGGCTCATTCGAGACCCAGCGATTTCAGCGCGCGCGCGTCGTCGGCCCAGCCTTCCCGCACTTTGACCCAGAGCGTCAAATGAAACCGCTCACCAGTCATGTGCACGAGTTCGCGACGCGCGGAAGTGCCCACTTTCTTTAGACGCTCCCCACCTTTGCCGATGACGATCGGTTTTTGCCCCTCGCGATCCACCCAAATCACCGCTGCTACCGCCCAGCGCTCGGGCTCGCGCTCCAGGGACTCGATTTCGACCGCAATACCGTACGGCAATTCCTGGTTCAACATCAGCGTGAGTTTCTCGCGGATAATTTCCGCAATCCTGAAACGCAGGTCACGATCCGTCACCATGTCCGGCGGAAACAGCGGCGGTGACAACGGCAAATGCCTGGCAAGCGCCGCAATCAAGGGTTCCAGATTGTCGCCATGGGCTGCGGACACGGGCACGATATCGACAAACTCGGCTTGTTTCGCCAGTTCCTCCATGAAGGGCAATAGTTTGGCGCGCGGCTTGACCTGATCAACCTTATTCACGACGGCGATCACGGGTCGGCCGGCAGCCAGCGCACGCTGCAACGCCAGCGCGTCATCCGGCGAATGTCTCAACGCTTCGACGACCCACAGAATGACATCGGCGTCGATGGCCGCTGCGGTGGCCGAGCGGTTCATGGCCTTATTGAGCGAACGCTTCGCACCCAGATGCAGCCCCGGGGTATCGACAAAGGCGATCTGCAATCCCGGCCGGTGCAGCACACCTAACACCCGGTGCCGGGTGGTCTGCGGTCGCGGCGTGACGATTGATAATTTTTGTCCGATCAGTGAGTTCAGCAGCGTTGACTTGCCCACGTTGGGCCTGCCGATCAGCGCCGCGAATCCTGCGTGAATCTGCGCTGCTTCACTCATGCGCGTTTACCTGAGTCGAGCAGCCCGAGCAATTTGATGGCGGCCTGCTGCTCGGCGCGGCGCCGGCTGGTTCCCGCGCCTGCGGCACGACAGCCGCGGGTTTCGAGCGCGCACTCGACAACGAAATTCTGCTCGTGAGCCTCGCCCGACACCGCTATGACTCGGTACTCCGGCAAGGGTTCGCCGTGCGCCTGCAACCACTCCTGCAGGCGTGTCTTCGGGTCCTTGAGCGCCGCCGGGTCGGGCAATTGCTCAATGACAGGCACCACCAGCGGCAGGATCTGGGAGCGCGCCGCGTCCATGCCGCGATCGAGAAAAACCGCGCCAATCACGGCTTCCAGTGCATCGGCCAGTATCGATTGACGGCGAAATCCTCCGCTCTTCAATTCGCCGCCGCCCAATTGCAGCACCTCGCCGATACCCAGTCCCTGCGCCAGTTGCGCCAGGGGTTCGGCACTCACGACGCGCGCCCGCAGCCGACTCAGGCCGCCTTCGTCGGCATCAGGAAAGCGCTCGTACAGGTGTTCGGCAACCAGCAAATTGAGTACCGCGTCACCCAGGAACTCGAGGCGCTCGTTGTTAGTGCTGGAGGCGCTGCGGTGCGTCAGCGCCATGGTGAACAACTCATCACGCAACGGCGTGTAACCGAAGCGCGCAGCCAGCCAGTTCGACACTGGCCCGCGGGATGAATTCATCCGCTATTTGAACTCCACGGACTTCTCGAATTCAAACAGCAGCGACACGTTGTAAAACAGCGGCACGACCTGCTCATAGTTGGCTGCAATCTGCCAGCCGCCGTCTTTTCGCGTGATCGCCAGTTCTTCGATATCGGGTCGATCGATATATTCCACCACCCACTTGCGTGACAAATAGTCCTTCAACTGGTCCTTTGTGAGAGCGCCGTTGCCAGCATTGTCCTTGGCAAAATTATCCAGTGCGCGGTTTACCGCCATATAGTTGCTGAATGGCGTAATGCAGCGCATGCCGACGTAGCCAAGCACGAATATGGGCACCAGCAGAAAAACCCAGCCGATGGCGGTAACACCACGTTGCCGATATGCGGAAAGCTCAGAGTGCATGGTCTGCTCCTGACAATCTATCACTGTATTTTCTGACCCAGACGGTCCCATTGAATGCGCTTGCCGGGCCGATTGAAGTCCAGATTGAACCAGATTCGCGTCGCCTTGCCTACGAGGTACTCCTCACGCACGAAACCCCAATAGCGGCTGTCCAGGCTATTGTCGCGATTGTCGCCCAGCATAAGGTACTGGCCCGGCGGCACCACTATCTCCTCCGGCACCCGCATACCCGGGTCATGACCGGAGTCATGCGAATCCACCTCGCCCGGCGCGAGCCCCGGCTGGCACAAGTAGTTCGACGTCATCACCTGCCGGTTGCAGCCTGGCAGGCCAGGCGCGACATCATGCGATTGCGCACTCAGGCAATGGAGCACCTGGTGCTCTTCATTACCCAGTTTTTCCAGCGCACGCTGCATGCCGAGATAACAACCATCATTGAAAGTCTCGACATCGCGAAACGGTACCGGCTGTCCGTTAATGATCAGCCGGTCCGAACGCACGATGACGTGATCACCGGGCAATCCCACGACGCGCTTGATGAAGTTGACCCCGAGGTCCTCCGGAAACCGGAACACCGCAACATCGCCGCGTTGCGGGCTGCCGACCTCGACGATCTTGCGATGGATGACTGGCAGCCGCATGCCGTACGCGTACTTGTTGACCAGGATGAAGTCGCCGTCCAGCAGCGTCGGCATCATCGAATCGGAGGGGATGCGATACGGTTCAAAAATAAACGATCGCAGGACCAGTAGCACCGCTGCCACGGGGAAAAAACTGCGTGCGTAATCCAGTGTCGCCGGCTCCGGGGGCCAGGGCTGGTCGGACGCAAGGCCGTCGGGACGCACAGCCGGAAACAACGCATGCCTGCCCCGGCGCAGCACCCAATGATCGAACGCCCACACCAGGCCTGACAACACCGTGACCGACACCAGCACGAGGCCAAAATCAGTACGCTGACTGCGAAACAACTGCCACAGGATTGCGAGCACCGTAAAGGGCAGCAGCCCATAGGCGATTTTCAGCCACCAGGGGTCGACCGATGTCCCTAGCGGGGAGCTGGCCAGGCGCCTGGCTCGCAGAAACCAGTCGTCTACGACGCACACCATGCCTAACGGCAAGGCCAGCAGTGCAAGCCACGAAATAACCTGATTCAGCCAATCACTGTATGTGGATGACATAGTCCTACTTCTTGCCGATCTTCAGTACCGCCAAAAACGCTTCCTGCGGGATCTCTACCTGGCCGAGTTGCTTCATACGCTTCTTGCCCTCTTTCTGCTTTTCAAGCAACTTGCGCTTGCGCGAAATGTCTCCGCCATAACACTTTGCGAGCACGTTTTTGCGCAATGCCTTGACCGTGGCGCGCGCTATCACATGGGTGCCGATCGCCGCCTGAATCGCTACTTCAAACATCTGCCGCGGAATCAGTTCCTGCATCTTGTCGACCAGGTCGCGGCCACGATGATAGGCGTTGTCACGATGAACAATGATACTGAGCGCGTCGACCTTGTCGCCGTTGATCAGCATATCCAGCTTGACCAGCGGCGCAGCCTGAAAGTGGCTGAACTCGTAGTCAAATGACGCATAGCCGCGGCTCGACGATTTCAGTCGATCAAAAAAGTCGAGCACCACCTCCGCGAGCGGCAACTCATATTGCAGAGACACCTGGTTCGCCAGGTACTGCATTTTCTTCTGCACGCCGCGCTTTTCTTCGCATAATTGCAGCACCGATCCGACATAGTCCGGCGGCACCAGGATGTTCGCAAGAATAATTGGTTCACGTATCTCGGCCACTTTGTTAGGCGGAGGCAGCTTGGCGGGATTGTCGACCAGCTGGCTGGCGCCATCGGAAAGTCCGACTTCGTACACAACCGTGGGCGCGCTCGTAACCAGCTCAAGCTGGTACTCGCGCTCCAGCCGTTCCTGCACGATGTCCATGTGCAGCAGACCGAGAAACCCGCAACGAAAACCAAAACCTAACGCGGTCGAGACTTCCGGCTCGTAATGCAGGGCTGAATCATTGAGCTTGAGCTTGGCCAGCGCATCCCGAAACGACTCGTAGTCCTCGGAATTGATCGGGAACAGCCCGGCGAAAACCCGCGGCTGAATCTGCTTGAATCCTGGCAGGGGCGTGGTACAGGGCCGATTCTCCAATGTGATCGTGTCGCCGACCGGCGCGCCGTAAATATCCTTGATACCCGCGATGGCGAAACCCACTTCGCCCGCCGCCAACTCGCGCACCGCAACCGGCTTGGGCGTAAAACGCCCCAACTTGTCGATCTGCCATGTGCGCCCGGTGGACATCACCTGGATCTTGTCGCCTATCTTCATGCCGCCGTTGACTACCCGGACCAGTGAGACCACGCCCACATAGTTATCGAACCACGAGTCGACGATCAGCGCCTGGAGCGGACCCGTCGGGTCGCCTTGGGGCGGCGGAACACGCGCCACCAGCGCTTCGAGCAGTAGATCGACATTTTCGCCGGTCTTGGCACTGACGCGGCAGGCGTCCTGCGCGCCGATGCCGATGATTTCCTCGATCTCGCGCATGACCTTGGCCGGGTCCGCCGACGGCAGATCGATCTTGTTGATCACCGGCACCACTTCCAGGCCCTGCTCAATCGCCGTATAACAATTGGCGACGCTCTGTGCTTCAACGCCCTGGGACGCGTCAACGACTAACAATGCGCCTTCGCAGGCGGCCAGCGAGCGCGACACCTCGTAGGAAAAATCGACGTGGCCGGGCGTATCGATGAGATTCAGTTGATAGCGCAGGCCATCGTTCGCGTCGTAAAAAAGCGTTACGCTTTGTGCCTTGATGGTGATGCCACGCTCACGCTCAAGATCCATGGAATCTAACACCTGTGCCTGCATCTCGCGGTCTGCAAGCCCACCGCACAACTGGATCAGGCGGTCAGCCAGCGTCGATTTGCCGTGATCGACGTGGGCAATGATGGAGAAATTGCGAATGCGTTGCACGGGCGGACCGAAGTTAAACGACCATTATAAACGGAACGCCATTTTTCGAGTCCGGAGGAAATGTGGGCCTCAGGATGGCACGCGTCTGGAAAGCACCCGCCGCAACTCATCGGCTTGCAATCGGCCATGGCAAACCAGCGCTCCGTCCAGCAGCAGCACCGGCACCTTGAGGCCATAGCGGCGTTGCAGCTCCGGGTCCGCATCGACATCGACGAGCCGCAGTGCCGGCAAGCTGAGGACACCTGACAGGCTGCGCAAATCGGCCTGCATGACTTCGCACAGCTCGCAATCCTCGCGAGTCACCAGGGTGAGACCCATGCGGCGCCCTGCTGTTAGCGGCGTGGCGCGGCCGATGGCGCAAAGGCCGGCACACCGGCTTGCGGCAAGGACTGCCGGCCAGGGCGTAAATCCGGAGTGCGGCGCGGTTCAAGACCCTCTGCGGCTTCCGCGCGCACCTGGCTTGCAAAAAAACGCACCGTCGTCGGCGGCACTTCACCGACCGCCGTGATTTGCACGCCAGAGCGCCTCAGGCTGTAGGCACTGGAGACACCCATCTGCCCGGAACTGGCAGGCGCCTGCGAGTCAGGATCAGACGTTTCGACAAACACCGATACGGTAGCAATGCCATCCGAGAAAACCAGGTGGGTTGCCGGCTGGCTGGCGCCCGGCAGCAACTGAGTACTGCGCATTGTTAGCTGAAAACCCGGCGGTAGCCGCATGACGTTCCAGAGGCGTTGTTCGCTGCCGGGCGAGCTTACAGCAGCAGCTGCACTTGCGGCTGCCAAAAGCGGCTGCGGCTCGGGCCGGAGCCAGCGAAACGTATCGGCCGCGGCCGGCAGCTTGAAGGCGTCATCCGCGATCCGCACCGGCAGACTCAGCCTCGCGAACACAATCTGTTCCAGCACCGCGCCATTGGCGTCGCAAAGCTGGCTCTTGAGCGGCATGGCAGTGGCCTCATCGATCCACAGCCGGTACCCGAAACGAAATTCATCGCGTGGCTTTATTTCGATGACGCGCGCATCGCGACCCATCAGGCGCGCCCGGCCGGGCTGAGTCAGCTCATAGTTGTCGCTGGCCGCGGTGCCGGCATTCGGCAAGGCGCCTAACAAAGAGCTGTTGTCTTTGCGCGGCTCAACCAGCACGGTGCGCTGGTCCGGCAAATAGCAGATCAGCTCGTCGCCCTTACGAACGAACTCACGTCCAGAACCATCAAGCGACACCAGTCGCTCGCGCACCGCGCCATCGCTGACGCCGTGCAGGATGCGCAGCGTTTCCACCCGCCCGTCACGCACATGGAAAAACACGCCGTCGTAATTCCGCGTGGCGAGCGCTTCGTTCATGCGCCTGATCCAGGTCATTGGATTGGCATCATCGGCAAACGCGGCACCCGCCGTGACCGCCTGCGCGCCGGCCCACCCGGGCGTCAGCAGCACAAGTACCGGCAGCAGACAATGCGAACGCAGCATGCGCATCAGCGCTGGCCTCCGTCAGGCTGGCCGGTCGGCACCTTCGCAGGCGCCAACGGCAGGGCCGACTCACTGGCGACCAGCGCAGAAAGTACATTGCGTCGATTCAGCGGCGCGGCATATTCGCTGTGTGCCACGACATAGTTTGCAAACTGCCCGGCAGCCAGGCCCGGCCCTGCATTGCGGCCCGCCGCCGGCACCGTGTAGCGCTCGGGCTCGCCGTTACTGACAACGCGCGGCATCGCGCGCGCACTGACCGCTGCGCCCGCAGCCACCAGGCTGAGATTATCGCGCATCTCCGGCAGGTCCACGCCACCTAATACAACCTCGCCGGCGTTAGCATTGGTACCGGCCTGCGCCACCAGCGCAGGCGCGTTGCCGGTGACCCGGGCCTGCAACCAGAAAATCGACAAGGCAGCGACACCGGCCGCGACGCCAATGCCAACGACCGGCTGCGCCCAGCGCTGGAGCCGGGCGCGCATCGGAGCGGCCGGGTCATGGCTATCGACGTCCGCGGCCTGCGGTGCCGTGGCGCCGACGCTTTGTGCGACCCGATCGGCCACGGCCAGTACACGCGGCGCACCGCCTGCACTCCCCGCCGACTGGATCGGCTCACCACGCAAGGCCGCGCCGATCAGCGCATAACGTGACCACTGCGTTTTCAGATTGACATCCCGGGTCAGTCGCCGAGCTAACAACTCGCACTCTGCCTGGGGCAGCTCACCGTCAAACATCGCCGACAGCTGGCTGCCACGTTCCTCATTCATCCAACTTCCTCCGAGCGGCCCAGGCCACCCTCAAAAACCTCCCGCAGGCGCGCATCAATCGCCTCGCGGGCTCTGAATATCCGCGACCGCACCGTACCCACCGGACAAGACATGGTCGCGGCAATATCCTCGTAGCTCAGACCTTCCAGCTCGCGCAACACAATGGCGGTGCGTAAATCTTCCGGCAACGCGGCGATGGCCTGATTCACCGTGTCGCGAATTTCGTCGGTCATCGCCAGCGCTTCGGGCGTCGCATGGTCCTGCAAACGATCCTGCAGGTCATAGCTGCCCTCGTCATCGTTGCCGCCTTCAATGGGCAGAGTCCGGCGGTCACGCGACCCGATGGTATTTTTGGCGGTGTTGATCGCAATCCGGTAGAGCCAAGTGTAAAAGGCGCTGTCGCCGCGAAAATTAGCCAATGCCCGATAGGCCTTGATAAATGCTTCCTGGGCGACGTCTTCCGCCTCAGCCTGATTGCCCACATAGCGCATTACCAGTTTTACGACCTTGTGTTGGTATTTTCGTACCAGCAGATCAAAGGCGGTCTTGTCGCCGCGTTGCACGCGCCGTACCAGGCTGCCGTCGGTCTCCTCAAGCGTCATGGCCGGGAATGGCGCCTTGGGCACCAGGATTCGGGGCGTTCGGGGGATTGCAGCAATCGCGTCCAAGCGGCTGGATAGACTCTGAACCAGGAGGAAAGTTCGGCCATGTCAGGTAATTGCCGCCGCCACATTGCGCTTCAGGCCACAAGGCCTGTGACCGATTGTAGCAGCGATCACCCAGCGGTCCTGGCAACCCGAAAAACCGCGGCAAGCCTGAGGGCACCCAGGGACGCCCTGGAGCACCACAGATAGCGCCTGGCGCCCTGGCAGCGCCATAGCACCACCGCTACCTCAGGCGCGACAAAAGACACCCGCAGGGGCCGCAAGGGATGGGGCTGCGCGCAGCAGCAAACCAGGTCATTACCCTCCACAACCAGCAGTCCGGGGTCAGCGAAGCCGAGGCGGCGCGCCAATCCGTGCCACCAGCGCCGCCAGCTCGGAATTTTCGGGACTTTCACCAGCGAGCAGATAACGCTGGAGTTCCGGGTCCTGCAACTCCAATAACTGCTCGATCAGCGCCAATTCGCGCGTCCCCTCGGCCGCGGGCAGCGCCGCGCAGGAGTTAACATAGCGTGTTAGCAGGACATCGAGTTCGCGCAGGCCGCGGCGGCAGCTCCAGTGCAGGCGGCGCCAGCGCGCAGCCAGGTTATCGTCCATCAACACCGTCCATCAACAGCGTCCATCAACTACGGCGCTCAATGCGAGCGTTCAAGCATCAGGTTCTTGATCGCGGCGATGGCCTTGGCGGGATTGAGATCCTTGGGACAGGCCTCGGTACAATTCATGATGGTATGGCAGCGGTACAACTTGAAAGGATCATTGAGCGCGTCGAGCCGCTCACCCGTGGATTCATCGCGACTGTCGATGATCCAGCGATACGCGGCTAACAAAGCCGCCGGGCCGAGATAACGATCGCTGTTCCACCAGTAACTCGGGCAGGACGTCGAGCAGCAGGCGCACAGGATGCAGGCTGACGGACGATCGATTTTTTCCTGGTCCCCGGGCGACTGCAGGCGTTCGCGATCCGGCGGCGGCGGGGTCCGCGTCTGCAGCCAGGGCTTGACCGCGGCGTACTGTGCATAAAAGTGCGTCAAGTCAGGGACCAGGTCCTTGATCACCGGCATGTGCGGCAACGGATAGATCTTGACGTCGCCCTTGACGTCGTCGCAGGCCTTGATGCAGGCCAGGGTGTTGACGCCATCAATATTCATCGCGCAGCTGCCGCAAATGCCTTCGCGGCAGGAACGGCGGAACGTCAGCGATGAATCGATTTCATTTTTGATCTTGATGAGCACATCGAGAACCATCGGGCCGCAGCTCGCCATGTCGACTTCATAGGTATCGATGCGCGGGTTCTGGCCGGTATCCGGATCGAAACGGTAGATACGAAACTTGCGCACGCGCCTGGCATCGGCGGGCGCCGCGTAGGTCTTGCCATTGCGGCTGATCTTGGAATTCGCGGGTAATGCAAACTCGACCATCTAGGGTAGCTCTGCACAGGTAACGCGAGGCGCGTTAGGCCGCAAATGACCGGATACAAGGCGCGACCGACGCCATGTGGTAATTCCACATAAGGGGGAAGCAACGCCGTAGCCGGCCATTTGTGGCCTAACCCTTTGGGGCCGGACGGATTTTTCGTCTGTCATCGTTGCTCCTCTTTCATGTATCTCGATACACAGCAGTCGTCGCGCCTTGCCAGACAAAAAAATCCGTCTTGGCCGCACCCGCGTTACCTGTGCAGAGCTACCCTAGTAGCTCCGTACTTTCGGCGGAATGGCTGCAACCTCGTCCGTCAGCGTGCGCAGCTGCACTGGCCGATAGTCCATTGCAACGCGGCTGCCTTCAACCCAGGCGAGTGAGTGTTTGAGCCAGTTCACATCGTCGCGGCCCTTGAAATCCTCGCGCGCATGTGCGCCCCGGCTTTCTGTGCGATTGGCTGCCGAATTGATGGTCGCCAGTGCCTGACCTAACAGGTTGTCCAGTTCCAGAGTCTCAACCAGATCGGTGTTCCAGATCAGACTTCGATCGGTGAGTCCAACATCGGCGAAACTTGCTGCGGTCGTGGCCAGTTTGGCGACCCCTGCAGCCAGGCTCGCACCGCTGCGGAACACGGCCGCGTCATCCTGCATGATGCGCTGCATGTCGAGGCGCACCGCAGCCGTGGCGCGCGAACCTCTGGCGTTGCGATAGCGGTCGATACGCGACACTGCCAGGTCCCCGGCGTCCTGGGGCAATGGCTTCTGCTTGCCACCCGGCGTCGCCACGGTTGCCGCGTGCCGCGCCGCCTCGCGACCGAACACCACCAGATCTAACAGGGAATTGGAGCCCAGACGGTTGGCGCCGTGCACCGAGACGCAGGCCGCTTCGCCCACGGCCATCAGGCCCGGCACGACGACATCGGCGCCGTTCGCACGCGTGACAACTTCGCCGTGGTAATTGCAGGGAATGCCACCCATGTTGTAGTGAACAGTTGGCAAGACCGGAATCGGTTCCTTGTTGACGTCTATGCCTGCGAAAATGCGCGCGGTTTCTGCGATTCCCGGCAGCCGCTGCTTGATGACGTCCGGCCCCAGGTGCTCAAGATGCAAGTGGATATGATCCTTGCCAGCACCGACGCCCCGGCCGTCGCGGATTTCAATGGTCATGGACCGCGACACCACGTCGCGCGATGCGAGGTCCTTGGCGTTAGGCGCATAACGCTCCATGAAGCGCTCGCCGGCGGAATTGGTGAGGTAGCCGCCCTCGCCGCGCGAGCCCTCGGTGATCAGGCAGCCTGAGCCGTAAATTCCGGTCGGATGAAACTGCACGAACTCCATGTCCTGCAGCGGAAGTCCCGCGCGCAACACCATGCCGCCGCCGTCGCCGGTGCAGGTATGCGCCGAGGTACAGGAAAAATATGCGCGGCCATAACCACCGGTGGCGAGAATCACGAGTTGGGAACGGAAGCGATGGATGGTGCCTTCGGCGAGATCCATCGCCACCACACCACGGCAGACGCCGTTTTCCATGATGAGATCTACGGCAAAATATTCGATGAAAAATTCCGCGGCGTGTTTCAGCGACTGCTGGTACAGCGCGTGCAGCATGGCGTGACCGGTGCGGTCGGCGGCGGCACAGGTGCGCTGTGCAATGCCCTTGCCGTACTGCGTGGTCATGCCACCGAAGGGCCGCTGATAGATTTTGCCATCGGCGGTGCGTGAAAAAGGCACGCCGTAATGCTCGAGCTCGATGACGGCGGCGGGCGCTTCCTTGCACATGAACTCGATCGCGTCCTGATCGCCGAGCCAGTCCGAACCCTTGATGGTGTCGTAGAAGTGATAGCGCCAGTCGTCCTCGCCCATGTTGCCTAACGCCGCGGAGATACCACCCTGCGCAGCAACCGTATGGCTGCGCGTCGGAAAGACTTTGGTGACGCAGGCGGTCGACAGTCCGCCTTCGGCGAGGCCCAGCGTGGCGCGCAATCCCGCGCCACCGGCACCCACGACCACGACGTCGTAGCTGTGATCGATAAACTTGTAAACACTCATCTGCTGATTTCCACGGGGCTGATTCCTAGGGCGACTGCAACGCGACCTTGAGTGCCGCGAAGACCGCAGCGACCACCGCAATCGCATGCAGAAATTTCAACAGGACCAACGCCACCATCTTTACGGACTTGCGGGGCACGTAGTCTTCAATGATCACCTGCACGCCCAGCATCGAATGCCAGGCTGCGCAGATAACCAGCAGGATCATCCACACGGGTGTCCAGCCGCTGCCGAGCCAGGCGCGCACGGCAGCAAACTCGAACGACGGCAGACCTAACAGCGAAACCAGAAACCACAGCATGAGCGGCAGCAGCGCCACGGCTGTTACCTGTTGCAGCCAACCGTGCTGTGCTGCTCCGCCTGCCGCGCCGTTGCCGAGCGCGACGCCCATCGGGCTGCGCAGGCTCATGACGCAGCTCCTGCAAAAAACGCGCGCCACACGAAAAATGCAAACAACGCCAGGGCCGAGAACAAGGTGATCCAGCCACTGCGACGCGCGTCGGCCCGTTCGAAGCCCCGGCCCGTGTCCCAGACAAGATGTCGGACGCCGTAGCAAAGGTGATAGAGAAACGCGAACAGCCAACCCGCGAGCAGCAGTTTGACCCATACCTGGCCCAGCAGATTGCGCGCGCTGTCGAAGCTCGCGGGTCCGGAGGCCACAGCCATGAGCCAGTAGACCAGCAGTGCGAGACCGACGGTTTGCGCGACGCCGGTAACGCGATGCATGATCGACAGCGCCATGATCGGAAACTTCCGGTAAATCGTGGCATGTGGCGATAGGGGTCTGGTGGGCATGCGACTGTCCTGCAATCAATACCTAAAAATCTATAATCAAAAATCTATTATCAAAAGTCTATGCAACGGCCATTGCGCTCCCAATCCCCAAAGCGGGTGGGATCGGGACCTTGCCGGCCACCGATTTCCGCAATCGGCGCGGCGGACTGATGCTCGTGAGGAGTGGCTGTTGCGGCCGGCGCCGCAGGCGTAGGGCTTTCAGGCGTCGGCAGACCTGGGTCGGGCTGCTGCATTAGAGGTAATTCTGCCAGAATTGCTGTCAAAGAACCACGCAGATGGCGGACCGCACGTTGAACAACGAATACTTTTCACTGCCGGATCTGGGCACGCTGTCAGCGGCTGGCCTTGACGCCGGTAAATTTCTGCAAGGCCAGCTGTCTAACGACGTCGCGAAACTGGCAATCGGCGATGCGCAGTTGACCGCGCTGCATAGCGCGCAGGGGCGCGTGCAGGCGCTGCTGCGTTTGTTTCGGGTCCACGAATCAATGTGGGTGGCGGTTTTACCGCGCATGCTGAGCGCCGATGTTCTTGCAACCCTGCGCAAGCGCGTGTTCCGCGACAGGGTGACGCTGGCCGATGCGAGCGCAAACTGGCAGGTGCTGGGTGCGAGCACCGCACCACCTAACAGCATGTACGCCACGTTCGACGCCAGCGGCCGCTGCATACTGTTGCGCGACGCCGCCGCGGCGGCCACCAGCGAGCCGCTGCGATCACGAGACGACTGGCGGGCGCTGGACGTCGCGGCCGGTGTGCCACAGGTCTACGCCGGCAGTCAGGGTGAGTTCGTTTCACAGATGCTGAATCTCGATTTGTTAGACGGAATCGCGTTCGACAAGGGCTGCTATGTCGGCCAGGAGATCGTCGCACGCACCCACTATCGCGGGCGGGTCAAACGGCGCCTGCAGCGCTTTGCATTTTCGGCCGATACGGCACCAGCGCCCGGCACCAGCGTCACACTGGCCTCAGGCGAATCTGTGCTGGTCGTGGATGCCACCCGCAAAGAATTGCTTGCAGTTGCGGGCATCGGCGCAGCCGGCGCATTGCCACTGCCGTACCAGTTACCGCAGCACTAGCGGCGCTGGCTCGCGGCGCACCGGCCGTGCGGTCAGACGCCACAACAAGCTGCCCGCGATGAGTGCTGTCAACGTTGCCGGAATCCATGCCACCAGCGCCGGCGGCGCGTCATACACGGTCACCAGACTGCTCGCGACATCCTGAAGCATCGACAATGAAAACCCGATGATCAGCCCCAGCACCAGTCGCGCGCCCTGTCTGGCGGAACGGAGCAGCCCCAGCACCGCTGGCAGAGCTAACAATACCAGCAGTGGCGCGGTTACCAGCTTGGCGAGCCGCTCGTGATATTTGTAGACCAGCGTGGCATAAGGCAGCCGTGCCCGCTGCAGTTCCGCGCGCTGCGCAGCCAGCTGTCGCAACGAGGAGTAGCGGCGCGTGCCTTGCGACACTCGCAGCAGCGATTTCGCCTCCGCGCTGACTTCCTCGACAATCGGTTTTTGCTCGATGGATGCCGCGGAATCTGAATAATGCACTGCGCGATAGCGCTGGTAGGTCATACGATCATTGGAATCAAGCACCACCACCGCTGCCTCGGCCAGACCACTGACGCGGCCTGCCGCATCGAGTTCGACAATGGTTGCGGCGGGAAACTCGGGCCGGCGGTCGACGCCGATGATGCGCGAACCGGCCATGGTCCACCAGGCGCTGCTGCCGGCCAGCACGCCGGGTCCGAATCGCCGCTCGGTCTTCATGCGATTGGCGGCCTCGGCGAGCCCTGGCGCCACAAACTCACCGATCACCGCGGCACCCCCGGAGAGTATTACGCCCGCCAACGCGGCAATACCCGCCAGCCGCCAGATCGACCAGCCCGATGCGCGCAGCACCGTAATCTCACTGTCCTGCTGCAGACGACCCAGGCCGGACAATGCACCTAACAACGCAGCCGCGGGGGCGAAATCCAGCGCCCATGTCGGCAGCATCATCAACGAATGCAGCGCCGCCGAAGCCAGTGTATAACGGCCTGTGCCGACATCGTCGAGCTGCTCGATAAAATTGAATATCGCTACAAGTCCCAGCAGAGCGAGCAGCACCGTCACCATGTGCGTGAGCACGGTACGCAGGATATAGCGAACCAGAATCATGTCGCGACCCTGGTTCGCCACCAGCGTTTACGCGTGAACCACAAGAGTGCCGCCGCTGCGATGCCAAGATGCACAATCCACATCCCCGGCCACAGAGGAAACGTGCCGCGCGCAATGCTGCTACGAGTCGCCACCAGCAGATTGACGTACAGAAAAAAAAGCAGCAGTGCCGGGGCCATGCGCGTATAGCGCCCCTGCCTGGGCCTGAGCTGCGACAACGGCACGGCAACGATCATCAGCAACAGGCACATCAGCGGAACCGAGCCGCGCCACTGCAGCTCAGCCTGATCTTCGCGACGCCCCGAGCCTAACAAATCCGCCGTGGACCGCAGGTCGCGACTGGTCCGGCTGCGCTCCACCGATGGCAGCGGCACCGCAAGTTCGAGCGCTGCAAATCGAATGCGCTGCGACGCTGCGGCATTCGCCTCGCCCGTCAAGCGCTCACCCTGCTGCAAATGCAGCCTGAGATTGCGGATGGCCGCGTCAAGTTCATAGGTGGCACGGCGCGCGCGTATCACTTCCAAAGTCTTGCCATCGCGCTGCAGAAACAGCACATCCCGCAACCCGCCGTCGGCGTCAACCGAACCGACGTGCACCACGAGGCCCGTCCCCGGCAGCTGTGTGAAACGCCCCGGCTCGAAGGCGGTCAATTGCGAACGGCGGTATGCGTCACTCAGGGCCAGCTGCTCGCGCAACGCCATTTGCGGCGCAAAATACAGAGTAATTGAACCCAGCGCCAAGGCCGCGGCGAGCCCGAACAGCAGGATTCCGCGGGCCGACTGCCAGGGACCAATGCCGCTGCTTCGGATCGCACTCATTTCGCCATCGTGGGCCAGCCGACCGTAGGTCAGTACGATAGCTAACAGCAGCGCCAACGGCATGGTGATCTGGGCGGTCTGCAGGAATGTCAGCAAGGTCAGCTTGAGCACGATGTCACTGGGCAAATTGGCCTCGGCGGCACGCTCCAGCGAGCGCGTCAGCTGACTGCCCAGCACCAGTACCGAAATCGACAAGGCAACCACCAGCCAGTTGCCGAAAAATTCGCGCAGAATGTAGCGCGGCAGAATCATGCTTGACGCCTTAATCATGCCGGATCAGAACTCCACCAATTCGACTTCGCTGTCCGTGATTGTTGCGCCGAGGAAACGGCTGCCGATCCGGGCAAAGCGTTCGACTCCATCCGTTGCCAGAAATTCAATGCCAGCCTGCGAGCCAGTTATCGGCAGCGTTGTCTCCCGAGCGGCCAGCACACGCACCGCGGCGGCAGTGGTGCGCGCCGAGTCCACCAACCGGATGCCTGGCCCCGCGACCGCCGCGATGGTGCGCGCCAAAACCGGGAAGTGCGTGCAACCTAACACGAGCACGTCAGGTTGCACGGCCATGGATGCCAGCCACGGATCGAGATACCGATGCACCGCGGCTTCGGCCACGGCACCGTCCACCCAGCCCTCCTCGGCCAGCGCAACAAACAGCTGGCATGCGAGTGACACTACCTGCGCATCCGGCAAGGTCGCATGGATCGCACGTTCATAGGCGCCACCGCGCACGGTGCCCTCAGTAGCAATGACGGCGACATGGCGGTTGCGAGTTTGGGTACAGGCAGCGGCAGCACCGGGCTCGATAACCCCGATGACGTCTATCGCGTCAAATCGCTCGCGCAACGCCGGCAGTGCGACGGACGACGCGGTATTGCAGGCCACCACCAGAGTGCCCACGCCACGTTCGACCAGCAGTTCGGCCGCCTGCAGCGCGTAGCGCACGATGGTGGACGCGGACTTGGTGCCATAGGGCAGGCGCGCCGTATCGCCAAGGTAAACAAACCGCTCATGCGGCAGTTCGCGCCGTAATTCGGTTAACACCGTGAGCCCGCCCATGCCTGAATCAAAGACGCCGATCGGTGCACCCGCACGCAGCGCTCGGGTCGCGGCGTTCAATCAGCCTCGGGCCGCATCTGCGGGAATAAAAGCACGTCGCGGATCGACGCTGCGTTAGTGAGCCACATCACCACGCGGTCGACGCCAATGCCAAGTCCCGCGGTAGGCGGCATGCCGTACTCAAGAGCGCGTACATAATCGGCGTCGTAGAACATGGCCTCATCATCACCGGCATCCTTGCGCTCGACCTGGGCGCGAAACCGCGCCGCCTGATCCTCGGCATCATTCAATTCGGAAAATCCGTTAGCCAGTTCGCGGCCGCTGGCAAAAAATTCAAAGCGATCGGTCAGGAAAGGATCCTCGTCATTCGCGCGCGACAGCGGCGACACTTCCGCGGGATAGGCATACACAAAGGTCGGATCCTGCAAGGTGTGCTCGCCGGTTTTCTCAAACAACTCGATCTGCAGCTTGCCTGCGCCATCGCCGTCCTTGAAGGCGATGCCCTTGCCAACACACTGCTCGCGCAGGTAACCGACATCGCGCAAGCGGGACGCATCAAGGCCGGGATTGTTACGCAGGATCACCTCAGCTACAGTCAGGCGCGCGAACGGCGGCTCCAGATCGAACTGCCGGCCCTGCGATTCGAATGTGGTCCGGCCTAACACCCGGGTGGTGAGTCCCCGCAGCAGGTCTTCAACCAGGTTCATCAGGTCTTCATAGTCGGCATAGGCCCAGTACAACTCCAGCATCGTGAACTCGGGGTTGTGCCGGGTTGAAAGGCCCTCATTGCGAAAATTGCGGTTGATCTCGTAGACCTTCTCGAAACCACCAACCACCAGCCGCTTGAGGTAAAGCTCCGGCGCAATACGCATGAACATCTCGACGCCCAGCGCGTTGTGCCAGGTCTTGAACGGCCTGGCTGCGGCGCCACCAGGAATCGGCTGCATCATCGGCGTCTCGACCTCGAGAAAATCACGCCGGTCGAGGTAGTCGCGCAGAAAACGAATCACGGCCGTGCGCTGCATGAACAGCCGGCGGCTGTCCTCATTCATGATGAGATCGACATAACGCTGCCGATAACGCACTTCAGTGTCGGCCAGGCCGTGCCATTTGTCCGGCAGCGGTCGCAGCGACTTTGTCAGCAGGCGCAGCTGGTGGACGCGGACTGTGAGTTCACCGGTTTTGGTGCGAAACAACTGGCCATCCGCAGCAATGATGTCGCCTACGTCCCAGCCCTTGAAAGCCTCGTAGGTGTCGCCCAGCGATTCGCGCTGCAGAAAAAGCTGCAGCTGCGCGCCCGGGTCCTGGATCTTGGCGAAGCTGGCCTTGCCCATGACGCGCTTGGCCATCAGACGCCCGGCCACTTTGACCAGCACCGGCTGCGCGTCCAGCTTCTCGCCACTGACACTTTCGTACAGGGCTAACAAATCGGCCGCGAACGCATCGCGACGAAAGTCGTTGGGAAATGCCGCGCCCTGGGCGCGAATCGCGGCCAGTTTCTGGCGGCGCTCGGTTATGAGTTTGCTTTCGTCGTCGCTCATACACCCGCCTTCAGTGACGCTTCGAGAAAAATGTCGAGATCGCCATCCAGAACCGCCGTGGTGTTGCCGATTTCGATGTTGGTGCGCAGATCCTTGATGCGCGACTGGTCGAGCACATAGGAACGAATCTGGTGGCCCCAGCTGACATCGGACTTGGAGTCTTCCAGCACCTTGGCCGCCGCATTGCGCTTGTTGACTTCGAGCTCGTACAACTTGGCCTTGAGCATCTTCATCGCGGTCGCGCGATTCTTGTGCTGGCTGCGCTCATTCTGGCAGGCAACGACGATCCCGCTCGGCAGGTGGCGCAGCCGCACTGCCGATTCGGTCTTGTTGACATGCTGACCGCCGGCGCCGGAAGAACGAAACACGTCCATTTCGATATCCGCCGGATTCAGATCGATATTGATGTCGTCGTCAATTTCCGGCGACACGAACACCGAGGCGAATGAGGTATGGCGGCGATTGCCCGAATCAAACGGCGACTTGCGCACCAGTCGATGCACGCCGGTCTCAGTGCGCAACCAGCCGTAGGCATTTTCGCCACGCACTTCGAGCGTCGCACTTTTCATTCCGGCGACTTCACCCGGACTGGAATCGATGACTTCCGCTCCAAAGCCATGCGTCGCAGCCCATTTGATATACATGCGCAGCAGCATCTGGGCCCAGTCCTGGGCTTCGGTACCGCCAGCGCCAGCCTGCACATCCAGAAATGCGTGGTGGGAATCCATCTCGCCGCGGAACATGCGCTTGAGCTCCAGCTTGCGCACCCGGGCCTCGACCTCAGGCAGGTCGCGCTCGATTTCGCGCGCGGTGCCTTCATCGTCCTCGGCTTCAGCAAGTTGCAACAATTCCGCCGAATCGCCCACGGCGCGCTGCGCCCCGTCGATTTCCTCAAGCTCCGAGCTCAGCCGCGCCCGTTGTTTGCCGAGTTCCTGGGCTTTTTCGGGCTGTTGCCAGACCGCCGGATCTTCGAGTTCACGACCGACTTCCTCGAGCCGCTCTTTCTTGTTGTCGTACTCAAAGAAACCCCCGTAACGACAGCACGCGCTGGTCGAGGTCTTTGAGGCTGCGCTTGAGGGAACCGAGTTCAATCACGGCGCGGATTCTAACAGACGGGCAACAGATGATCGATCAACAGTTGCAGCCGCCGCTCGCTGCGGTAGGCGTTGATATCGAGTCGATAAACCAATTGCACCGTGCTGCCCTCGAGCTGCGGACGCGCGCCCGGATCGAGATGATTGAAGGCAATGGCATCAAAGCGTCGCCCGCTGCCCGTGGGCTCGACCCAGAGCTTCAGGTGACGTTCGCCGACTACGCGCGACTGGTGTACGGAGAATTCGCCATCGAAACTCGGCTCCGGAAACGCCTGCCCCCAGGGCCCGCCCGCCCGCACAGCCTCGGCGGTCGTCAACGCGATTTCATCGATCGCCAGGCCGCCATCGGTCTCAATCGTGTCGTGGGTCTTGCCGGGCCCCAGCCAGCGCATCACTTCGGCATCGAAAGCGCGCGCAAACCGCTCGAGGTTGGCGGGCCTAAGTGTTAGGCCGGCAGCCATCGCGTGTCCGCCGAAACGCTCGATGAGTCCTGGCTCCGCGGTCGCCATGGCTTCGAGCACATCGCGCACGTGCACGCCTGGCACCGAGCGCGCCGAACCCCGTAACTCATCGCCCTTCGCATTCGCAAAGGCGACCACCGGTCTGCGAATCCGATCCTTGACCCGGCTTGCCACCAGTCCGACGACACCCTGGTGCCAGCCCGCGTCGTAGAGCACAACGCCGGCGCGTTGCGCGGCGAGCATCTGCGGGTCGTCCAACACCTTGACCGCGGCCAGCGCCTGACGCTGCATATCGGCTTCGATTTCGCGCCGCTCGCGATTGAGACTATCCAACTGACCGGCCAGTTGCGCCGCCTCGTCGGCATTATCAGCTAACAGGCAACGGATGCCGATGCTCATGTCGTCGATCCGTCCGGCGGCGTTAAGCCGCGGCGCGACGGCAAATCCCAGGTCCGACGCCAGCACGCTCGCGTACTGGCGCTGGGCGACCTGCAGCAGCGCCCGGATGCCCGGCACGCAGGCGCCGGCGCGAATCCGCGCCAGCCCCTGCGCCGCGAGAATGCGGTTGTTGCGGTCGAGTGGCACGAGATCCGCAATGGTGCCGAGCGCCACCAGGTCCAGTAACTGCGTGACGCGCGCGGCGGGAACCGCCAGCCGCCGCGCCACAGCTGCTAACAAATAGAATGCGACGCCGACGCCGGCCAGATAGCGCGACTCGAACCCGTTGCCCGGCACGTTTGGATTCAGGATCGCATCGGCCGCGGGCAGCTCGCGTCCTGGCAGATGATGGTCCGTCACCAGGACCTGAATGCCCGCGGCCTGCGCGGCAGCAACGCCCGCGACGCTTGATATGCCATTGTCCACCGTCACCAGCAGGCTCGGTTTGCGACCAGCCGCGACCGCGACAATCTCGGGCGTGAGGCCATAGCCGAAGTCAAATCTGTTAGGTACGAGAAAATCGACGTTGGCGAACCGGCATTCCTTGAGACCGCGCATCAACAGCGCCGTGCTGGTCGCGCCGTCGGCATCGAAGTCGCCGATAATCAGAACTTTGCGCGGCGACTCGCGGTGCGCCAGCAGCAGCTCAACAGCTGCCTCGATGCCGCCGAGGCTCCCTACCGGCAGCAACCGATCGAGGGTCAGCGACAGCTCCGCGGGTTGCCGCAGCCCGCGTGCGGCATAGGCGCGTGCTAACACCGGATGCAGCGCGGCGAACCCGGCAAGTTCTGCGGCCGCAACCTGCCGTCGCACGATGCGCAGAGTCATGTGCCTAGCACCTGGTACCAGGGCCGGCGCCGTCGCCAGAACCGCCAGGCGTCCCGCGGCCGCAAAGTAAAGATTTTTCCATTGGCCAGCAGTTGCAGCGAGCGCAGATCGCCCTGCCGCATGAACTCCAGAGCGGGCGCCAGCCAATGCTCCAGGAACCCTGTGAGGTCCAGTCCGCCCGGCTCCTGCGTCGGCATCAAGGCCACTGTCAGGCCGGTCGCACTGGTGTCTAACAAATCGCGGCATTGCGGCGGCAAATCGACCGCCACCCCGGCCTGTGGTTCAACCAGCGCAGCAGCCACCGCATCCCGGCCGAACAATCGCGGTCGATGGTTGCTGTCGCGCACGCGGGCTGCAAACCAGTCGGGATTGCAGTCGTCATCCCACAGCCAGAGCTGGGTCACGGCCGGCAGTCCCTGTTGCGCGCGCCGGCGATTGAGCGCGATACCGAACAGCCAGAGTTCAATCTCCCCGGCAATTGCGCGCAAGCGCCGGGCGCCCGGTCCGAGCGGCAGCGCGGCGGCAACGCTGCAACCCAGCCAGCGCTCCGGAGCCTCAGTGACGACCGCGGCAACCGGATCGCTGGCGGCCAGCATCAACCGGCCGTCGCCGGTGTCCGCGAGCGACCAGCCGCTGCCGGCAAAGTCGCGCCCGAACGCAGCTAACAACTCAGTTACTTCCGCAGTATTGAGACGCAGGCAGCCGCGCGCATCGAGTTGCACCTGACTGAGCCCCGCGCGACAGTGCACCGGCGTTGCGAACCAGCAGGCCGACGGCGCCATTGCCACGTTCGAAGATGCGCGCATGCGCCACAACCAGAACTCGCGCGCCAGAGATGATGCGGCGTGCTGCCGCTGCGCCGCATGCGAGGTTGCCGGGAAGCAGCGCAGCGCGAGCCAAGTTTGCCACTCCCCGGCCAGGCCCTGGGCACTCGCATGCCGCAGCGCATTCGCAAGCCCGGCAACGGCCGGCGCGGGTTCGCCCCGCTCCTCGGGATGCAAATAAAAATCGCTGAGCACGAACGCAAGTCGCATGGGGTTCGGTATGTTACGCGTCATGCGACTGACTCAAGAGCGATCTGATGACCTGAACTGGATCCGGCGCTATGACGCCGCGCAGCTCGTGGTCGGCGACCAGCTGTTGCACGGTCCTTGCATCATTGCGCCGAGAACTCTGATTGCTTCATGGTCTGCGCCCGCACCGGCGCAATTGCGGCTCAATGACTTGCGCCAGGCGCTGGATCTGCAGCCGCGCATTTTGCTGCTGGCACTGCCCGGCGCCGCAACAGATCTCAACCTGGAAGTGCGCCGCGCACTACGCGAGCGCAACGTGGGCCTGGAAACCATGGAACGTGGCGCCGCATGCCGAACGTATAACGTTCTGGCGACCGAAGGCCGCGACGTGGTTGCAGTGTTCTGGTAGAAAATTATCGGTGCCGCGTAACGGGCACCGAGAGAAGACACAGGGAGAAGAAGCTCGTTTCAACCGCCAATTATTCGAAGCTGACAGACCCGAACAATTGTTTGCCTGTAGTTTTTCTTGTTGGTTTTTCTTCTTCTTCTTAGCCCGACTTCCCCCATCATCCCTGTGCCTTCTCGCGGTGCTCGTCACAACGACCCGCCAGAAGATGTTAAACGGGTCTCAATTCATCTTGCAAGTGCCGGTTTCAAAAAGAGATTTTATTCGGACCTGTAACGCGAAAAAAGCCCCTGATTCCAGAACATTACTTTTATTTTTCATATAGTTAGAACACTTTGTTAAATAATATTCTTCTTAAGAGGCTGAAACGCCACCCAGCAGGGGCACAAAAGTGACCGGCCCAAGCGAAACACGCTCAATCTGCTTTTCGCGGCGCGTATAGCACCACATTTCCTGCTGCCCTTCCGGCCCGGCCGGAACGACCAAGCGGCCCCCCTTCGCCAACTGCTGCAGCAAGGCCTCGGGCACCCGCAATGCGGCGGCCGCCACCAGGATGCCGTCAAACGGGCCCTGCGCTTTCCAGCCCAGGCTGCCATCGCCATGACGGAATCGCACATTGCGGATGTCAAGCTCCTTGATCCGGGCCTTGGCCCGTTCCAGCAGCGGTTCGATGCGCTCGATAGTGCAGATTTTGTTAGCAAATGGCGCCAGCACCGCGGTCTGGTAACCACAGCCCGTGCCCACTTCAAGCACGCGGCGCAGCGGCGGGCCATCGAGCACAGCCTCGGTCATGCGCGCGACGATGTAGGGCTGCGAGATAGTCTGCGCGAAGCCGATGGGCAACGCCGTATCTTCGTAGGCGCGACTGGCAAGTGCTTCGTCGACAAAAATGTGGCGCGGCACGTTGCGAATCCGATCCAGGACCGCCAGGTTCCTGATGCCCTGATCCTGCAGGCGCTGCACCAACCGGTCGCGCGTGCGCGCTGACGTCATGCCGATGCCAGCTATTCGTACGTCGCTCACGCGGGCGTCGCCTGCAGCCATTGGCGCGTGTCCTCGAGTGCAGACTGCCGCGTGAGATCGATTTGCAATGGCGTCACCGATACCAGGCCGTTTGCGACCGCGTGAAAGTCCGTGCCCGGGCCCGCATCCTGGCCCGGACCCGAGGGCCCCACCCAATACACCGTGCGCCCGCGCGGATCCTGAGCCTTGACCGCACGTTCCGAACGGTGCCGCGCACCCAGCCGCGTGGTCTCGAGGCCACGGATCTGCTCGTACGGCAGATCCGGAATATTCACGTTGAGCATGGTGTTAGGCCCTGGCGGTACGGCGATCAGATGTTCGACCAGTCGTCGCGCAATGCGCGCCGCAGTGTCGAAATGCCTGCCACTGCCCGACTGGCAATTGAGCGAGAAAGCGATCGCCGGCAGTCCTAATAGTCGCCCTTCCATGGCGGCCGCTACGGTGCCGGAATACAGCACATCGTCGCCGAGATTCGGGCCGTCGTTGATTCCCGAACAGACCATCTGGAAGTCAAAGTCAAACAGGCCGCAGATCGCCAGGTGCACGCAGTCCGTCGGCGTGCCGGTCACAAAGAACACGCCGGGCTCCACTTTGCCGACGCGCACTGGCACATCGAGCGTCAACGAATTGCTGGCGCCGCTCTTGTTACGATCGGGCGCGACGGTTATGAGTTCGGCCAGGCCGGCGAGTGACTTGCGCAGCTCGGTCAGACCGCGCGCACGATAACCATCGTCATTGGCCAGAAGTATTCTCACGTCGTGTGCCGGGTCCTGATTGGGTTCTGCAAGGCGCGCCAATATACTGAAACGCCGCTAGAGGAGGTAGCTTGAGTCATCAGCAACGTCGCCGCGAGTCCAAAAAGAATCTGCGTACCTCCGCCATGGTCGAACCGCAGCCCGACGCGGATTTTCGCGCCGCGGTAGCCGATGCCCGGCCATTGCAGCACGAGCGCCGTGTGACGCGCGGCGCGCGCAAGCCCGCGCCGCGAGCACGCTTTACGCTGGCGGCGCGCCGTGAACTGCTGGAGGAAAGCCTGCGCGCCGACCCGGAGGTGCTGGACGCGGAAATCGGTGACACCGTCAGTTTCAGGCGCGACGGTGTCCAGGAGACCGTGTTGCGCAAATTGCGCCGTGGCAGCTACCGCACCGAAGCCGAGCTCGATCTGCACGGCCTCAATGTCGATGCCGCGCGCACTGAACTGCGTGCGTTTCTTGCCGAGGCTCGTGGACGCCAGTTGCGCAGCCTGCGCATCGTGCATGGCAAGGGCCTGCGCTCAGGCCACCGTGGCCCGGTGGTCAAAGTGATGACGGTGGGGCTGCTGCGCCGTTTCGACAGGGTGCTGGCCTTCTGTTCAGCGCGCCATGTCGATGGTGGTACCGGCGCACTGTACGTATTGCTGTCGACCTAGCAGGTAACGCGAGCATCATGAGCATCCAGAAGTTCGCGCAGCACAGTCGTAGCGAAACTGCCCGCGTTGAGACGGAATTGCAACCGCAAGCTCGAATCGTCCCCAGCCCACTGATGCGACAGTTGCTGGACGCGTAGCCGCAGCGGACGGCGCTCCGCGCGCAGACCCTCGGCTAACAACCAGCGGTCGAGCGGTTCGCAGGCAGCCGCTGCTGCAGCCTCGAGCGCCCCGGTCTTTGCCTGGGGCGCAAGTCCGCCCGCCCCGCCCCACAGCGGGCCGGTGGGGTGCAGCTCGCCGCTCTGGCAGCGCGCCCGCAGCGAGTCGTCCAGCTCGTTGGCCACGAATACAGTATTGCCATCGTCGAAACTGGCGATATCACCGGCCTGCAATGCGTACCAGGTTCCAGCCTGGACTCGCTGTGCCAGTACCCGGTTGAAAATCAGGCTGCGCGCCGCCGACAATGCGAAGCTGCGATCGCTGCGCACCGCCCGGTTATCGGCTGCTGCCACCACCGCCAGCGCATACTGCCGGGCACGCGACAGATTGCCCGCATCGCGCCCAAAACGCTGTGGACCGAAATAATTCGGCACGCCGGCGGCCGCGATCAGACTCAGCCGCTCATCAATCGCCGCCCGGGACACCGGACCCGACAGTTTTGTTAGCAGCAGATCAAAGCGATTACCCGCGAGCGCGCCACGGCGCAGCTTGCGGTCGTGCGGATGGGCTGCGAGCACTGCGTAGCCATCGCCGCTGAATCCCTGCCAGACCACGGCAGCGCCCCGGCTCACGGGCACAGAAAACCACTGTGTTGCCACCGCGTGCCGATCCTTGAGTCCGGCAAAGCCGACATCGTGGGGTCGAACCCGTGCGCGCCTGGCGAGATCGCGCGCGACCCATTCGGTATTGGCGCCGCGCTTGCGCACCTGCAGCAGCCAGTGCTGACCCTGCCCGGCCGCCGTAAAACCCAGATCTTCATCGACCTGGTAATCCTCCGGCTGCGCGCGCAGGATCGCCTGCCCCAGGGGCTGCCCATGGGCGCGTGGCGGGTGCAGAGCTGAGGCCAGCCAGTCCACGGGTAGCTCGCTCAAAGGGCCGTCAGGGTCACAACGGCGTTGGCTGCAATCCCTTCGCGACGGCCGACAAATCCCAGGCCTTCGGTGGTCGTAGCCTTGAGATTGACGTCCTCGGCTGCGAGCTCGATCAGCGCAGCGATATTGGCCACGATGGCAGCGCGGTGCGGACCAATTCGCGGCGCCTCCGCCAGCAAGGTCAGGTCGGCATTGACCGGCCGCAAACCTCGCGCCTGCAGCAGTCGCAACGTCTCTTTGACGAAGCCAGCGCTCGCCGCGCCGCGCCAGCGCGGATCGGAATCGGGAAAATGCATGCCGATGTCGCCAAGACCTGCCGCGCCTAACAACGCATCGCACAGCGCGTGCAACAGCACGTCGCCATCTGAATGCGCAACCACGCCCTGATCATGCGGCACGCGCACGCCGCCTAACATCAGGTGGTCGCCCGCGCCAAACGCATGGACGTCAGTGCCAAATCCGGTACGCATGCTTGTCCTCGCTGGCAGGCCGGGTTGCGCCCCCAGAGCCGCGGCGGCCAGCGCGAAATCCCCGGCGCGCGTCACTTTGAGGTTGCTGGCAGAACCCGGCACCAGCAGCGGTGTCGCGCCGGTCGCTTCCATGGCCTCCGCTTCATCCGTTGGCAGTCTGCCCGCCGCTAACGCGGCCTGCAATGCCGCCTGCAATTCCCCGAGGCGGAACATCTGCGGTGTCAGGGACCGCCACAGACCGGCGCGCGGCACGGTCTTCAGTACTTTGTCGCCGGCGCTGCGTTTGACGGTGTCGCTGACCGGCAATGCTAACAAACCGCCGCTGCCCGCGACGCTGCAGGCGGCCAACAACGCATCGATTTCGCTGCGGGTTACGCAGGGACGTGCGGCATCGTGGACCAGCACCCAGTCACCAGTGGCAGCCTCCGACGACAGCGTTTGCAGCGCATTGAGTACCGAGTGGCAGCGCTCGGCACCGCCTGCGGCGATCATGACTCTGGAAAAACCGAGTTCCGCTGCCAGCGTGGCGCCCAACTGGTCGCCACTCGCCAGTGCCAGCGCCACGCCGCGGCAACGCGCATCGGCGGCGAAAGGCCTGAGCGCCCACTCCAGCAGCGGGCGGCCTAACAAATTGCGATATTGCTTGGGTTTGTCAGCGCCGCTGCGTTGGCCGGTGCCGGCGGCCGGCACTACCAGCCAGTAGGCGGGGAACATCAGGCGGCCTCAACGCAACGCGGTACGCGTGCGCCCATCGCCTTGCGCCATCAGCGGCTTCGGTATCACCTGATAAAAAGTTTCGTCAGCCGAGATCATGCCGAGTTCGCTGCGTGCGCGCTCTTCGAGAGCTAACATCCCTTGCTTGAGATCGGTGACTTCCGCGGCAAGCTGTGCGTTGCGCGCGCGCAGTTCCTGATTGTTAGCTGTTTGTGTGGCAACTGCGCTCGAAAGCCGAGTGACTTCGCGCACCCCGTCGGGCGACAGCCACAGGCGATGCTGCAACAGTACCGTCGCGGTTAGCAATGCCCCAAACAGCCACTTCATAGGGTCGACAGGTTAACCTGTCTGTAACAGGAAATAAAGCTCTTAAAATCAGAGCTTTACAGGGAATGCTTGAGACCCTGCATAACCCACCTTGCCGCCCAGGCTGCCTTCAATCCGCAGCAGTTGATTGTATTTGGCGGTGCGGTCCGAGCGCGACATCGAGCCGGTCTTGATTTGCGTGGCCGCGGTGGCGACCGCAAGGTCCGCGATGGTCGAATCCTCGGTTTCGCCCGAACGATGCGACACAATCGACGCGTAGCCCGCCTTGTCCGCCATGCTGATCGCCGCCAGAGTCTCAGACAACGTGCCAATCTGGTTAGGCTTGATCAGGATCGCGTTAGCAATTTTCCTGGCGATGCCTTGCGCCAGGATCCGGGTATTGGTCACGAACAGGTCGTCGCCCACCAGCTGGACTCTGCTGCCGAGGCGTTGCGTCAGTCCGGCCCAGCCGTCCCAGTCGCCCTCGGCCATGCCATCTTCGATGGTAATAATCGGGTATTTGGCAACCAGACTCTCGAGATACCCGGCAAATTCTGCGGCGCTGTAGCTCTTGCCCTCAGCCTCAAGGTGATAGCGGCCGTCCTTGAAGAACTCCGTGCTCGCGACGTCCAGTCCCAGGTAGATGTCCTGGCCGGGCTGGTAGCCCGCCTTCTCGATCGCCTGGAGAATCAGCGCCAGCGCTTCCGCGTTAGATCCGAGGTTGGGCGCGAACCCGCCCTCGTCGCCGACCGCAGTCGACTGGCCCATGCCGTCGAGAAGTTTCTTCAGCGTGTGAAATATTTCGGCGCCATAGCGCAGTGCCTCGGCAAGGCTCGGAGCGCCGACCGGCAGAATCATGAATTCCTGGATATCCAGGCTGTTGTTAGCGTGGGCGCCACCATTGATGATGTTCATCATCGGCACCGGCATTTGCGGCGCGCGATCGCCGGCCAGCCACTTCCACAGCGGTTGGCCCGCGCTGCCGCTGGCGGCGTGGGCGTTGGCCAGTGAAATGGCGAGCAAGGCGTTAGCGCCCAGCCGGCCCTTGCTGTCTGTGCCATCCAGCTCGCACATGCGCTGGTCGAGTCCTGCCTGGTCCGCAGCGTCGCGCCCCAGCAGCGCGGTGCGCAGCGGCCCGTTGACGTTGGCGACGGCGTTGCGAACGCCCTTGCCCTGGTAACGGCTCTGGTCGCCATCGCGCAGCTCTACGGCTTCACGCGAACCGGTCGACGCACCCGACGGCACTGCGGCCCGGCCCAGCGTGCCGTCGGCCAGCGTGACATCCGCTTCGACGGTCGGATTGCCCCGCGAATCGATGATTTCCCGTCCAAGAATCTCGACAATCTTGCTCATGAGTACATTCCTACAACAGATCTTCGGCAAACGGCCGCGACTTGACCGCATGATCAATTTCCTTGAGCGCGACCAGCAGGGACTCCATGTGCTGCAGTGGCCAGGCGTTAGGTCCGTCGGACCTCGCCTCGGCTGGATTAGGATGCGTCTCCATGAAAAGCCCCGCGATGCCGCTGGCAACTGCCGCCCGCGCCAGCACTGGGACGAATTCGCGCTGACCACCCGACACGGTGCCCTGCCCGCCCGGTAGTTGCACTGAATGGGTTGCATCAAAAACCACCGGGCAGCCGGTCTGGCGGCGCATGATCGCCAGACTGCGCATGTCTGACACCAGATTGTGGTAGCCGAAACTGAAACCGCGTTCGCAGACCATGATTTGCTGGTTACCAGTCGCGCGCGCCTTGTCGACCACGTTAGGCATCTCCTGCGGCGACAGGAACTGGCCTTTCTTGATGTTGACCGGCTTGCCGGCAGCGGCTACTCGCTGGATGAAACCCGTCTGGCGGCAGAGAAATGCAGGCGTCTGCAACACATCGACGACCGCGGCCACCGCCGCAACGTCCGTGTCTTCATGCACATCGGTCAACACCGGCAGCTGCAATTGCCTCTGCACCGCGGCCAGGACTTCGAGTCCGGCCTCCATGCCCGGCCCGCGATAGCTGCTCGCCGAGGAGCGATTCGCCTTGTCAAACGAAGCCTTGAAAATGAACGGGATGCCCAGCCGTCTTGTTAGCTCGCGTAACTGACCGGCAATTTCAAGGGTCAGTTCGCGGCTTTCGATTACACAGGGGCCGGCAATCAGGAAAAACGGCCGGTTTGCACCGACCGTGAAACCACAAAGATCCATCAGGCGCTCACGGCGGCCGGTAGCTGCGCCTGGCGTGCGGCGCGCGCGGCACGCACAAACCCGGTGAACAGCGGATGCCCATCGCGCGGCGTCGAGGTGAACTCCGGATGGAACTGCGTTGCCAGAAACCAGGGATTACCGGGTATTTCGACGATTTCGACCAGTTGATCGCGCGACAGGCCCGAGAAGCGCATGCCGGCGGCCTCATAGCGCTGCTGATAGTTGTTGTTGAATTCAAATCGATGGCGATGCCGCTCGGCGATTTGATCCGCGCCATACATGCTGCGCGCCAGCGTGTCTGGCGGCAAAAGCACGTCCTGGGCGCCAAGGCGCATGCTGCCGCCGAGATGCGACGCCTCGTCGCGCTGCTGCGCGCCGCGCGCCGCGTCCTGCCACTCCGTGATCAACGCAATCACCGGGTCCGGCGTGAGCTTGTTGAATTCCGTGCTGTTGGCCTGTTCCAGGCCCAGCACATGGCGCCCAAATTCGATCACCGCCAGCTGCATGCCAAGGCAGATGCCAAGGTAGGGAATGCGATTCTCGCGCGCATAGCGGATCGCCTGGATCTTGCCCTCGATGCCGCGCTCGCCGAAGCCGCCGGGCACCAGGATCGCATCCATGTCCTTGAGACAGTGCGTGCCGCGCGCCTCGATATCCGTGGATTCGATGTAGTGGATGTTGACGCGGGTGCGGGACTTGAGCCCGGCGTGCATCAGCGCCTCGTTGAGCGAGATGTAGCTGTCGCGGATCTGGACATACTTGCCGACCATCGCAATATCGACCTGGCCATCCGGATTGGCTTTCGCCATGACGACCTGCTTCCAGCCCGATAGATCCGCGATCGGTACGTCGAGGCGCAGCTTGTCGACGACGATGTCGTCCAGGCCTTCGTCATGTAGCAGCTGCGGAATCTTGTAAATGTCGTCGGCGTCGACCGCGGAAATGACCGCGCGCTCTTCCACGTTGGTAAAGAGCGCAATTTTGCGGCGCTGCTCAACCGGCATCGGATCCTTGCAGCGGCACAAAAGCACATCCGGCTGGATACCGATGCTGCGCAACTCCTTGACCGAGTGCTGGGTTGGCTTGGTCTTGATCTCACCGGAGCCGCCAACGATCGGCACCAGCGTCAGATGGATGTACACGCAGTTGTTGCGACCCAGCTCCACGCCCAACTGGCGAATAGCTTCCAGGAACGGCAACGATTCAATATCACCGACTGTACCGCCGATTTCCACCATGCAGACATCGGACTCCCCGGCGCCTAACACAATACTGCGTTTGATCTCGTCCGTGATATGCGGAATCACCTGCACGGTCGCACCCAGGTAGTCGCCGCGGCGCTCCTTCGCGATCACGCGCTCGTAGATGCGCCCAGTGGTGAAATTGCTGTTGCGCCCGGTGGTCGTGTGCACAAAGCGTTCGTAGTGACCAAGGTCAAGATCAGTCTCGGTACCGTCCGCCGTGACAAAAACCTCGCCGTGCTGGAACGGGCTCATGGTGCCCGGATCAACGTTGATGTAGGGGTCGAGCTTGACCATCGCGATCTTGAGGCCGCGGGCCTCGAGGATCGCACCTAACGACGCAGAGGCGATGCCCTTCCCCAAAGAAGAAACGACACCGCCGGTGACAAAAATAAATCGAGGCATGGGGCACCCGTCGCAGGATTCGAACTAGAGAGTGATCTAAAATTGCCCGCTGTCGACGAGCGCTGAATTCCAGATCACGACGGGCAGTCAGGGTAGCAAAATTGCGCGGCGCGCGCCATGCACCTTTGCAGCCACCTTAGCTTACCAATTTTGGGCTTACCAATTTTGGGCTTACCAATAATGGGTCCAGCGCGCCGCTTTCTGAAACTGCTGAAACGCTTCGAGTTTGGTCTCAGGAAGCGCCCGGGAGTAGATGCCGGCGTCGTAACGCACCCGGTATCGGTCATAGACCTGCTTGTAGATCGGGAAATGGACATCCGGCAGTCGGTGTTTGGCGCGGAAGTCCTTCATATTGATCGCAACGCGGCGCCGGGCTTCGAACTTGTCCGCCTCGGTCAACACATCACCGCGCGGCCCGAAAATCGCCGAGCGGCCGATCCAATCGTTGCGCGGTGCGCTGTCGATGAAGAAATCCGGCACCTCGCCGCCCAGGCCAAGGCTGTTGTTCACGAGCGTCGTATACAGCGAGTTGTGGTAGGACGTCAGGCGGATGTCGTCCCATTCGCAGCCACCGGTCGCGGTCCGGCAGATGATCTCGGCACCCTTGAGCGCCATGCAGCGAAACAGCTCGGGTTCAAATTGCACCGCCGACATCGCGATATTGCCGATATCCGTTTGCGCTACCGGGATGACGCGGTCCCAGCCATAACGTTCCACATATTCATCGAGGATGTCGTAAATCGTCGTCGTGAGGTTTTCAGAGCCTGGGAACATGCCGCGAACGTTGCGTTGCTTCCAGTGGACATCGACCAGGTTGCCCTGCGGGCCCACCAGGACCTGCCAGTTGAACAAATGCCCCGGCCAGGTGGCGTCGCGGGCCAGGCAGCCAAAGGCGATGTAGCAGTTGCAGCGCCTGGCGCGCGCCGCGATTTCCATGACCTCCGGGCCCGGGACTTCGATTGCGACGCGCAGCGACTGCTTGCGATCCCAGCCCAGCCGATAGCCCTGCAACGGGAATTCGTGGAAGCACAGCAGATCGCAGGGTCCACCGAAGCTTTGCGCTTTGTCGATACAGCGCAGCATGTAGTCGAGATTGGCGCGCAAGCCCGGCGCCGGATCATCGCCATCGATGCCGGTGGCTGGCGTCTGCACGATGCCTATCGCGACGCTGTCGCGGCGCAGCGGCACGGTCTCATAGCCGCCGTCTTCCCGGATCGTAAAATCTTTGTTAGCCGTCATCACAAACCTCGGGTGCTTTGGAACATTCGCGTAGTGCGCAACTGCGACCGATGGTAGGGGTGTGCTAGGCTCGCATGCAATGCGTACTGAGCGCCTTCGCATTGCCCAACTGCTCGTCGGATGCTGGCTACTGGGAACAGCTGCCGTCGCCGGACCCTATGCGTGTGCCGCAGGCGTACTGACCCGCGGCATCGGCAATGAGCCGGACAGCCTCGATCCGCACCAGGCTATAGGCACCTCGGCTTCCGTCGTGCTCTACGATTTATTCGAAGGGCTCGTGACGGTGGATGCCGCCGGCAAGATCGCCGCAGGCTGCGCCGAAAGCTGGGCGCTGGATGCTGATGGGCGTGGCATGCGATTCACGCTGCGCCCGAATCTGCGCTGGTCGGACGGCGTCGCGCTGACAACCGCTGACTTTGAATATTCCTTCCGCCGCCTGCTGGCGCCGGAAACTGCGGCGCGCTACGCGTCATTCATGTACCCCCTGAGGAATGCGCGCGCGGTAAATGCCGGCCGCGCGCCTGCAACGTCGTTAGGCGTGCGGGCTGTCGACGCACGCACGTTGCGGCTGGATTTCGAGCAACCGGCGCCACAAATGCTCGAAGTGCTGTCGGGCATCGCGGCCGCGCCAGTACCATCGCACGCCATAGCGCGCGATGGCCGCGGCTGGACGCGGCCGGGCAGGATGGTCAGTAACGGCGCCTTTGTGTTAGCCGAGGTCGTGCCGCGCGCCAGCCTGCGGGTACGCCGCAATGCGCGCTATCGCGACGCGGCGACGGTGACGCTCGATGAAGTGCGCTATGTGCCGGTGGAGGACGAAGGCGCCAGCTGGCGCAGGTTTCAGACTGGCGAATTACAGGTCGCCGTGCGCTTTCCGCTCGACCGCATCGATGCCGTGCGCGCTCAGGCCGGCGCCCGGCTGCATCGCAGCACCGGTTTTGGCAGCAACATGCTGCTGCTCAATCTGAAGGACCCTGCCCTGGCCGATGTGCGTCTGCGGCGCGCGCTATCCCTGGCGCTCGACCGCGAGGTACTGGCTGACAAAGTCCTGCGCGGCAGCGGTCGGCCGGCATTCTCGCTGGTGCCCGAGGTGATCTCGGACTACCCCTTGCCGTCGCTGGCGGACGCCGCCCTGCCACCCCAATCGCGCCGCGTGCTGGCGCGCGATTTGGCCGCCGCTGGCGGCGCAGGTGCGGCGCCACTGCGCCTGCTGTACCCCTCGGACGGCAAGTCGAAAGCTCTGGCACTGGCAATGCTCGCGATGTGGCGGGCCGCGGGAATTGCCGTTGAAATCCAGAGCCAGGACCTGACCTCGGTCATTGCCGCAGCGCGTAGCGGAAAGTATCAAATAGCGCTGTATGCCTGGTTCTCTTCATTCGATGATCCCGTCACGTTTCTCGACCTGCTGGCTAACAAGGAGCGCGGGAGCCTCACCGGCTATGGCAACGCCGAGTTCGACCGGCGCCTGGCGGCCGCGAATGCGCTGCTCGACCCCAAGGCGCGCGGCGCGGGCCTGGCGGCTGCCGAAACGCTGGCGCTGGCGGATTATCCGTTGATTCCAGTATTTCACAGCGTCAACCTGCGCCTGGTCAGCGACCGCGTCAGCGGCTGGATCGACAACTCCCGCGGCGCCAATCTATCGCGCTTCCTGGGACTCTACCCCTGAGCGCACCGGCACGCGACGTCGGTCGACGCCTGGCGGCGCTGTGGCTGGTGGTATTTGTCGATTTGTTAGGCTTCGGAGTACTGATACCGCTGGTGCCCTTCTATGCGGTCAAGCTCGGCTTGTCGCCGGGGTGGGTGACTTTTGTCATCTCCCTGCACGCGCTGTTCCAGTTTGTGGGCGCACCCATCCTCGGCCGCATCAGCGACCGCATGGGCCGGCGGCCGGTGCTGATGATCAGCATGCTGGGCCATGCTGGCGCCTATTTACTGTTAGGTTTCGCCGACAGCATTGCGGTGCTGGTGCTGTCGCGGATGCTGTCCGGATTCACCTCCGGCAACCTGGCAACGGCCTACGCCTACGTGGCCGATGTCTGCCCACCCGAGAAACGCGCCGCCGGCCTCGCACGAGTGTCGTCGGCCTTCGCGCTGGGTTATGCGCTCGGACCCCTGCTGGGCGGACTGCTGGCAGGCAACGTCACGCCGGTGGCCGCGGATCTGCACCGGCCAGCGTTCATGGCGGCTGTCCTGTCATTGCTGTCATTTGCGGCCATCGTGTTCCTGCTCCCCGAAACCCATCATCCGTCGCGGATATCCCACGACACTCCGGTCGGGATGCAAACACGCACCGAGATCATTCGCCGCGACACCACCCTGCTGCTGATGCTGGTGCTGTCGCTGACCGTATTCGTCTGCGCCGCCATGCGTGAGTCATTGCTCGCGCTCTGGGCCCACGACAAACACCACTTCGATACGCATTCGATTACGCAGCTCTTCACGATCAACGGTCTCGGCGTCGCTGCCATGCAGTTCTTCGTGACGGGTCTCGTTATTCAGCGGCTCGGCGAGCTGCGAACGGTCAGGGTCGGAATCGTCTGTTATGGCGTCGGCTGGCTGATCCTGGTGCTGGCCGACGGTTTTGGCTGGCTGACTGTGGGCATCCTGTGTGGCTCAGTGGCAACCGCGCTGTTCGGTACCAGCCTGCAAACCCTGGTGTCATCGCGTGCGGCCGGCAACACGCGCGGCACCGTGATGGGTATATACCAGTCGAGCAGCAGTCTCGCGCGCTTCGCGGGTGCTGCCTTTTCCGGCGCGCTGTACGATCTGGCTGGCTACGATGCGCCCTACACCCTGGGCGCAATGATGATGCTGCCCGCACTCTTGCTGACAGTGTGGATTGCACGGTCCCTGCAGAGATCGATCGCATGAGAAACAGCACCCGATCCGGCGACCTGCTGATCGCCGCCACCGATGTCGACGATACGCAGGTCGACTTGCGCCGCCACGCCGGCGCAGGCCGCATCCTGCACTACGATCGCGACTCTCGTCTGTTAGGCGAGTGGCGCACGGGCCAGACTGGCCTGGTCGTCGGCCTGGCGCTCGATCCCGGCGATGGCAGGCTCTATGCCTGCGATCCGGTCAGCCAGACGATCAGCGCGTTTTCCCCGGCGGGCGAATTGTTAGGCTTGGCGCCGGCGCTGCCGCGGGCGCGCATCGGTTCGCTGTTGTTTACCGCCGCCGGGCAATTCGCTGCGGGCCTGCACAGCCGGATCGGCGAGGACCCGGCGCATCCGGCCCGCAGATTGTACGTCGGCAGCCTCGACCCCCCGGTGTGCCGGGGTCTCGCGGCGGCCGTGGATGGCGGCCGCCAGGGCTTTCACTGTATTACGCACATGGCGCTTGCCCCGGACCGCCGCACGCTGTTCTACGTGTCCGAGGGCGGCCGCCGGGTCATGCGCTTTGATCTGCAGACCGAGCGGCAACTGCCGGATTTTCCGGGCTTCACAGCAGACGAGGTGCGCGGCACCTTCGGGCCTGCCGTGCTTCGTGACGGCAAGGTGTGGATTGCCACGGGTCGCGGCGCCGAGTGTTTTGCGCCCGACGGTCGGCTGCTGTGCAGCGTCGCGCCGGACATCGAGCGCGGCTGGTCCCGGTTGACACTAGCCAACGACGGCGCCAGCTATTTTCTCGGCAATTTTCTTGCCGGCATTCTTGAGGAGCGCAGCAGCATCGACGGCCGGTTGTTAGCTTCGCTGGATATCAAGCGACGCTACTCGTTGTCGGGCGTGGTGCAGGTTCCCTAGCCGATTGCGATCGCGATAAAGCGCCCGGGCTCGAGCGCGCCGCTGCGCACGGCCGGGTGGTCGAAATTGACCCAGTGTGCTCCCACAGCCAACAACCCGGCGGAAGTAAAGAACAACGGTATGGCGTTGCGGCTCCGCTCCGACACGGCAGCTTCGCGCAGCAGATCCTTGAGTGCCCGGCGCGCGCCACGCGCGCGCGGGCGCAGTCGCTCCCCGCCGGCGCGAAATCGCACCTCGATTCGCGGCGGCAGCCGGCTGCCATCGATGGGTCCCTGCGAATCCGGCTGCCAGGCAAGGCCATGATAATTTCCGGCGCGCCAGTCCCAGGCAATCGAGGGCTCCGATGCCAGCTTGCGCGCCATACGGCGCGGCATTGCGGCGGCTGCGCGCAGCATGCCGCGCTCGCGCCAGGCCGCGCCACCAGGCCATTGCACCTGCGGATGACGATCCGACCGCGCGCCTATCAACTCCTGCAGGATCCGTTGCAGATGTGTCTGGTCAGGCAGTGGCAGGCCACAAGATCGCAACCAGGCCCTGACGGTACCGCGCTGGCGCGCGTCGGGCAGCGCGGTCAGCAATGCGATATCGAGCGCGCCGTCTTTCAGAACCAACGGCAGGTCCTGCGCCGCCAATGTCTTGACCAGCTGCGCCGCTGCAGCGACATGTCCGGCGGACCGAGCCACGGTAGTCGCCAGCGCCGGCCAGCGCGCGCTGAGCCGCGGGATGATTTCGTGCCGCAGGAAATTACGATCAAAACGCGTGTCGCGATTGCCGGGGTCGTCCACAAACCCGAGGTCCCAGCCGCGGGCAATTGTTTCCAGATCGGCGCGCCGCCAGGCTAACAACGGCCGTACCAGCAGGCCACGCCCGAACTGCGCACTCGCCGGCATCGCAGCCAGTCCCTCAACGCCCGCGCCGCGAAACAATTGCAGCAACACTGTTTCCAGCTGGTCATCGCAATGCTGCGCGGTCAACAGGATCTCGCCGGCACGCAGCTCGG